>JAGTTR010000002.1 GCA_018223385.1 Oscillospiraceae bacterium Marseille-Q3528
AAAATAAATCAAATAGAAGAATATTAGAAAAATTGAAAAAAGTGCTTGTATTTTCATGAAAGATGATGTATGATAAACAAGTCGCAAGGATATGGCTGGTTGGTCAAGCGGTTAAGACGCCGCCCTCTCACGGCGGAAACAGGGGTTCGATTCCCCTACCAGCTACTATACAGACTCGAAAGTTGAATGGCTTTCGAGTTTTTTTGTATGACAGGAAATTGCGGAGGAAGCGGACCTGGTGGACATTGAATCGCCGCAATCGTTCGAAAAAAATAAAAATTATAAAAAATTAAAAAAACACTTGCATTTTCCTCAGAGATGATGTATGATAAACAAGTCGCAAGAACATGGCTGGTTGGTCAAGCGGTTAAGACGCCGCCCTCTCACGGCGGAAACAGGGGTTCGATTCCCCTACCAGCTACTAGACAGGCCCGGAAGTTGAATAACTTCCGGGTTTTTTTACGTTTAAGGAAATCGTAAGGGAAACTTTTAGAAAAACCATATGCGTTATTTGGGGTTCATGGTATAATAAGCATAAAAGAAATATTCAAATGATTTTTATAACAGGAGGGCAGATGATATGAGAAAGAGAAGGCTGGGAAAGATTCTGGCGCTTATTCTTACAGCATCCGTGCTTTGTGCCTGTGGAGCAGAGCAGACATCCACAGATCAGACAAAAGAGGAGGACAGCGCCGCTTCTGCGGGAAATGCACAGGAGAGCGAGACTGCCGTTTCGGAGAATACGGCGGATCAGCAGACAGCGTCCGGAAAGATAAAGATCAACATTTATTACAGCAACGAGATGGGAGACGGCCTGGATGAGAGAACGGTGGAAGCGGAGAAGCTGACACCGGAGTTCCTTCTGGAACAGCTGGCCCAGGAGAACATCGTCACAGAGGATACGAAGGCCAACAGCTGTACCGTAAAGGAAGAAAATAGTCAGAAGATCGTCGTGCTGGATCTGTCGGAGGCTTTTGGTGCCTACGCATCTTCCATGGGAACAGATGGCGAGTACGTGGTGATCGCGGCGTTGACGGATACGTTTCTGGACGCATATCAGGCGGACAGCCTGCGGTTGACAGTGGAAGGACAGCAGCTGGAGACCGGCCATATGCTGTATGACTGGGATCTGACCTGGTATCAGCTCACTTCCTATACGATAGAGACTGTGGACTACAAGGATGGAAACATTGCGATTTCCTATCCGCAGCTGGTGAACGTGCACAATTCCTACACAGAGGAAGAGTGGAATGATATTTTCGAGCAGTACGCCAAGAAGGATCTGGAATATCTGGACGGGGAGACTTCCGAGTACACGCTGACTTACGAGGTGGCCACCGCGACGGAGGATCTGCTGTCCATCGTTTACCGGGTGAGCGCTTACGAGCAGGGCGCAGCGCATCCCTATTCCTATATGGAGACGTTCAACATTGATATGACAAGCGGCGACGGTCTGCGGCTGTCTGATTTTGTGAACACCTACAATGTGGTGGGTGCATTTACCAGGGAGAACGGGTATACGCTGGTGAACACGGAGCTGGATGTGAAGGATTTCCAGGAGTTTGTCAATACGAGTGAAGACCTGGTGGAGACGGATTACTTTGAGGAGTTTGATATTGATTATGCCAATCCGGATGCATATCCCAACGGCTACTCCTACAAGAAGGATGGCAAGATCATTCTGTGCATCGAAGTACCTCATGCGCTGGGGGATTTTGTGGAAGTACAGCTGAATGATTGACTTTTCCACAGGTTTTCTTATAATATAATAGAAGAATTTGTAATAGCGTCAATGCATTGCATTGGCGCTATATTATGCTGCGTGGCACCCGAAGGAAGCTGTCCGGAGGCGGGTCTGGCAGGCAAAAAAAGGTCGGGCGCAGCTTTTTGGTAAGTGAGGAGAGAAGGCAGGTATGAGCAAAGGGACAACATATGATGCGGGAAGTATTTCTGTGCTGGAAGGCCTGGAGGCGGTGCGAAAACGCCCGGGCATGTATATCGGCAGCGTTTCCAGAAAAGGATTGAACCATCTGATCTATGAGATCGTGGACAATTCCGTGGACGAGCATCTGGCGGGATTCTGCGATCACATTGAAGTTTTTCTGGAAAAGGATGGATCGGCCACCGTCATCGACAATGGCCGCGGCATTCCGGTGGATATGCATGAGAAGGGGGTTTCCGCAGAACGTCTTGTGTTCACGACTCTCCATGCGGGCGGCAAGTTTGACGACTCGGTGTACAAGACCAGCGGTGGTCTGCACGGCGTTGGTTCCTCTGTTGTCAATGCCCTGTCCCGGTATCTGGACATTGAGGTGAGCCGGGATGGCTGGGTGCATCACGACCGGTATGAGCGGGGCATTCCGACGCTGGAGCTGGAAAACGGCCTGCTGCCCAGGCTTCGCAGGACGAAGGAGACCGGAACGAAGATCAATTTCCTGCCGGATGACGAGATTTTTGAAAAGGTACGGTTTAAGGCGGACGAGGTGAAAAGCCGCCTGCATGAGACCGCTTACCTGAACCCGAAGCTGACCATTGTGTTTGAGGATCGGCGGATGGAGGAGCCGGAGCGGATCGTGTATCACGAGCCCGACGGTATCATCGGTTTTGTCAAAGACCTGAATAAAAATAAAGAAGTGCTCCACGATGTGATCTATTTCACAGGGACCAGTGATGGCATCACCGTGGAAGCGGCGGTGCAGTATGTCAATGAATTCCATGAAAACGTGCTGGGCTTCTGCAACAACATTTACAATGCCGAGGGCGGCACACACATTACCGGCTTCAAGACAACGTTTACGGCGGTGATGAATACCTATGCCCGGGAACTGGGCATTTTGAAGGAAAAGGATGCCAATTTCACCGGCGCGGACATCCGAAACGGCATGACGGCGGTCATCTCCATCAAGCATCCGGCGCCCCGGTTTGAGGGACAGACAAAGACGAAGCTGGATAACCAGGATGCGGCCAAGGCCACCGGCAAGGTGACCGGCGATGAGATCGTGCGCTATTTTGACCGGAATCTGGAAACACTGAAAATCGTGCTGGGCAGTGCGGAGAAGGCGGCCAAGATCCGCAAAACCGAGGAGCGGGCCAAGACCAACCTGCTGACAAAGCAGAAGTATTCCTTTGATTCCAACGGCAAGCTGGCCAACTGCGAGAGTCGGGATGCGAAGAAATGTGAGATCTTCATTGTAGAGGGAGATTCTGCCGGCGGCTCTGCCAAGACCGCCAGAAACCGGCAGTTCCAGGCGATCCTGCCCATCCGCGGCAAGATTTTGAACGTGGAGAAAGCCAGCATTGACAAGGTGCTGGCCAACGCGGAGATCAAGACGATGATCAATGCCTTTGGCTGCGGCTTTTCCGAAGGCTACGGCAATGATTTTGATATCACCAAACTCCGCTACGACAAGATCGTGCTCATGGCCGATGCGGACGTGGACGGGGCTCACATCTGCACCCTGCTTTTGACATTATTTTACCGGTTTATGCCGGAGCTGATCTACGAGGGGCATGTGTATATCGCCATGCCGCCTCTTTACAAGGCCATCCCTTCCCGGGGACAGGAAGAGTATCTGTACGATGACAAGGCACTGGAGCGGTACCGGAAGCGCCACAAGGGGCCTTTTACCCTGCAGCGGTACAAAGGTCTCGGTGAGATGGACGCCCAGCAGTTGTGGGAGACCACGCTGAATCCGGAGACCCGGATCCTGAAGCTGGTGGAGATCGAGGACGCCAGAATGGCCTCCGAGGTGACGGAGATGCTCATGGGAACGGAAGTGCCGCCCCGCCGGACGTTTATTTATGAACACGCGTCGGATGCGCAGCTGGATGTCTAAGGAGGAAGCGTTATGCAGGAACAGATTATCAAAACAGAATATTCCGAGATCATGCAGAAATCGTACATTGATTATGCCATGAGCGTTATTATTTCCCGGGCGCTGCCGGATGTCCGGGACGGTCTGAAACCGGTACAGCGCAGGACCCTTTATGATATGTATGAGCTGGGCATCCGCTATGACCGGCCTTATCGAAAAAGCGCCCGTATCGTGGGCGATACCATGGGTAAATACCATCCCCACGGGGACAGCTCCATCTATGATGCCCTGGTGGTCATGTCCCAGGATTTCAAGAAGGGGCTGCCGCTGGTGGACGGCCACGGCAATTTCGGCTCCATTGAGGGAGACGGGGCGGCTGCCATGCGATACACGGAGGCCAGACTGGCCAAAGTGACCCAGGAGGTTTTTTTACAGGATCTGGACAAAAATACCGTGGAATTTATGCCAAACTTCGACGAGACAGAGCGGGAGCCCACGGTGCTGCCGGTGCGGATCCCCAATCTGCTGGTCAACGGCGCGGACGGCATTGCCGTCGGTATGGCTACCAGCATTCCGCCCCACAATCTGGGGGAAACGGTGGACGCGGTCATCGCCTACATGGATAACGAGGCCATCACCACGGAACAGCTGATGCAGTATATCCAGGGGCCGGATTTCCCCACCGGCGGCATTGTGGTGAACAAGGATGAGCTGCTTTCCGTCTATGAGAGCGGTGTGGGCAAGATCCGTATCCGGGGCCGGGTGCAGGTGGAGGCCGAAAAGGGCGGCCGGCAGAAGCTGGTCATCACCGAGATCCCGTACCCCATGATCGGTGCCAACATCGGCAAGTTTTTGAATGACATCTGTGCGCTGGTGGAGACGAAGAAAACGTCGGATATCGTGGATATCTCCAACCAGTCGTCCAAAGAGGGCATCCGCATTGTGCTGGAGCTGAAAAAGGGCGCAGATGTGGAAAATCTCAAGAACCTTCTATATAAAAAGACCCGGCTGGAGGATACCTTCGGCGTGAACATGCTGGCGGTGGCAGACGGGCGGCCGGAGACCCTGGGCTTAAAAGATGTGATCCGTCACCATGTGGAATTCCAGTTCGAGCTGGCAGGCCGGAAATATGAGACGCTGCTGGGCAAGGAGCGGGAAAAGCGGGAGGTGCAGGAAGGCCTCATCAAGGCGGTGGATGTCATTGATGTGATCATCGAGATCCTCCGGGGCAGCAAAAACCTCAAGCAGGCAAAGCAGTGCCTCATCGAGGGTGAGACCGAGGGCATCAAATTCCGTACCCGCAGCGCGGAAAAGCTGGCGAAGAGCCTGCATTTTACTGAGCGGCAGGCAACAGCCATTCTGGAAATGCGCCTGTACAAGCTCATTGGCCTGGAGATCGACGCCCTGCAGAAGGAGCATGCGGCAACCATGAAAAACATTGCCACCTACGAGGATATTTTGAACAATTACAGTTCCATGGCAGCAGTCATCAAAAAAGACCTGCTGCAGATCAAGAAAGAATATGCACAGCCCCGCCGGACTTCCATTGAAAATGCCCAGGCGGCTGTTTATGAGGAAAAGAAACCGGAGGAGGCCGAGGTGGTCATCCTTATGGATCGGTTCGGATACATCCGCAGCGTGGATCCGTCCACCTACGAGCGCAACCAGGAGGCTGCCCAGGCGGAGAACCGCACCATCCTCCGCTGCATGAACACCGACCGGCTGGCAGTATTTACAGACATTGGACGGATGCATACGGTGAAAGTCAGCGACCTGCCTTTGGGCAAGTTCCGGGACAAGGGCATTCCCATCGATAACCTGAGCAATTACGACAGCACCCAGGAGCAGATCCTTTGCGTGGCACCGGTGCAGGAGATGAAATTGAAGAAGCTTTTGTTTGTCACTGCCATGGGCATGTGCAAGCTGGTGGACGGCGAAGAATTTGACGTGGCCAAGCGGACGGTGGCGGCCACCAAGCTGCTGCCGGAAGATCAGCTGGTGAGCGTGGAATGCCTGGAGGATCAGGGCCAGATCGTGCTCCAGTCCGCCCAGGGCGTGTTCCTGAAATTTGCGCTGGAAGAGATCCCGGAGAAAAAGAAGGCAGCGGCCGGTGTCCGTGGCATCCGTCTGGCAGAGAACGACCGGATCGAGCAGGTATATCTGCTGGTACCGGGCATGGATGTGGCCATCAGCTGGAAGGACAAGGAGCTGCTGCTGAACAAGCTGCGGCTGGGCAAGCGGGACACCAAGGGCGTGAAAGTGAGAGGGTAATAAAAAGGCTTGCATTTCCTTTCGGGAAGTGTTAGAATGAAAAAGATGATAAAGGTAACTAGATGAGAGTGGGCGAAAGTCCACTCTCATTCCGTGTAGAGAAAAAACAGAGAAAGAGAGCATGAAGGAGGTGTGCATATGACGAAAAGAGAAATGATCGAGCAGAAAGCGGAGGAACTGATCACGCCTCTGATTGAGGAACACCATTTTGAACTGGTGGATGTGGAATATGTAAAAGAAGGGGCCAACTGGTATCTGAGAGCCTATATTGACAAGCCCGGTGGCATCAACGTAGATGACTGTGAGGTTGTCAGCAGAGCCTTTTCTGATCTTCTGGATGAGAAAGATTTCATCGACGATGCCTATATCCTGGAGGTCAGCTCCCCGGGACTGGGCCGTCCGTTGAAGAAAGACAAGGACTTTGCAAGAAGCATCGGGGAAGAAGTGGAGATCCGCTTATATCGTGCCCAGAACCATCAGAAGGAATTTACCGGCATCTTAAAAGCCTGGGATGCAGATACCGTCACCATCGTGACCGATACAGAAGAAGAGCAGACATTCGCGCGGGCAGACATCGCGCTGATTAGGTTGGCATTTGATTTTTAGCAACAGTTCAGTCATGACAAACGAAGAACAGCGGCCGTGCTTGCACGGAGAGCTGAGCGAGTGCAGGCATGAACGGAGCGCCGGAAAATGAGCAAAAATGAGCTGCAAAGCAGCGGAAAGCATCGAAGATGCGGTTTTGCGAATGGCGCGTCTGAACTGTTGCGTAAAGATGAGAACGATTAGAAAAAGAGATGAGACAGGAGGATAAATATCATGAACAAAGAATTGATTGAAGCTTTGGATATACTGGAAAAAGAAAAAAATATCAGCAAGGACACCCTTTTGGAGGCCATTGAGAATTCCCTGCTGACAGCCTGTAAGAACCATTTCGGCAAGGCTGACAACGTCCATGTGAACATCAACCGCGAGACCGGTGATTTTGCAGTATATGCGGAGAAGACCGTTGTAGAAGAGGTAGAGGATCCGGCAGAGCAGATCGCGCTGGAGAAGGCAAAGATGATGGATTCCCGCTATGAGGTGGGCGACATTGTGAACGTGGAGATCAAGTCCAAGGAGTTTGGCCGGATCGCCACTCAGAATGCCAAGAACGTGATCCTGCAGAAGATCCGCGAGGAAGAGAGAAAAGCGCTGTTCAATCAGTACTATGGAAAAGAGCGCGACGTGGTGACCGGTATCGTGCAGCGGTATAACGGCAGAAACGTCAGCATCAACTTAGGCAAAGCAGATGCCGTGCTCATGGAAAATGAGCAGGTGAAGGGCGAGGTATTCCGTCCCACCGAGCGTATCAAAGTATATATCCTGGAAGTGAAAGACACTACCAAGGGACCGAAGATCCTTGTGTCCAGAACCCATCCGGAGCTGGTAAAGCGTCTGTTCGAGTCTGAGGTGACAGAGGTTCGGGACGGCACCGTAGAGATCAAGAGCATTGCCAGAGAGGCCGGTTCCCGTACAAAGATCGCCGTATGGTCCAACGACCCGGATGTAGATCCGGTGGGTGCCTGCGTCGGCATGAACGGTGCCAGAGTCAACGCCATCGTCAACGAGCTGCGAGGAGAGAAGATCGACATCATCAACTGGAGCGACAACCCGGCCATCCTCATTGAGAATGCATTAAGCCCGGCCAAGGTCGTATTCGTTATGGCAGATGACGAGGAGAAGACCGCCAAGGTCGTTGTGCCGGATTATCAGCTGTCTCTTGCCATCGGTAAGGAAGGACAGAATGCCCGTCTGGCAGCCCGCCTGACCGGTTTCAAGATCGACATCAAGAGCGAGACCCAGGCAAGAGAGATCGAGGGCTTCATGGAAGAGTTCGATGAGAACGAGGAGTACGAGGAGTACGAGTATCCGGAAGGATATGACCCGGAGGCCGGGTACGAGGATGCACCGGCTGACGGCGAAGGCTATGAGGAGCAGGGAGAGAACGAAGATACAGAAGCATAATCCGGGAAAAAATGCAGGCATGATAAATGAAGCGGGGAGTGAGAGAATATGAGTACGACGGTCAGAAAGGTTCCGATGCGCCAGTGCACCGGCTGTCAGGAGATGAAGAACAAGAAGGAGATGATCCGGGTTCTGAAAACGGCAGAGGGGGAGATCACACTGGATGCCACCGGCAAGAAAAACGGCAGAGGGGCATATTTGTGCCGCAGTATGGACTGCCTGGAAAAAGCAGTGAAAAACAAAGGTCTGGAGCGCTCCCTGAAGGTGAAGATCCCTTCTGAGGTTTATGACGCACTGAGGGAGGAACTGAAATGCCTGTAATGGAGAAAAAGGTGCTGTCCCTTCTGGGACTGTCCGCCAAATCAGGAAATCTGGTGAGCGGCGAGTTTTCCACCGAGAAAGCGGTAAAGGAGCATAAAGCTGCCCTCGTGGTGGTGGCAGAGGACGCATCTGATAATACAAAAAAGAGTTTCAGTAACATGTGTGCCTATTATCACGTGCCGATGATTGTTTTCGCAGACAAAGAGACACTGGGGCATGCCATCGGAAAGCAGTTCCGGGCATCGGTAGCGGTGACACAGGACGGCTTCGCCAAAGCGATACTGAAGCTTACGGAAAGTGACAACTGAATATAGGAGGTAGTGAATGTGTCTAAAATAAGAGTACATGAACTGGCAAAAGAATTAGATAAACCAAACAAAGACATTATGCAGATACTCAGCGACAACAAGATCGAAGTCAAGAGCCATATGAGCACCCTGACAGAGGATGATGTGAAGCTGGTGAAAAATTATTACCATAAACAGACTACAGCAGGGAAGGAAGAACCGGCAGGAAAGATGGAAGAGAAGAAAGAAACAAAAGAAGTGAAGAAAACAACAGAGACCGGTGCCGCAGCACCGGCCAGACCGGAAGGCCAGGTCGTTCGGAAAAAGAAATATGTTTCCGTGTATAATCCGCAGAACAGCCGGACCAACCTGAAACCGCCGATGGGTGTCAGAAACGGCGCCTCCAACCGCCCGGCAGGCGCAGCAGCTGCAAGACCGGCTGCGGCACCGGCAGCAAAGAGTGAGACTGTGAAGGCAGAAGCACCGAAGGCAGAGACACCGGCAGCAAAACCGGCTGCGGCAAAAACAGAGGCGCCCAAGGCAGCTGTGACACCGGCAGCAGAGGTACCGGCAAAGACAGAAGGGGCAGCGAGAACAGAGAGCCCGAAGACGGATCGTCCCGCAGGTAGCCGTCAGGAGGGCGACAGACCGTACGGCAACCGTCAGAACGGAGACAGACCGTATGGCAACCGCCAGGGCGGAGACAGACCGTATGGCAACCGTCAGAACGGAGACAGACCGTACGGCAACCGTCAGAATGGAGACAGACCGTACGGTAACCGCCAGGGTGGCGACCGGCCGTATGGCAACCGCCAGGGCGGTGACCGGCCCTATGGCAATCGGCAGGAGGGCGACAGACCGTACGGCAACCGTCAGAACGGAGACAGACCATATGGCAACCGCCAGGGTGGAGACAGACCGTATGGCAACCGTCAGGATGGAGACAGACCCTACGGCAACCGGCAGGGCGGCGAGAGAAGTTTTGGCGGCAATCGGCAGGGCGGAGACCGCAATTTCGGCGGCAATCGCCAGGGCGGTGGTTCCTTCGGCGGCAACCGTCAGGGAGGCCAGGGCGGCTTCCAGGGACGTTCCGGCGGACGCGGCGGCAATAACGATGACCGGGCAGCACTGGATCGGGCAGCACTGGATCATGCAAACGCAGAGCGCGCCAACAGCGAAAAGCGCGCTTACAAGGAGAAAGCCAACAGAGAACGTCAGAACCGGGAGCGCAAGGAGCAGGAGAGAGATAACCTGACAAATCTGAAGAACAAACCGAAGAAGAACGGTTTCCAGATGCCCAAGCCGGTGGAGAAGAAGGAAGACGAGATCCGCACCGTTACCCTTCCGGAGACACTGACCATCAAGGAACTGGCAGATGCGCTGAAGGTACAGCCCGCAGCCATCGTCAAGAAGCTGTTCCTGCAGGGCGTCATGGCAACCGTAAACCAGGAGATCACCTACGAGAAGGCAGAGGAGATCGCCCTGGAATACAACTGTATCGCAGAGCCGGAGGAAAAGGTAGATGTGATCGAGGAGCTGCTGCGGGAGGACGAGGAAGATGAGAAGGATATGGTTCCCAGACCGCCGGTAGTCTGTGTCATGGGTCACGTAGACCATGGTAAGACTTCCCTGCTGGATGCCATCCGTCACACGAACGTCATCAGCGGTGAGGCCGGTGGCATCACCCAGCACATCGGTGCATCCGTCATCAAATACAACGGACAGCGCATCACCTTCCTGGATACTCCGGGACATGAGGCATTTACCGCCATGCGTATGCGTGGTGCCAATTCCACGGATATCGCCATCCTGGTCGTTGCAGCAGACGACGGCGTGATGCCCCAGACCATTGAGGCTATCAGCCATGCCAAGGCAGCAGGCATTGAGATCATCGTTGCCATCAACAAGATCGATAAGCCCAGTGCCAACGTGGACCGCGTGAAACAGGAGCTGTCCGAGTACGAGCTGATCCCGGAAGACTGGGGCGGCAGCACCATTTTCGTACCGGTGTCCGCTAAGACCGGCGAGGGCATCGACACCCTGCTGGAGATGCTGCTTCTGACCGCAGAGATGCATGAGCTGAAAGCCAATCCGAAGCGTGAGGCAAGAGGTCTTGTCATCGAGGCAGAGCTGGATAAGGGCAAGGGCCCTGTGGCTACTGTTCTCGTACAGAAGGGTACGCTGCATGTGGGCGATCCCATCGCGGCAGGCGCCTGCCACGGTAAAGTCCGTGCCATGATGGATGACAAGGGAAGAAGAGTGAAAGAGGCAGGCCCGTCCACTCCTGTGGAGATTCTGGGACTTTCCGATGTGCCCAATGCAGGCGAGATCTTCGTTTCCCTGAAAACAGAGAAAGAGGCAAGAAGCTTTGCCGAGACATTTATTTCTCAGGGCAGAGAGAAGCTTCTGGAGGACACCAAGTCCAGAATGTCTCTGGATGATCTGTTCAGCCAGATCCAGGCCGGCAATGTCAAAGAACTGAATATTATTGTAAAAGCAGATGTACAGGGTTCCGTGGAGGCCATCAAGCAGAGTCTTGTGAAGCTGTCCAATGAGGAAGTCGTTGTCAAGATCATCCACGGCGGCGTGGGTGCCATCAACGAGTCCGATGTGAGCCTGGCATCCGCATCCAACGCCATCATCATCGGCTTTAACGTGCGTCCGGATGCAACCGCGAAGAACATCGCAGAGCAGGAGGGCGTAGACTTGCGTCTGTACCGTGTCATCTACAATGCCATCGAGGATGTGGAGGCTGCCATGAAGGGTATGCTGGATCCGGTCTTCGAGGAGAAGGTCATCGGTCACGCAGAGGTACGTCAGCTGTTCAAAGCTTCCGGCGTGGGTACCATTGCCGGTTCCTATGTGCTGGATGGTTCCTTCCAGAGAGGCTGCAAGGTGCGCATCACCAGAGAGGGCGAGCAGATCTACGAGGGCGAGCTGGCATCTCTGAAGCGGTTCAAGGATGATGTGAAAGAAGTAAAAGCCGGTTATGAGTGTGGTCTGGTATTCGAGAAGTTCAACGATCTTCAGGAGCTTGACCAGGTAGAAGCGTATATTATGGTGGAGGTACCGCGCTAGAAGGCTGCCTCCGAAGGAGGACGACAACATGAGAAAGAACAGCATTAAGAATACAAGGATCAATGGCGAGGTTTTAAAAGAGCTGAGCAACATTATCCGCGGTGAGATCAAGGATCCCCGCATCCACCCCATGACATCTGTCGTGGCGGTGGAGGTGGCACCGGATCTGAAAAGCTGTAAAGCATATATCAGCGTACTGGGCGACGAAGCGGCACAGAAGGATACCCTGGCAGGCTTAAAGAGTGCGGAGGGCTACATCCGCACGAAGCTGGCGCACACGGTAAACCTGAGAAACACACCGCAGATCCGGTTTATCCTGGATCAGTCCATCGAGTACGGTGTCAACATGTCCAAGCTGATCAACGACGTGAACAAAGACGTGGTGCGGGAGGCTGAGGAAGAACAGGAGCGTGCGACGGACAGTGAAGAACTTTAATGCATTGGAAGCGTGTCTTGCGGGTGTGAAAAGCCTGGCCATCGCAGGCCATGTGCGCCCTGACGGGGACTGTGTGGGCTCCTGCATGGCGGTTTACAATTATGTGCGGGAAAATATGCCCCAGATCCAGGTGGATGTGTATTTGCAGGAGATCCCGGAATCCCTGGATTTCCTGAAGGGAACAGAGGATATTCACCATTCCTGTGAAGAAAATAAAACCTACGATGCGTTCCTGGCGCTGGACTGCGGCGACCGGGAGCGCCTGGGAGCGGCTGTCCGCTATTTTGACAGCGCGAAAAAACGCATTTGTGTGGATCACCACATCAGCAACACCGGGCTGGGCGAGCAGTATGTCATCGATCCTGCGGCCTGTGCCACCTGTGAGATCTTATACGAACTGCTGAATCCGGAAAAAATGAGTCTGGCAGTGGCGGAAGCGCTGTATACCGGTCTTATCAACGACTGCGGCGTGTTCCAGTACAGCAATACCACGCCGAAGACCATGCAGATCGCGGCAAAGCTGATGGAGAAGGGCGTGCCCTTTACGCGGATCATTGAGGAAAGCTTTTATCAGAAAACGTACCTGCAGAACCAGATCCTGGGCCGGGCACTGATGGAAAGCATGCTGGTGTGCGACGGACAGGTGATCGTCAGCGTCATCCGCAAAAAGGATATGGAATTCTACGGTGTGGACTCCCGGGATCTGGAGGGCATTGTCAGCCAGCTGCGCAACACCAAGGGTGTGGAGGTGGCGATCTTCCTCTATGAGACAGCGATCCAGGAGTACAAGGTGAGCATGCGTTCCAACGGCGCGGTGGATGTGAGCAAAATTGCAGTATACTATAACGGCGGCGGCCATGTGAAGGCAGCCGGCTGTACGATGCAGGGCTCCATCCATGATGTGATCAACAATCTGACCGGGCATATCGCCAGACAGCTTGACGGGGAGCACAGATCGTGAAAAGCGGAATCATCAACGTATATAAAGAAAAAGGCTTTACCTCCTTTGACGTGGTGGCGAAGCTGAAAGGTATTTTAAGGGAGCGCAAGATCGGCCATACCGGGACATTGGATCCGGATGCGGAGGGCGTGCTGCCGGTCTGTGTGGCCAAAGGCACGAAGCTGTGTGCCCTTCTGACGGATCAGGATAAGGAATATGAGGCGGTACTGCTGCTGGGCCAGGTCACCGATACCCAGGACTGCTCGGGCACGATCCTGGAGGAACATCCGGTGACGGTCAGCGAAGCGGCCGTGCGGGAAGCGGTGCAGAGCTTTGTCGGCGCCTATGACCAGGTGCCGCCCATGTACTCGGCGTTAAAGGTCAACGGCAAGAAGCTGTATGAGCTGGCACGAAAGGGTGTGGAGGTGGAACGCGCGGCAAGGCGGGTGACCATCCATTCCATCGATATCCTGTCGGTGGAGCTGCCCCGGGTGCGGATGCGGGTGCACTGTTCCAAGGGCACCTATATCCGGACACTCTGCCAGGACATCGGCGAGAAGCTGGGCTGCGGCGGCTGTATGGAGTCGCTGCTGCGCACCCGTGTGGGCCGGTTTGGCCTGGAGGAAGCATACCGTCTGTCCGAGATCGAAGCTTATGCGAAAGAGGGACGGGCAGAGGAACTGATTCTGTCCTCCGACCAGCTGTTCCTGGACGATCCGTCGCTGTCCGTGCGGCCGGAGCTGTACCGGTTTGCGGACAACGGCAATGTGCTTTTGCCGGAGCATTTCACGGAAATGCCGGGAGAACTGGCGGACGGACAGCAGGTGCGGGTCTATGGCCGGAACCAGGGTTTTACCGGGATTTATGAATACAGAAAAAGCCGGGGGGATTTTCATCCGGTGAAATTATTTTTGGAGTGAAAAAACATGGAATATATAAAAGGGACAACCGATTTTTCCATTGAAGAGCCGTCTGTGGTGACCATTGGAAAATTTGACGGACTTCATGTGGGCCATCAGAAGCTTCTGCATCTTGTGTGCGAGAAAAAGAAAGATGGCGTAAAAGCAGTTGTTTTTACCTTTGATGTACCGCCGGGCGCGAAGCTGTCCGGCAAGGGCATGGACACGCTGGTGACCAACGAGGAGCGCTGCCAGATGCTGGAGGAACAGGGCATCGATTATCTCATCGAATGTCCTTTCGTGCCGGAGATCATGTCCATGGAGCCGGAGCGTTTTGTGGAAGAGGTACTGGTAGGCAGACTGAAAGCCAGATATATCGTGGCAGGGACAGACTGCGGGTTCGGCCATAACCGGAGAGGCGACTACAAACTGCTGCAGAAGCTGGCACCGGTATACGGCTATGAAGTGGATATTGTGGAGAAGGTGCAGTATCAGGGCCGGGACATCAGCAGCACCTATGTGCGGGAGGAGATCGCCAAGGGGAATATGGAGCTGGCAGATTTCCTGCTGGGCTACACATACCGCATCAGCGGAACGGTGGAACACGGCAACCATCTGGGCGGCACAAAGCTGGACATGCCCACTGCCAACCTGTTCCCGCCGGAACACAAGCTGCTGCCGCCCAACGGCGTGTATGCCACGAAGACCATCGTGGATGGAAAACGGTATGAGGGCATCAGCAATATCGGCACGAAGCCTACGGTCAGTGAGGGCAACGCCAGAGGCATAGAGACCTTCCTGTTCGATTTTTCCGGTGACCTGTACGGCAAGAATATCACGGTAGAGCTGTACACCTTTGAGCGGCCGGAGATGAAATTTGCGTCTCTGGATGAGCTGAAAGTACAAATGCATAAAGATATGGAATTTGGGAAGAAATTTTTTGCAGAAAAAGCGAACCGATAAAAACTGCTTGTAACTTTTGAAAGAATATATTAAAGTATTAACTGTGAATTGTAAAGTTTGGGTAAAAAATATATTCTGTTACGGCAGATAAAAGGAGAGAACATGGACATAGGGATTGTATTATCACTGATGGGCGGTCTTGGATTTTTCCTGTACGGCATGAAACTGATGAGCGACGGTCTGGAGAAGGCAGCCGGCGCAAAGCTTCGCGGAATTCTTGAATTTTTCACAAAGAACCAGCTGATGGGTACGCTGGTGGGTATTGTGTTCTGTGCGATCATCCAGTCTTCCAGTGCCACGACAGTCATGGTCGTCAGCTTTGTAAACTCGGGACTTATGAACCTGTATCAGGCGGCCGGTGTGATCATGGGTGCCAATATCGGTACGACGATCACCTCGCAGCTGGTAGCCTTTAACCTATCGGAGGCGGCGCCGGTATTTCTGATGGCCGGTGTCATCATGGTGATGTTCTGCAAGAAGCCCGTCATCAACAAGATCGGAGAAGTTATCCTGGGATTTGGCGTGCTTTTCATGGGACTGAGTATTATGTCCGGCAGTATGTCGGATCTGCGGAATTCTCCGCTGATCGTCAATGCACTTTCGACTTTGAACAACCGGTTCCTGGCGATTTTTATCGGATTTCTGATTACAGCGATCATTCAGAGCTCTTCGGTAACGGTCAGCATTCTGCTGCTGATGGCACAGCAGGGACTTCTGGGCCTCGGTATCTGTTTTTATGTGATCCTGGGCTGTAATATCGGTGCCTGTACGTCGGCGCTCCTTGCTTCCTTAAGCGGAAAGAAGGATGCCAAGCGTGCGGCAATGATCCATTTCCTTTTTAATGTGTTCGGTACGATCATCATGGTGGTGATCCTGTCGCTGTTCGGCGGCTGGGTGGAATCTACCATCATGGCAGTATCCGGCGGCAATATCGGCAGATGTGTGGCAAATGCCCATTCCTTCTTCAAGATTTTCCAGGTAATTGTGCTGTTCCCCTTTGCGAAGCTGATCGTAAAGGCGACCTACCTGGTTGTGCCCGGTGAGGACAAGAAGACGGATGACAGTGAGTATCAGCTCATGTACATCGGCCGGAAGAACATCTTTTCCCCGGCAACGGCTGTTGTGGAAGTGACAAGAGAGCTGGAGCGCATGGGACAGATGGCTTCTGAGAACCTGAACAGAGGCATGAACTGCCTGATCACCCTGGATGAGGAAGACATCACGAAGGTTTATCAGGTGGAAAAATATATTGACTATCTGAACCACTCCATCACGGATTATCTCGTGAAGGTGAGCCAGATGACCATTCCGGTGGATGACGCCAAGAGCATCGGCGGCCTGTTCCATGTGGTCAACGATATCGAGCGGATCGGTGATCACGCGGAGAATCTGGCGGATGCGGCCAAGATGCGGATGGAGGAGAATGTGACGTTCAGCAAGGAGGCCCAGCATGAGATGGGCGAGATGCTGGAGCGCGTACTGACCATCCTGCGGTATTCCATTGATATGTTTTCTCACAACAACCGGGAGCATATGGAAGAGATCCTGGATCTGGAGGAGCACATTGACGAGATGGAGCGGCAGTATCAGCAGTCCCACGTAGAACGTCTGACGAGAAATGAATGTACCCCGGAAGCGGGTATGATTTTCTCAGATGTGATCTCCGGGCTGGAGCGTGTGGCAGACCATGCTACCAATATCGCGTTCTCTATTCTTGATGAAGATCAGGAGTAACAGGAGGTGCCGATGAAAACATGGAAACAGCCGGTCTGTCTGTTACTGGCAGGCGCGGTATTGTATACAGGAACTTCTCTGGACGTGCAGGCGTCCGGCTTTCGGGCCGGTATGACGGCGGTGATGGAGGAGCTGACCGAGCATACATCTGCGGATGAAGCGGTGGACATGATCGACGGCGTGCTCAATCCGCAGACAGGAATGGAAGAGAGCTACGGCTATACGAATCTGGGCGTGGCCAACGTACAGAATCATCTGAACATCCGAAAGGAGCCAAAGGAGAATGCGTCTCTGGTGGGTACCATGGTAAAAAACAGCGGCTGCGAGGTGCTGGAGACCACCGACGACGGCTGGGCAAAGATCAAATCCGGCAGAGTGGAGGGCTATGTCAGCATGGAATATCTGCTTACCGGCGAGGAGGCACATGCCCGGGCAGCGGAGGCGGCCATGACCATGGCGACGGTGAACACCACCACGTTGAAGGTGCGGTTTGAACCCAGCGTGGAGTCCAAAGTGCTGACCCTCATCCCCATCGGCGAGGAGCTGGTGGTGGAAGAGGAGCTGGATGAATGGATCAAGGTGACGGTGGATGAGGACGAGGGCTATGTATCCAAGGAATTTGTGGATCTGGCGCTGGAGCTTCCCAAGGCGGCAACCCTGTCAGAGGTGACCGGGGTATCGGACAACCGTTCCTCCCTGGTGGCTTACGCCAAGCAGTTTATCGGCAATCCGTACGTCTGGGGTGGAACCAGCCTGACCAAGGGCGCCGACTGTTCCGGCTTTGTACTGAGTGTATATAAGAAATACGGCATCAGCCTGCCCCATTCCTCCAAGGCCCAGGCCAACTGCGGCACAAGGATCAAGGCATCGGCGGCGAAGCCGGGTGATCTGTTCTTCTATGGCAAGAACGGTTCCATCAACCACGTAGCCATCTATATTGGCGGCGGACAGGTGGTACATGCCAGCTCGAAGAAGACAGGCATCAAGATTTCCAATGCATACTACCGGACACCGATCTGTGTGGTATCATTATTGAAATAAATCCTTTACATGCGGGGAAGAGTGTGCTATACTTTCCAGGTATGAGTTTAGCCGATATTCAGAGACCGGACACTCCGACCTCTCTCTTAGTATTCGGCGGTCTATCAAATTTATTTAAGGAGGTTGCTACATTATGATAGCAAAAGAGAAGAAGCAGGCCATTATGGCAGAGTATGGAAGAACACCGAACGATACCGGATCACCGGAGGTTCAGGTTGCAGTTCTCACAGCAAGAATTCAGGAGCTCACTGAGCACTTAAAGAATCATCCGAAGGATCATCATTCCAGAAGAGGTCTTCTGAAGATGGTTGGTCAGAGAAGAGGCTTACTGGCATACCTGAAGAAAACTGATATTGAGAGATACCGTGCTTTAATTGAGCGCTTAGGACTCAGAAAGTAATTGAAAATTTAAGGGCGGAAGAGCATTCCGCCCTTATTTTACGCAAGCTTCTTTTGTTACTGAAGGATCGGATTATGTGTGGAAGAATGGTCCGAGACCACTGAAAAGAGCAGGAAGGCTCCTGGGTTTTTCAGTAGTTTCGGGATCTTCTGCCATAATCGAAAATTTTCAAAATTTATGGAAAAGGAGACGAACAAATGTACAAGAGTTTTTCAATGGAACTGGCCGGAAGAACACTGACTGTTGATGTTGGCAGAGTGGCGGCACAGGCAAACGGTGCAGCATTCATGCATTACGGAGACACCACCATTCTTTCCACTGCAACCGCTTCCGAGAAGCCCAGAGACGGTATTGATTTCTTCCCTCTGAGCGTGGAGTATGAAGAGAAATTATACGCTTCGGGAAAGATCCCCGGAGGTTTCAACAAGAGAGAGGGAAAGGCATCCGAGCATGCGATCCTGACATCCCGTGTCATCGACCGTCCCATGCGTCCGCTGTTCCCGAAGGATTACCGCAATGACGTGACCCTGAACAACCTGGTGATGTCTGTGGATCCCGAGTGTGCACCGGAGGTTGTTGCCATGCTTGGTTCCGCTATCGCAACGGCAATCTCTGACATCCCGTTTGACGGCCCCTGCGCCATGTGCCAGGTAGGCATGATCGACGGCGAGTTTGTATTCAACCCCAGCTATGCACAGGACAAGCTGTCCGACCTGCATCTGACGGTTGCATCTACCCGTGAGAAAGTGATCATGATCGAGGCAGGCGCCAACGAAGTGCCGGAGGCAAAGATGATCGAGGCTATTTTTGCAGGCCATGCCCTGAACCAGCAGATTATCGAGTTCATCGACAAGATCGTTGCTGAGTGCGGTAAAGAGAAGCACAGCTACACCAGCTGCGCGGTTCCGGAAGAGCTGTTTGCAGCCATCCGTGAGATCGTAACCCCCGAGCAGATGGAAGAGGCTGTATTCACAGATGTGAAGCAGGTTCGTGAGGCCAACATCAGCGCCATCAAGGATCGGCTGGCAGAGGCTTTTGCTGATAACGAAGAGTGGTTGGCCGTTCTGGATGAGGCTGTTTACCAGTACCAGAAGAAGACCGTCCGCAAGATGATCCTGAAAGACCACAAGCGCCCGGATGGAAGAGCCATCAACCAGATCCGTCCGCTGGCAGCTGAGATCGATATTATCCCGAGAGTACACGGTTCTGCCATGTTCACCAGAGGACAGACACAGATCTGCAACGTGACCACACTGGCGCCGCTTTCCGAGGCACAGAGACTGGATGGCCTGGACGAGACCGTAACCTCCAAGCGTTACATGCATCAGTACAACTTCCCGTCCTACTCCGTAGGCGAGACAAAGCCCAGCAGAGGACCGGGACGTCGTGAGATCGGCCACGGTGCACTGGCTGAGCGTGCGCTGCTGCCGGTACTTCCCTCTGAGGAAGAGTTCCCTTACGCCATCAGAAGCGTATCCGAGACCTTCGAGTCCAACGGTTCCACTTCTCAGGCAAGTGTGTGTGCATCCTGTATGTCCCTGATGGCTGCAGGTGTGCCCATCAAAAAGCAGGTAGCAGGTATTTCCACAGGTCTGGTGACCGGAGATACCGATGATGATTATATCGTACTCACCGATATCCAGGGCCTGGAGGACTTCTTCGGCGATATGGACTTCAAGGTGGCAGGTACCCATGACGGTATCACTGCGATCCAGATGGATATCAAGATCCACGGCCTGACCCGTCCGATCATCGAGGAGGCCATTGCCCGCACGAAGGAAGCAAGAGAGTACATCCTCAACGAGATCATGACACCCTGCATCGCTGAGCCGAGAAAAGAAGTAGGCAAGTATGCACCGAAGATCGTACAGATCATGATCGATCCGGCCAAGATCGGCGATGTGGTTGGCCAGAGAGGCAAGACCATCAACACCATCATCGAGCGCACCGGCGTGAAGATCGACATCACAGACGATGGCGCAGTATCTATCTGCGGCACCGACAAAGAGATGATGGACAAGGCAGTAGACATGATCCGCATCATCACCACCGACTTTGAGGCAGGACAGATCTTCACAGGTACTGTTGTCAGCATCAAGGAATTCGGCGCTTTCATCGAGTTCGCTCCCGGCAAGGAGGGAATGGTACACATTTCCAAGATCGCCAAAGAGAGAATCAATCGCGTAGAGGATGTTCTGACCCTTGGTGATCAGGTAACCGTTGTTTGCCTGGGCAAGGACAAGATGGGCAGAATCAGCTTCTCCATGAAAGATGTCGGCAAGGATGTCACCAAGCTTAAAGACGATGACAGAGACAGACGTGACAACAGAAGAGATAACAGAGACAGAAAGCACGCAGATCACGAGTAAGCGCATCGGCGGCTGAAAAAGCAGGATATGGCCTGCGGGTTCCTTTTCGGAGGAATCCGCGGGCTTCTCTTTTTTTTGCAGAAAAATCATGCTATAATGATGTGAGCGAACCGCCTGCGACAGCAGGCGATAGAGCGCGGCAGCGCGGGTTCGTGAGTTTGGAACAACGAACGAACAAGTCTGTGTAAACAGGTGAAGAAGCACGACAGTGCGGGTTCGTGAGTTTGAGCGGAAAGTTATCATCGAACGGAGGATATTTTATGAAGTTGATTTCCTGGAATGTGAATGGCCTGCGTGCCTGTGTGCAGAAGGGCTTTTTGGAATATTTTCAGCAGGTGGATGCGGATGTTTTCTGCATTCAGGAGAGCAAGCTGCAGGAGGGGCAGATCGACCTGGATCTGCCGGGATATCACCAGTACTGGAATTATGCGGTGAAGAAGGGCTATTCGGGCACGGCCATGTTCACGAAGCAGGAGCCGTTGTCGGTGTCCTACGGCATTGGCATGGAGGAGCACGACCAGGAGGGACGTGTCATTACGGCGGAGTTTCCGGAATACTATGTGGTGACGGTGTACACGCCCAATTCCCAGAATGAGCTGGCGCGACTGCCATACCGGATGCAGTGGGAGGAGGATTTCCTCGCGTATCTGAAAAAACTGGAGGGGAAGAAGCCGGTGATCTTCTGCGGTGACCTGAACGTGGCGCATCGGGAGATTGATCTGAAAAATCCCAAGACGAACCGGAAGAATGCCGGATTTACCGATGAGGAGCGGGCAAAGTTTTCTCATGTGCTGGAATCCGGGTTTATTGACACGTACCGTTATTTTTACCCGGATCAGGAGGGCGTCTACAGCTGGTGGTCGTACCGTTTCAAGGCAAGAGAGAAGAATGCAGGGTGGCGCATCGACTATTTCTGCGTGTCAGAGAGCCTGAAAGACCGGCTGGTGAGCGCTTCCATTCATACCGAGGTGACAGGCTCAGACCATTGTCCTGTGGAACTGGTCATCGAGTGACAGGTTGCGCATCCTGATGAGAGCGAAAGAAACGTAATGCCAGAAAACAGACGGGATGATAACAAATGAGAGAGAATGGTAAGATGGGCCGAGGAAGGATAGACAGAGACATATGAATTTACTGACAGCGGAACAACTGACAAAAGCATACGGAGAGCGGAAAATTTTCGATGAGGCGGATTTTTCCATTCAGGAGGGAGAGAAGATCGGGATCATCGGTGTGAATGGCACCGGTAAATCTACCCTGCTGAAAATTCTGGCCGGGCAGGAGGAATGCGATGACGGGCAGATCACCATGGGCAATAATCTGAAAATCGCGTATCTGCCCCAGACGCCGGTGTTCGAGCAGGGAGATACGGTGCTGGAAGCGGCGCTGAAGGGCAATGTATCCGCATCCGCAGATGACCGGTGGACGAGAGAGGCGGAGGCCAAGGCCATGCTCAATGAGCTGGATCTGACGGATTTTGACCAGCCGGTGGAGCAGCTGTCCGGCGGACAGCGCAAACGGGCGGCCCTTGTCCGGGTGCTGATGAGCGAAGGGGATATCCTGATCCTGGATGAGCCCACCAACCATCTGGATCACGAGATGTCCCAGTGGCTGGAAAATTATCTGCTGAAATTCCGGGGAGCTATTGTGCTGGTGACCCATGACCGGTATTTTCTGGATCGGGTGGTGACCCGGATCGTGGAGATCGATCATGGGAAATTTTACAGCTATCCAGGCAGCTATTCCCGGTTTGTGGAGCTGAAAGCGGAGCGGCAGAATATGGAGATCGCCACGGAGCGGAAACGACAGAGCATTCTGCGCACGGAGCTGCAATGGCTCATGCGGGGGGCCAGAGCCCGTTCCACCAAGCAGAAAGCCCATATCCAGCGCATTGAACAGATGCAGGAGATCCAGGCACCGGATGTGGCGGAACAGAAGGTGGAGATGAGTTCCGTGGCCTCCCGTCTGGGGCGCAAGACCATCGAGGCGGAACATATTTCCAAGTCTTATGACGGCAAGGTGCTGTTTGATGACTTTTCCTATATTTTCCTGAAAGGTGACCGGATCGGCATTGTGGGCAGAAACGGCTGTGGCAAAAGTACGCTTTTGAAGGTGCTCACCGGCAATCTGCCGCCGGATAGCGGCAGTGTGGATTTTGGAAGCACAGTAAAGATCGCCTATTTTTCCCAGGAAAATGAAGCGCTGGATGAGCGGCTGAAGGCCATCGAGTATGTGCGGGAGGGGGCCGAATACATTCGGACGAAGGACGGCGTCATCACGGCCTCTGCCATGCTGGAGCGGTTCCTGTTTGACGGGGAGAAGCAGTGGACGCAGATTTCCCGTCTGTCCGGCGGAGAGAAGCGGCGGCTGTATCTGCTGCGTCTGCTCATGGAAGCGCCCAATGTGCTCATTCTGGACGAGCCCACCAATGACCTGGACATCCGCACGCTGACGGTGCTGGAGGACTATCTGGACGAGTTCGAGGGCATTGTCATCACCGTATCCCATGATCGGTATTTTTTGGATCGGGTGGTGCGCAGAATCTTTGCCTTCGAGGGCGGCGGACAGGTGCGCCAGTAT
Organism: Oscillospiraceae bacterium Marseille-Q3528; assembly: GCA_018223385.1. GTDB lineage: Bacteria > Bacillota > Clostridia > Lachnospirales > Lachnospiraceae > JAGTTR01. Next base: position 23,142 of record JAGTTR010000002.1, read on the forward strand.
GAGGGCGGCTACTCGGATTATGACGCCGTGCGCACCCGGGAAGGGCGAAATCCGGAGGACAGTGACAGTGTTGACGGGAAAAACAGCAGAACCGGCGCGGTAGACGGCATTGACCAGGCGGAAACGGGAAACAGCGAAGCAGCTTCCAAACGGCCGCCCCGGGAGAAAAAGTTAAAGCTTTCCTATAAAGAGGAGCGGGAAGCGGCAGTGATCGACGATGAGATCGCGGCGCTGGAGGAGAAGATTCAGGATCTGGAAGAGCAGATCTCCTCCAATGCCAGCAATTTTGTAAAATTAAATGAACTGATGGCGCAGAAGGCCCAGGCGGAGGAAGCGTTGGAACAGAAAATGGACCGCTGGGTGTATCTCAACGATCTGATGGAACAGATTGCGCGGGAACGGGCAGAAAAGAAAGGGTGATCAGGTGAAAAAGCAGACAGACAAAACCTATCATTTGATGAAAGGGGAACCTTATCCGCTGGGGGCTGTCGTGAAACATGGCGGTGTCAATTTCTGCGTGGCCCTTTCTTCTCTGGCCGAGGATGCACTTTCCCAAGAGACGAAGCCGGAGTCATGTTCTGCTGAATCGTCAGTGAAGCAAATCACACGCACAGCTTTCACAGTGGATCAAAGGCCGGGAACCCCAGCAGTCAACTCGGGGAGCGTAAAGAATCAGCAGCCGGAGGCAGAACCGACATCCCGGCTGTCCCTATGCCTTTATCATCCCGGCGAAGCCACGCCTTTTTGCCAGCTGGATTTTACAGAAGAACACCGCATCGGCGATCTTTACTTTTCCAGATTGGAGCCGCTGCCGCCCAAAGACTGCACCTATTCCTTTCTTCTGGACGGCGTGGAGTTCTGTGATCCTGCTGCCAGAAGCATCTGCGGGCGGGAGGTATTCGGCCGGGAACCGGGGCCGCTGCGGGGGCAGTTTGTCCGGGACACTTACGACTGGGACGGTGACTGTGCACCGCAGATTGCCTATGAGGATGCCATTTTGTATACCGGTCACGTGCGGCATCTGACCATGGATCCCAGCGCCCGGGTGAAAAAGAAGGGGACCTTTGCAGGGATCATAGAACGGATCCCTTATCTGCAGGCACTGGGCATCAATATGCTGGAGCTGCAGCCGGTATATGAGTTTGGCGAGCTGCTGCCAAGACCGGTGAGTTCCATGGCCTATTTTGCCCGTTCCGAAAAACAGGAGCATCATTATAAAAAGAACTGCTGGGGCTATGGCCCGGGCTTCTATTTTGCACCCAAGGCTTCTTTTGCCTGGGGAAAGGATGCGGGAAAAGAGTGTAAGGATCTGGTGAAGGCTCTGCACCGGGCGGGCATCGAACTGATCCTGGAATTCTATTTCCCGGCCCATACCTATCCGGGGCTGATGGTGGACTGCCTGAAATACTGGCTGCTGGAATATCATGTGGATGGTTTTCACATAAGCGGGTTTGACTTGCCCCTGGAACTGATCGCCAGGGAACCGCTGCTGGCGGGCGTCAAGCTGTTGGGCAATGGGTTCCGGACGGAAGAGATTTACCCGGACGGACATCTGCCGAAGGTGCGGCGTCTGGCGGAGGTGCACGACGGGCCGCAGATGGATATGCGCCGGTTCCTTCGGGGAGAGGAAGGGCAGATCGGCGGCTTTGCGGCAAGGCTGCGGAACAATCCCACGGACCGGGCGGTGGTCAATTATGTGGCTTCCCACAACGGGTTCACCCTGGCAGATCTGGTCTGCTATGAGGAGAAGCACAACGAGGCCAACGGGGAAGACAACCGGGACGGCAGCGATTATAACTGCAGCTGTAATTACGGCGAAGAGGGAAAGAGCCGGAAAAAGAAGATCAACGACATCCGGGCAAGGCAGGTGCGCAATGCCCTGCTCATGGTATTTCTCGCCCAGGGTGTGCCGTGTCTCCATGCCGGGGACGAGTGCGGCAACAGCCAGCAGGGCAACAACAATGCCTACGGTCTGGATGACCCCACTGCCTGGATCCAGTATGATCGCAGCAGGGCAGGGGACTCTCTGCGCCGTTTTACAGAGAAGCTGATCGCTTTTCGAAAGGCCCATCGGGTGTTCCATCAGGCAGGGGAACTGCAGGGCATGGATGTGTCCGGCTGCGGCTGCCCGGACATTTCTTTCCACGGCAGACATGTGTGGTATCCGGAGTTTGACGGTGTCAGCCGCCAGCTGGGGGTACTCTATGCGGGAGCCGGTGTGGGAGACAGTTATTTTTACACGGCATATAATATGTATGGAGAGGAGAAATCCTTTGCGCTGCCCCATCTGCCCAAAGGCATGTGCTGGGAGCGGGTCATCGACACGTCTCTGCCGGAGGCGGAAATGTTTCCGGAAAGCCCCGAGCAAAAGGCGTTGGAGGCGCAGAAAGAAATGATTGTAAAAGGCAGGACCGTGGTGGTACTGGAAGGTCGGCTGCCGGGAGGAAAAGATGACACAGTATGAGACACCCGAGGCGCAGGAAAACGGTATCTGCGGGAAGGAAAACGGAGGGGGCCGCGGCATAGATGGGTTCTGGCTGAAAATGCTGGCCGTGGTGACCATGCTCATCGACCATATCGGCGCTATTTTTTTCCCGGGCGTTCTGTGGATCCGGGCCATCGGCCGTCTGTCCTTTCCTATCTATGCCTTCCTGCTGACGGAGGGCTTTCATCACACGAGAAGCACGGACAGCTATCTGAAACGGCTGGTGCTTTTTGCCTGCATTTCCGAGCCGTTTTTTGATCTGGCATTTTATGGCGAGCTCATCCATCCGGCTCACCAGAATATCTTTTTCACGCTGGCGCTGTCCCTGTTCATGCTGGATAAATGCAGGGACGAGAAGGCTTACTGGAAAAATATGGGATGGCTTCTGGGCGTTATGATCACGGCGGAGCTGCTGCATGTGGACTATGGTTGCGGCGGTGTGCTGGTGGTGCTGCTGTTTGAGCGGCTGCGGGAGCGGAAAAAACTCATGGCGGCAGCGGTGAGCCTGCTGTTTATTTTCCTGTGGGGCGGCGTCCAGAGCTTTGCGGCACTGGCGCTCCTCCCGATTCTGTTGTATAATGGGGAGCGCGGCAGGAAGATCAAATACGTTTTTTATACATTTTATCCGGTGCATCTGGCCATTTTATGGCTGCTGAAACTGATCCTGGTGCAGATGTACGGATTTCAGGGGTGACATATGAGACCAATCGCACATTTTAAGACCATCACGAAACATAAGCTGCTGGTGATGCGTTACTGCTTTTCTGTGGGTCTGTACCGGCAGGGGCTGCTCCACGACATGTCCAAATATTCGCCGACGGAGTTCTGGGTGGGCGCAAAATATTATCAGGGCGTTCAGAGCCCCAACAACGCCGAACGCATGGACAGGGGCTATTCCTCGGCCTGGCTGCATCACAAGGGGCGCAACAAACACCATTTTGAATACTGGCTGGATTACAGTCTGGATTCGGACAAGTCCATTGAGGGCATGAAGATGCCGCTGAACTATGCAGTGGAGATGTTTCTGGACCGGGTGGCGGCCGGAAAAATTTATAACGGGGATGCATTTACGCCGGACGGGCCGCTGAAATATTATGAGAAGGGGCATGCCAAGACCCTTTTGCATCCCAAAACAAGGGAATTGCTGGAATTTTTACTGCATATGTATGCGGAAAAGGGAGAAAAGGCCACTTTTTCGTACATCAAAATGGAAATATTGGCGAAGAAAGACTGGAATGACTATAATAATTTCTGAATTAACCTGTTGACAGCAGAAAAGATTGTATTATTTTATGAAAAATTCAGGAAAAGGAAAGTATTTCCTAAAGACGGGTTGACAATGTTCCACAGGAAATAGTATGATAAGTGGCAAATGGATAGAGGGCAAAGGAGTCGGGAGCCTGCAGTTATCTGCAGGCCCATTGTATTTCCCTCCCATGCATGAAAGAAAAAGGAGGATATGTTATGAAAAAAGCAGTAAGTCTTATGCTGATCGCTGCCATGACCGTTGGTCTGACCGCATGCGGAAGCAGCGCAGATGACAGTGCCGCAGCTGACAGCAGCAAACAGGAGAACGAGACAGCCACAGATGCGGCTGGTACTTCTACAGATGGTGATGTGTTCGTGATCGGCGGTCTGGGACCTCTGACCGGTGCTGCAGCTTCTTACGGAATCTCCGTAAAGCAGGGCGCAGAGGTTGCCATTGATGAGATCAATGCGGCAGGCGGCGTACAGGTTGGAGACAAGACCTACACACTGGCACTGAACTTTGCAGATGACGAGGCATCCGAGGATAAGGTTATCACCGCTTACAATTCCCTGATGGATTCCGGTATCAATGCACTGCTTGGCTGCGTAACCAGTGGTGCGTGCCTGGCTGTCATCGACCAGACACAGGCAGACGGTATCCTGCAGATCACCCCGTCCGGTTCCGCTGCAGGCTGTACGGAGTATGACAATGCATTTCGCCTTTGCTTCACAGATCCGCTGCAGGGTGTTACCCTCGCTGATTATGTGACCGACACCCTTGGCCTGACCAAGGTTGCCATCATCTACAACAATGCAGATGAGTACAGCACAGGTATCACAGACGCTTTCGTTGAGGAAGCAGGCGCAAAGGGCGCAGAGATCGTTGCCAAAGAGTCCTTCGTTACTGACGATGTAGACTTCAAGACACAGCTGACTTCCATCAAGTCCACAGATGCTGAGGTGATCGTTGTACCGGCATACTATCAGGATGCTACCTACATCACACAGCAGGCCAAGGATCTCGGTATCGAGCTTCCCTTCGTAGGAAGTGACGGCTGGGACGGCGTACTGGGTACTGTGACAGATCCCAGCACCGTAGAGGGTGCCGTATTCTTAAGCCCGTTCCTGGCAACTGACCCGGCTGTTGCAGATTTCGTATCCGCATACGAGAACGCTTACAGTGCGACTCCTGACCAGTTCGCAGCAGACGGCTACGACACTGTATATGTGATCAAGGCAGCAATGGAGCAGGCCGGTTCCATCGAGAGCGCAGACCTGATCGCAGCCATGACAGAGATCACCGTTGACGGTGTAACCGGTACCGTTACCTTCAATGCAGACGGTGAGCCGGAGAAGGGCGCCAAGTTTGTTAAGATCGTAGACGGCGCTTACACAGCAGTAGAATAATCGGTATTCTTTACTTTTGAACGGCATTGGGGGGACGGAAAGGAAGCTCCTTTTCGTCCCTCTTCCTTGATTCTGGCGAGTATCTTCTGAGGGGGATTCTCTCCTTTATCGTATAACACCGGCGCGTCGCCGCGCTGTGAAGGAGAGTGAGACATTCATATGAAAAACTTATTGGAACAGTTAATCAACGGGTTGAGTACAGGCAGTATTTATGCACTGATCGCTCTCGGTTATACGATGGTATACGGTATTGCGAAGATGATCAACTTTGCACATGGAGATATTATTATGGTTGGCGCCTATGCACTGTATGTCGCGGTGCTGACCCTGCATGTCCCGGTGATCCCGGCGGTCCTGATCACCATTGCCGTGTGTGCGGTACTGGGCATTACGGTGGAAAAGGTTGCCTACAAGCCGCTTCGGAAAGCGCCGCCGCTGGCCGTGCTCATCACCGCCATCGGTGTGAGCTATCTTTTACAGAATCTGGCGCTTCTGATCTTCAATGCAACGCCGATTCCTTTCCAGTCTGTCATCAAAGTGCCATCGGTGAAGATCGGCGGTCTGACGATCTCCGGTATCACCCTGGTGACTATGGCCATCATGCTCATTTCCATGATTCTGCTGACATTATTTATCAATAAGACAAAAGCGGGCAGTGCCATGCGTGCGGTATCGGAGGACAAGGGCGCTGCGGAGCTGATGGGAATCAACGTGAACCAGACGATCTCCATGACATTTGCCATTGGTTCTGCGCTGGCAGCGGTGGCAGGTATTCTCTATATCTGTCAGTATCAGTCGCTGCGGCCCACACTGGGAGCTCTTCCGGGTATCAAGGCATTCGTTGCGGCGGTACTGGGCGGCATCGGCAGTGTGCCGGGCGCCATGCTGGGCGGCATCCTCCTGGGGGTGATCGAGAGTCTTGGCAAAGCATACATATCCACAGAGCTCTCCGATGCGATCGTGTTCGGTGTCCTCGTTGTGGTATTGCTGGTGAAGCCTTCGGGACTTCTCGGCAAGCGCAAAAAAGTGAAAGTGTAGGTGTTGAAAATGAAGGTCAATAAGAAGATAATAGGAAGAATCCTGGCAGTTGTCCTCGCCTACGCGCTGATCACTTTTCTGATCAAAGGCGGTGTGCTGAACCGTCAGTATACATCCCTGATCGTGCCCATCGGCGTCAACATTATGCTGGCTGTGTCTCTGAATCTGGTCACAGGCTTCCTGGGAGAGCTTTCCCTGGGACATGCGGGCTTTATGTCGCTGGGCGCCTATGCAGGTGCGTTATTTACGTTGAACACAGACATGGGAGATCTTCCTTCCATCATTGCGGCAATGCTCATCGGCGGTGTCGTTGCAGCGATCTTCGGTTTCCTCATCGGGGTACCGGTGCTTCGTCTGCAGGGAGACTATCTGGCCATCGTGACGCTGGCATTTGGTGAGATCATCAAATCTGTCCTGAACAGTATGACGTTCACCAACGGTCCCAAGGGCCTTTCCAAGATCCCGCTGATTTCCAACTATCAGCATTATACGCTGGTATTTATCGTGACAGTGATCACGATCCTTGTGATTTCGAATATTGTGGACAGCCGCCATGGCCGTGCCGTATGCTCTGTCCGTGACAACTACATCGCGGCAGAATCCATCGGCGTTCATGTGAGCCGCTTCAAGATCATGGCATTTGTGGTCTCTGCATTTTTCGCAGGCGTGGCCGGTGTCCTTTATGCACATAACGTTGGTATCATCAAGCCCACCACCTTCGACTACAACAAATCTATCGAGATTCTTGTTATCGTCGTCCTGGGCGGCATGGGCAGCATCCGCGGTTCCATCATTGCAGCAGTTGTCCTGACGATTCTGCCGGAGATGCTGCGCGGCGCCGATAACCTTCGTATGCTTCTGTACTCCATCGTCCTGATCGCGATGATGCTCTTTAACCAGTCCGGGTTTAAGGAGCGCCTGCTGGAGAGATTTTCCGGCAATAAAGAGAAGGCGGGTGAGTAGGCATGGAATTGTTGAGTGTAAAAAATTTAAGTATTTCCTTCGGTGGTCTGAAGGCCGTCGATAATTTTAATATTTCCATTGAGAAAGGTCAGCTGTATGGCCTCATCGGCCCCAACGGCGCCGGCAAAACGACGGTGTTCAACCTGCTGACCGGTGTGTATCAGCCGGATTCCGGCTCCATTGTCCTGGATGGGGAGAACCTGGTGGGCAAGGCACCGGCAGATATCTGCAAGAGCGGTGTTGCCAGAACCTTCCAGAACATCCGTCTGTTTTCCAGGCTTTCTGTGCTGGATAATGTCAAATCGGCCCTTTACAATGACAAGGAGATGTCCTATTCCCTGGCGGCCAGCATTTTCCGGCTTCCTTCCTATTATAAGAAGGAAAAGCTCATGAACGGGAAAGCCATGGAGATCCTGCAGGTATTCGGGCTGGAGGGCTATGCGGACACATCTGCATCCAACCTTCCCTACGGAAAACAGCGGGAGCTGGAGATCGCCAGAGCACTGGCCACAGAGCCTAAGCTGTTGCTGCTGGATGAGCCTGCTGCCGGTATGAACCCCAATGAGACCGCTGATCTGATGAAAACCATTCAGCTGATCCGGGATAAATTTGAGATTACGATTCTTTTGATTGAGCATGATATGAAACTGGTGTCCGGTATCTGTGAGCGTCTGACCGTGCTGAACTTCGGTACAGAGCTGGCGTCCGGGGAGACCTCGGTGGTTCTCAATGATCCGAGAGTCATCACCGCATATCTGGGAGAGTAGGAGGCAGCTGGTATGGCAATGTTGAAAGTGACAGATCTGGAAGTGTGTTACGGCGTGATCCGTGCCATCAAGGGAATTTCCTTTGAGGTAAATAAGGGAGAAGTCGTTGCACTGATCGGTGCCAATGGTGCCGGAAAGACAACGACCCTTCATACCATCACGGGCCTGATCGCACCGAAAGCCGGAAAGATCGAGTTTGAAGGAAAAGATATCACCCGGATGCCGGGACATAAGATCGTATCTCTCGGTATGGCCCATGTGCCGGAGGGCAGAAGAGTGTTCGCAGACCTGACGGTACTGGAGAACCTGAAGCTGGGTGCCTATACGAGAAAAGACAAGAACGAGATCGCAGAGACACTGAAAAAGGTGTACGAGCGGTTCCCGCGTCTGGAGGAGCGGAAAGGCCAGCTGGCCGGTACACTGTCCGGCGGCGAGCAGCAGATGCTTGCCATGGGAAGAGCGCTCATGTCTCATCCGGACATCATCCTCATGGATGAGCCGTCCATGGGACTTTCTCCCATCTATGTGAATGAGATTTTTGATATCATCCAGAGCATCAGCGCTTCGGGAACGACCGTACTGCTGGTGGAGCAGAATGCGAAGAAGGCACTGTCCATCGCAGACCGTGCGTACGTGCTGGAGACGGGAACGATCTCCCTGGAAGGCAAAGCGGATGTGCTCATGAACGATGAGTCTGTGAAAAAGGCATATCTGGGAGAGTAGGATTTCCGATCAAAAAACATATGTATACAGAGAATGGTTATCGTCCAGGGCAGCGGCAAAAGGCTGGAAGGGATGGTAACCATTTTATATTGTCTGCAAAAAATGTCGGATCACCCGCAGATAAAAGGATTTGTGTACAAACATGGATGTGTGTGTGCCGCCTTTGACCAGGAGCAGCTGTGCCCGCGGAATCTGCCGTGCCATGTACCGGGAATGAGAAACCTTCACAAGATCCCGGGTTCCGGCAATGAGAAGTACCGGTGCCTGGATGGCCTGCAGCTGTTCTTCTGTGATCTGCGGGGAATGGCAGAGGAGCGCGGTAAGCTGCTGCCGGTGCCGGAAGAAGTTGCCCGGAAAAGGCCGATGAAAAATGGGTAAGCTTTGATTTGCCGCCGCCCGGCAAATGCGGTATTTGGCCCGGAAGAACAGGCGAACGGGAAGCAGCAGCCCATCCGGGGCACTGTTCCCGCTGACTGCAATGACGGCGATCGTCCGTGACGGGAAAAGGGAGGCGAATTCCAGAGCGATATTGGCGCCGTCACTGAACCCCAGAAGGATGCAGGCATCTATATGCAGGCTGTCCAGAAGGGCGGCAGCATCCCTGGCCATATCTGCGGTGGTAAATTCTTTCCGGGCGCAGAAGGGTTTGATCTGTGAATGGCCGTGGGCACGGCTGTCCATCAGGACCACCCGATATTTGCGGGACAGCTGTTTCTCGTAATAAGAAAAGACCAGATGGGTCTGTGCATTGCCATGCAGCATAAGGATCGGCGTGCCGTGCCCGCTTTCTTTGTAATAGATCCATGCCTCCGGCGTGTCTGCCACGCCTTTTCTGCTTGTCACTTTTTCCATCTCTGCAGCTCCCCTTTGAAAAATGATACGATGTAGCCGCGAATGCCGTGAGGGTTCTGGATTTCAACAGTAGCGTAAAACATGCCGGGCGTGGGATATTTGGGCAGGTAAGCGTAATAGGAAGGCACCCACTGTGTGGGGCTGTATTTTTCCTTCGCCCGGTAAAGATCCCGGAATCCATAGCAGGCGTTCAGATGGTCATAGACGAACTGGAGCAGGCGCTCCACGGGATTCTTACTCCGGGCATCCAGACCGGCCAGCGGTGCCACGCCAAGGCTGCCGTAACCGACCCCTTCTGCTTTGAATACCTGAAAGGCCTCGTAGATGATCGTTTCCATCACGCCGCTGGGGGCGTCTTTGCCGTGTCTCGTCACATCCGCCATGTAGCCGTTTTTGCCAAGAAACGGGACAAAAACGATAAAAGCCACCATCTTCCCGTCGGCATTGCATGCGTAGAAGTACCGTTTATCCATGGGATTGTCAAGGCCGACGGTTCCCATGGTAAATTGCAGAAGGCCGCTCTTTTTCTCTGACAGCCATTCCGCTGTGATCCGGTTAAATTCCTGTTCCAGAGCGGTGTCCCGTTTTTCCAGTACCCGATATTCGTGGACGGTGACACCGGCTTTGGTTGCATGATTGATGTTCATCCGCATCTTGGCCCCTTTTTTGCCGCTGATCTCATAATCTGCTAGGGAAAAACGGGCTTCTTCTCCGCTTTTGACAAAACCAAAGCCCTGCTTTTCATATTCGGCAAGGAAATGATCGGTCAGGCCGAGAAAGAACAGATTGTGGGCACTGTTCTGGCAAAATTCCCGGAATTCCGTCAGAAGTGCCGGAAAATCTTCCTCTCTGCACACGGGATCTCCGTTTACGATAATGGTATTGCCCACGGTTCCATAAGGGATGACGCCATCCACACTGCGCCCGAAATACAGACATTTGTCATCTTCCAGCGTCAGATAGGAACAGGGATTCTGGCTGTACAGATTCAGCAGTGTTCTGGCATGCTGGAGTTCCTGCACCCCATGGGCCTGTTTCTGCAGCCAGGGACGCAGGGCACAGACGATGGCGGCAAGAATGCAGATCCAGCTGAACCAGAACAGAACCAGCTGGGCGCTGTGCTGACCGGTTGCCGGGGATGGCAGATCCCACATGCCGAAGATCATGCCGATTCCCTGTCCGAAGCTGTCCGTCAGGGAGACGGATGCATTGCCGGAGGCAGCAAGGCGCATATAATGCCAGGTGATCCCCACATTGCCAAGAACACCGGCCACAGCCAGGAGAACAAACAGAAATGTCTGTCTGCGGTTGCCCCGTCCGGCAGGGCAGCAGAAATCTTTGCGCAGAGCAAAAAACAAAAGAAACAGGAGCAGGTCAAAGATCATCAGGCCATTGTGCAGCGGGTGGCCCATGCCGACAAGGCCGCGCAGAAAATTCAGGACAAAAATTCCCATGGCAAGAAACCAGGCATTGCGTTTCCGTTTCCATAACTGGACGGAAAGAAAAAACAGAATCATGGAAAAGGCACGCTGTACCATCCGCCCCATTTCAATGGAAGCCTGCATATGCTGAGAAAGCCTGGATAACGGGAAAAAGGTAAGCACAAAAAGGAACAGGGAAAAGACGGCCAGAAGGAGAATGGCGGTGTTTTCTGTCCGGATACGGAACCGGCGATATTTTTCCTGATTGATATGTGATTGGGTCATAGTCATTCCTCCGGAAGAGAAAAATCCTGCAGGGCAGGTTCTCATTTTTTTCACACAAAGTGTAGTCTTTTCCATGAAAAAAATCAATAGCGGAAAACGCCATAAAAGTGAAATTTGTGTTAAAATAAAAGGAATCATGGAAAGAGGGGAAGAATCCATTTGAAGAACAATAAATACGAGATTGATATGTGCAGCGGCACCATTATGGACAAGCTGGTTTCCTTTGCGCTGCCGCTGATGCTGTCCGGTATTCTGCAGCTCATGTTCAATGCCGTGGACATCATTGTGGTGGGACGGTTCAGCGGCAGCGGGGCACTGGCGGCAGTGGGATCCACCACCGCGCTGATCAACGTGTTCACCAATCTGTTCATCGGCATTTCTCTGGGGGCCAATGTGCTGGCTGCCCGGTATTATGCGGCAGGCAAGGCCAGAGAAATGTCGGAGACGGTACATACCGCCATCGCCATGGCGCTGGTCAGCGGTATCGTCATGGCCGTTGTGGGAGTGGTGTTTGCAAGAGGCGCGCTGGAGCTGATGGGAACGCCGGAGGACGTCATCGGCAAATCTGCCCTGTATATGCGCATTTATTTCTGCGGCATGCCGTTTTTCATGCTGTACAACTATGGCGCAGCCATCCTGCGGGCAGTGGGAGATACGAAGCGGCCGCTGTTTTTCCTCGTCATCTCCGGTGTGGTCAATGCGGCATTGAATGTATTTCTGGTGGTCGCCTTTCAGCTGGATGTGGCGGGGGTCGGCATTGCCACCGTCATTTCTCAGGCCATTTCCTGCGTGCTGGTGCTTTCCTGCCTGTACCGGACGGACAGCAGCTATCAGCTGCGGGTTTCCAGACTGCGTATCCAGTGGTGCTATCTGAAACGGATCTTTGAGGTGGGGGTGCCCGCCGGGATCCAGAGCACCGTCATCAACCTGTCCAATGTGCTGCTCCAGTCGTCGGTAAACTCCTTCGGCTCCATTGCCATGGCGGGCTATACGGCAGCCAACAACATTTTCGGCTTCCTGTACGTTTCCGTGAATTCCTTCACCCAGGCGTGCATGAGCTTCACCAGCCAGAACTATGGCGTGAAAAAATTCAAGCGCATGGATCGGGTGCTCATCGACTGCATCATCCTTTCCGTCGCAGTCACCCTCGTTCTGGGCGGCAGCGTCTATCTGCTGGGGCCGAAGATCCTGCGCATTTACAGCACCCAGGAGGACGTCATTGCCTGCGGCATGGAGGTCCTGACCTACACCACCTTTTCCTATTTCCTGTGTGGCCTCATGGATCTCTTCCCCGGGGCGCTGCGGGGCATGGGATATTCCGCTGTGCCCATGGTGCTCTCCATCATCGGTACGGTGGGCGTGCGCATCCTCTGGATCTATGGCCTGTTTCCCGCGCACCAGACACTGGCGTTTCTGTTCGTGTCCTATCCGGCGTCCTGGATCGCCACCATTGTCATGCAGGTCATCTGCTTCTGGTTCGTTAGGAGGAGAGTGTATCGGATGGAGGCTGATGGAGGAAACAACTATTAGAAACTTTCAAATAGTTCAAACAGAAGGCTCTTGCCAGGTTAGTTGAGAAATGATTCATTACAATCTACAAATCGGGGGGAAACTTTAGTTTTAATGTTATCCAACCGGAAATTGGATGATGGGAATAGTATTTGTAATGATATACAAAAAATAATGGAGGAAGAAAGAATGGTGGATACCAAAAAAGAACAGGAGCGGGATGAACTGCATCGTGCCATATGGGCGATCGCAGATGAATTGCGTGGAGCGGTAGATGGCTGGGACTTCAAAAATTATGTTTTGGGTACGATGTTTTATCGTTATATTTCTGAAAACCTGTGTAATTACATAAACAGTGGGGAGATTAATGCAGGCAATACCGATTTTAACTTTGCAGGAATGCCGGATGAAGATGCGGAAGAAGCAAGAGCGGGGTTGGTAGAAGAAAAAGGATTTTTTATCCTTCCAAGTGAACTTTTCTGCAATGTCCGTGCCAATGCCGCGAATGATGAAAACTTAAATGAAACACTGGAACGTGTATTCCGTCACATCGAGGAATCTGCAAAGGGCAGCGAAGCGGAGAATGATTTTGCAGGTTTGTTTGATGACTATGATGTAAACAGCAATAAACTGGGTGCTACAGTTGCAAAGCGCAATGAGAAACTTGTAAAACTGCTGAATGGCGTAGGAGAAATGAATCTTGGGGATGTAAAAGATCATTCCATAGATGCCTTTGGTGATGCGTATGAGTATCTTATGACGATGTATGCGTAAAATGCAGGAAAATCTGGGGGAGAATTCTTTACCCCTGCAGATGTGTCTGAACTGCTCACGCGACTTGGAACTGTTGGGAAAACAGAAATCAATAAAGTATACGATCCGGCATGTGGTTCAGGTTCGCTGCTTTTGAAAGCTGAGAAAATTTTGGGGAAAGATGCTATTCGAAATGGATTTTACGGGCAGGAGATCAACATCACAACTTATAACCTGTGTCGGATTAATATGTTCCTGCATGATATAGGATTTAACAAATTTAATATTGCCTGCGAAGATACGTTACTCAGTCCGCAGCACTGGGACGATGAGCCGTTTGAGCTGATTGTGTCTAATCCACCATATTCTATCAAATGGGCGGGAGACGAAAATCCACTGCTCATCAATGACCCGCGTTTTTCTCCCGCAGGAGTTCTTGCTCCGAAGAGTAAAGCAGATATGGCGTTTATCATGCATAGCCTGTCCTGGCTTGCGTCTAATGGAACGGCTGCCATTGTATGTTTCCCGGGAATCATGTACCGTGGCGGTGCAGAGCAGAAAATCCGTAAATATCTGGTGGACAATAACTATGTGGACTGTATTATTCAGTTGCCGAGTAATCTGTTCTTTGGCACTTCCATTGCAACCTGTATTATGGTAATGAAAAAGAACAAGACAGATAATAAAACGTTGTTTATTGATGCTACAGGCGAGTGCGTGAAGGTTACCAACAATAATAAGCTGACGCCGGAGAATATAGAGCGGATTGTGGACGTATTTACAAAGAGGGAAGAAATCAAGCATTTTGCACATCTGGCAAATTATGAGGAAGTGTCTGAAAATGATTACAATTTGTCCGTGTCTACCTATGTGGAAGCCGAAGATACCAGAGAGAAAATTGATATTGTAAAGCTGAACGCGGAAATCAAAGAGATTGTTGCTCGTGAACAGATACTCCGTGATGAGATTGATAAAATCATCGCAGAAATTGAGGGAGATTCATGAAAAAAGGTCAAGAGATGATGGAATATCAGGATGTTGTCACAGATATTAAACAAATTATTGTATCGGGACAACAGTATGCTTATCAGGCTGCAAATAAAGCGATGGTGCTCACCTATTGGCAGATTGGAAAGCGGATTGTAGAACAGGAGCAGAAGGGGGAAGAACGAGCAGAGTATGGAAAAGCTTTATTGGATACGCTGTCGGCGGAATTGACCGGAGAGTATGGAAAAAGCTATTCAAAAAGAAATTTGCAATATTTTCGTAAATTTTATTTTGCATTTCCAGATGTTCAAATTGTGAACGCATGCGTTCACAATTTGAACTGGACTCATTTTCGATGTCTTCTTCGGGTAACCGATGAAAATGCACGTTTGTGGTATATGAACGAGGCTTCAAAAGAAGGATGGAGTTCCAGAACACTGGACAGAAATATTGGCACACAATATTATTACCGGTTACTGCAATCACCGAAAAAAGAAAATGTGATTGCTGAAATGAAGGAAAAAACAAAAGAGAGTCAGAAGAATAAATTTGAACTTTTAAAAAATCCGATTATTGCGGAATTTTTAGGCTTCAAAAATGAAGATTCTTATCTTGAAAATGATTTAGAGTCAGCTATTTTGACACATATAAGAGATTTTCTAATGGAAATGGGAAAAGGATTTGCGTTTGTGGCAAGACAGCAGCACATTGTGACGGAAACGCAGGATTATTTTATTGATCTGGTATTTTACAATATTGAGTTAAAGTGCTATGTGCTTATAGATCTGAAAATGGGAAAGATTACACATCAGGATGTAGGGCAGATTGATATGTATGTTCGTATGTATGATGAACTTAAGTGTCAGGAAGGAGACAATCCTACATTAGGAATTCTTCTGTGTTCGGAAACAGATGAGGACATTGCAAGATATTCAGTATTGCATGATAATGACAGATTGTTTATGTCAAAATATCTTACTTATTTGCCGACTAAGGAACGGCTGCGTGCAGAGATTGAGCAGCAGAAGGAGATATTCTATATGCAGCATCCAAGGTTGCATATAGAAAATGCACAGGACAAAAATGCACAGGACGAGTAAAGTGTGATGAGATTGATAAAACCGTCGTAGAAATTGAGGTATAAATAGTAATTAGACTTATTCGGAATATAAGGAAAGTATTGGAAAATGAACTATATTTTGTGGTATTGCGTTCTGAACTTACTTGGATATGATCTGGGATGAGTTAGATGATGAATTGAACGCGTTCAGACGACTAAAATCGGAGCAACCACTGATGCCGGGGAGGAAAATCCATGAAAATAACGATCAATTTTGAGAAGCCGTATTTTGAGGAAGCAACCATCCTTGCACTGACGTCCCATGATCTGGATGATTTTTATGTGGAAGCGAACGAGGTGGATCGCCTGAATCTGTTTTTTGTGCTGGAAACATCTCTGCACAGGTTTCAAAGGGAAAACCGCAGGAAAGCGGCTGCACGCTGCGCCTTTCTCATGGCGTATTATCTGTTCGTTCCCCTGACGCCTCCGGCTTCGTCGGAACTGGCGAGGTTTTATATCGACCAGGCGCTGGCATGGGAGGATACGCCGGAGTACCGCCAGTGGAAAAAACTGATAGAAGAAGGAAATTGAAACTGATATAAGGAGATTTTAACATCAGAAGATTTTATTAAGAAAAGGAGTTATCACATGAAAGTATTATTATTGAACGGAAGTCCGCGAAAAAGCGGCAACACATCCATCGCACTGGAGGAAATGAGAAAAGTATTTGAAGCAGAGGGGGTAGAGGCAGAGATTGTCCAGGTGGGGAATCAGGCTGTCCGGGGCTGCGTCGCCTGTGGCGGCTGCGGAAAACTGGGAAAATGTGTGTTTGATGATGTGGTCAACGAACTGGCGCCCAAATTTGAGGCGGCAGACGGTCTTGTGGCTGCCAGCCCGGTCTATTATGCCTCGGCCAATGCGACGTTGATCGCGGTGCTGGATCGGCTGTTTTACAGCACCCACTTTGACAAAACGATGAAAGTCGGGGCAAGTGTGGTCTGTGCACGGCGCGGTGGATGTTCGGCTACCTTTGATGAGCTGAACAAGTATTTTACCATATCCAATATGCCGATCGCGTCCAGCCAGTACTGGAACTCGATCCATGGCCGAACCCAGGGAGAAGCGGCGATGGATGAAGAAGGCAGGCAGACGATGCGTGTGCTGGCAAGAAACATGACATTTCTGATGAAAAGTATTGCTTTGGGAAAAGAAGCGTTTGGACTGCCGGAAACGGAAGAACGGGTGGCAACAAATTTTATCCGGTAGGGAATGCAAAAGAGTGTTGCAAGGATGGACTCTCTGTGTTACACTCTTAAAGTCAGACAAAGGGAATGAGATTCTCCCTAAGTAAAATTTACTTGAACCGCTTATTAAGCTGATGACTTCTGCGATAAAAAGAACGCAGATAGTCTCAGCTTTTTCTGCGTTTAAAGGAGGATTTTTATGTTATTGAGTGTTTCACTGATCCTGATTGTAGGTATGTCTATGGGATGGATATGCCAGAGACTCAAACTGCCGGGGCTGCTTGGCATGTTGATGACGGGCATAATCCTGGGGCCTTATGCTCTGGGGCTTCTGGATGGGAGCATCCTTGGTATCTCGTCGGAGCTTCGCAAAATGGCGCTGATCATTATATTGACGCGGGCAGGCCTGGGGCTGGATCTGTCAGGGCTGAAAAAGATGGGCAGGTCTGCAGTGCTCATGTGTTTTGTCCCGGCGAGCTTTGAACTGCTGGGGATGCTTTTCCTTGCACCGAAGCTGCTGGGCATCACATGGCTGGAAGCTGCCGTCATGGGAGCTGTGCTGGCGGCGGTTTCCCCTGCGGTTGTCGTTCCGCGGATGGTGAAACTGATGGAGGAAGGATATGGGGTGAAAGAAGGCATCCCGCAGCTGATTCTTGCCGGTGCATCGGTGGACGATGTGTACGTGATCGTGTTATTTTCCACCTTTGTGGGCATGATGCAGGGAGAAGGTGCGTCCCTCATCCGTTTCGTGAATATCCCGGTTTCTATTTTCCTGGGGATCGCCATCGGGCTGTGCATTGGCGTCCTGCTGGCAGTTTTTTTCCAGAAGTTTCATATGAGAGATACCTCCAAGGTTCTGATCATTTTGAGCATTTCTTTTCTGCTGGTTGTGCTGGAGGACAGCCTGACAACGTCCATCACTTTTTCTGCGCTGATCGCAATTATGTTTATCGGTATCGGGCTGCAGAGAAAGCGGGAGGCTGTTGCAAAAAGACTGTCGGTAAAATATGGGAAACTGTGGGTCGCGGCAGAGGTGTTTCTGTTTGTGCTGGTGGGGGCAACAGTGAATATCGGGTATCTGAGTAAGGTTGGCATCCGGGCGCTGGTGCTCATCGTGGGCGCGCTGTTGTTCCGCATGCTTGGTGTATTTGTATGCCTGTTGGGCACCGGCCTGAAAGGAAAAGAAAAGGCGTTCGTGATGCTGGCCTATACGCCGAAAGCCACGGTGCAGGCGGCCATTGGCGGCATTCCGCTTTCGCTGGGGCTTGCCTGCGGGGATATGGTACTGACCGTGGCGGTGCTTGCCATTGTACTGACCGCGCCCCTTGGCGCATTTGCCATTGACTTATCCTATAAAAAGCTGCTGTCGCTCTGAAAATTCATAGTGACTGATAAATTTGCTAATATCTTCCGGAAACATTGGAGATTCGCTAAGATAAACGTATCAGGTGACTGATCAAAAAGAAATCTGGAGGGATAAGCAATGTTAAATGAAGCAGTGATCAACGTATTAAAAAATGGCATGTGGGATCTGGCAACCTGCGCAAACGGAGAGCCCAATGTGGTGCCCGTTGCCTTTAAGGATGTGACGGAGGACGGCAAGCTGGTGGTAGGAGATGTTTTCCTGGAGACCACATTGAACAATATCCGCGCAAACGGCGGAAAGATTGCCATTTCTGCATATGATGCACAGAGCCTGGAGGGATATCAGATCAAGGGAACGGCGGAATATGTGACAGAGGGAGCTGTCGTTGACACCTTCAAGGCGATGGTCGAGAAGATGTTCAACGGTGCGGCGACTGCCAAGGGTGCCCTGATCATCACACCTGCCAAAGTCATCGTTACGACACCGGGTGCGGACAACAAGAAAGAGATTTAAGGAAAGAAGCACTCATAAATTTCATAGTTACTTTTAAAACGAGCACCTTCAGGCTATAATGGAACAAACGAATAGCTTGAAGGTGACTTTATATGGCGAAATATAAGAAAAAATTAGACGATGATATCCGCTGTCCGCTGGAATACGGACTGGCGATCTTTGGCGGCAAATGGAAATCGCGCATCATCTGTGTACTGGCGGCGAAGGAAAGGCTGCGCTACAGTGCCCTTCGGAAGGAAATGTACAACATTACAGATGCGGTGCTGGCGGCCACGCTGAAGGATCTGATGGAAGACGGGATCGTTGACCGAAAATCCTATGACGAGATCCCGCCCCGGGTGGAATATTTCCTGACGCAAAAGGGCGCATCCGTTGTGCCCATTTTGCAGAGCATCTGTGCGTGGTCGGACATTTTTTATAAGGAAGACAGTGAAAATGAAATGGTGCAGTGCCAAAAATGCGATCATCGCAGATAAGGGGAAAAGATGATAACTTATACAGAAGAAAAGAAATTTACAAAACAGCAGGTACAGCAGTTGTTTCTGTCGGTGAACTGGACGTCAGGTAACTACCCGGAGCGGCTGTATCGGGCATTACTGCATTCTTCCACGGTGCTCACCGCCTGGGACGGGGAGAAGCTGGTGGGCCTTATCCGGGTGCTGGACGATACCGCGATGCTGGCGCAGATTCACTATGTGCTTGTGCATCCGGCTTATCACGGACAGGGCATTGCCGGTCACATGCTGGAGCTGATCAAGGAGAAATACCGGGATTTCCTGTATATCGAGGCCATGCCGGAGGATAAAAAGAATGTGCCCTTTTATGAAAAGCATGGGTTCTCCGTGATGGAAAAAGGCGTTGCTATCCAGATCTGGCATGACCTGGAGCCGGAAAATGAAGGCGGACCAGAACAATCTGATGATAGAATAGGGGAGCGCGAATAATTTCGAATGAAAAAGAGCCATAATGAACAGATTTTATGCTATAATTTCCAAATAGATACTGATTCTGTAGGAAGAGGCGGGAATGGATATGAATTATAAAGAGAAACAGGAACGGATACTGGACGCGGCATTCCGCATATTTGTGGAACGGAAGATCGAACCGGTGAGCATGGGAGAGATCGCGGAGGCAGCAGGCATCGGGCGGGCGACATTGTTTCGATACTATCCGAGCAAGCTGGAGCTGGTCATCGCGGTCTGTACGAGAGAATGGAAGAAGTATATGGATGAGCTGGATCGCAGAAGGCCCATCAGCTCCGTGGGGGAGATCCCGGCCATTGACCGGCTGATCTTTACGCTGGATGGCTGTATTGCGCTGTATATGAACTATAAGGAGCTGTTTTTATACAATGATAATTTCAATCATTACGTGTCACACGCGGGATGTGAGAACAGCCAGCTGAAAGAGTTCCATGAAGCGCTGTATTCGGTCAACACCCGTCTGCACAATATGTATGAGAAGGCGAAGGAAGACCACAGCTTCCGGACAGATATCCCGGAAGAGGAGTTTATGCGGGTGACCGTCCATGCGATGATGACGTTCTGTACCTACTATGCGGGCGGATTCATCTGGGGTTCCCAGCAGAGCGGGGACTACACGAAAGAGCTTCTCCGGATGAAGGAAATGATACTGGAATATGTAAGGCCGGAGGCAGAAGGGGTTTAGCGAGCTTCTGCGGGCTGTTGACAAAGCGGTTTTTTGCACTATAATAGTTGTAGGTACAACGATGTACATACAACTATTTGTATTTCACAGGAATCTGAAAAATACCTTCGGGAGGAAATTATGGATATCACAGGACGAAAAATCACGAAGATCGCCCGGGAAGCGGAGAAGCTGGTTCTGCTGACCCTGCGGGAAACGGGCGTTGGAACGGCGGAGATCGATCTGATCCATGCACTGCGTCATAAGCCCGGCTGCACGCAGGCGCAGCTGGCGGAGATTCTCCATGCGGATAAAGCGGCCATTGCCCGCAGAACCAAAAATCTTGAGACAAAGGGATACCTGATCCGCAGGGATGATCCCCATGACCGGCGCAGCCAGCAGCTCTTTCCCACGGAAAAAGCGGAAGCCATGAAAGCGTCCAAGGTGGAGATCGAATCGTCCTTTTACGAATATCTGACCCGCGTGCTGACGGCGGAGGAAGCGGAGGCCTTTGCGGCATCCCTGGATAAGCTGTACCGGGCCTCCAAAACCGAGCGCCGGGCGGGATTTCCGCATTTTCAGAAAACGGACGGGGAGATGAAAGCATGAGCAGGGGAGAGAAGCAGACATTTACACCGGATCGCATCCGTTCCTATTTCGTGATGGAGTGGCTGCCGCTTTTGCTGGTTACGATTTCTGGTGTGATTTACAATGTGGGGCTGCTGGCGACGCCCTGGTTCGAGGGGCGGCTGGCCCAGTGCCTGGCGGACATTCTGGGAGGGAGTGCAACGGCTGCCAGGATGGCCATGCTGGTGATCTTATACGTGATTGTCACATTTATCGTGCAGGCGGCCCGGTTTGTGAAGCGTTTTTATGTCCGGCGGTTTGCCAACAATATCAACCGGCGGATGAAGGGCATCCTTTATGCCAATCTGGTGCGCCAGAGCCGGGCGGCTTTGGAAAAGGAAGGTGTCGGAAACGTCATGACGAAGGCCATTTCCGATGTGGATGACTGCGTGGAGGGCATGCGGAAATTTACCACGGAAGTGTTTGACACGGGTGTGGCGCTGGCCGGCTATGTGGTCATGCTGCTGGTGTACGACTGGCGGCTGGCACTGCTGAGTTTGCTTTTCACACCGATCTCTTATTTTTGCGCAGAATGGATGAAAAAACCGGTGCAGCGTGCCGGAGCTTCCTATAAGAAAGCGGCCGGGGCTTTGAGTGCAGCCACGCTGGACCGGGCGGAAAATGCCGTTACCTACCGGGTGTACGGATGCGAGGATACCAGAGCCGGGCTTTATGAAGGGGCGCTGGATCACTATGAGAAAACGGCGGTGCGTAACAATGTGTGGCAGTCGGCCCTTCCGCCGCTGTATCTGGCGGCATCCGAGGCGGGGGTGTTATTTATCCTCTGGTTTGGCGCTAAAAATGTGCTGGGAACCGGATGGAGCAGCTGGGATATCGCAGCATTTACCACGTTTCTTTCCTGTTTTACCAAGCTTACCGTCAAATCCTCCAAGGTTGCCAAGCTGTTTAACGCGGTACAGAAAGCGGAAGTTTCCTGGAAACGGATAAAACCGCTGATGCAGTCGCCGGAGCAGCTGGAGCCGCTGGCCATTCCGGTAGCAGAAGAGGTGACGCTGGAGAATCTTTCTTTCGCCTATGGAGATACGACCATATTTTCCGGTCTGACACTGATGGCCTGCCCGGGAGAAATGATCGGCGTCACCGGTCCGGTTGCCTGCGGAAAATCCACCTTTGGGCGTGTGTTCCTTTGCGAATCCCTGTATGAGGGTTCGGTTCGTTTCGGAAAAAGAGAGCTTTCCACCCTCACCCCGAGAGAAATCGCTGCCACGGTGGGATACCTGGGGCACGACCCGGAACTGAGTGCGGACACGCTGGAGCATAACGTGCTGTGCGGCAGCGAGCAGGAGGTCACCCCTTATTTTCAGGCGGTGGCATTCCAGGAGGAAGTGTTAGCCATGGAAAAGCAGGCAGAAACAGTCATCGGCAGCAGCGGTACCCGTCTGTCCGGCGGCCAGGCCCAGCGGCTGGCACTGGCACGGACGCTGGCCCATCCGCGTCCGCTGATGATCCTGGACGATCCGTTTTCTGCCCTTGACCGGAAAACAGAAGATACGGTATTTGCCAATCTGCAGGACTATGCAAAGGATAAGGTCGTCTTTCTCATTTCCCACCGGCTGTACCATTTCCCGCAGATGCAGAAGGTGATCTTCATGGAAGACGGAAAGACCACAGTCGGCACCCATGGGGAGCTGATGGCTTCGGTTCCGGCATATCGAAGACTTTATGAAAGCCAGACAGGAGGGGAACAGCATGAAGAAGCATAAGACAGGCGTGTTTGACGCTGTGAAAACCGCCGTCCTGACTCATCGGGGGCTGACAGCGGGAACGCTGCTGTGTGTGGCGGCATCGGTGATCATGTCTCTGATCCCGCCGCTGCTGCTGGCGCGGATCATCGACCGGCTGACCGGCGGCATGCCGCTGGCGTTCCTTGCCGTGCTTCTCTATTTTGGAAGCCTTGTGCTGGAGAGCATTCTCTCCTCCGCCCAGGAAGCACTGCTGGTGTTGTTTGGGCAGAAGATGACTCACGCCCTCCGCTCGGAAATGTCGCAGAAATTAACGCAGTTGCCCGCAAGCACGCTGGCGGCCCAGAATCCCGGGGAGGTTGCGGCCCGTTTTTCCGGTGATGTGGATACGGTGGAGGCCTTGTTCACCTCCGGCATCATCAGCATGGCGGCAGATGCCTGCCGGATCGTTTCTATTTTGGCAGTTATTGCCGTGAAAAACACAGGACTTGCGCTGATCTTGCTGCTGGTTCTGCCGCTGTTTGCTCTGTTTACCCGTCATGTACAGAAGCGCATGCTGGCAGCCCAGTTGGATCATCGCCGGGCGGTGGCAGCCGTGTCCGGGCAGGTACCGGAGACCCTTCATAACATTCGGACGATCCGGGCGCTGGGACTGGAAAGCTATATGGAACGCCGGTATGACCGACGGATCGGGGAGAGCTATGGGGCCATGGAGAGAACCAATTTTTACGATGCCATTTATTCTCCGGTGGTGCTCCTGCTGAATGCGGCGGTGGTGGGGATCGTCATGCTGCTGTCTGCCTCGGGGAATGCCGGCATTCTTCGCCTGTTTGGCATGTCGGTGGGTACTTCGGTTGCGGTTATCAGCTATATTTCCCGCATTTTTACGCCCATCGAAAGCCTTGGTATGGAAATCCAGACCATTCAGTCGGCAATGGCAGGCGTCAGACGGATCGATGCCTTTCTGGCACAGCCGGAGCGGGACATCCCCCAAAAGCGGGAACAGGCCGCCCACGGGGATATTGTATTTTCTCATGTAACCTTTGGATACGGGGAAAAACCGGTGCTCCATGATTTTTCCATGAAGGTAAAAGAAGGAGAGCAGGTCACGCTGGTGGGCAGGACCGGTGCAGGAAAGAGTACCATCTTCCGCCTGCTGCTGGGGCTTTACAGGCCGGAAGCGGGGACTATCACCATCGGCGGCGTAGATGTTGCCAGGATCACGGATGAGGAACGGCGGTCATGCATTGGCTGCGTGGAGCAGCATTTTTCGCGGGTACCGGGGACGGTGCGGGAGCAGATCACGCTGGGAGACGGGCGGATCACGGAAGAGATGGTAAAACAGGCGGCAAAGCTGGCCGGGCTCGATGGAGCTATCGGCGCTTTGCCGGAGGGATATGATACGCTGTGTACGGACGGTATGTTTTCACAGGGAGAATGGCAGCTTTTGTCCATTGCCCGGGCGGCAGCGGCAGATCCGGCCATCCTGCTGCTGGATGAGATCACCGCAAACCTGGACGCGGAGACAGAAGCGCGTGTTCTGGAGGCGCTGCGCCGGGCATCGAAAGGAAGGACGGTTCTCTCTATTTCTCATCGTATCTACGAGAATCTCGGCGGCAGGACGGTGGAGATCGGTGATGGGAGATAGCTATGTCTGATGATTTTAAGGGAATCTGTTACTCCGGGTATACCAGACGGTCTTCCTGGATATCTGTCAGCACATTTTCCAGATATTTCTTTGCCAGGTAGTTTGCCATGGGCAGGTTCATGTCCAGATAGTTGCCGCAGTCTCTGGGGGAAGCGCCGGGCACTTCGCCCTTATAATCCCGGATGAAAGCGAACATTTCCTGCATGAGCGGGATGATGTCGCGGGATTCATAGTCGCCGAAGAGCAGCAGGTAGAAGCCGGTGCGGCAGCCCATGGGGCCGAAATAGACGATCCTGGAGCCGAATTCCGCGTGGTTGCGCAGGAAGGTGGCAGCCAGATGCTCGATGGTGTGTACCTCGGCGGTGTTCATGACGGGTTCCTCGTTGGGGGAGGTCATGCGCAGGTCGAAGGTGGTGATGGTGACGCCGTTGTGGGTGTCTTTCCGGGATACGTAGACACCGGGCTGTAATTTGATATGGTTAATGGTAAAGCTTGTGATTTTCTCCATGAAGTTCATCCTTTCTGTCTGTGATTCCATCTATAATCATTGCGTTTTCTTCGGTTTTCAAACTCTCGAAAACGCAAAACATTCGCGATTATTATAGCATAAACCAGTCCGGGTGGCAATCTTCGGGCAGAGGGGAGGTGAAGGTCATCTCCTCCCCGGTGACGGGATGGGTGAAGGACAGCCGGTGGGAGTGAAGGGGCTGCCGCCCAAAATGCCGGTAGTCGGGACAGTAGAGGAAATCCCCGGGCAGGGGATGGCCGATATGCCCCATGTGTACCCGGATCTGGTGGGTGCGGCCGGTGTCCAGGTGAATGCGCATCAGGGAATAGGTGCCGTCCGGGGATGCGGCCACCCGGGTGTAGTGGGTGATAGCGGGTTCCCCGCTTACGGGATCGACACACCGCGCAATAACGGAACCGGGTTGGCGGCCGATGGGGGCGTCGATGGTGCCGCGCTCGGGTGCCAGCCCCTGTACGACAGCCAGATATTCCCGGTGGATGTGCCGTTCCTTCATCTGGGAGGAGAGGACAACGCTGCTGTAAGCATTTTTTGCCACGATGAGTAGTCCGGACGTATCCCGATCCAGCCGGTTGATGCAGCGGAAGATGAAGGGCCGTTCCTGCTGCTCGTAGTAGTATGCCAGCGCGTTGGCCAGTGTATTTTCATAGTTGCCCATGGACGGGTGAATGGGCATGTCCGGCGGCTTGTCCAGCACCAGAAGATCTTCATCCTCGTAGACGATGTGCAATGGAAGTGAAACCGGTGCAATGCGCTCGGAGGCTTCTTCTTCTCGCAGGCGGATTGTAAGAAGCGATTTCACACGGTCAAAAAAGAAACGGTGTGATGGCAGCACCGGCACACCGTCCAGCGTGATCCCGTCAGGCATGGTTTTCAGCCGGATAAGGAGATGCCGGGAAAAGCCCCGGCTTCGCAAATACTCGGCCACGGTTCTCCCGGCATCTTCCGGCTGGATTTCATAGGTCAGAATCCGTTCCCACATTAGTTGGATTTTACCTCTTTCCATTTATTGTTGTAGACCTCGTCCACATCATCGCCCAGATATTTGAATACTTCGCAGTTTTTCAGCATTTCTGCGGTGGGGAAAGCGATGGTGGAATTCTTGATGTCCTCATCCTCAATGAGTTCCCGGGCTGCCTTGTTGGGGGTGGAGTAGGTGATGTACTCAAAGTTTTTCAGGGCGATTTCCGGTTTGCACATGAAGTTAATGAAAGCCTCTGCATTTTCCTTGTGTTCTGCATTTTTCGGGATCACCCATCCATCGATCCAGACATTGGAGCCTTCCTTGGGGATCACATATTCCAGATCCGAATTTTCTCTCTGGGTGAAAATAGCCTCACCGGAGTAGATGACACCGATGGCGGCCTCATTGCCGATCATCTTGTCACGCACCTGGTCGATGACATAAGCCTGTACCAGCGGTTTCTGGTCGATAAGCAGGTTTTTGGCTTCCTCCAGCTCGTTTTCGTCGGTGGAGTTGAGAGAGTAGCCCAGCTTTTTCAGTGCAACAGCAAAAGCATCGCGCACGCTGTCCTGCATGAGGATGTTGTCCTTGTATTTCTCGTCCCAGAGTACATCCCAGCTGTCGATGGGTTCATCTACCATCGTCTTGTTGTACAGGATACCGACAGTTCCCCAACAGTAGGGTACGCAGTATTTGTTACCGGGGTCAAAGCCCTCTGCCTGCGCCAGATAGGTCTCATCCAGATTGGAAATATTGGGAATGTTATCGTAATTCAATTCTTCCAGCAATCCCTCCTGGATCATACGCTGTACCATGTAGTCGGAAGGGCAGACAACATCATAGGCCACAGCGCCTGCAGATACTTTGGGATACATGATCTCATTGGTCTCGAACTCTTCATACACGACTTTGATGCCGGTCTCTTCTTCAAATTCATCCAGCACATCGGAATCGATGTATTCTCCCCAGTTGTAGACAACGACCTGATTGTCAGAAGATGCGCTGTCAGAGCCGCCGCATCCGGCAAGCAGAGAGGCACACATGGATGCCAGTAAAACAGATGCAAGTACTTTCTTTTTCATTTGGTAACTCCTCCTCATTTGCTGCCGTTTGCTCTGGCAGACTTGTTTTTTGCGTTAGGTGCGATATTGATCAGAAGAAGAAGCAGCAGCACAGAAACAAACAGCAGCGTGGAAAGCGCGTACATTTCCGGCTTGATGCCTTTCTTGACCTCTGTATAAATTTTTGTGGACAGCGTGTCCAGGCCAGGCCCCTTGGTGAAATGGGTGATGATAAAATCATCCAGGGACATGGTAAATGCCAGCAAAAAGCCGGAGAGGACACCGGGAAGGATGTCCGGAAAAACAACTTTGAAAAAGGCCTGTAACGGGGAAGCACCAAGATCCAGAGCCGCCTCATAGGTGGATTTGTCTGTTTGCTTCAATTTTGGCATGACGCTTAAGATCACATATGGGATGTTAAACGTAATGTGGGCTGCCAGCACAGAGCCAAAGCCAAAATGGACGCCCAGCGCAATGAACAGCAGCATAAGAGAAATCCCGGTAACAATGTCTGCGTTGAGCATCGGGATATTGGTGACACTCATACAGACGGTTTTCATTTTCCGGTTCATGCCATTGATGCCCATGGCTGCCATGGTGCCAATGAGAGTGGCGATGGCTGCGGACAGAAATGCGATGAGCAGTGTATTGTATAATGCCTGTAAAATAGCCTGATTCAGGAAAAGCTCCCTGTACCATTTCAGCGTAAAGCCACCCCATTTCGCACGGGTTTTCGACGCATTGAAGGACAGGATGATCAGTGCGGCGATGGGCGCGTACAGAAGCAGAAAGATCAGTGCCAGGTAAATGCGTTCCAGATGTGTGCGCATCAGAACATCGCCCCCTCTCCGTCTTTATCATATTTCATCACAAATGCCATACTGATGAGGATAAATACCATCAGTACCAGGGAAAGGCCGGAGCCTAAGTGCCAGTTGTTTCCCTGGGTAAATTCCTGCTCAATGACGTTGCCGATGAGCAGAATCTTGCTGCCGCCAAGCAGTGTGGAGATGACGAAGGTGGTCATGGCCGGGACAAACACCATGGTGATGCCGCTGATGACACCGGGGATGCTCAGCGGAAAAATAACCTTGAAAAAGGTCTGTACGCCGTTGGCGCCCAGGTCACGGGCAGCATTGATAACATTCTGGTCGATTTTTACAAGCACATTATAAATCGGAAGCACCATAAACGGCAGGAAATTGTATACCATGCCAAGTACGATGGCGCCTGGGGTATTAATGATCTCCAGAGAGGGCAGATGCAGGAAGGAAAGGATGTTGTTGATGACACCGTTTTTCTCCAGCAGCGTCTGCCAGGCCAGGGTACGCAGCAGAAAGTTCATCCACATGGGGAGAATGAACAGCAGTACCATAAAGCTGCTCTGGTTGACCTGGTGCCTGTTCAGGATCATGGCCAGCGGATAGGCCAGGATGAGACAGATCACCGTGCTCACCAGCGACAGGAGAATGGAAAGCCACAGCGCCTTGGCATGTTCATGGGTAAGGATGGCCAGCACATTTTCCGTTGTAAAGCTGCCGCTCCGATCTGTGAAACCATACCAGAAAATCATGAGCAGCGGGATGATGATGAAGCCCAAAGCCCAGACCAGGTAAGGGGCGGAAAGCCATTTCTTATTCAAGGTTCATCACCGCCTGTTCGTCTTCAGATTCCGGTTTATTCATAATCTGAATATCAAAGGGATCTACATGAATGCCGACCTTGGTGCCCACCGGGAACATATCGGTGCTGTGCACCAGCCACTCGTAGCCGTTGGCTTCCACATCCATCTCGTAGTGTACACCCTTGAAAATCAGGCCGGTGACAACGCCCTGGATGGTGCCCTCCTCCGGTTTGACCAGATCGATATCCTCGGGGCGGATGACTGCATCCACCGGTTTGTTTTTGCCGAAGCCTTCATCCACACAGGCAAACTTTGCACCCAGGATCTCTACCAGCCGATCCTCCAGCATGGTGGCGGAGAGGATATTGCTCTCGCCGATGAAATCTGCCACGAAAGCGTTCTCCGGCTCGTTGTAAATGCGTTCGGGGGTGCCGATCTGCTGGATATAGCCCTGGTTCATGACCACGATGGTGTCGGACATGGTCAGCGCTTCCTCCTGGTCGTGGGTGACGTAGACGAAGGTGATACCCAGCTCGTTTTTCAGACGGATGAGCTCGTACTGCATATCCTGCCGGAGCTTTAAATCCAGAGCGCCCAGGGGCTCATCCAGAAGCAGTACCTTGGGTTCATTGACGATGGCCCGGGCGATGGCGATCCGCTGCTGCTGGCCGCCGCTTAAGGAGTCGGGCTTACGGTTCTCATAGCCGTCCAGGTTTACCAGCTTTAAGGCGTATTTGATCTTGTCGTCAATGTAGGCTTTGGATTTCTTCTTGATCTTCAGGCCGAAAGCAATGTTTTCCGCGATGGTCATATGGGTGAACAGCGCATATTTCTGGAAAACGGTGTTGAGCTGTCGGCGGTTGGGCGGCAGATGGGTGATATCCTGGCCGTCGAAGATGACCTGGCCCTGATCCGGGTTCTCAAACCCGCCCAGGATCCGAAGGGTCGTCGTCTTGCCGCAGCCGCTGGGGCCCAGCAGTGTGAGAAATTCATTTTCACGGATATATAAATTCAGGTCATCCAGTACCATATCGCCGTCGAAGGATTTGGAAATATGTACGAGATCGATCAATTTGTTGCTCATGGCATTGTAGTCCTCCTTTGAAAGGCCTAGAAACTCGGCGGGGTGCTGACCCAGATCAGGGTAGCGCCGGTTTTTTCACTGGCAGTAATATAATGATTCTGATTGGGGGTGATGTAAAAGGATTCCCCCTTTTTGGCTTTGAACGTCCGGTTGCCCAGATGAATGACGATGCTTCCGGACAAAATATAACCGAATTCTTCTCCTTCATGGGGAAGATCCGGGTACGTGGAGCCGCCGGGAGCCAGCGTCAGGCGGATCGGTTCCATGCTGTTTTTCTGGGCATTGGGAATGATCCATTCAATTTTATTTTTTAATTCTGCGTCCACCTTCTCGAAATAATCGGAAGCCTTGAATACCACCTGTTCCTCCGCAGGGGCCTCACTGAAAAATTCCTGCAGATTCGTGCCGAGGCACTGGAGGATATCTGTCAGCGTGGCGATGGAAGGGGAGGTCAGGTTGCGTTCCACCTGGGAAATGAAGCCCTTGGAAAGCTCCGACCGGTCGGCCAGCTCTTCCTGGGTCAGGCCGGTCATGACACGCAGCTCTTTGATTTTTCCACCGATATCCATGGATAACCATGTCCTTTCTGTAAATAGTATTTTAAACAAAAAGTTTACTAATAGTGTCAGAAAGTAAAAATAAACAAAAAGTTTACTATTTCTAAACTCACAGACTTTATTATACACATTACAGCATCCGTGTCAACTGTAATTTTGTAAATTTTGTAAACAGTTCAGGCAGATGTTTCGTGCGCGGAAATTCCGGGCTTGCACGAGAATTTTTGCGCAGGGACAGATGCAGGGAGCGCCCGGTAATGAGCAGAAGAGAGCCGTGAAGCGGCGGAGCGCATGACAGCGCGGTTCTGCGAATGGCGCGGGCTGAACTGTTTGGGGCATATGGCAAGCCGGGCTTGTCAACAAATATGGTTCTGTGCTAGAATAGGGAACAGGATATGTCCTATATAATATAGGAAAGAAACGGGAAAGCAGCAGGAGGATGATACGATGAGCAAAGACAGATATGTGGCGTATGTGGGCACTTATACCCACGGAACGAGTATCGGCATTCATTTATATGACGTAGATGTGGAGCAGGGACTGATGAAGGAGCGCAAGGTGGTGCCCATCAACAACTCTTCCCATCTGACCAAGGCACACAACAAGCAGTTTCTGTATTCTATCTCTGATGAGGGCGTGGAGTCTTTCCGGATCCTGCCGGACGGCGATCTGGAATCCATTAATAAGGTAGGGATCGAGGGCATGAGAGGCTGCTTTGTATCCACCGATGCCACCGATCAGTTTCTGTTTGTGGGCGGCTATCACGACGGCAAGGTGACAGTACTCCGTATTCAGCCGGATGGCAGCATCGGCGCCATCACGGATGGCATTTTCCATAAAGGTCTGGGCAGTGTGGCAGAGCGGAATTTCCGGCCCCATATCAGCTGCGTGCGCATGACACCGGATCAGAAGTACCTGTGCGTGGTGGACAACGGCGTAGACCATGTGAACCTGTACCGGCTGGATCATAAGACGGGAAAGCTGAATCTGGTGGATATCCTGCGGTGCGAACTGGAGTCCGGCCCCCGTCTCATCATGTTTTCCAGAGACGGCCGGTTTGCCTATGTGATCTGTGAACTGAAAAATTATATTGATGTGTATTCCTATGACGGCAGCGGTAAACTGCCGGTATTTGAGAAGCTGCAGCGGGTGGATACCCGGATGGATCTGAAAGAAACGGCCTGCGCGGCTGCCGGCATGAAGATTTCCCGGGATGGCAATTATCTGTATTGTTCCTCTGCGGGAGACAACAGTGTGTCCATCTTTAAGATCAATCCGGACAGCGGATGTCTGGACCGTCTGTGTGCTTTGCCGGTGAGCGGCAGCTATCCGAAGGATATCGAGGTATTCCCGGATGACCGGACGCTGGTGGTGCTGAACCACGAATCCAACGAGATCCGTACCTTCCGGGTGGATTATGAGAAGAAGCTTTTCGTGGAGAAGGGCCGTCCGCTGCGGGTGGACACGCCCAACAGCATTTTGATCTCCAAGCTGTATCCGGCGAAATAGGCAGAAGGATATCCAGACAGCATGTTTGAACAGAAAGGTTGGTTTGAAAAATGAAAGTGACAGAAGAGATTGTGTACGTCGGCGTCAATGATCATGAGTTGGATCTGTTTGAGGGACAGTATGCGGTGCCCGCAGGCATGGCCTACAATTCTTATGTGATCTGTGATGAGAAAACGGCGGTGATGGATTCCGTGGATACCCATTTTGCGGAAGAGTGGCTGAATCACATCGACCAGACGCTGGGCGGAAAAGCGCCGGATTACATTGTTATCCAGCACATGGAGCCGGATCACTCCGGTTCCCTGGTGGCATTTGCAAAGAAGTACCCGCAGACGACCATCGTCACATCGGCCAAGGCACTGGTGATGATGCAGCAGTTTTTCGGGGAGGATTTTTCGGGCCGCAGCCTGGTGGTGAAAGAGAAGGATACCCTTACCCTGGGACGGCACACACTGCATTTCGTCGGTGCACCCATGGTACACTGGCCGGAGGTGCTCATGACCTACGATGACGCGGACAAGGTGCTGTTCTCCGCAGACGGCTTTGGCAAGTTCGGTGCTCTGGATGTGGAGGAGCCCTGGCTTTCTGAGGCACGCCGCTATTATATCGGTATCGTTGGAAAATACGGCGCGCAGGTACAGGCAGTGCTGAAAAAGGCATCCGCGCTGGAGATTGCAAAGATCTGCCCGCTGCACGGTCCGGTGCTGGAAGGGGATCTTCTGGCGGAGGCGCTGCAGGCTTACAGTGCGTGGGCTTCTTATACGCCGGAGCAGGAGGGCGTGCTGGTGGCATACAGCTCTGTGTACGGCAACACGAAGGCAGCGGCAGAGCAGCTGGCAAAGAAGTTACAGGAAAAAGGACAGGATGTGTGCGTGATGGATCTGGCCAGGACGGATCTTTCTGAGGCTGTGGCACAGGCATTCCGTTACAGCAGGCTGGTGCTGGCTTCCATTACATACAATGGCGACGTGTTCCCGCACATGCGTGCATTTATCGAGCATCTGACTGAGCGGAATTATCAGAACCGCACCGTAGGGCTGATGGAAAACGGTTCCTGGGCGCCCACAGCGGCCAGAATCATGACCAAGATGCTGGAGAGCTGCAAGAACCTGACCATCGCAGAACCGGTGGTATCTGTGAAGGGTGCTGTGAATGCGGCCAATGAGGCACAGATGGAGGCGCTGGCGGAGGCACTGTCCTAAAGAAAAGCAGCGATTTGTCTGCATTTATAAGAACGTCTGTATGGGGAGAGGAAGCTTCCTGTACAGACGTTTCTTGTTATATAGATATACAGTTCACTCGCGCCATTCGCAAAACCGCATCTTCGATGCTCTCCGCTGCGCTGCAGCTCATTTTTGCTCATCAAAAGGCGCTCTCTTCGTTGCATTGCATCCGAAAGAAGCTGCCAGTGGCAGGTTCTGTAGGTATGTTCCTGTGAACTGTAATATATGAATATATGAAAGCTTCTCCGTGTTTCGATAAATTTTTATCACTTGACAGTTGGAAAGCGGGTGGAGTAAAATTATCATTAAAACTACCGAACAGGAGTATACGACCTGACCGGCAGGAGAATATTTTACATTACGAAACAGGAAGGAGAACTGGATATGATTATGACAGGTGCAGATGCAATGGTAAAATGTCTTGAGAACGAGGGCATCTCCGTCGTCTATGGATATCCGGGCGTTGCTATTTGCCCGTTCTTTAACAGCATTCTGGATTCTGACATTGAGAGCGTGCTTGTGCGGACAGAACAGAATGGAGGCCATATGGCCAGCGGCTATGCCAGAGTGACAGGAAAGGCGGGCGTATGTGTGTCTACTTCCGGCCCAGGGGCAACGAACCTGATCACAGGAATCGCGACGGCATATATGGATAGTATCCCGATGGTGGCGATCACCGGACAGGTCAACACGGCGCAGCTTGGCAAGGATGTGTTCCAGGAGGCAGACATCACGGGGGCAGTGGAGTCCTTCGTCAAATACAGTTATATTGTGAAAAATGTGGAGGACATTCCGCGGGTATTTAAGGAAGCCTTCTACATTGCCAATACCGGAAGAAGAGGCCCGGTGCTCATCGATGTGCCCATCGACGTGCAGAATGCCAAGTTTGACTTTTCTTACCCGGAGAGCGTTTCCCTGCGGACATACAAGCCTACAGTGAAGGGCCATATCATCCAGATCAAGAAGGTCATCGCAGAGCTTTCCAAGGCAAAGATGCCGCTGATCTGCGTGGGCGGCGGCGTGCTGCTGTCTGAGGCGAGAGACGAGGTGCGTGCTTTTGCCGAGAAATATCAGATCCCTGTTGTATCGACCATGATGGGAATCAGCACCATGCCCACCGAGCATCCGCTCTATTTCGGCATGGTGGGAAATAACGGCAAGGCTTATGCCAACCGTGCCATGAATGAGTGCGACCTGCTCATTGTCATGGGTGCCCGTCTGGCAGACCGTGCCATCCAGCAGCTGAACATGAATGCGCTGGCAGAAGAGCGTACTGTGGTACATATCGATGTAGACCCGGCGGAGATCGGCAAGATCATGGGGCCTACCATCCCCATCGTCGGTGATATCCGTCACATTATGAATGATTTTGCAAAGCAGGACTTCGAGAATGATTTCTCTGACTGGCTGCAGCTGTTGAATATGTGGAAGAAGGAGATGGCGCCCAAGCGTCGCCCGAACCCGGAATATGTGGATCCGGCAGAGTTTATCCGCATTCTCTCCGAGAAGCTGGATGACGATGCCATCTATGTGGCAGACGTGGGACAGAACCAGATCTGGTCCGCAGGCTATCACATCGTGAAGAACGGCCGTTTCCTCACCTCCGGCGGTATGGGCACCATGGGCTATTCCATTCCGGCAGCCATCGGCGCCAAGCGTGCGGATATGAACCGGCAGGTCATTGCCGTATGTGGCGACGGTTCCTTCCAGATGTCCTTTATGGAGCTGGCAACGATGCAGCAGCATCACATTCCCATCAAGATCGTGGTACTGAAGAACAATTTCCTCGGTATGGTTCGTGAGTATCAGCATTACACCTACCATGACCGGTATTCTGTTGTAAATCTGGACGGCAGCCCGGATCTGGAGAAGATCGCGGCAGCCTATGACATTCCCTTTGCCCGTCTGTACAATATGGACGGTGTGGAAGAGAAGCTGGACGCTTTCCTGAAGCAGGAAGGCCCGGGTCTCATGGAGTGTGTGATTGACCAGTATGATCTTGTAAAATAGGAAGAGGGGGAATCGTTTTGAAGAAAATATTTTCCGTACAGGTAGAGAACCGTTCCGGTGTGCTCAGCAAGATTTCCGGATTGTTTGCACGCCGCTGCTATAACATTGACAGCCTTGCTGTAGGTGAGACTGAGGTAAAGGATGTCTCCTGCATGACGATCGTCTCCTCCGGTGATGAGCAGATCATGCAGCAGATCGAGAAACAGCTGAACAAGAAGCTGGATGTCATCAAGGTGAAGACCTTCGAGGAGTCTGAGAGTGTTTCCCGGGAGCTTCTCATGATGCGGCTGAAATACAACAGCACCAACAGAAGAGACATCGTGGAGAACTGTGCCATGATCGGTGCGCAGATCGTGGACATGTCCACCACATCCTTCCTGATCCAGCTGTGCGACACGCCGGAGAGAGCAGACCTCTTTATCCGGATGATGACACCGTTCGGTATCAACGAGCTGGCAAGAACCGGTATTCTGGCACTGCCCAAGTGTACCGATTAAAAAAATAACAAAAAACGATAAAGAGAACCCCATAGACAGGAATGTATCCGCTGTTTATGGGGTTTTTTTTCAGGTTTGTTTACTTCTCAAAGAAGGCTTTGATGGGCTCCATCCGTGACGTCATACTCTCAAACAGCAGGTCAGTCAGCGCAAGGGCTGCCATGGATTCCACCACCACCACAGCGCGCGGCACGATGATGGGGTCGTGGCGGCCGTGGATGGAGATCTCGATCTCTTCCCCGGACTGGTTTACCGTGTGCTGGGGGG
Organism: Oscillospiraceae bacterium Marseille-Q3528; assembly: GCA_018223385.1. Taxonomy (GTDB): domain Bacteria; phylum Bacillota; class Clostridia; order Lachnospirales; family Lachnospiraceae; genus JAGTTR01. The sequence continues at coordinate 58,710 of JAGTTR010000002.1, forward strand.
CTGCGATGGACGGCGTGGGTTTGAAGGCTGCCCGGAAGATCAGGTCGGAGCCGTCGCTGATACCGCCCAGGACACCGCCGGAATGGTTGGTGCGTTTGGCGGGAGTGCCCTCCGGTGTCATGTAGAAAGCGTCATTGTTGTCGGAGCCGAAGGCCTGTGCCACAGCCATACCGTCACCGATCTCAAAACCTTTGACCGCGCCGATGGACAGGATGGCGTGTCCGAGAACAGCGGGTAGCTTGTCGAAGTTGGGCTGCCCCAGACCGACGGGAAGCCCCCCGACGATACATTCCACCGTGCCGCCGCAGGAATCCTGGCGCTGCATGCACTGCTCCAGCACGGCAGCGGCCTCGTTCGCAGCCGTGGCGTCCGGCATATACAGGGGATTGTTGTCAATTTCCTCCGCGGAAAAACGGGCGTCGTTGATGCATACCGGGCCGATGGAGCGGGTATACGTAAGAAAAGAGATGCCCAGTTCGCCAAGGAGCTTCACAGCAACGGCACCGGCTGCCACCCGGGCAATGGTCTCTCTGGCGGAGGAACGGCCGCCGCCCCGATAGTCCCGGAAACCATATTTCTGATCATAGGTATAGTCCGCATGTCCGGGCCGGTAGTAGCTGGCAATCTCGCTGTAGTCGGCGGATCGCTGGGATTTGTTGTACACGATCATGGAAATGGGGGCGCCGGTGGTCCGTCCTTCAAAGGTGCCGGACAGGATCTCCACAGCGTCATCCTCTTTTCTGGGTGTGGTATAGCGGGACTGGCCGGGCTTGCGGCGGTTTAAGAATGGCTGGATATCTGCCTCCGTGAGAGCGAGCCCTGCGGGGCAGCCGTCAATGACAACACCGATGGCCTTGCCATGGGATTCCCCCCAGGAAGACACCTGAAATAATTTTCCGTAAATGGAACCGGACATAATGCGCACCTCCAAATAGATTCATTTTGCTCCATTTATTATAATGAAGGAATCCGAAAATGTAAACAGGTTTTCCTTGCGGCCCGGGCGCAAGTCCTGTATACTGGGAAAAGGAGAGGAGAAATTGGATTCATGTATAAATTATTGAAACGAGACGGGAACGCCAAGCGCGGAGAATTCCACACGGTGCACGGCGTGATTCAGACCCCCGTATTTATGAATGTGGGAACAGCGGCAGCTATCAAGGGTGCGGTGTCGTCCATCGATCTGAAGGGCATCGGCACCCAGGTGGAGCTGTGCAACACGTACCATCTGCACGTGCGTCCCGGAGATGAGGTCGTGAAAAAAATGGGAGGCCTTCACAAGTTTATGAACTGGGATCGTCCGGTGCTGACCGATTCCGGCGGATTCCAGGTATTTTCTCTGGCAGACCTGCGAAAAATCAAGGAAGAGGGCGTATACTTCCATTCTCATATCGACGGCAGAAAGATTTTCATGGGGCCGGAGGAGAGCATGCGGATCCAGTCCAACCTGGCATCCACCATTGCCATGGCATTCGACGAGTGCCCGCCCCATCCGGCCACGAGAGAGTATATGCAGAATTCTGTGGATCGGACGACCAGATGGCTGGTGCGCTGCAAGGCGGAGCTTGACCACTTAAATGGTCTGGAGGATACGATCAACCATCACCAGATGCTGTTTGGTATCAACCAGGGTGGCACGTTTGCGGATATCCGGATCGAGCATGCCAAACGGATCTCAGAACTGGATCTGGACGGTTATGCGCTGGGCGGCCTGGCGGTAGGAGAGACCCACGCGGAGATGTATGACATCATCGAGAAGACGGTGCCCTACCTGCCGCTGGAGAAGCCGGTGTACCTGATGGGCGTGGGAACGCCTGCCAACATTCTGGAATCTGTGGAGCGGGGCGTGGACTTCTTCGACTGCGTATATCCCAGCCGGAACGGCCGTCACGGCCATGTGTACACGAACCACGGCAAGCTGAACCTGTTCAACGCGAAGTACGAGCTGGATGACCGTCCCATCGAGGAGGGCTGCCAGTGTCCGGCCTGCCGGTATCACAGCAGAGCGTACATCCGGCATCTGCTGAAAGCCAAGGAAATGCTGGGCATGCGTCTGTGCGTGCTGCACAACCTGTATTTCTACAACACCATGATGACCGGGATCCGAGATGCCATCGACGAAGACCGGTTTGCCCAGTACAAGAAGGAAAAACTGGCCGGGATGGAAGAAGAGAAAGGTTGATGGTTAAAGTTCACACGCGCCATTCGCAAAATCGCATCTTCGATGCTTTCCGCTGCGCTGCAGCTCACTTTTGCTCATTACATGGCGCTCCCTTCGTCTGTTCTTGCAGGCAGCTTTTCATGCAAGCATGAAATCTGCCAACAGGAACATCCGAGTGAACTTTAACAAAAAACCCCTTGATGTTATCGGTTGAATTGTGTATAGTAGTATTAATGGCAAAAATGCGGACAGGCTGAAAGCCGTTCGGTATACTAGGAGGAATGAAAATGAATTTAATTTTGACAGGCGGCAACAGCATGTTTATTCTGATTGCTTATGTGGTAATTTTCGGCGGAATTATGTATTTCCTTGCGATCCGTCCCCAGCGTAAGGAGCAGAAGAGAATGCAGGCTATGCTGATGGATATGGCTGTGGGCGACAGCATTGTGACGACCAGCGGTTTTTACGGTGTGATCATCGATATCACAGAGGATGACGTGATCGTGGAGTTCGGCAGCAACCGTAACTGCAGAATCCCCATGAGAAAGGCTGCCATCGCTGAGGTGGAGAAGGCCGGGGAGTAAGATCTGGCGATTTGATACAGAAAGAAAAGGATGCTTCTAATTGCAGAGGCATCCTTATTTTTTTATGTGCGGAATTTTTCAATTATGCGTGAAACTTTTTATAAAAAGTTTGCTTCTTTATCACGGAAAAGCGACAAAGTGATTTTTTATAGTTGAAAAACGAAAATAAATCATATATTATATAACTAATAATGTTTTCCTGTCGAAAGAGGGAGAACGCTGCAGAAAGGGAGACGACAGCACATGAATTTTCAAGTGGCAGTAATTGCCGGTGACGGCATCGGACCTGAGATTACTAGAGAGGCACGCAAAGTTCTTGATCGGGTCTGTGAAAAATTCGGACATACATTTGTCTATAAAGATGTTTTAATGGGAGGCGCTTCCATCGACGCATGCGGGGTACCGCTGACGGATGAGGCGATTGCAACAGCAAAAGCCAGCGATGCAGTTCTGATGGGTTCCATCGGCGGCAACACGGCAACTTCTCCGTGGTATCAGCTTCCACCCAGCTTAAGACCGGAAGCAGGACTTCTGAAGATCAGAAAGGCACTGAATCTGTTTGCCAACCTGCGCCCGGCATATCTGTACAGTGAGCTGCGCGGCGCATGCCCGCTGAAGGACGAGATCATCGGCGACGGTTTTGATATGATGATCATGCGGGAGCTGACCGGTGGCCTGTACTTCGGAGAGCGCAAGACCATCGAGGAGAATGGCGTGAAGAAAGCCATTGATACGCTGACCTATGATGAAAATGAGATCCGCCGGATCGCCATCCGCGGTTTTGATATTGCCATGAAGCGCCGGAAGAAAGTGACCAGCGTGGACAAGGCCAACGTGCTGGATTCCTCCAGACTGTGGAGAAAGGTTGTCGAGGAAGTGGCAAAGGATTACCCGGAGGTTTCCTATGAGCATATGCTGGTGGACAACTGTGCCATGCAGCTGGTGAAGGATCCGGGACAGTTTGACGTGATCCTGACCGAGAACATGTTCGGAGATATCCTTTCTGACGAGGCAAGTATGGTGACCGGTTCCATCGGTATGCTGTCCTCCGCCAGCTTGAATGACACCAAGTTCGGCCTGTATGAGCCCAGCCATGGCTCCGCACCGGACATTGCGGGACAGGATATCGCCAACCCCATTGCAACGATCCTGTCTGCTGCCATGATGCTGCGTTTCTCCTTTGATCTTGACAAAGAAGCAGATGCAGTGGAAGCAGCGGTCAAGCAGGTACTCAGAGACGGCTACCGCACAGTGGACATCATGTCCGAGGGCATGACCCAGGTGGGCACCACGAAGATGGGAGACCTGATCGCAGAGCGCATTTAAACTGATTTTGCAGAAAACCAACGGAAAGTAAGCTGTGGGCGGCCCGGATGTCTGCGGGCCGTCTGCGGAAACGATAGATATTGTACACAAGTCTGTCCGCAGAGGACAGACAAAGAAGGGGAGAATGAAGAATGAAGAGTGATTCCGTAAAGGTAGGCATGCAGCAGGCACCACACCGCTCGCTGTTCAATGCACTGGGAATGACGAAGGAAGAGATGGAGCGGCCGCTGGTCGGCATTGTCAGCTCCTATAATGAGATCGTGCCGGGTCACATGAACCTGGACAAGATCGTAGAGGCAGTGAAGATGGGCGTTGCCATGGCAGGCGGTACACCGGTGGTATTTCCGGCCATTGCTGTTTGTGACGGTATCGCCATGGGCCATATCGGCATGAAATATTCTCTTGTCACAAGAGATCTGATCGCAGATTCCACAGAGGCCATGGCGACTGCCCATGCCTTTGATGCTCTGGTCATGGTGCCCAACTGTGACAAGAACGTACCGGGCCTTCTCATGGCAGCAGCCAGAATCAATGTGCCCACCGTATTTGTCAGCGGCGGCCCCATGCTGGCCGGTCATGTACACGGACAGAAGAGAAGCCTTTCCAGCATGTTTGAGGCCGTGGGCGCTTATGCGGCAGGCAAGATGACCGAGGAGGACGTGACTGAGTTCGAGAACAAGGTATGTCCGACCTGTGGTTCCTGCTCCGGTATGTACACCGCCAACAGCATGAACTGTCTGACAGAGGTGCTGGGCATGGGCCTGCAGGGCAACGGCACGATCCCGGCCGTTTATTCCGAGCGGATCAAGCTGGCAAAGCATGCCGGCATGAAGGTGATGGAGCTTCTGGAGAAGAACATCCGTCCGAGAGACATTATGACAAAAGAGGCATTTATGAATGCCCTGACCGTAGACATGGCACTGGGATGCTCCACCAACAGTATGCTGCATCTGCCTGCCATCGCCCATGAGGTTGGTTTTGACCTGAACGTGGACATTGCCAACGAAGTCAGCGAACGGACACCGAACATCTGCCATCTGGCACCGGCAGGCGCTACCTACATGGAAGACCTGAACGAGGCCGGCGGTGTATACGCTGTCATGAATGAGCTGACCAAGTTAAATCTGCTGAACCTGGATGTGATGACCGTCACCGGTAAGACGGTAGGCGAGAACATCAAGGGCTGCATCAACAAGAATCCGGAAGTCATCCGTCCGGTGGAGAATCCGTACAGCAAGACCGGCGGTCTGGCAGTGCTGCGCGGCAACCTGGCACCCGACTGCGCCGTTGTGAAGCGTTCCGCTGTCGTACCGGAGATGATGGTACACGAAGGCCCTGCCCGGGTATTTGACTGCGAGGAAGACGCCATTGCAGCCATCAAGGGCGGCAAGATCGTTCCCGGTGATGTGGTTGTTATCCGTTACGAGGGCCCAAAAGGCGGCCCGGGTATGAGAGAGATGCTGAACCCCACCTCTGCCATCGCAGGCATGGGACTGGGCTCCTCTGTGGCACTGATCACAGACGGCAGATTCTCCGGCGCATCCAGAGGTGCGTCCATCGGCCATGTTTCTCCTGAGGCAGCTATGGGCGGCCCCATTGCGTTCGTGGAGGAAGGGGATATCATCAAGATCAATATCCCTGAATATAAATTAGAGATCGCCGTATCCGATGAGGAGATGGCAAGACGCCGTGCCGCATGGCAGCCGAGAGAGCCCAAGGTAAAGACCGGCTATCTGGCACGGTACGCAGCACTTGTGACGAGTGCTGCCCATGGAGCTGTTCTGGAGGCTCCGAAGAACTAACGGAAGAAGGGAAACAGTAAAATGCAGTTAAATGGATCTGAGATCATCTTAGAGTGCCTGAAAGAGCAGGGAGTTGATACGATTTTCGGATATCCCGGCGGCACGATCCTGAATGTATATGATGCAATTTATAAATACGGAGATCAGTTCCGGCATGTGCTGACCTCCCATGAGCAGGGGGCTGCCCATGCGGCAGACGGCTATGCCCGGGCTACCGGCAAGGTGGGCGTATGCATGGCTACCTCCGGCCCCGGTGCCACCAACCTGGTGACCGGTATTGCCACCGCCTATATGGATTCGATTCCGATTGTGGCCATCACGGCCAACGTGAGTGTGCCCCTCCTTGGCAAGGACAGCTTCCAGGAGGTGGATATCGCGGGCATCACCATGCCGGTGACAAAGCACAACTTTATTGTGAAAGATGTCAATCACCTGGCGGATACGATCCGCCGGGCCTTCCAGATCGCCAGATCCGGCCGGCCCGGCCCGGTGCTGGTGGATGTGACCAAAGATGTGACGGCGGCCATGGCCGAATATGAGCCTGCGGTACCGGCACCTATTGAGAAGAAAACAGATATTTCGGAGGCAGAGCTTTCCCGGGCAGTTGCACTCATCAATGCAGCGAAGAAGCCCTATGTTCTGGTGGGCGGCGGCGCCATCCTTTCCGATGCGGCGCAGGAAGTGCGGGCATTTGTGAAGAAGCTGCAAGCCCCTGTGGCAGATACGCTGATGGGCAAGGGCGCGTTCCCGGGCACGGACGATCTGTACACCGGCATGCTTGGTATGCATGGCACGAAGACGGCCAATTTCGGTGTGTCTCAGTGCGACCTGCTGGTAGTGCTCGGCGCCCGGTTTAGCGACCGTGTCATCGGCAATGCGGCAAAATTTGCCAGCCAGGCGAAGATCGTCCAGCTGGATATCGACCCGGCAGAGGTGAACAAGAACATTCATGTGACCGCATCCGTGACCGGAGATCTGAAAGCCAGCCTGGAGAAGCTGACAGAGCGGATCGCGCCCCAGGATCACGCAGAATGGCTTGCAAAGATCCAGGAGCTGAAAGCACAGTATCCGCTGAAATATGACCATCAGGCACTGACCGGCCCGGCAGTCATCGAAGAGATCTATCGGGAAACAAAGGGAGAGGCCATCATCACCACCGATGTGGGCCAGCATCAGATGTGGGCAGCACAGTATTATAAGTACACGCAGCCCCGCACGTTCCTGACCTCCGGCGGTCTGGGTACCATGGGCTACGGCCTTGGCGCCTGCATCGGCGCAAAGTGCGGCTGCCCGGATAAGACCGTCATCAATATCGCGGGAGACGGCTGTTTCCGCATGAATATGAATGAGCTTGCCACCGCGTCCAGATATGGCATCCCGGTCATCGAGGTTGTCATCAACAACCACGTGCTGGGCATGGTAAGACAGTGGCAGACATTGTTCTATGACAAACGATACTCGGCAACGATCCTTGAAGACAAGGTGGACTTCGTGAAAGTGGCGGAGGGCCTTGGCGTTAAGGCTGTCCGTGTGACAGAGCTTTCTCAGCTTGCTCCGGCCATCCGGCAGGCAGTGGAAGAGAAGGTTCCGTATTTTATCGACGTACAGATCGATAAGGATGACAAGGTATTCCCGATGGTTCCGGCGGGAGCACCGATTGACCAGGCGTTTGATTCTGACGATTTGAAGAAGCAGTAAAAAATACGAGAGTGTTTCAGGACAGCAAAGAGGGGCTGGCCTGGGGCACTCTCGTTGCGCTTTATTTTCAATTTCATTTATCATACCTGGTGGGGGGATTTTTTATGGGAAAACACAGACAGGAAAAGTTATGTTCCAAAATTTTGATCACCGTGGCGGCGGTACTGCTGCTGGCGTATACGGGCGTTGCCTGGTATATGCAGCACCTGTTTTTATACGGCACACGCATCAACACGGTGAATGCGTCATTTCTGACCGTGGAAGAGGTAAAGGAGCGGCTTCTGGAGGGGCTGTCCGGTTATACGCTGACCATTCAGGCGAAGGACGGGGAAGAAGCGGTGATCTCCGGGGAGGAGATCGGCCTGACCTATGATTTCGGAGAGGATCTGGATCATATTCTGGAAGGGCAGAATGCCTTTGCCTGGCTTCCGGCGCTGGTAAGCGCACCGGTGCACTATGAGGTGACGCCAAAGGCCGTCTATGACGAGACGAAGCTGGAGCATGTACTCCGGGAGATTGCTTTTCTGGATCCGGCCAATATGACAGCGCCGGTGAATGCCAGCATTTCCTACAGCGATGCGGACGGCTTCCTGTTCCAGCCATCCAGTGAGGGCACGACCATCGACGAGGCAAAATTTCAGGAGGCGCTGCAGACAGCATTCGCAGGGGAAGAGACGGTGCTTTCTCTGGCGGAGGCAGACTGCTATACGCTGCCCACGGTGACAGAGGATTCGCCTCAGATCAAAGAGGTGACGGATCGCCTGGCGGCATTGTCTGATTTTACGATCTCCTATGCGTTTGGAGAAAATAAGGAGGTCATCGACCGGACGGTGCTCTGGTCCTGGTACCGGCAGAAGAAGGACGGCACGCTGTATCTGGATGAAAAGGCGGTGGCGGCCTATGTAAAGACGCTGGCGGAAAAGTACGATACGGTGGGCGGCAAGCGGATGTTCCACACCACGGACGGCCGGGATATAGAAGTGTCCGGCGGCCCCTATGGCTGGAAGATCAGCCGGAAGAAGGAGACAGAGGAGCTGCTTACCCTGGTAAAGGCCGGAAAAGATGTGGCGGACCGGCAGCCGGTATACGCCCAGACCGGCTTTGAACAGGTGCGGGGCACCAGTGACATCGGTGCTACCTACATAGAGATTTCCATTGAGGCCCAGCATATGTGGTATTACGAGGATGGACAGCTGTACATGGACACGGATGTGGTGACGGGCAAAGGCGGCAACCACACGAAGCGGGGCGTGGGCTATATCCACAACAAGGCTCGGAATGCGACGCTGGTGGGCGCGGATTATGTGTCCTTTGTCAAATACTGGATGAAGGTATGGGGCGGTATCGGCATTCACGATGCCTCCTGGCGCAGTCAGTTCGGCGGCAAGATCTATCTCACCAGCGGTTCCCACGGCTGTATCAACACGCCGCTGGACAATGTGATCAAGCTTTACAACCGGGTGAAAATCGGTACGCCGGTGGTAATTTACTGAAACATTTTCAAAAAAGTATGAAATCTTCGCACAAAAAGTATGCAGAAACGGTGAAAAAACATATTGACGAAAAAAAGCGGCAGTTGTAGAATAAGCCTTAAGAATTTTTTGAAAGCAGGAGGAACAAAAAATGAGCAGAGTTTATAACTTTTCGGCTGGACCGGCTGTATTGCCGGAAGAGGTATTGAAGGAAGCAGCGGCAGAGATGCTGGATTACAACGGAACCGGTATGTCTGTCATGGAGATGAGCCATCGCTCCAAGGCATTCGAGGACATCATCAAGACCGCGGAGGCTGATCTTCGGGAGCTGATGAACATCCCGGACAATTACAAGGTTCTGTTTTTACAGGGCGGTGCTTCCCAGCAGTTTGCCATGATCCCCATGAACCTGATGAAGAACGGTGTGGCTGATTACATCGTTACCGGTCAGTGGGCAAAGAAAGCATGGCAGGAGGCGTCCAAATTCGGCAAGGCGAACAAGATCGCATCTTCCGAGGATAAGACATTCTCCTATATACCGGACTGTTCCGATCTTCCCATTGATGAGGATGCGGATTATGTGTACATCTGTGAGAACAATACCATCTATGGAACGAAATACAAGACTTTACCGAACACCAAAGGCAAAACACTGGTTGCTGATGTCTCTTCCTGCTTCTTATCAGAACCTGTGGATGTGTCAAAATACGGTGTGATCTATGGCGGCGTACAGAAGAACATCGGGCCTGCCGGTGTTGTCATCGTCATCATCAGAGAGGATCTGATCACCGAGGACGTGCTGCCGGGCACACCGACCATGCTGCAGTACAAGACACATGCAGACAATGATTCTCTTTACAATACACCGCCGGCATATGGCATTTACATCTGCGGCAAGGTGTTCAAATGGCTCAAGAAGATGGGCGGCCTGTCTGTCATGAAGGAGCGCAACGAGAAGAAGGCCAAGATCCTCTACGATTATCTGGATCAGAGCAAGCTGTTCAAGGGCACCGTTGTTCCCGAGGATCGTTCCCTGATGAACGTGCCGTTTGTCACCGGTGACAAGGATCTGGATGCAAAATTTGTCAAAGAGGCAAAGGAAGCAGGCCTGGAGAACCTGAAGGGCCACCGTACCGTCGGCGGCATGCGCGCAAGCATTTACAATGCAATGCCCATCGAAGGTGTGGAAGCGCTGGTAGCGTTCATGAAGAAGTTTGAGGAGGAGAATCTGTAATGTACAAATATCATTGCCTGAATCCCATCGCAGCCTGCGGCCTGGAGCAGTTCGACGGGAATTATGAGAAAACAGAAAATGTAAACGAGGCAGATGCGATCCTTGTCCGGAGCGCAGCCATGCATGATATGGAGTTCTCCGACCAGCTGTCCGGTATCGCAAGAGCCGGCGCCGGTGTGAACAACATCCCGCTGGATGCATGCGCACAGAAGGGTATTGTCGTATTCAACACCCCGGGTGCCAACGCCAACGGTGTGAAAGAGCTGGTACTGGCCGGTATGCTGCTGGCATCCCGTGACGTGGTAGGCGGTATCGAGTGGGTTGCTTCCCAGAAGGGCAACGCAGAGGTCGGCAAGCAGGCAGAGAAAGAGAAGAAGAAATTTGCCGGATGCGAGATCGAAGGCAAGAAGCTGGGCATCATCGGCCTGGGCGCCATCGGTGTCAAGGTGGCAAATGCAGCTACGCATCTGGGCATGGAGGTACTGGGCTATGACCCGTACATTTCCGTACAGGCAGCGTGGAACCTGTCCCGCTCCATCCGTCATATCAATAATGTGGAGGATATCTACAAAGAGTGTGACTATATCACCATCCATGTACCGCTGATGGATGCCACCAAGAAGATGATCAATGCCGATGCCATCAAGCAGATGAAGGATGGCGTTGTGATCCTGAACTTTGCAAGAGATCTGCTGGTGGATGAGGACGCTGTTCTGGCAGCCATCGCAGAGGGAAAGGTGAAGAAATATGTATCCGATTTCCCGAATGCGACCACCGCAGGACAGCCGGGCGTCATCGTGATCCCGCACCTGGGTGCATCCACCGAGGAGTCTGAGGATAACTGTGCAAGAATGGCAGTGAAGGAGATCCGGGATTTCCTGGAGAATGGAAATATCCAGCATTCCGTGAACTATCCTGACTGTGATATGGGCCCTGCCACCAAGCCGGGACGTATCGCTATCTGCCATAAGAATGTGAAGAATATGATCACTCAGTTCTCCGGCGTCATTTCTGGGGCAGATATCAACATCACCGATATGGTCAACAAGAGCCGCGGCGATTATGCCTACACCATGTTTGACCTGGAAGCTCCGGCTACCGATGCAGTTGTTGAGAAACTTCGCGCAGTGGATGGCGTATTCCGTGTTCGTGTGGTAAAATAGTCCTGTACAGGATTTTTCGGCCGTGGGAGATGATCCTGCGGCCGATTTTTAGTATGACAGGAAATGATTTTAACCTATTTTAAGGAGGTTTTTATGGCGAAAGTAAAACCGTTCCGGGCCATTCGTCCGGCAAAGGGACTGGAGGATAAGATTGCAGCACTGCCTTATGATGTGTACAGCAGCAGCGAAGCGAGAGAAGTGGTAAAGAAGGAGCCCATGTCATTTCTGCGGATCGACCGTGCGGAGACACAGTTTCCGGAGGATGTGGACATGTACAGTGATGCCGTATATCAGAAGGCACATGACCTGCTGTGGGGCATGATCGAGCGGGGAGAGTTCATCCGGGAGCAGAAGGCCTGCTATTACATTTATGAGCTGGTCTATCAGGAACGGGTGCAGGACGGCATTGCGGCCTGCGTAGCCGTGAAGGATTATACGGACGGCGTGATCCGCCGTCATGAGAATACGAGACGGGACAAGGAGGAAGACCGGATCCGTCACATTGATGCCTGCCAGGCACAGACCGGGCCGATTTTCCTGGCTTATCGCAGCCAGCAGGAGCTGCAGCAGATCGTGGAGCGGGAGAAAGAGCGGGAACCCGTCTATGATTTCGAGACAGAGGATGGCGTCATTCACCGGGTGTGGATCATCACCAGTGAGAAGGTCATTGCACGGATCACGGAGCTTTTCGGCCAGATGGATCACCTGTATATTGCAGACGGCCATCACCGGGCAGCGTCCGCTGTGCGGGTAGGACTCCAGAAGGCAGAAGCGGCGAAGAACCCCACCGGCGAGGAAGAGTTCAACTATTTTCTGGCTGTTATGTTCCCCAAGGAGCAGCTGCGGATCCTGGACTATAACCGGGTAGTGAAGGATCTGCACGGCCTTTCCGTGGAACAGTTTTTGGAAAAATTACAGGAGAAATTTACAGTGGAGGCCAGGACAGAGGCGGTAAGCCCGGAGAAGAAGGGCACCTTCGGCCTGTACGTGGACGGCACCTGGTATGCGCTCACCTACAAGGGAGACATGGATGCGCTGGAGACCGTGGATCGTCTGGATGTGTCCATTTTGCAGAAGGAAGTGCTGGATGCCCTGCTGGGGATCCAGGATCCCAAGACCGACCAGCGCATCAAGTTCGTGGGCGGTATCCGGGGTTTACAGGAGCTGGAGAAAAATGTGGACCAGGACGGATGGGCAGCGGCCTTTTCCATGTATCCCACATCCATGGACGAGCTGCTGGACATCGCGGACGCAGGACTTTTAATGCCGCCGAAATCCACCTGGTTTGAGCCCAAGCTTCGAAGCGGATTGTTTATTCACGAGATCTGACATAAAAGGCTCCTGCCTGAAAGACGGGAGCCTTTTTAAGGGATATGTTTTGATCAAACAAAGGATTTACAGTTGCCGGAGTACTTCCTGGAGGTCTGCCTCCTGGAGGGCAAATATCTCGGAGCAGCGATCCATGTAAAGCACGAAAAGATCAGTGATATCCATATGGTGAAGGGCGGCCAGCCGCTCCATTTCGGGACGGATCGCAGCAAGCTGGGCCCCGATCTTGACCTTCTGCGGATCAATGTCGCCGAGCACGCGGTCGGCGTAGGCATTCAGGGATGCGATGATGGCATCTTCGGTTTCTTTGGTCATGGCAGGTACATCCTTTCTGTGTGAATTATAATCCGACAGTTCACACGCGCCATTCACAAAACCGCATCTTTGATGCTTTCCGCTGCGTTGCAGCTCATTTTTGTTCATGAGCAGGCGCTCCCTTCGTCTGTTTATGTAAACAAATTTTTATGCGAGCATAAAATTTGCTCACACGAACAGACGAGTGAACTGTAATCATTATTTTAACGTGTTTCGCAAAAAATAACAAGTATATATGAGGAGGAACATCATGGCATTTCTTATGACAGCGGCGGAGGCGCTGACGGAAGAGATCAACAATATCGGCAATATCGATACATCGGAGACGATGGAAAATCTGGAAAAATTAAAGGACGTGGATCCGAATAAGGTAGTGGAGTATTTCAAGGGGAAGATTCCGGATTTCATTTCCTTCGGTATGACAGTGCTGCTGGCGCTGGTCATCTATTTTATCGGTTCCAGGCTCATCAAGCTGCTGCGCAGGATCGTGCGGCGTTCGCTGGAGCGGTCCCAGGTGGATACCGGCGTGGTACAGTTCGTAGATGCGCTGGTGAAAGCCATTGCCTATGCGGTGCTGCTTCTGACCATCATTTCTCTGTTTGGCATTGAGACTACGTCGTTTATCGCGGTGTTTGGTTCTGCCGGTCTGGCTGTTGGCCTGGCCTTGCAGGGAAGCCTGGCAAACTTCGCAGGAGGAGTGCTGATCCTGGCGCTGAAGCCCTTTGGTGTTGGAGACTATATTTCCACCGGTTCCAGCGAGGGAACGGTACAACAGATCTCCCTGTTTGCCACCAAGCTGCTCACCGTGGACAACCGTGCCATCATCATTCCCAACGGTGATCTGGCCAATTCCACCATCACCAACATCACGAAGGAGGAGTTCCGCCGTCTGGATCTGACGGTAGGCATCGCCTATCAGGCAGACCTTCTGCAGGCAAAGCAGGTGCTGGAGCAGATCTATCGGAAGGACGCCTGCATTTTACAGGATCGTCCGATCCAGGTGTATGTGGACTCTCTGGGAGACAGTGCGGTAGTGCTGGGTGCCAGAGGATGGCTGGAGGCTGCCAATTACTGGGATACCAGATGGCGGATCCTGGAGCAGATCAAGCTGCAGTTTGACGCGGAGGGCATCGAGATCCCCTTCAATCAGCTGGATGTGCATATCGAAAATATGTCGTCACAGAATCAGTAGATTCGAATGTTGCGTTGCCTGCCCGAGGTCTGTGCCTGGGCAGGCGGCACGACATGGATGGAAATTATATCTGGAAAATATCAGAAAAGACTTGCTTTTTTACTTTGTTTTTGTTAATATATTTCTTGCGTGAGTGATCACACTGCTTCCGTGGCTCAGTTGGTAGAGCAACGCATTCGTAATGCGTGGGTCGCCGGTTCAAGTCCGGCCGGGAGCTTTTGGCCTGCGAGCTGGTTTCGCAGGCTTTTTTCAACATCCGGGCTACCGTTTGCCCGTATGAAGGGAACACCTTTTTGGTTGTCCTTTTTCGGAATTCTTGGTATAATAGGATATAAGATTTTATGAGATTTGGAGGATGAATGATGGCAGGTACATTCAAACCCTATAACAATAATGAATCAGATCGCATCAGCGAGGAGCTGTTCGATGCGTTTGACGTAGATGATTATGATGAGCGGGAGGAGAAGCGCAGCCGGGCGTCCGGGCCTTCTGCCGGAAGAAGAACGCCTTCCGCCAACAATAGGAAGCGCCGCAGAAAAGACCGTCAGCTTATGGTGATGGTGGGCATGTGCGTGCTGGGCTTTTTGCTGATCGCGGAGATCCTGTGCGGCATCTTCCTCTGGAAATTTCCGGTATTCCCGGCCATCGCTGTGCCGGTGATGAATCTGGCCATCGGTATGATCCTGGGGGTATCCCTGTTCATTGCACCGATCCTCATTGCGGTGGTGGAGATCGCCGCCGGGGTGTTCGCCGGACAGATTCTGCTGGTGGTGCTGGGTGTGATCCTGCTGGCGGTAGCGCAGATTTTCTGCTATGCGATCAAATGAGAAACACGAAAGAAAATTAAGAAAGGGCTGTTGCATGGATGTGCGGCGGCCTTGTTTTATATTGTTCGGAATATTTCCGATAAATATTGCACATTATTCCGAAGTTGGATATAATGGATAAAAAGACAGGAGGTGTGAGCGATGGAGATGATACGTGTCAGGGATGCGGCGCAGCGCTGGAATCTGACGGAGCGGAGCGTGACGAATTTTTGCAAAGCAGGGAAAATCTCGGGAGCAAGGAAACAGGGACGTTCCTGGCTCATTCCGGCTGATGCGGTGAGACCGGAAGACAACCGGATAAAGTCCGGGGCGTACCAGAAGAATATGCGCCCGGGGCGGCTGCCACTTCCTGTGGGGATTTCTGATTATCGGCTGGCGTCATCGGAGTATTATTATATTGATAAAACAATGCTGATCCGGGATTTTATCGATGAACGGCCGATGGTGTCTCTGTTTACCAGACCACGCCGGTTTGGCAAGACATTGAATATGGATATGCTCCGCACCTATTTTGA
This sequence comes from Oscillospiraceae bacterium Marseille-Q3528, assembly GCA_018223385.1. GTDB lineage: Bacteria > Bacillota > Clostridia > Lachnospirales > Lachnospiraceae > JAGTTR01. Next base: position 74,328 of record JAGTTR010000002.1, read on the forward strand.
AAAAACGCAGGAGGATACGTCTGTTTATTTCAGAGACAAGAAAATCTGGGCCTGCGGTAAATATTATCAGGAGTATCAGGGAAAATATCCGGTGATCTTTCTGACATTCAAAGATGTGAAATTCACTACCTGGGAAGAAACCTTTCAGGTGATCCGGGAACTGATTGCCAGGGAAGCTTATCGGCACAAAGAAATTCAGGACAGCGAAACGTGTGATGACCTAGATCGGCGGGCATTTGCCCGTCTGCTGTCGGGAGAGGCGACGGAAACAGAGCTATCCAGTGCACTGGCAGATCTGTCTGCGGCATTGCATAAGCATTATGGAATTGCGCCGATCATTATCATTGATGAGTACGATATCCCGATCCAGCAGGGATATATGCAGGGCTTTTATGATCCGGTTGTTTTGTTTATGCGGAATCTGTTTTCCGGCGGACTGAAAGATAACCGACATCTTTCCTATGGATTCCTGACCGGCATTCTGCGCGTGGCCAAAGAGAGTATTTTCAGCGGTCTGAACAATCTGGCGATTCATTCTGTACTGGATCAGAAGTACAGCGAATATTTCGGATTTACCGCGGAGGAAGTCAGACAGATGGCGGGCTATTATGGGGTGCCGGAAAAGTATGATGAGATTTGTGCATGGTATGATGGCTATCAGTTTGGAAAGACAGAGATTTTTAATCCCTGGTCGGTGATCAGCTATTTCAGCAGCGGATGTGAACCAAGAGCTTTCTGGCAGTCCACGGGAAGCAATGATATTATCGGGGAAATCATCGGCAGGGCAGATCAGGAGGTGTATGATAAACTGACCTCACTGGTGAATGGACAGTCTTTTGTCACTTACATTGATACCGGTGTGATTTATCCGCAGATCAAAAAGAATCCGTCTACGATTTACAGCTTTCTGCTGGTGGCAGGATATCTGAAAGCGATAAGGACGGATCTGGCGTTCAGCGGGGATTTTATGTGTGAGGTGGCACTTCCGAATAAAGAGATTGCCTTTGTGTACAGGAAGGAAATTCTTTCCAGGCTGGAGCCTGCTATTTCCCAGGCAACTGCCATTGCCATACAGGAGGCGCTGTATGCGGGGGACGCAGAGCGGTTGAAAGCCACGATGCAGAAATTGCTTCTGCAGATCGTCAGCTTTTATGATACGGTCGGAGAAAATTTTTATCATGGATTTTTACTGGGGCTTTGTGTTTTGCTGCATGGTTCCTATGTGACTTCCAACAGAGAATCCGGGGAAGGGCGGTACGATATTCAGCTGCTGCCGGAAAATGATCGCCTGCCTGGAATTTTGATCGAATTAAAGGCGGAGAAGGACTGTACAGGAGATGATTTGAAAAAATTATCCGAACTGGCCCTTTGGCAGATCAGGGACCGCAAATATGATACGGAGCTGACTGCCAGAGGGGTACGGACGATTTATGCCTATGGCGTTGCCTTCAGCGGCAAACAGGTAGAAGTTGCAGTGGAAGAGATAAAAAAATAAGGACAATTTATTCATCCGCAAGCAGCAGGGCAAACATGTCCTGCACGGCTTTTTCATAATCCGGGAAGTGATTGGCTTTCCGGATTTTTTTCAGCGCTTTTTCGGGATGGGCGAAGGAGTTGCACAGATACGTCCACAGATCCTTCATCTTGTACAGGACCGGCATTTCCCCGGACATGCGCTGCTGATAACCGGCATAGACGGCATCGTGGAAAGTGCGCAGGGTGTCGGGAGAGGCAGTGGCGCAGCCAGTCTCCATCTGTTCCAGCAGATAGGGTCTGCGCAGGATCTCCCGGCCGATCATGACAGAGGGGAGGTCTGGAAAGTTGTTTTGCAGTGCCTGCACATCTGCGGGGGTATGAATCTCGCCGTTGTAGCACAGTGGGACATGCAGGGCCTTACAGGCTGCGGCAAAGGCATCCCGGTGGGGTATTCCGGTGTACTGCTCCCGGGAGAGCCGGGGATGGATGATGAGCTCGTCCAGGGGATATCCGGAAAAGATATCCAGCAGCCGGGGCCACTCGTCGGTATCCTCCACGCCGATGCGGGTTTTGATGGAGATGCGCATCGGGCAGCGACTGAAAATCTCGTCCAGAAAAGCATCCAGCTCGTCAGGTACGCCAAGGAAACCGGCGCCCCGTTTCCGGGCGGTGACAGTTCCCGAGGGACAGCCCAGATTCAGGTTCACCGTGTCGTAGCCGTAGTCGGCAAGCTGGGCGGCAATGGACAGAAAGTCCTCCGCGCGGTTGGTGAGGATCTGCGGGATGAGGCAGAGACTCTCGTTGTGTTCCGGCAGGATCTCGTCAATCTCCCGGCGGCTCAGCCGGGGATTGGCAAGAAAGGGTGTGAAGTATTTGTCCGCGCCCCGATAGCAGCTTCTCCAGGCGTTTCGAAAAATATAGGTGGAAAGCCCCTCCATGGGGGCAAAGTAGTATTTCATGGGGATTCTCCTTTGGTTCTGAAAAGTCTGCTTTATTATACAGAAAATTCCAGGAGAAAACAATGCACGTTTTTTTATTGCCGCCGGGGCTGGCCTGCATGGAGATTACTGCAGTTTCTGACAGTATTTTTCCAGCAGGCTGATCATCGTGTAGAGCGCCATGGCGATGATGCACAGGATGACGATGGACAGGATGACCCAGTCCAGCCTGAACACCTGGCTGCCGTAAATGATGAGGTATCCCAGCCCCTGTCTGGCACCGATGAATTCCCCGATGATGACGCCCACCAGCGCCAGACCGATGTTGATCTTGGAGGTGGAAAAGAAGACGGGGATGTTGGCGGGGAGGATGACGCAGCGCAGAATATCCAGTCTGCCGCCGCCCAGGGTGCGGATCAGTTTCTGCATATCGGGGTCCACCTCCCGGAAACCGGTGTACAGGCTGATGATGGTGCCGAAGATGGCCACGGAGATGCCTGCGGTGATGATCGTCCGCATGTTGGCGCCCAGCCAGACGATGAGCAGCGGGGCCAGGGCGGATTTGGGCAGGCTGTTGAGCACCACCAGGTAGGGCTCCATGATCTCGGAAAACTGCCGGGACAGCCACAGAAGGACCGCGGCCAGGGTGCCGATGATCAACACCAGCAGAAAGCTGATGAGCGTCTCCGCCAGGGTGATGCCGGTGTGCAAAAAAAGGCTGCCATCCCGGCACATGGACAGGCAGGTGCGGGTCAGACGGCTGGGACAGCTGAAAATAAAGGCATCGATGCGGCCGCTGTCGGCAGCGATCTCCCACAGGCACAGGAATACTACCAGCAGGGTGATGCGGGAGGCCGAGATCATCCGGCGGTGTTTTTGCTGTTTTTGAAGATAAGCGGTCTGGGCAGGGGAGAGGTTAGTCATAGGCGTTCAGCTCCTTCCAGATTTCGTTGAAATATTCTTTGAATTCCGGGGCACTGCGGCATTGGAAGGGCGTGCGGTTCTCCATCGCAAAATGGACGGGCACCACCGCGCGGATGCGTGCAGGCCGTTTGCCAAGGACGATGACCCGGTCGGCACAACTGATGGCCTCGGACAGATCATGGGTGACGAGAATGGCCGTTTTCTGCTCCCGGCGGATAATGGTGGCAATGTCGTCACAGACGGTAAGCCTTGTCTGGTAATCCAGGGCGGAGAACGGTTCGTCCAGCAGTAGAAGCTCCGGTTGCAGCACCAGGGTGCGGATGAGGGCCGCCCGCTGGCGCATGCCGCCGGACAGTTCGCTGGGACGGGCATTGCGGAAGGGGGCCAGTCCATACTGTTCCAGCATGGCTTCTGCCCGGGCCAGAGTTTCTTCTGTACATTTTCTGCGGATTTCCAGTCCCAGGATGACATTGCGGTAAATGGAACGCCACTCGAACAGGTGATCCTTCTGGAGCATGTAGCCGATGCGCTCCCGCTCCCGGAGGACCGGGTTGCCTTTCAGCGTGATTTCCCCGGCTTCCGGGGCAAGAAGGCCGCAGATCAGGTTCAGCAGGGTGGATTTGCCGCAGCCGGAGGGGCCAACAATGGCGACAAATTCCCCCTCTTTTACGGAAAATGATATATCAGACAGTGCCGGGGTCTCTCCCTCGGGACTGTGGTAAGAATAACGGACGTCTGTAAGATTCAGGAAAGCATCCATAGACGGTATCCTTTCCGCTGGTTTCTATTTATAGTATGAAAAACAGGGAAATCGTGTGTTTGTGATCCCAAGCAGGGCGGCCGGAAGGATTTTTTCTTGCAGAGCCTCTTTTCCTGACGTATAATAAAAAGCACTGAAGCGCCTTTGCGGGAGGAGGGATGTTATGACGAAGCGAAATTATCAGAAGGAGCTGGATGCGGTCATCGAACAGGTGACGAAGGAGGGGCGGGTGCCAAGCCTTTTGCTGCACAGCTGCTGCGGCCCGTGCAGTTCCTATGTGCTGGAATATCTGTCCCGGTATTTTGCCATCACGGTGTTTTATTACAATCCGAACATCTATCCCCCCGAGGAATACGAGCATCGGGTGAAGGAGCAGCAGCGGTTTATCGCGGAATGCACCTTCGACCACCCGGTACAGTTTGTGGCCGGGGATTACGAGCCGGAACTCTTTTACGATGCGGTGCGCACGCTGGAGGACTGCCCGGAGGGCGGGGAGCGCTGTTTTGTGTGCTACCGGCTGCGCCTTGCCGAGGCGGCGAAGCTGGCGGACGAGCTGGGATTCGATTATTTTACGACAACGCTGTCCATCAGCCCCCACAAGAACGCGGCAAAGCTCAACGAGATCGGGGAGGAGCTGGCCGGGATTACCAAGGCCAGACACCTGCCCTCGGATTTTAAAAAGCGGGGCGGCTACAAGCGTTCGGTGGAGCTTTCCGCGGAACACGGCATGTACCGGCAGGACTACTGCGGCTGTGTTTTTTCCAAGAGAGAGCGGGAACGGCAGCAGCAGGAGAAAGCGCAGGAAAGAAACGAATCATAAAACAGGAGGATCAGACATATGGCACAGTTATGGGGCGGCCGTTTCACCAAAGAGACGGATCAGCTGGTTTACAATTTCAATGCTTCGATTAATTTTGACAAAAAGCTTTACCGGGAGGATATCCAGGGAAGCATTGCCCATGTGACGATGATGGCAAAGCAGGGCATTGTCACAGAGGAAGAGAAGGAAGCCATCATCGGCGGCCTGCAGGGCATTCTGGCGGACGTGGAGAGCGGTGCGCTGGAGATCACGGAGAAATACGAGGATATTCACAGCTTTGTGGAGGCCAACCTCATTGACCGGATCGGGGATGCGGGCAAAAAGCTGCACACCGGAAGAAGCCGGAACGACCAGGTGGCCGTGGACATGCGTCTGTACGTGCGCAGACAGGTGCAGGAGACCGATGAGCTGTTGAAGGAGCTGCTGGAGACGCTGCATAAGATCATGGAAGAGAACGTGGAGACGTATATGCCGGGCTTCACCCATCTGCAGAAGGCCCAGCCCATCACCCTAGCACTGCATATCGGCGCGTATTTTGAGATGTTCAAGCGGGATCGCTCTCGTCTGCACGACATTTACCGCCGGATGAACTACTGTCCGCTGGGAGCAGGCGCCCTGGCAGGCACCACCTATCCGCTTGACCGGGAATATACGGCAGAGCTTCTGGGCTTCTATGGCCCCACCATGAACGCCATTGATTCCGTGGCAGACCGGGATTACACCATTGAATTCCTGGCAGCCCTGTCTACCATCATGATGCATCTGAGCCGTTTTTCCGAGGAAGTGATCATCTGGAACACGAATGAATACCGGTTCGTGGAGCTGGACGACGCCTACAGCACCGGCAGCAGCATCATGCCCCAGAAGAAAAACCCGGATATCGCGGAGCTTGTCCGGGGAAAGACCGGCCGGGTGTACGGCGCCCTTATGTCCATGCTCACGGTCATGAAGGGACTGCCGCTGGCGTACAATAAGGATATGCAGGAGGATAAGGAGATGACCTTTGACGCCATTGACACGGCCAAAGGCTGCATCCACCTGTTCAACGGCATGGCCGCAACGATGAAATTCAACAAAGATGTGATGGAAAAGAGTGCAAAAAACGGTTTCACCAACGCCACCGACGCGGCAGACTATCTGGTGAATCATGGTGTGCCCTTCCGGGATGCCCATTCCATCGTGGGCCGTCTGGTGCTGTACTGCATCGACAAAAACTGCGCCATCGAGGATCTGTCCATTGAGGAATTAAAGGCTATCAGCCCGGTATTTGAGGCGGATGTGTATGATGCCATCAGCCTGAAAACCTGCGTGGACAAGCGGCTGACCATCGGCGCACCGGGCAAAGAAGCCATGGAGCAGGTGATCGCAGCCAACCGGATGTATTTGGAAGCGCAGGAAAACTGGGATTAAAGATGCCTGAGGAATAAAAAAGGGTTGCATTTTTCCGGATTGTGGTTTAGTATCTTATGAGAAAGACAGATGTCTTTGTAAGAGAGACACGCAGAGGATATGCGAAACGAAGAGGAGATTGTGAAATGAGTGAGAAGCTGAAAGTTGGAATTCTTGGAGCAACCGGTATGGTGGGCCAGCGTTTTATTGCCCTTCTGGAGAATCATCCGTGGTTTGAGGTGACGACCGTGGCAGCCAGTGCCAGAAGTGCGGGAAAGACGTATGAGGAAGCGGTCAATGGCCGCTGGAAGATGGATACGCCCATGCCGGAGGCTGTGAAGAAACTGTCGGTGATGAATGTGGCAGAGGTGGAGAAGGTGGCTGCATCCGTTGATTTCGTGTTCAGTGCCGTGGACATGACAAAGGAAGAGATCCGTGCCATTGAGGATGCCTATGCGAAGACCGAGACACCGGTGGTATCCAACAACAGCGCCCACCGCTGGACACCGGACGTGCCCATGGTGGTGCCGGAGATCAACCCGGAGCATTTCGAAGTCATCCCGTTCCAGAAGAAGCGTCTGGGCACCACGAGAGGCTTTGTGGCAGTGAAGCCCAACTGCTCCATCCAGAGCTATGCGCCGGTGCTGACCGCATGGAAGGAGTTCCATCCGACCCAGGTGGTGGCAACGACCTATCAGGCCATTTCCGGTGCCGGAAAGACGTTCCAGGACTGGCCGGAGATGGTGGGCAACATCATCCCTTATATCGGCGGCGAAGAAGAGAAGAGCGAGCAGGAGCCCTTACGTCTGTGGGGAAAGATCGAGAACGGACAGATCGTGAAAGCGGCAGGTCCTCTCATCACCACCCAGTGTATCCGGGTACCGGTGCTCAACGGCCATACCGCGGCGGTGTTTGTAAACTTTGAGAAAAAGCCGTCCAAAGAGGAGCTGATCGACCGGATGGTGAATTTTAAAGGTCTGCCCCAGGAGCTGGCACTGCCCAGCGCACCGAAGCAGTTCATCCAGTATCTGGAGGAGGACAATCGTCCCCAGGTGGTGCTGGATGTGAATTACGAGAACGGTATGGGCATCTCTGTGGGAAGACTGCGTGAGGACGCACTGTTTGATTACAAGTTTGTGGGACTGTCCCACAATACCGTCAGAGGTGCTGCAGGCGGCGCCGTGCTGTGTGCAGAGCTTCTGAAAGCCCAGGGATACATTCAGGCAAAGTAAAACGTATCTGTAAAGCAATAGAATAAGGGTGGAATACAAAAGAAAAGGGTGAACTTCGGAATTTCTTTCCTGATCGGGGGAGAAAATCCGGGGTTCGCCCTTTCACAGTTTTTTCAAAAAGTTTTCACAGATTTTCCCAAAAGTGAACACAAATGCCCTGTATAGTGAGGGGAGTGTAAAAAGGAGGAAACAGCGTGATAGAAGTTCGTGACCTGGTAAAGAAATACGGTGACCACGTGGCAGTGGATCACTTAAGCTTTACAGCAAAAAAAGGAAAAATATACGGCTTTCTCGGGCCCAACGGCGCGGGAAAATCCACGACGATGAATATGATGACAGGATATCTGGCCAGCACCTCAGGGGAGGTGCTCATTGACGGGCATGATATTTTGAAGGAACCGGAGAAGGCCAAGAAGCATATCGGCTATCTGCCGGAGGTTCCGCCGCTGTATATGGAGATGACGCCCTACGAACAGTTACATTTTGCGGCGGAGCTGCGGGGCATTGCCAGGGGAGAACGGGAAGCCTGTGTGGTACAGGTCATGCAGGAGACGGGGATCGAAGAGATGGCAGATCGGCTCATCCGCAACCTGTCCAAGGGTTACCGGCAGAGAGTGGGGCTGGCACAGGCGCTGCTGGGAGATCCGGATATCCTCATCCTGGATGAACCCACGGCCGGGCTGGATCCGCTGCAGATCACGGAGATCCGCACGTTGATCCGCAGGCTTTCCAGCGAACATACGATTATTTTGAGTTCCCATATTTTGTCCGAGGTCAGCGCGGTGTGCGACGAGGTGCTGATCATTTCTCATGGAAAACTGGTGGCTAGCGATACGCCGGACAATCTGGGCCATCTGCTGACCGGGAAAGAGACGCTGCACCTGAAAGTAAAGGGAAAGATAGCGGACGTGGAAGCGGCGCTAAAAACCATCAGCGGCGTACAGCAGGTAACGGCAGAGCAGGAAGGGGATCTCACCAGTGTGAATGTACAGTTGAAGGGAAGACAGAGCACCGGCGGACAGGCGAAGGCTGGAAAAGATGCACAGCAGTCAGGTAGCGATGCAGCATCCGCGGAGAGCAGGACACCAGATGCTGCGCGGGAAGCCATCTTTTACCGTCTGGCAGAGAAACGGCTGCCTATCTACGAGATGGAAAGCGCCCATGCTTCTCTGGAAAAGGTGTTCCTGGAGCTGACGGAAGACGAAACAGAAAAGGAGGCGGAATAAATGCTGGCAGTATTCAAACGGGAGCTTGCCTCCTATTTTCATACGATGACAGGATATATTTTCATGGCGTTCCTCTTTGTGGTGGTGGGCATTTATTTTTCCGCCTATAACCTGAGCTATCAGTATTCCCTGTTCGGCTATGCGCTGGTGTCGGCGGCTTTTGCCATGCTCATCACTACCCCCATGCTTTCCATGAAGGTGCTGGCGGAGGAGCGGCGGCAGAAGGTGGATCAGCTGCTTCTGACGTCCCCGGTGCCGCTGTATCAGATCGTCCTGGGCAAATATCTGGCCATGATCACGGTGTTTGCGGTGCCCATGCTGGTGTTCTGTCTGTATCCGGTCATTCTGTCCCGGTACGGGGAGGTGGCCTGGGCCCAGACGTACGCGGCGATCTTGGGATTCTATCTGCTGGGCTGTGCCTGCCTGGCCATCGGCCTGTTCATTTCTTCCCTGACGGAAAATCAGGTGATGGCGGCGGTGTTAAGCTTTGGCGTGTTGTTTCTGTTTTATATGATGAGCGGTCTGAAAACCCTCATTCCCAGCACTGCTTCGGCTTCCTTCCTCATTCTTACCTGCGTGCTGCTGGCAGTGGGCTGGATCCTGTACCGGATGACCCAGCGCTTTCTGCTGCCCCTGCTTTTCTGCGTGGTGGGAGAGGCTGTCATGGCAGGCGTTTATCTGACCCATGCGGCACTGTATGAGGGACTGGTACAGAAAATCATGGATATTTTTGATATTTCTACCCGGTTTTCCGGGCTGACGGACGGCATGTTGGATGTGACGGCCATCGTGTATTTCCTGTCCGTCATTGCGGCAGGGATTTTCTTAAGTATCCAGTCCATACAGAAGAGAAGATGGAGCTAGGAGGGAAAAATGAAGAAACCAGTATTTGAAAAAATCAAACCGCTGTTTCAGAAAAAAGGGAAGGCATCGGCCCATGGCTCTTACAGTGCAGGGTATACGGCACTTTTTCTGGCGGTGCTTCTGATGGGCAACCTGATCGTTTCCAGACTGCCCTCCAAATATACGAAAATCGACTTGAGTGGCTCCGGCCTGTATTCCATCGGTGACCAGACCAAGGCGGTGCTGGATGGGCTTTCCGAGGATGTGACGCTGTATCTGGTCTGCCAGGAAGGGAATGAGGACAGCACGGTGACCCACCTGCTGGAGCAGTATGCCGAGAACAGCGATCATGTAACTGTGGAAACGAAGGATCCGGTGAAGAGTCCCGCGTTTACTGCCGCCTATACCAGTGATCAGGTATCAGACAACAGCGTGATCGTGGTATCCGGCGACCGCAGTAAGGTGATCTCCTATGCGGATATTTATACCGGGGATTATGATTATTCCACCGGCGGCTATTCCTCCAGCTTTGACGGTGAGGGACAGCTCACCAGTGCCATCGCCTATGTGACCACCGACGATCTGCCGGTGCTGTACGTGGTAACCGGCCACGACGAGGCGGAGATCAGCTCCACCGTGCGCAGTACCATTGAAAAGGAAAACATCCGCCTGGAGGATCTGAACCTGATGACGGACACCGATGTGCCGGAGGATGCGGCGGGCCTGTTCCTGTACGCGCCCATGAGTGATTACTCCGAGGAAGAGGCGGCCAAGATCATCGCTTATCTGGAAAAAGGCGGGAAGTCGCTGATCATCAGTTCCTATACGGAAACCGAGCTGCCCAATTTCCAGTCCATTTTAAGCGCCTACGGGATCCGGACCGGGGACGGCCTGGTGCTGGAGGGCGATCCGGCACACACCCTGTCTCAGAATCCCCTGTATCTGGTGCCGGAGTACGGAGACAGCAGCATTGCCTCCAGCCTGGAAAGCGGAAAAAAATATGTGGCGGTGCCCATCGCCCAGTCCATCGAGACGCTGGAGGCGTACCGGGACAGTCTGACCATGACGCCGATCCTTGTCACCTCGGACAGTTCCTATGAGAAAGCTGACCTGCAGAACATGGAAAGCTATGCCAAAGAGGCGGGAGATCAGGAAGGCCCCTTCACCATAGGTATGGAGGTGACGGAGCAGCTGGAGGATGCTGAGACGAAGATCATCTATTATACCACGGAGGGTATTCTGGATGACACCATGAACCGGGCGGTGGCCGGCGGCAACATGGAGCTTCTGGCAAATTCCCTGAGCGATATGGCTGACCATGAGACGAGTGTGTCTATTGCGGCCAAGAGTCTGGATGCCAGCTATCTGACGGTGACTTCCGCTGCGGCAAATCTATGGAGTATTGTGGCAACTGCCGTGCTTCCGCTGGGCGTGCTGATCCTGGGCGGCGTGGTCTGCTACAGAAGGAGGAAACGATGAAGAAAAGCCGATTGCTCATATGGGCGGCGGTGCTGGTGCTCTGTACCGCCTGCTATGTGCTCCTGGGCAAAAAGAGCAGCAGTGCAGAAACAACAGACAGTGAGGAAACCGACGAAGAGACGGTGCTGGCTGTCCCGTCGGACACCATCACAGGATTTTCCTTTGTGGTGGGAAAAAATACGTACAGTTTTCTGAAAAACGATGATACATGGAACTACAGCGGCGATCCGAATTTTCCCGCAGACGCGGATAAGATAGAAAATCTGCTGTCTGCCTTTTCGGAGGTAAGTGCCAGCCGGGTACTGACGGATGTCAGTGACCTTGCCCAGTACGGGCTGGAGGAACCGGCCAACACCATTCACCTGACGGACAGTGAGGGCGGTGAGTATGTGCTGCACATCGGCAACCTGAACAGCTCCACCGGGGACTATTACGCCTACACGTCAGATGAGAAGACGGTATATACCATCGACAGCACCATTCCGCTGGATTTCCAGATCGGTCTTTATGATCTGGCAAAGACGGAGAGCTTCCCGTCCATTGACTCCACCGAGGTGTCGCTGGTGGAGGTGACCTCGGAGAACGGCCTGTTCTCTGCTTATCAGGACGCATCCAGCAACACCGGCTGGCTTCTGTCAGACGGCAGTCGAGTGTACGAGGGAGACGACAGCAAGCTGTTATCCCTGCTGGATGAACTGGGCAGCATCAGCTATCAGTCCTGCCTGGAATATGACTGCCAGAATCCGGAGGCATATGGGCTGGATCACCCGATTGCGCGGATCCGCGTGCGCTATACGGAAGTTTCTGCCAATACGTCTGTGGCATCTTCTGAGGATCCGTCTGCGTCCGGTGAGAACGGAGATGCTGCCGGTGGAAATTCGGAAGACGGAGAAAACCCGGCGGCGGAAGAAACAACAACCGGCGATGCTGCGGGCACAGAGGTGGTGTTCCTCATCGGCATTCAGGACGAAAGTGGACGATACTTTATCCAGCGGGAGGGCACCGGGGAAGTGCATACCGTCCTGGCTTCTGCCCTGGCAGATTTTCTGGATGTGGATGTGACCTCCTACCGGAGCCTGGCGCTGGCACCGCTGTCCATGGAGCAGGTGGCCAGCCTGACGCTGACTTATGAGGGAAAGCAGTACACCTTCGAGCAGCAGGAAACAACGGCCCAGAACGACGGCGGGGAGGACGTGACGTCCTATACCTGCACCCGGAACGGCAAAACCTTTGATGCGGACACCTATCAGGACTTCTTTAAGACCGCTAGGGGCATGAACGCCCAGAGCTATACCGATGCGTTCCCGGATACCGATGCGGTGTGTGTCATCCAGTTTGCACAGACAGACGGCAGCGGACGGACCGTATCCTATTATCCGTATGACGACAATTTCTATCTGGCGCTGGTCAGCGATGACGGCCAGGACAGTGCGGATGCGGCACTGGTCAACAAGATGGATGTATCCACCCTGCTTGCCCAGGTGCAGAACGTCATCAAATAAAATCAAATGAGGGAAAAGCGCTTTACCGGGAGAGGGAACGAAACAACACTTTCGTTCCCTCTCTTTTTGTGCTATAGTGTAATTAGCGCAAAAGAAAAGGAAGCGACGCTGTTAAGCGTCATTTACTTTTCTTGCGCAATTAACGAACGAACGAGCATGCGATAGCAGGCGGAAGAGCACGTCAGTGCGGGTTCGTGAGTATGAACAGCGCAAAAGAAAAGGAAGCGACGCTGTTAAGCGTCATTTATTTTTCAATGTATTCTCAACGAACGAACAATGGAAAGGAATACTTATGGGAATTGAGACGAGTTTTTTCGGAAAGACAGCGGGCGGAGAGATCGCCAGACTTTACCGCCTTTACAATGATTATATGGAAATGACTGTGACAGATTACGGCGCCTGCCTGGTGAATGTGTGGTTCCGGGATAAGAGGGGGCGTTTTCAGGATATTGTCTGGGGCTATGACACCCTGGCGGAATATGAGGAAAATGAACCGAACCTGGGAGCCATCATCGGCAGAAATGCCAACCGCATCGGCGGTGCGGAGGTGACCGTGGGCGGCGTGTCCTATCCGCTGGAGCACAACGATGGGGAAAATAATTTACATAGTGGCAGTCACGGCTACCATAAACGGATGTGGGAGGCCTGGACGGATATGAATGACGGCGAGCCAAGCGTGACCTTTTTGCTGAAAAGCCCTCACATGGATCAGGGCTATCCGGGAACGGCGAAGATTTCCGTCACCTATACGCTGACCACGGACAACAAAATCCGCATCGATTATCAGGCAAAGGCGGATCAGGATACGGTATTTAATTTTACCAATCACAGTTACTTCAATCTGGAAGGACAGGAGAGCAGTAGCGTGATGGATCATGTGGTGACCATTTATGCGGATGCTTTTACCCCGACAGATAAAGCATTGATTCCCACCGGCGAGGTGCGAAGCGTGGAGGGAACGCCCATGGATTTCCGGACGGAGCACCGGATCGGGGAGCGGATCGACACAGACTATGAACCGCTGGTGACAGCCGGTGGATACGATCATAACTGGGTGCTGGATGAAACACCAGATGGTACGGCTGACGGAGTACGCCGGGCTGCCTATGTATACTCGGACAACAGCGGCATTGAGATGGCGGTGGACACCGACCTTCCGGGCATCCAGATGTATACGGCCAATTTCCTGGATCAGGAAAAGGGAAAGGACGGGCACGTATATCCGAAGCGCTCTGCGGTCTGCTTTGAGACCCAGTATTTCCCGGATGCCAACCATCATGAGAATTTTCCGGGAACCATCGTGAAAGCCGGGGAGACTTACCGGACAACGACGATTTTCAGCTTTGGAAGAAAACAGTAGGAGCGGGAACTGCCGTGGGAATGATTGACGTATTTCACATTTCAAAAGAATACTCCGCCGGGAGAGGGATTTTTGATGTGAGTTTTCAGGTGGAGCCGGGAGAGGTGTTCGGTCTTCTGGGCGCCAACGGCGCGGGAAAGACGACGACGATCCGCCATCTGATGGGATTTGTACATGCGGATATGGGAGAATGCTTCATTGGTGGAAAGAACTGCTGGGATGAGGCGGCCCTGATCCAGAAGAAACTGGGCTATCTTCCGGGGGAGGTGTCGCTGCCGCCCCAGATGACCGGCGTGCAGTTCTTAAATTTCTGTGGAAAAATGCGGGAGCTGAAAAGCCAGCGCCGCAGAGACGAGCTGGTGGAACGCTTTGATCTGGATCCGTCTGTGAAGATCCGGCGGATGTCCCGGGGAACGAAACAGAAGCTGGCCATTGTGTGTGCATTTATGCACCGGCCGGATGTGCTCATTCTGGATGAGCCGACCACCGGGCTGGATCCCCTCATGCGCAGCCGGTTCATTGAGCTTCTGCTGGAGGAGAAGGATATGGGGCGGACGATTTTCCTTTCCTCCCATATTTTTGAAGAGATGGAGAAGACCTGTGACCGGGTCGGCATGCTGGTGGGTGGCCATCTGGCAGCTGTGGAAACGGTGCCGGATGGAAAAGAACAGCGGCTGGAGGATATTTTCATGCACTATTACGGAGGAGAGGAACATGCTTAGTTATCCGCTGCTTATGCAGTCTTTCCGGGAGATCCGGAAGAACTTTCTCATTTTTGCGGCGCTGATGCTGGGCGGGACGGCCCTGTGGTTTGGCATTTATCATCCGGGCATTACGGATACGCTGCAGGCGCTGACGGCGTCCCTTTCCCCTCAGATGCTGGCGGCCTTTGGTCTTGATTTTTCCAGAGGCTCCCTGACGGAATTCGTTTCTTTTGGCCTGTTCGGCTTCTTTTTGCTCATCCTGCCGCTGGGGTATGAGGTGATGGCTGCCAGCCAGCTCATCGCTTCCGGCATTGACAGCGGCATTTTTGTATATCTGATCGCCACCCCCAATGCCCGGGCCACCATCGCCTGTACCAGAGGGGCGTGTCTTGCGGGAAGCACAGGGCTTTTGTTCCTGTTGACAGGCATCTGCGGGGAAATCTGTGCCGCGGTGCAGTTCCCGGGGCAGCTGGATGAGCCGGTGTTCTGGCAGCTGCTGGCAGGGTGTTTTTTTCTGCATGCGCTGCTTGGCGGCATTGCGTTTTTTGCCGCCTGTCGGGGGAAAAATATGCGGACATTTGTGCTGGCGGGGGCCGGGATCCCTGTGGCCTTTCTGCTGCTGCATATGCTGGCAGCCACAGGTGGCATGTGGGGGATTCTGCGGTTTGGCACCGTATTTACCCTGTTTGATATAGAAGCGATCCTTGCCGGGGAAGGCATCTGTTTTCTGTACATGGCGCTGCTGTGTGCGGGAGCGGTGGTGCTCTACGCCCTGGGAGTGAACAGCTTCAGAAAGAGAGATTTGGCAATATAATTATGGCAAAAGCATTATATATCGCAGAGAAACCCAGTGTGGCCCAGGAGTTTGCCAAGGCGCTGCACGTCAGTGGAAGAAAGGGAGACGGGTACATCGAGTCGGAGGAGGCGGTGGTGACCTGGTGCGTGGGCCATCTGGTGACCATGAGTTATCCCGAAGTGTATGACGAAAAATTCAGGAAGTGGAGCCTGGCGACACTTCCTTTTCTGCCGGAAAAATTCCTCTACGAGGTCATTCCGGGGGTGAGCAAACAGTTCAATACCGTGAAGAATCTGCTGACCCGGCCGGACGTGGATACGATCTATGTGTGCACCGACTCGGGACGGGAGGGAGAGTATATCTACCGACTGGTGGAGCAAATGGCAGGCGTTACAGGAAAAACGCGGAAACGGGTGTGGATCGATTCCCAGACGGAGGAAGAGATCCTGCGGGGCATCCGGGAAGCAAAAGATCTGTCAGCCTATGACAATCTGGCTGCTTCCGCTTACCTGCGGGCCAAGGAGGATTATCTCATGGGCATCAATTTTTCCCGGCTGCTGACATTAAAATATGGCAATTCCATTGCCAGCTATCTGAACACCAAATACACCGTCATTTCCGTGGGGCGGGTCATGACCTGTGTGCTGGGCATGGTTGTCCGCCGGGAGCGGGAGATCCGGGAATTTGTCAAAACGCCGTTTTATCGGGTGGTGAGCCGGATGTCGCTGACGGGCCATGCCATCGAAGGGGAATTCCGGGCGGTGGAGGGCTCCCGGTATTACCAGTCGCCCCTGCTTTATAAGGAAAACGGTTTCAAAAAGGAAGAGTCGGCGAAAGCACTTATCGGGGAGCTGACCGGGGCAGATAGCCGCATTCCCGATGCCCAGGTGCTGGAAATCTCCAGAAAACAGGAGAAAAAGAACCCGCCGCTGCTGTACAATCTGGCGGAGCTGCAGAATGAGTGCTCCAAACTTTTGAAGATCAGCCCGGACGAGACGCTGCGGACGGTGCAGGAGCTGTATGAGAAAAAGCTGGTGACCTATCCGCGAACCGATGCCCGGGTGCTGTCCAGCGCGGTGGCGAAAGAGATCAGCCGCAACTTAAACGGCCTCTCCCGATTTGGAGAGCTGGGGGCCTTTGCATCGGAGATTCTGGCGGAGGGCAGCTATAAGGGCATCGGCAAATCCCGGTACACCAACGATGCCCAGATCACCGATCACTATGCCATCATTCCCACCGGACAGGGACTGGGCGCTTTTGCGGGGCTGAATGCCCAGGCACAGCGGGTGTATCTCATGATCGTCCGGCGTTTCCTGAGCATTTTCTATCCACCGGCGGTGTACCAGAAGGTGAGCCTTACCACGGCCATCGACGGGGAAAAGTTTTTCTCCGGATTTAAGATGCTGTTATCCGAAGGGTACTTAAAGGTGCTGGGCAGACGTCCGGCCCAGGAAAAGCCTTCCGAAGAGAAAAATGCCGGTGAAAATGGTTCCGGGGACAAGGCTTCGGAGGAAGAAGAAAATATCCAGGGGGATACCGTTTTACAGGAAGCATTGAAGAAGCTGAAAAAAGGCGACAAGATCCCGGTGGATGGGCTGGATATCCGGGAGGGGGAGACCTCCCCGCCGAAGCGGTACAATTCCGGTTCCATGATCCTGGCCATGGAAAATGCCGGGCAGCTCATTGAGGATGAAGAGCTGCGGGCCCAGATCAAGGGAAGCGGCATCGGCACCAGCGCCACCCGGGCGGAAATTCTGAAAAAGCTGGTGAACATCAAGTATCTGAGCCTGAACAAAAAGACCCAGGTGCTGACACCTACCCAGTTGGGAGAAATGGTGTTTGATGTGGTGCGGGCGTCCATCCGTTCCCTGTTAAACCCGGAGTTGACCGCCAGCTGGGAGAAGGGGCTTACCTACGTGGCCCAGGGAGACATCACCGAGGATGAATATATGGGTAAGCTGACCCATTTCATCGTCAGCAGAACCGACGGTGTGCTGGGGCTGAACAACCAGTACCAGCTGCGGGCCTGTTACGATGCGGTGGCACCTTTTTATAAGGAAGCCTATAAAGGTACGGGAAGAACGACGCGGACGACGGGCCGGGCAAAAGCCGCAGCCGGGACATCCAGAGCGAAGGCCGGTTCAGCCAGAGGCAGGGCGAAAAAGACGGCTGCGGAATAATCATTACAGGAAGTTCGGAAAAGAATGGAGGAAAAGAAAGTGAGTAAGGAAATGACGATACAGGAAAATTACAGCTTACAGGAAACCATCGCGGCGGAACTGTTCGAGGGCCTGACTTATCCCTGGGAGGCGCTGCCCAATATCGGTGCGTTTATCAAAAAACTGGGCCCCACCCTTCCAGCAGAAGAATATGAGCAGGTGGGCGAGGACGTGTGGATCGCCCGTTCTGCCACCGTGGCACCCACGGCCTATATTCACGGTCCGGCCATCATCGGTAAAGAGGCGGAGATCCGCCACTGCGCCTTCATCCGCGGCAACGCCATTGTGGGAGAGAACGCCGTGGTGGGCAACTCCACAGAGCTGAAAAACGTGGTGCTTTTCAATCGGGTGCAGGTGCCCCATTACAATTATGTGGGCGATTCCATTCTGGGCTACCGGGCACATATGGGCGCAGGTTCCATCACCTCCAATGTAAAATCCGACAAGACACTGGTGGTGGTAAAGAATGGAGAAGAACAGATCCCTACCGGCTTTAAGAAATTCGGTGCCATGCTGGGGGACTGTGTGGAAGTGGGATGCAACAGCGTCCTCAATCCGGGCACGGTCATCGGCCATCACACCAACGTGTATCCTCTGTCTGCTGTCCGGGGCTTCATTCCGGCGGAGAGCATCTTCAAAAAGCAGGATGATATTGTCAAAAAGCAGTGATCTGTCCGTTCCCATCACTGTCAGCGGTAACCTGCACGCCATAAGACAATTCGGTCAGATGGGAGAAAAGTGCCGCAGGCGCAGTGTTTTTCTGTATCTGTCCATTGACCCTTGTGCAGGGAATGAGAGAGGCGGCCAGTGTGCCGTCTTCTTTTATGCGCACCTGCAGAAGTACGGTGGGATTGGCACTGTTGCTGAACAGAAAGTTGCCCAGGCTGTAGGCGATGAACTTTCCTTTGTAGGTCTCAAAGCCCTGCAGCACATGGGGATGGCTGCCAACCACCAGATCGGCCCCGGCATCGATGCAGGCGTAAGCCAGTTTGCGCTGGTATTCCTGTGGATACTCGTCCTTTTCGATGCCCCAGTGCAGATAGACGACAGTGTAATCGCACTGGGAGGATAAATCCGAGATTTCGTTTAACAGAGGCGCCTGGTCATAGGCAGTGAACATGCCTGGCCGGGCGCTTCCTGCTGCCCAGGAAGACACGGGAATCACCCGGCTGGCCCCCAGAATGCCCACCGTGCTGTCACCGACGGTGCGGATCACCGGTGCTTTGGCTTCGCTTAATGTGCGGCCGCCGCCCACCCGGGCGATCCCGGCCTGATCCAGCGTATCCAGACTGTCTGTGAAAGCATCTACACCGAAATCCAGCGCGTGGTTGTTGGCAACGGTGGCCACATCCACACCGATTTCCTGAAAAATGCGGACGTAGGAGGGATCCACCCGGAAGGTGAACTGTTTATCCTCGGCTGCCTCCCCGCGGGTGCTGAACGGGAATTCCTCATTGACCATGAAAAGATCAGCGTCGGTCATGGCAGACAGCAGCTCCTCACTGAACATGGAGGAAATGCCCTGCTGATGGTAGCGGGACAGGGTGTTTTCCGTAAAAAGCATATCTCCGGCGAAAGAGAGAACCGGCTCCGGAGTGGTGTCGTCGGAATTGCGTATGTTATCGGATTTGGAACGATCGTTTGAAGCAGTCGTGTTATCGGAGTCAATAGAAATGGTCGTATCATCCGAACGGAAGGCGTTCTGTGAAGTTCCTCCGTGCGAGATCCTGCTGCCGCCGGCACTGATATCAGAAGGCGAAAGAGCAGTGTCTTCGCTGGAACGTTTGTCAGAAACTGTCTGTTCTGCGGAGACAGAATCCACATCAAAGCCAGCATTGCGGGAGGATACGGATGTCCTGTCAGTCAGCATCAGCCTCTGTCCGGCGAAAAGCACGCAGACGATGAGACAAATGGGGATAATGGCCAGCAGCCCCCGGATAAGTCCTTTGAAAAAACTGTTCATGCGAAATCCTCCTTCTGTTTTTCTCCATTATACATGAAGCGGAAGCTTTCGCCTATAAGATCGACTGCAGAAGTTTGAAAAAGTGCTGAAAAAGTAAGATTTTGTATATTTTCATAACCGGGAAAATCTGCTATAATAACCCCGCAAAGGAGGCGAAGGCCGATGCTGACAGAAAAAGAGTTATCACCGCTGAATTCCATCAAGAAGGAGGCGGGCACTGGCAGCTACCAGGGCATGCGCTGGCGGATCGAAAAGGACGGGGACGACCAGATGAAGGTGACGATCTACCCGGAACCGAGGTCGTTTGCCTGCACGCCGGAGGAGCAGAAGACGTCCGTACAGTTTCCGCTGACGAAGGAAGGGCGGACACAGGCGGCGGCCTGGCTGTGGGAGCAGTATGAAGCCCAGGAGGAACGGTGGAAGAGCGCACCGCGCATTTAAAAGCCTGGGAGCAGATGGCAGAAAACGGACAGACGATGATGGCAGAAAAGCTGCGGAAAATGCTGCCAGAACATACAAAACGGATAAAAACAGGGAAATTGGACATAGATGAGTATGAAGGATCATAACAGAAGAAAAATACGGGTGGGACAGATCGCTGTGGTCTGCATCGGCGCAGCGCTGCTGGCCGTGGGCGGTGTACTGGCTGCAGGAACGCCGGGAGCGGAAGCCCTGCCACATCTGCACGCGGAGGCAGTGGAGACAGTACAGGGGAATGATGTAAAAGAAGCTTCGCTACAGCGTGGAGAGACGGATACGGCAGAAGATGCGCAGACAGCAACAGGCAGCGAAGAAACGATCAGCGATACGGAGAAAGGCATGAGTTACCATGATTTCCAGTATCTGACAGAGCAGATCGTGGAAAATCAGATGGAGCTGCATCGGGAGGCATCAAAGGAGCTGCACAGACAGCAGGATGCCTGGAGGCTTATTCTGGTGAACAGTACCCATCTGCTGGACGAGGACTATGCGGTGGAGCGGACGAAGGTGGGCAACGGCCAGTATGTGGATAGCCGGATCGCCCCGGAGCTGGAGGCCATGCTGGCGGCGGCGAAGGAGGACGGGGTGGAGATCTCCATCATTTCTGCCTATCGTTCCTATGACCGGCAGGTAAACCTTTACAAAAACAAGATCAAACGGCTGGAGCGGCAGGGGTATTCGAAGGCGGAAGCCAACGAGGAGGCCGGAACGGTCGTGGCGATACCGGGCATGAGTGAACATGCCACCGGACTGGCGCTGGATCTGGCCAGCAAATCTTATCCGGTGCTGGAGGAAGAGCAGGAGAATACGGATGCATACCAGTGGCTGATGCAGCACTGCATGGAATACGGATTTATCCTGCGCTATCCCAAGGATAAGGAAGAGATCACAGGCATCATTTACGAGCCCTGGCATTTCCGGTATGTGGGTGAGGAACACGCCCGGATCATCATGGAACAGGGACTTTGCCTGGAGGAATATCTGGAGCAATACATAACAGAAGAGGAAAAGGAGAAATAGATGAAAAAAATCATAGCAGTATTACTGACGACGATCCTGGCGGTTTCCCTGGCAGCCTGCGGCAGCAGCGGCGGACAGTCGGGCAGCAATACGGAGGATAACAAAGAAAACGAAGCAGCAGTGGACATCCCGGATGCGGTGACGCTCCTGACGACCGTCTGGGACAGTTACACGGACGACGAGAAATTCCCTGCGATAGGCGGAGATTTTTCAGAAGCGAATAACAAGGAAAATGCACCTGGCGTATATGATCTGTCGGATGCAGATGCGGTGGAGGTGAACCTTGGTTTTCCGGCAGCCCAGCTGGATGCGGTGGACGGTGCAGCTTCCCTTATCCACATGATGAACGGCAATACGTTCACCTGCGGGGCTTTCCATGTAAAGGACGCCTCCCAGATGGACAGCGTGGCAGCAGCTGTGAAGGCGTCGATCATGAACAAGCAGTGGATGTGCGGTTTCCCGGACAAGCTGGTGATCCTGACGGTGGGAGACTATCTGGTGAGCGTTTACGGCGCAGAGGATCTGGTGGACAATTTCCAGAATCACCTGACGGCAGCCTATGCATCTGCGGTCGTTGTGTGTGACGCACCCATCGAATAAACGGAGAATTTATTTATGGTATTTTCAAGTATTCCGTTCCTGTACTATTTTTTACCGGTGGCGATGGCCCTGTATTTCCTTGTCCCGGCAAAGGGCAGGAACGGTGTTCTTTTTCTGGAAAGTCTGGTGTTCTATGCCTGGGGCGATGCCCGCTATGTGCCCATGCTGCTTTTTGATGTGGCCCAGGGGTATGCCTGCGCCCGTCTGATATGCTGGCACCGGACGTCCTCCTGGCCGGAGAAAAACAGGATGCGCTGGAAAAAATGCTGGCTGGCGGTCAGTGTGCTCTGTGCGTTGGGAATGCTTGGCTATTATAAATATGCAGATTTCTTTCTGGAAAACTGGAACCGGATGACGGGAGGAAACGTAAGACTTTTGCAGCTGGTACTGCCCGCGGGTATCAGCTTTTATACGTTTCAGATCATCAGCTATACGGTGGATGTTTACCGGGGAACAACGGCGGTACAGCGTAGGTTTGTGGATCTGGCAGCCTATATCTGTATGTTTCCTCAGCTCATTGCCGGTCCTATCGTCCGGTATGAGACCATTGCGGCGCAGCTTGCCGGGCGCACCTGCAGCGTGGATCAGGCGGCAGCCGGTGTCCGGCGGTTGATTCTTGGTCTGTCCAAAAAGGTGCTGATGGCGGATTCTCTGGGGCTGCTGGTGACAACCTTTCGACAGAGTGAAAAGACGGTGCTGTTTTACTGGATCTATGCCATTGCTTTTACCCTACAGATTTATTTTGATTTTTCCGGATACAGTGATATGGCGGTGGGCATGGGACAGATGCTGGGCTTTTCCTTTCCGGATAACTTCCGGTATCCTTACATTTCAAAAAGCATCACGGAATTCTGGCGGCGGTGGCATATTTCCCTGGGTCAGTGGTTCCGGGATTATGTGTATATTCCCCTGGGCGGCAATCGAAAGGGCCGGGGGCGGCAGCTGCTGGCCATCATCATCGTGTGGCTGGCTACGGGCCTGTGGCACGGGGCGGCCTGGAATTTTGTGCTGTGGGGCGCTCTGTATGCCCTGTTGTTGCTGACGGAAAAATGGTTCACCGGGCGGCTGCTTGCAAAGAGCCGTCTGTTTTGTCATGTCTATGTACTGTTTTTCGTGGTGGTGGGCTTTGTGCTTTTTGACGCCGGAAGCCTTGCAGAGGTGGGAGAGAGCCTTCGGGCCATGGCCGGGCTGTCAGGATTGCCCTTGTGCAGCAGCGTGACTCTTTATTATGGAAAAAGCTACGCCGTCCTTCTGCTGGCGGCCGCCGTGCTGGCGACTCCTTATCCCATGCGGCTGCTGCGGAAGATAAGGGCGTTACCGCTGCCGGAAAAATGGGGCGGCAGAAAAATGGGAGACGATCTGCCAGTACAACTGCTGGAAATCGGCGGCCTTTTGCTGTTGCTGCTGGTGTGCACTGCATTTCTGGTGGCAGGATCCTTCCATCCATTTCTCTATTTTCGGTTTTAAACGCATGACCTACAAGAGATAAAAGGAAAACAAGCTGGTTGATTTCCATAGCATTACATACGAAGAAAGCTATCGATGATGGGTATGAAAGAGAGGAAAAGGAGGTGTCCGTATGTCAGAAAAACGAAAAAATTGCCTGTTGCTGGCGGCACTCATCCTGCTGGTGGTGGGGCTTGCGGTGACAGGCATCCTGCTGCCGGATCAGCAGATATCTCTGACGGAGCGGCGTAGCCTGGCACAGCTTCCGACAGTAAGCGTTTCCTCGGTACTGGACAAAAGCTTTTCGGAAGCCTTTGACAGCTACAGCCAGGATCAGTTTCCGTTCCGGGAATGGTTCCGCCGGGTGCGGGCCTGGACGAACCGGCTGGTATTCCGCCTGCGGGATGACAACGGTATTTATATAGAAGATGGTTATGCGGCCAAAATCGAATATCCGCTGGATGAGGCATCGGTGTCCCACGCGGCGGCCCGTTTTTCCTATGTGTATGAGCGGTATCTGGCGGATGCGGGAAGTGCGGTCTATGTGTCGGTGGTGCCGGACAAGGGATATTTCCTGGCCGGGAAGCACGGGGCACCGGCCATGGATGAGGAAAAGCTGACCGATCTTCTTGCCGGGCAGATGCCCTATGCGTCGTATATCGATCTGTTCCCGGTGCTGTCCCTGGAAGATTACTATGCCACGGATATTCACTGGCGGCAGGAGAAAATCGTGCCTGCAGCCAGGGTGCTGTTACAGAAGATGAAAGAAGATTCCGGAAATCCGACAGATCCTGTGATTCCTGCGGCAATGGATGGCGGGGATACAAAAGACACAGCGCTTCAGGAAGCAGATGTGCCAGCGGAGGATGGTGGTTATACGACAGAAAAAGCTTCCGATGCCTTCTATGGTGTTTATTGTGGTCAGACTGCATTGTCGCTGGCGCCGGATCTCCTGTATTATCTGGACAGCGAATGGCTTTCCGGCTGTACTGTGTGGGATTATGAGGCGCAGAAGGAGATCCCGGTCTATGATCTTTCCCAGGCGGCAGGACGGGATCCCTACAGCATGTTTCTGGGCGGTTCCAGGGCACTGCTGACGATAACGAATCCGGCGGCTTCCTCTGACCGGGAGCTATTGCTGTTTCGGGATTCCTTTGGCAGCAGCATCGCGCCGCTGCTGGCCGAGGGGTATGCGAAGATTACGCTCATCGACATTCGTTATATTTCCCCGGAGCTTTTGGATCGGTTTGTCACTTTTGACGGGCAGGACGTGCTGTTTCTGTACAGTGTGTCGGTGCTGAACCACAGCGAAATCATTCGTTAATGAACAATGCGGAGCAAAACGGTTCATTGCCGGGGCAGGGCATTGGTGGTAAAATAAACGGTAGCCGTAAAAACCGGCAATGAAATGATATGAGGTGAAAACATGTCTACATCCATGACAAAGGGCAGTCCGCTGAAGCTGATGCTTTCGTTTGCACTGCCGCTGCTGGCGGGAAACCTGCTGCAGCAGACGTATAATATTATCGATGCGGCCATTGTGGGGCAGGTGCTGGGCAGTGATGCCCTGGCCAGTGTGGGAGCCAGCAGCAGCGTGCAGTTTCTCGTGCTGGGCTTCTGCATGGGAAGCTGCGTGGGCTTCGGGGTTCCCATTGCCAAATATTTTGGCGCCGGAGATCTGGAAAAAATGCGCACCTACGTGTTTCATGGGGCGCTGCTGACAGCGGGCATTGCGGTGGTCATCACCACAGCCTGTACGACGCTTTGTCCGTGGATTTTACATATTCTTTCTGTACAGGCAGACATTTATGACAACGCCTATGCGTATCTCATTGTGATTTTTGCAGGTCTGCCTTTTACACTGATGTATAATTATCTCTCCAGTGTGCTGCGTTCCCTGGGAGACAGTCGGACGCCGTTTCTGTTCCTGGCGTTTTCCGCAGTATCCAATATTTTCCTGGATCTGTTCTGCATTGTGGTGCTGCACTGGGGCTGCGCCGGAGCAGCCATTGCCACCATCACCGCCCAGGCGGCCAGCGGCATTCTCTGTCTGATTTTTATCGTCCGAAAAATGAAGCTGCTGCGGTTCCATAAGGAAAACCGGCAGCTCCAGGGAAGCGTGGCCGGAGAACTGCTGAAAATGGGCATCCCCACCGGACTGCAGTTTTCCATCACTGCCGTTGGCAGTATGGTCATGCAGTCTGCCAACAACGGCCTGGGCGGCGCTTATGTGCCGGGCTTTACCGCCGGCATGCGCATCAAACAGTTTGCCATGTGTCCCTTTGACGCCATCGGTACGGCGGCTTCCGTATTTTGCAGCCAGAATCTGGGCGCAGGAAAGCTTGACCGGATCCGTCAGGGCGCAAGGGAGAGCGTGGTGGCGGCTGTGGGCTACGGTGTGGTGGCCGGTCTGGTGATGATCTTCGCCGGAAGGACCCTTTCCATGATCTTTGTCAGCGCGGATGCAGCAGAAGTGCTGGATGCATCCGCCAAATACCTGCGCTGCCTGGGCTATTTCCTCTGGGCCGTGGGCCTGCTCATCGTTGTGCGGATGATTGTCCAGGGGCTTGGCTATTCCGGCCGGGCCGTGTTTGCCGGTGCCACGGAGATGGTGGGCAGAACCGTGGTCAGCCTGGGCTTTGTCGGCACCTTCGGCTATACTGCCATCTGCTTTGCGGATCAGACGGCATGGCTGGCAGCCTGCGTCTACATCGTGCCTACCTGTCTCTGGTGTATGAAAAAAATCAAACAATCATTGCATGGATAATCATTGACAGAAACATCGGTATTTGCTACACTACAATTACATATCTGGGAAAGTTCTTGGCCGTTCGGTCACTCAATCCCCATATGCGAAAACAAAAAATATGGCGGAGAGAGTGAAAGCGGGCATGCATGCAGCGGCTTTGAGTGCACGTATTCCATTTTTTTCTGCCATCAGTAGGAGGAAAATGTGAATGCAAAGAAGAAAGCTGGAAGAATTGAACCTGTTGGATGATTTCCTTTTTAACGCCATGCTGGCGTATCCGGATACGGGGGAAGCGTTTATCCGGAAACTGCTGGAAACATTGTTTGATCGGAAATTTCCGCATCTGAAAATCCGTGCACAGGAATCGTTTGCGGGTTCGAATACCGATCTTCGCGGTGCAAGGCTGGATGTCTATATCGAGGAAGACGGAAGCGTGCAGATTAATGGGGACGAAATTCCAACCATCTATGACGTGGAGCCGGATCACAACCATAAAACTGCGGAGATCAAAGCATTTCCAAAGCGGGCCAGGTTTTATCATGCCATGATCGACAGAAGAAGCCTGAAAGCCGGAGAGCATTTTGGCAAGATGAAAAAGGTGTATGTGATCTTTATCTGTGATTATGATCCCTTCGGCTATGACCGGGCATTATATACGATAAAGAACAGATGTCTGGAAGAGCCGGAGCTGCCGTATGAGGATGATGCGGAAACCTGGGTGCTGTATACCCGGGGCAAAAAAGGAAATATCTCGGAAAGTTTACGTCAGCTGCTCAGCTATATGGAGAACACGAACCAGAACAATGCGATCAATGAAGACCTGAGAGACATCCAGCAGATGGTGGATCAGGTCAAGCGGGACGGGGAGGTTTCATTACGATATATGAAATGGTTTGAACATGATCAGATGATGTATGAGCAGGGGCGTAAGGATGAGCAGGAAAATACGGAACGAGAGAAAGAATTGACAAGACATCTTCTGAAAGATCAGCGTGTTGCAGATGCGCAGCGTGCATTGGATGATCCGGCATTCCGGGATCAGTTGCTGAAGGAATACGGCATTCACTAATGGCTGGACAGATTGATGATAGGAAGATACCACCCCCGGAGATTTTTCTCCGGGGTATTTTTTTGCCTTTTTCACATAAAAGAATTGACATATCGTATATACATGTATATAATACATATATACAATATAAAGCAAATGATCAACAGATCGAGGTGAGGCTATGGATATCATTATCAGCAATTCTTCGGGAAAACCGATTTATGAACAGATCACGTCCCAGATCAAGCAGAAGATCATGCAGGGAGAGCTAAAGGAGGGCGATGCGCTGCCGTCCATGCGTCTGCTGGCGAAGGATCTGCACATCAGCGTGATCACCACCAAGCGGGCGTATGAGGATCTGGAGCGGGACGGCTTCATCACCACGGTGGTGGGCAAGGGAAGCTTTGTGGCGAGCACGGACAGAGAATTTCTGCGGGAAGAACAGCTTCGGACGGCGGAAGCGCATCTGACCCAGGCGGTACGGGCGGCAAGGCTTGGCGGAATTGACATAGAAGAGCTTGTGGAGGTGCTCCGCATGCTGTATGAGGAGGAGTAGAGATGAATGTGGCAATGGATATGGGAACAGCTGCTTCGCGTTCTGGAAATGAGACTGTGGTGGGAGATGGCGATATGGATATGGATGCTATGCTGGAAATGCGGCAGGTAACGAAACGGTATGAGAATTTCACGCTGGATCATGTGGATTTTGTGGTGCCCAAGGGATATGTCACCGGTCTCATCGGGGAGAACGGCGCCGGAAAAACAACGCTCATGAAGGCAGCGCTGGGGCTCATCCGGACGGAGGAAGGAGAGATCCTGCTGGATGGAAAGCCGCTGGCGGCGAACGACCGGGCGGTGAAAGAGCGGTTTGGCGTGGTGTTTGACAGCAGCAGTTTTCCGGAAGAGCTGTCGGCAAAACAGATCGGCAGGATTTTGCAGGATATTTACAGCCGCTGGGAGCCGGATACCTTTGCGCAGCTGCTGCACCGGTTTTCCATTCCCACGGACAAAAAGGTGAAGGAATACTCCCGGGGCATGAAGATGAAGCTTTCGATCGCGGCGTCGCTGTCCCATCATGCGGATTTCCTGCTTCTGGATGAAGCCACCGGCGGCCTGGATCCGGTGGTGCGGGAGGAGATCCTGGAGCTGTTTCAGGAATTTATGGAGGAGGAAGGGCACACGATCCTCATGTCCAGCCATATCACCAGCGATCTGGAGAAGATCGCGGACTATGTGGCGTTTATGAAAGACGGCAGAATGGTTTTTCAGGAGGAAAAGGATGTGCTGCTTTCCAGCTGCGGCATATTAAAATGCGGCCGGGACGATTTCCGGGATATGGACTGCCCGGCCTTTCTGGCCAGCCGGGAGCATGTCTTTGGCCGGGAAATTCTGCTGAGAGACCGGCATTCCTTTGAAGCACAGTATCCGGAGGCGGTGGTGGATCCGGTGAAGCTGGAGGATATCATGTTGTTTTTGGTGAAGGGGGAACAGTTATGATCGGACTGATGAGAAAAGATTTTTACAGTATGCTGCTGTATCTGCGGCAGATTGCAGTGGTGCTGCTGTTTATCACGGTGTTCAGTGCCATGACCAGATCCACATCCATGGTGGGATTCATGCTTATTTTTCTGAGCCTGAACATGGTGCAGAGTTGCCTGTTTGTGGATGAGAAAAATCACTGGGATCAGTACGCCCTGACCATGCCGCTGCTTCGAAAAGATGTGGTGAAGGCCCGGTACGTGATCCTGGTGCTCATCGGCCTTGCGTCCTTCGCCCTTGGCATCGCATCCAACGTGGTGCTGTGCCTGGTTTTCCGGGAAAATTCCCTGGCAGATTCGGTGCTCACCACGGTGACGGTGTTCCTTTTCTATATGCTGTCCTATACCATCAGCATTCCTTTCGCCTATCGTCTGAGCGCGGATAAAGCCCGATATGTGATGATGGGTGTGATGGTAGGCGGCGCAGCGGTGATCGGTTCGGTTCTGCATCTTTTCCCTGAGCTGAAAACGCTGGCGGCACCGGCACTGCAGATGCTGCCTGCCATTGGCGCGGCTGCATTGGTATTTCTGGCAGGTGCCTTCGTGATTTCCTACAAAATTTCGGTGGCCATCTATGAGAAAAAGGAATTTTGACAGAAAAATGTCAAAAGGACTGGACGAACTCCTCCGTTTGTGAGAAAATACAAGGTGGTTAGAGCAGATGCTCCCGGGGAAGGGCACCCCGGTATTTATTAAACTTACATATGGAAGGAGTTTTAACATGATTTATTCACAGGAAGTAGAGAACATGTGTACAGTAGCACAGGGCGTTGCGCATGGTGCTGCTCCGATCCCGGAAGAAGCCAAATGGGTAAAGGCAAAAGATGTTGCTGATATCTCCGGTCTGACACACGGAATCGGCTGGTGTGCACCGCAGCAGGGATGCTGTAAGCTGACACTGAACGTGAAGGAGGGTATCATCCAGGAGGCACTCGTTGAGACCATCGGATGTTCCGGTATGACCCATTCCGCAGCTATGGCAGCAGAGATCCTGCCGGGAAGAACCATTCTGGAGGCTCTGAACACAGACCTTGTTTGTGACGCAATTAACACCGCTATGAGAGAGCTGTTCCTGCAGATCGTATATGGCCGTACCCAGAGTGCATTTTCTGAGGAAGGACTTCCGATCGGCGCAGGCCTTGAGGACCTTGGTAAGGGACTTCGTTCCCAGGTTGGAACCATGTACGGCACCCTTAAGAAAGGCCCCCGTTACCTCGAGATGACTGAGGGTTATGTAACCGGTATTGCACTGGATGCAGACGATCAGATCATCGGCTATCAGTTTGTTTCTCTTGGAAAGATGACAGACTTCATCAAGAAGGGCGACGACCCGAACACCGCATGGGAGAAGGCAAAAGGCCAGTATGGCCGTGTGGCTGATGCAGTGAAGATCATTGACCCGAGAGAAGAATAATTGAGGAGGTAAGGAAGAATGGCTTTATTTGAATCCTATGAAAGAAGAATAGATAAAATCAACGGCGTGCTGAACAGCTACGGCATCGCTTCCATCGAAGAGGCAGAGAAGATCACCAAGGATGCCGGCCTGGACGTATATGCACAGGTAAAGGCAATCCAGCCAATCTGCTTCGAGAACGCATGCTGGGCTTACACCGTAGGCGCTGCCATCGCAATCAAGAAGAACTGCCGCAAGGCTTCCGAGGCTGCTGCAGCCATCGGTGAGGGCCTGCAGGCTTTCTGTATCCCGGGCTCCGTTGCTGACCAGAGAAAGGTTGGCCTTGGTCATGGTAACCTGGGCAAGATGCTGCTGGAGGAGACCACAGACTGCTTCTGTTTCCTGGCAGGTCATGAGTCCTTTGCAGCTGCAGAGGGTGCCATCGGTATCGCTGAGAAGGCAAACAAGGTTCGTAAGAAACCTCTTCGTGTCATCCTGAACGGTCTTGGAAAAGACGCTGCACAGATCATTTCCCGTATCAACGGCTTTACCTATGTTGAGACAGAGATGAACTACTATACAGGAGAGGTAAAGGAAGTATTCCGCAAATCCTACTCCGACGGCCTTCGTGCAAAGGTAAACTGCTACGGTGCCAACGATGTTACCGAGGGCGTTGCCATCATGCACAAGGAGGGTGTTGACGTTTCCATCACCGGTAACTCCACCAACCCGACCCGTTTCCAGCATCCGGTAGCAGGTACCTACAAGAAGGAGTGCATCGAGCAGGGCAAGAAGTATTTTTCCGTTGCATCCGGCGGCGGCACAGGCCGTACCCTTCATCCGGACAATATGGCTGCAGGACCGGCTTCCTATGGTATGACAGATACGATGGGGCGTATGCATTCTGATGCACAGTTTGCAGGTTCTTCTTCCGTACCGGCTCATGTAGAGATGATGGGCCTGATCGGCATGGGAAATAACCCGATGGTTGGTGCTACGGTAGCTGTTGCCGTTTCTGTACAGCAGGCTGCTGATGAGGGCAAATTCTAAATAGAAAGCTTGATTTTATAGGCTTTTTGGAGACTCATATCATTTGGGGTATGGGTCTCTTTTTTGTTAGGGCAAAGCCCTGTTTCCATTAAACGAGTTTTTCGTGTTCCGAAAAATGAGTAGGAAACGAAAAAACCACCTGCTATGCGGGTGGTTGAGATAGCTTTCGCGTTGTGTTTGAGAATGAAAAATTTCCAATGTATAATAAAAATGGTTCGTCAGCCGTATCATTAAACAAAGGAGGATGTCCAGTGGACAATAATAGTTTATCATATACAACATGGAATTGTAAGTATCATATAGTTTTCGCAATGGTTTTTGAAATTTTCAAAGTTGGCATATCCTACGAGGGTGGTAATCCAAAGCCTGAATTTTATGATAAACTGTTGAAAGAGGGATAATGAGACCTCGCTTCCTTTGTATTTAAATTCAATGATAGCTTATGAATGATAAATTTTATGCCTTGTCGGAAGAAAAACAATCACAAATGGCAAGATATTTATCGGTGTATATGCTATTCTTTTCCCAAATAATATCAAAGTCATGTTGCATTTTGAAATCATCCAGAGAGATTTCTTTTAAGATTCCGGATTTTAGTTCATTTTCAACTGCGATCTTATATAGAAAAGATATTCCACAATCTTTTTTTAACAGACCAATGATTGTATGCATGTTTTCAACTTCGATATAATGTATGAAATCAGATATGCGAAAACCACGGGAAATCAGGCTCTGTTCAAGAATGTTTCTTGTACCGGAACCTTCTTCGCGAACAAGAAGACGTTCACACACCAGATCACTAATGGTGTGAGGATGCTCTGCCATAAAAATATGTGATGCAGCACAGACGGCTATATAGTCTTCGGTGCTGTATTTTTTGTGTGAATAATTTTCTTTTGGATAATTTCCCTCTACGATAGCCATGCTAATTAGTCCGTTATCAAGCAATTTTAGGAGTTGAAGCGTATTGCCATAATGAAGATGGACATTTATTTCAGGGTGCTGTAATAGGAAATTTGCGAGTTTATCTACTATGGCATACTCGCCTATTGTCATGGTAACACCAATAGAAAGTGTCTCTATTCCTGTAAAATTGCTTTTTAATTCTTCTTTTATGTTTTTTTCGTCATTTTTCATTGTTAAAAGATGTTTACGCAGGATTTCACCGGAATGTGTGAGAAAAAGCTGCTTATTCCTGTAAATAAAGAGAGAAGTATTGTATTGTTCTTCTAAAAAATGTATGTGTTGTGAAACTGCTGGCTGAGTTATATTCAATTGCTTTGCAGCGGCAGTAAAATTCATTGTCTGGCATACAGTAAGAAATGTATCTGTTCTAAAATCAAGCATAGTGGTCCTTTCATCAATAAGAATTATTTATTGTTCAATAGCATTATATAATTTTACCTTATTATTGTCCAGTGCTACAATTCCATACATAAAAAGAAAGTGAGGCATTTTGCAAATGAATTTTATTGAAAAAAATTTGAGAGGTATTATTATTTGTTTTATAATTGCGATTCCATCGTGGTTTTTTGGAAGGACATTTCCGGTTGTAGGAGGAGCGGTAATAGCAATTATTGCGGGAATGATTATCACGATGTTTTGGAATGATAAAGGAAAAGCTGCAGCAGGAATCAAATGGACATCTAAGGTGATTCTTCAGACTGCGGTGGTTTTGCTTGGATTTGGAATGAATCTTGGAATAATATTTGAGACGGGAAAGCAATCTCTGCCGATTATCATATGTACAATTACAACATCTCTTATTATTGCATGGGTTATGAAAAAAGTGCTCAAAGTTCCTGCAAATACATCAGTACTTGTAGGTGTTGGCTCATCAATCTGCGGAGGCTCAGCAATTGCGGCAACTGCACCTGTTATTGATGCAGACGATGACGAAATAGCACAGTCGATAGCAGTGATTTTCCTTTTTAATGTACTTGCAGCTATTTTCTTTCCTATACTTGGAAAAGCAATAGGATTTGATACTTTGCATGGCGATGCATTTGGTATTTTTGCGGGAACTGCAATTAATGACACCTCATCTGTAACGGCTGCCGCTTCAACATGGGATAGTATGTGGAATCTGGGAAGTGAAACTTTAAATAAGGCAGTTACGGTTAAGCTTACAAGAACACTTGCAATCATACCGATTACACTGGGATTATCTCTGATAAGAGCGAAAAAGAGTTCAAAAGATGGAAAAAAGTGCACGAGCTTTAGCCTCAAACAGTCATTTCCAATGTTTATACTTTATTTTGTGATTGCAGCAATTGTTACGACAGTTTGTGTACATATGGGAATTGGTGTGGAAGTGTTTCAGCCGGTTAAGGAATTATCAAAGTTTATGATTATTATGGCAATGGCGGCAATTGGATTAAACAGTAATGTGGTACAGCTTATTAAAACAGGTGGAAAGCCTATTGTAGTTGGGGCGGCCTGCTGGTGTGGAATTACGATTGTAAGTCTTATTATGCAGCATGTAATGAAAATCTGGTAAATGCAGTTTTGTTACTCGCTTTTTTGTGCAGAAAAGGAGGTAGCAAAATGCCATTTGTGGAAGTAAATATTCAAAATGAAATTGAAAAGCAAAGACAAAATAATCCAGAATTCAGAAAGGCATGGGATGAATCTCGTGCCGACTATAAGAGCATTTAGTCATATGCTTGATGCATGGGGGTATGAGTTGCAAATCGTAAAAAAGAAATCAGTCTAATTTAATAAAAGTGCAGTGTTTATATAGCATCTAACAGAAATAAAAATCTGTTGGGTGCTATTTTATAGGCAAACTTACAGCGCCTATAGAAAAAACAGTTACAGTCACACCGTTACTAAAACCGGAAAAGCAGGATAATCCTGACGAGTTCTGCTATCGGAAGATATGTGAGTCTGCACACCGTACGACACAATCAACATTTGACATGTGGGAAGTTTTAGTGATTAATATTTCTTTAATTTTGTCAACATACTATTTACATGGTACAAATAGTAATGTACCTTAAAAAGGTACAGGACAGTACAAATAATCAGAAAGAGATATGATAACCATGAAGAAGAAATTAATTGCAATAATAGTTGGAATGATGCTTTGTGTAGAACTGTTGGGCGGTTGTGGTAATAAGAATATAAACAAGGATAATATTACCACGGATACTGCCGAGGATTCGGATAAAAAACAGGAGCTGCCAACTGCAACATATATGGGTGGAAGCAATACCATTACTGAGGTTTGCAAGGAACTGAGTTCAGCCGGGGCATCGCATGTAGATACCTTTAAAGAATGGGTAACTGATTTTGCGGATTCTGCCGGGAAGAATGCAAAGCTGAAGGATACCTGGTCAGATGCGTATAAAATAAAAGCAGATACCGGTAAATGTATGGATGGCTGGGAGGAAAAGCATGACTATTCAGATGCCGATTGCAGAATGACAGCTTTTCTTTTGTTGGATGGGCTGCTTCACGCACAATCAACGGAAGATAGTTATAGTGGCACATATTTAATGTTTGATACAGAAGCGATAGATAATGTAGACAGGTATGAAATCATAAGGCAGAATAAGGACATGTTTACTACATTATACGGAGAAAAGAGTATTACGGACGATAAACATCCTGAAAAGACATTCTCTGACAACTGGAAGAAGTATGGATTTCAAATAGACAGTGACCGTATTTCACTTATTAGTATAGCAATATATGATCCGGATTCTGATGCTATGTTCGTGGGGCATACAGGCTTATTGATAAAGTACAGTGACTATTATCTGTTTGTAGAAAAAATAGCATTTGAGCAGCCATATCAGGCAACAAAGGTGAATAATATGGATGAATTATTAAGTATCCTTTCACTGAGACCTGAGTATTTCGGAGAAGAGAAAGAGGCTGGCCCGTTTGTATATAATAATGGAGACTATGTTGGAACATTAGAATTACAAAGTGCAGAGTAGAGATGAGAGCAGTATAAAGATTACATTGGTTTCATCTCCTGTTGATTTATAGTAAAAGGATGCATGATGCAAGAGAGTATCTTGTAAATGAGCCAGATGCTAAGACGCAGAGCTGATCCAAAAAGAAAAGTGGTGATTGGTTCTGCGTTTTATTTATGGTAGTGAAGGGATAATATGAGTGTAATGAGCATGCCGATGAAACTGATAAAATCTTAAAAACCATGGCATTGTGTTTGTTGAAACCGTGTAAATGGTGGTATAATGATGGCGAAAATAAGTAAATTTGAAAGGTTTTATTTTGGTTATGTTTCAAGTAAATAAGAATAGTACAAGTTGTAAATTCGCTGATATGGAAGATTTTGATGAAATTCAAAAATTGTATTGGAATCTTATCGAGAAGAGCAAGGATAAACCGAGAATAGCTGCACCGCTTACGCGGAGCAGCTGTCCCGTTTTATCGTAACTTGCATACCAATACTAGACGAAAGTCTACAAGAAGTCTACGGAATTTTTTCTGCCTGACGGAGAACCGTTTATTGCCCGGAATTGTCAGCTGCGATCACAGATTCAATCTGTTTCATGAGAGCATCATAATTATCCTGCTGATCAATGCCGCCGAGCAGGGGATCTCCGATAATATTTCCATTCCGGTCTACCAGGATTGTGGTGGGAAATGCCATGATATTTGCAGCATACTGGCCGACATCTGAATCCGAGTCAAGGGAAAGATTACAGTATTTTGCGCCCTGGCTTTCCAGTATTTCTTTAGCCTCTTCAATGGCATCCTTATTATTATCGAAGGTCTCTGTGTTGATACCGATCACTTCCCCGCCCATTGCTTTGATGGCATTGTTCAGTTCGTCAAGTTTGGATAACTCGGCAACACAGGGTTTACATCCGGTGAACCAGAAATTCATAACCGTTACGGCGTTTTTGGAGAAAAGACTGCTGTCAATATCATTACCGTCAAAATCCTTTCCGGAGAGATTTTTGAAAGTGGCAGCATTGTCTGAAACGCTGTCGGTATCTGCAGCTTCTGATGATGACTTCTCCATTTTGGCGATCTGTTCTTCAATTTTCCGAATGGTCTCAATGTCTTTGGTAAGCGTCGAAAGTTCGTCATCCGTAAAAGTCTCTTTATTGGACGTAACTGTATTTGCAAGATAATCCGCATAGTTTTCGTCTGAATCCGTATCTCCTTTGGTCATCATGCCAAAAACCTTGTCCCATACCTCTTTGTGATCTGCAAAAAGCTGATTCTCCTGCTGATATAAATCATCCAGAGTTGAATCTGCTTCGCCTGTATTTTGCACAGGCTCCTTCGCAGCGGGAGCTGTTCCATTACATGCGGTAAGAGATAATGCTGCGCAGAGTGTGAGCATGGTGATGAGGTATTTCTTTGTTTTCATGTTAAAATTCTTCCTTTCTGTTCAGTAATATAAATGGTTATTTTCCCATAAATTGATAATGGATGGCATCTTTGGGGCATGCTTTCATACAGACACCGCAGCGGATACATTCCGGATGATTTGGTGCCTTCAGGACATTGACATCCATCTGGCATACTTTTATACACTGCTGACATCCGATACACTTGTCTTCTTCTACCTGAATGCTGAGAAGAGATACCTTATTAAACAGGGAGTAGATTGCGCCAAGCGGGCAGATCCATTTACAGAATGGTCTGTAAAAAAGAATGCTCAGAACAATCACGGTGATCAGTATCATGCATTTGAAAGAAAACAGTCTGCCGAGTGCTGTACGAATGGCAGAGTTACCAAGTGCCAGAGGAATGGCACCTTCCAGAACACCCTGCGGACAAATATATTTGCAGAAGAACGGGTCTCCCATTCCGATGGAATTTGTCACAAGCACCGGAAGCAGGATAACGAAAACGATCAGGATCATATATTTGAGATATCTTAAGGGCTTAAGCTTTGCTGTGGAAAATTTTTTCCCCGGAATTTTATGGAGTATATCCTGAAACCAGCCAAAAGGACAGAGGAAACCACATATAAACCGTCCCAGTGTGACACCGAGTAAAATAAAAAATCCTGTGATATAATAAGCGAACTGAAACCGTGATGAGCCGACGACAGCCTGAAAAGCACCGATCGGACAGGAACCGGCAGCTGCGGGACACGAATAGCAGTTTAATCCGGGTACACATATGGTTTTGGTGTTGCCCTGATATATTTTCCCTTTCCAGAAATTGGGAATATGAATATTGGTAAGCAGTGTGGCAACTGCCTGTATCCATCCGCGCAGCCGGGCTGTTTTTTTAGAAAGTATACTTGTTTTTTTATCCAATTCCCACACACTCCAG
Organism: Oscillospiraceae bacterium Marseille-Q3528; assembly: GCA_018223385.1. Classification (GTDB taxonomy): domain Bacteria; phylum Bacillota; class Clostridia; order Lachnospirales; family Lachnospiraceae; genus JAGTTR01. The sequence goes on from JAGTTR010000002.1 coordinate 111,556, forward strand.
ACATAATTTGATCGCTTTGCCAAGTACAATTGCAGTTTCTCCTCTGACTGCACCGTATGCCATCATAATTACACCGGCAGCGAGTAAAACAAACTGTGATAATTTCCGGTAACGCAACATACCTGTCACTCCTTTCGTCTGCCTTTCTTCAGAAATCGTTGTCTTTGTTGACCTGTTGACTCTTGTATTATACAATAGACGATGTGAAATCTTTGTTAAGGAAACGGAGAAGATATTTTGAGACTGTTAATTGTTGAAGATGAGAAAGAACTGTGTGATGCGGTCGCCCAAAGTCTGTTTGAGGCAGGCTATGAGGTGGATACCTGCTATGATGGAGATGAAGCGCTGGATTATATTCTGTCAGAGGATTATGATCTGATCGTGCTTGATCTGAATCTGCCTGGAACCGACGGGATGGATATTTTAAGGGAACTGAGGCAGACAGACGAAGAGACAAAGGTTCTTATTCTGTCTGCCAGAAGCCAGATTGCGGATAAGGTGGAAGGGTTAGATGCAGGAGCAAATGATTATATGGAAAAGCCATTCCACCTGCAGGAGCTGGAGGCACGTGTCAGAAGTCTGACACGACGTAAATTTGTACAGAATGACATTTGTCTGAACTGTGGGGAGATCAGATTTGACACCAGAAAGCGCGAAGCATATGCAAAGGGAGAGCCGGTGTCTCTGACCAGAAAAGAAAACGGGATTTTGGAATACCTGCTTCTGAATCAGGGAAGACCTGTCAGCCAGGAAGAGCTGATGGAGCATGTATGGGATGCATCTGCGGACAGCTTCAGCGGGGCTATCAGGGTACACATGTCCTCACTCAGAAGAAAACTGAAGGCAGTGCTTGGATATGATCCGATTCTGAACAGGGTCGGTGAAGGTTATAAGATACGGGAGGAGGCTGAAGGGTGAGAAAAATGTCGCTGCAGTGGAGGCTGACGATGATCACGACATTATTTATTGCAATCATATGCGGATGTCTCACATTGTTTCTTTACAAGAATGGTGTTTATTACATCGATTCCCTGCAGGATGCGGTGGAAGCACAAGGCGGAGAGGACAATGGAAGAGACGCCGATGAATTATATATCCGTATCCCGGACGATACATGGAATGATTTTGCAAATGATTTTTCAATTCAGGTATACAACAATAAGGAAGATTACAGAAAAAGAAGTCTTGTATTCTCGGGACTTCTGGCGATCCTCGGAGGTGTTGTTACTTATTTTATCAGCGGGCGTGCACTCCGGCCGCTCAGTGAATTTTCAGATAAAATTGAAGAGGTGCAGGCACAGAACCTGGCAGATTCAAGGATAGAAGAGAATGCAGTGAGGGAATTGAACCAGCTCAGTGTTTCCTATAACAAGATGCTGGAACGTCTGTCAGAAGCATTTGCAGTGCAGAGACAATTTACCGCAAATGCGGCGCATGAGCTTCGCACACCGCTGTCGGTAGTGCAGGTTCAGCTTGATTTGTATCATTCCATGGAACATCCGGATAATGATGCATGTACGGAAAAGACGATAGAAATGGTTACGGAACAGAATGAAAGACTTGCCAGAATGGTAAAGACACTTCTTGATATGAGTGAGCTTCAGACTGTTGAAAGAAATGATACGATTGCGCTGGACGCACTTGTTGAGGAAGTGCTTGCAGACCTTTCTCCTCTGGCACAGAGTAAACAGATAGAACTTATCGGAAAATGCGGGGATGTAACCATGCAGGGAAGTGATATCCTGATTTACAGGCTGGTATATAATCTGGTGGAAAATGCCATAAAATATAACCATATAGGCGGACGGGTCACAGTGACTGCGCAACAGGATAACCGGCACCTTACACTTACGGTTCAGGATACGGGAAACGGCATTCCAGAAGAACTGAAACCGAGAGTATTTGATCCTTTTTTCCGCGTGGATAAATCCAGAAGCAGAGCGCTTGGAGGGGTAGGACTCGGACTGGCATTTGTCCGTGAGATCGTAAGTGTGCATGAAGGAAATATCACGGTGAAGGACAATCCTGCCGGCGGTACGATTTTTGAAGTGATATTTTGAAAAAATCATTGACATTTAAAAAAAAAAGAAGTAGGATTAACAGCGTATCCATAAAGTTCGCTATAAAACAATTCGCTATGCAACGAAAAGAAGCGGCGATAGATGAAAAAGAGAACAGGAGGTGCTGAGTTTGATTGGTTCGGATACGATTGGCTACGAAGTCAGGACATTGGATAATCTGCTGTTCCGTATGCTGCTGGCCTATTCTGCCAAAGCAGGAATGGATGAGCTGACGATGATGCATGGATGGATTATCGGTTATCTGTATGATAACAGGGAGAAGGAAATCTATCAGAAGGATCTGGAGAAGAAGTTTTCCATCTCCCGGTCTACCGTGACGAATATACTGAAGCGTATGGAGAGTAAAGGGTATATCCGCCGGGAGAGTGTGCCGGAGGATGCCAGACTGAAGAAGCTGGTTCTGACGGAGGAAGGGCTGCGGCTTCACTGGGAGAAGGAAGCCCTCATCTGTCAGATGAATAAGGAACTAAAAGGAACGCTGGATCCGGAAGAGACGGAGCAGTTTCTTCGGACAGTAAGGAAAATGAAGGGAAATATCCGCCAGATCCTGTGTCGGATGGGTGTTTTGCTTGATGCAGAAGGTGCGCCTTCCGGCTGTGAAATTTCATCCTGTTCCCGGGAAACTGACATACAAAGAAGTGACAGAAAGGAGTGTGACCGCCAATGATCAGAACACTGGCAGCACAGATCAAAGAATTTAAGAAGGATTCCATCCTGACACCGTGCTTCATGATTCTGGAAGTGATCATGGAGATGGTGATCCCTCTGATGATGGCATCCATTATTGATGACGGCGTGGAGGCCGGGGATATCCATCATATCTATATGGTAGGAATCGCGATGGTGATCGCAGCATGTATCGGCCTTTTTGCAGGCATTATGGGAGGAAAATACGGTGCCCGGGCATCTGCGGGTTTCGCAAGAAATTTACGCCAGGCCATGTATGACAATATTCAGACCTTTTCTTTTTCCAATCTGGATAAGTTCAGTACTGCCGGACTGGTAACCCGTCTGACGACAGATGTGACGAACCTGCAGAATGCATATCAGATGCTGCTCCGGATGTGCATGCGTGCACCGGCGAGTCTGATTATCGCTATGATCATGGCATTTTCCATCAATGCCCGTCTGGCAAGTATTTATCTGGTGGCCGTGGTGGTGCTGGGCTTCTGCCTGTTCCTGATCATGTCTCATGCGACGAAATATTTCCGACAGGTCTTTCGTAAATATGATGATTTGAATGCCAGTGTACAGGAGAATGTTTCTGCCATCCGCGTGGTAAAAGCGTATGTGCGGGAGGATTATGAGAAGGAACGCTTCACAAAAGCCACTGCAAACCTTTACAAAATGTTTGTGGGCGCAGAAAAGGTGCTGACTCTGAATGCACCGTTGATGCAGTTCACGGTATACAGCTGTATCCTGGGGATCAGCTGGCTGGGAGCGCAGATGATCGTTGTGGGCAATCTGACCACCGGCGATCTCATGAGCCTTCTGACCTACTGTATGAACATCCTCATGAGCCTGATGATGTTGTCTATGGTATTCGTTATGCTGACCATGAGTTCTGCCAGCGCAGAGCGTATCTGTGAGGTGTTAAATGAGAAATCCAGCCTCACCAATCCGCAGGCACCGGAAGAAAACGTGCCGGACGGCAGCATTGAGTTTCGCCATGTGGATTTTGCCTATCAGGCAGAAGAGGGCGGGGAACCTGTCCTGAAGGATATCAGTCTGCAGATTGCAGCAGGAGAGACCGTTGGCATCATTGGCGGCACCGGAAGTGCCAAGACCAGTCTGGTAAATCTGATCAGCCGACTGTACGATGTGACTGCAGGTGAAGTACTGGTAGGGGGACGCAATGTCAGGGAGTACGACATGGAGGCACTGCGAAATCAGGTATCTGTTGTATTGCAGAAGAACGTGCTGTTCTCCGGTACGATTCTGGACAACCTTCGCTGGGGTGATGAGCATGCCACGGAGGAGGAATGCAGGAATGCATGCCGGCTGGCCTGCGCGGATGAATTTATTGAGAAGATGCCGGAAAAATATAATACCTATATTGAACAGGGTGGTTCTAACGTATCCGGCGGACAGAAGCAGCGGCTGTGTATTGCCCGGGCACTGCTGAAGAAACCGAAGGTGCTGATCCTGGATGACAGTACCAGCGCGGTAGACACGGCAACAGACAGTAAGATCAGAAAAGCCCTGCGGGAGGATATCCCTCATACGACCAAACTGATCATTGCCCAGCGGATCTCCAGTGTACAGGATGCGGATCATATTCTTGTGCTGAATGAAGGCCAGGTGGATGGTTACGGCACCCATGAGGAGCTGCTGGCAACCAATGCCATTTACCGGGATGTGTATGAATCCCAGACCGGCGGTAACGGTGATTTTGATGAGAATGGAGGCGAGGCATAATGGCAGAAGAAAACGCAAAGGTATTTAAGGGCGGCCCCGGAAGAAAAACGATGGGGAAACGGCCGAAGGTAGATCATCCCGGGAAGCTGCTGAGACGTCTGCTGGCCTATATTCTGAAAAACTATGCACCGCACTGCGTTCTGGTACTGATTGGCATTTTTATCAGTGTACTGGCCAATGTACAGGGAACCATGTTTATGCAGACGCTGATCGATGACTATATTTTGCCGCTGTTGGGTTCAGACAATCCGGATTTCTCCGGACTGCTGCATGCGATCATCCGGGTAGGAGGCTTTTATGCGGTCGGTATTGTATCTACATTTGTTTATAACCGGATACTGGTCAATGTGAGCCAGGGAACGTTGAAAAGGCTGCGTGATGATCTGTTTACGCATATGGAAAGTCTGCCCATCCAATATTTTGATACGCATTCCCATGGTAATATTATGTCTATTTATACGAATGATATTGATACCCTGCGGCAGATGATCAGCCAGAGTATCCCGCAGCTGTTTTCCAGTGCCATTATGATCGTCAGTGTATTTGTTAGCATGATCATGCTGAATATTCCGCTGACGGTACTGACGGTATTGATGATTTTCCTGATGCTGCAGGTGACAAAACGGATTTCTGCAAAGAGTTCCAAATACTTTATAGCCCAGCAGAAGAACATTGGTTCCCTGAATGGTTATATTGAAGAAATGATGGAAGGGCAGAAGGTGGTCAAGGTATTCTGCCATGAGGAAAAGAGCCGGGAAGAATTCAGAAAAAGAAACGATCAGCTGTTTGAGAGTGCCGACAATGCGAATAAGTTTGCCAATATCCTGATGCCGGTAAATGCACAGATCGGCAACATCAGCTATGTACTCTGTGCAATCGTGGGAGGTATTCTGGCACTGAGAGGAGTCGGCGGGTTCACGCTGGGAAGGCTGGCCAGTTTTCTGACTTTCAATAAAAGCATCAATATGCCGATCAACCAGGTAAGTATGCAGCTGAACAGTGCGATCATGGCACTGGCCGGTGCAGATCGCGTATTCCGTCTGCTGGATGAGCAGCCGGAGACCGATGAGGGCTATGTGACGCTGGTCAATGCCAGGGAAGAGAACGGTGTGCTTACCGAGACGAAGGAGCGCACCGGCAGCTGGGCATGGAAGCATTACCATAAAGATACCGATACCACCGATTATAAGAAGCTGGCGGGAGATGTGGTTTTTGATGATGTGGATTTTGGCTATACAGAGGATAAGATTGTGCTGCACAACATTGATATGTATGCCCAGCCCGGACAGAAGATCGCATTTGTCGGTTCTACCGGTGCCGGTAAGACAACAATTACCAATCTGATCAACCGCTTCTATGATATTCAGGACGGAAAGATCCGGTATGACGGGATTAATATTAATAAGATTAAGAAAGCTGATCTTCGCCGTTCTCTGGGTATTGTCCTTCAGGATACCCATCTGTTTACCGGAACGGTGATGGAAAATATCCGTTACGGTAAGCTGGATGCCACCGATGAGGAGGTATACGCAGCGGCCCGTCTGGCCAATGCGGACGGCTTTATCAAACGTCTGCCGGAGGGCTATAACACGCTGCTGACCGGAGACGGCGCCAACTTGAGCCAGGGCCAGCGGCAGCTTCTTGCCATCGCCCGGGCAGCCATCGCTGATCCGCCGGTACTCATCCTGGATGAGGCCACCAGCTCCATCGACACCCGGACGGAGAAGATCGTCCAGGAGGGCATGGACCGGCTCATGCACGGCCGTACCACCTTCGTTATTGCCCATCGCCTTTCCACCGTGCGTAACAGTGACTGCATTATGGTACTGGAGCAGGGGCGTATTATTGAACGGGGTACTCATGATCAGCTGCTGGAGCAGAAGGGGCGGTATTATCAGTTATATACAGGGAAAAAAGCACTTGCCTGAAAGCATGTGCGCATGTGCATATTCCTGTTTTAAACACAATATGGAAATCGCGGGTAAATCGTCAAAAAAATACTTTCCGTTTTCATAGAGCAGTGCTATAATACCCATAAAAACATAAGACATAAGACTGCTTTCCGGCAGCCGGATAGGAGAATCATTATGGAAAAGAAGAACATCGACTGGGGCAACCTTGGTTTCGGTTACATCCAGACAGACAAGAGATACGTTTCCAACTACAAGAACGGAGCATGGGATGAGGGCGGCCTCACAGAGGAAGCCAACATTGTGATGAGTGAGTGCGCAGGTGTCCTGCAGTATGCACAGACCTGTTTTGAGGGCCTGAAGGCATACACCACAGAGGATGGACACATTGTAACTTTCCGTCCTGACCTGAACGGTGCCCGTATGGAGGATTCTGCAAGAAGGCTTGAGATGCCGGTATTCCCCAAAGAGCGTTTTGTGAAGGCCGTAGAGCAGGTGGTTGCTGCCAATGCAGCATATGTACCGCCGTACGGATCAGGCGCTACTTTATATATCCGCCCTTACATGTTCGGTATCGGACCGGTCATCGGCGTAAAACCGTCTGATGAGTACCAGTTCCGTATGTTTGCAACACCGGTTGGCCCTTACTTCAAGGGCGGCGCACATCCGCTGACACTGTGTGTCAGCGATTTCGACCGTGCAGCACCGCACGGCACCGGTGATATCAAGGCCGGCCTGAACTATGCCATGAGCTTACATGCCATCGTAACCGCCCATGCCAATGGCTTTGATGAGAACATTTACCTGGATGCTGCCACCAGAACAAAGATCGAGGAGACCGGCGGCGCCAACATCCTGTTTGTAACGAAGGATAATAAGGTTGTCATTCCGAAGTCTACCAGTATTCTGCCGTCTGTTACCCGGCGTTCTCTGGCATATGTTGCAAAGGAATATCTGGGTCTGGAAGTAGAGGAGAGAGAGGTTTATTTCTCTGAGGTGAAGGATTTCGCAGAGTGTGGTCTGTGCGGAACCGCAGCTGTCATCTCCCCTGTGGGCAAGATTGTTGACCACGGCAAGGAGATCTGCCTGCCCAGCGGCATGAACGAGATGGGCCCTGTGACGAAGAAGCTGTATGAGACACTGACAGGTATCCAGATGGGACGTATTGAGGCACCGGAAGGCTGGATCCATGTCATCGAATAATGGCGCGTGTGAATGGTAAATAAGTGACTGTTTTGAGAGGGTGCCCCGAAAGGAAATACTTTTGGGACACCTTCTTTTGATGATTGAGTATCAAGTCTCAATAAAAGAAAGGAGGCGGCATGGATGGGAAAACAAAGTCAGATCCCCGTAGCCGAGGAAGAACTGCTCTTAAAACCCCTGGATACATCCGCGGGCTTTCCGGTGCGTCCGGGTTTTTATGACCGGAACGGGGCCACGGCGCTCAACGGCGCGGTGAATTTTACCGTGCACTCCCATGGAGCCACCTCCTGTGAACTGCTGTTATATCACCGGGAGGAGCAGGAGCCCTATGCCCGGATCCCCTTCCCGGAAAAATACCGGATCGGCCATGTGTTTTCCATGATCGTGTTCGGTCTGGACATCGGGGATTTTGAATATGCCTATTGTCTGGACGGCCCCTGGGATCCGGCAAAGGGGCTGCTGTTTGACAAGAACCGGCCATTACTGGATCCCTATGCCAAGGCGGTGACGGGGCAGAGCGTCTGGGGGGAGCAGCGCCGCAGGGACGGCCTGTTCCGGGCCCGGGTGGTGAAGAATAATTTTGACTGGGGCAATGAGCCGCCGGTGCATCACGCTATGCAGGATCTGATCATCTACGAGCTGCATGTGCGGGGCTTTACAAAGCATCCCTCCTCCGGGGTGGCCCATCCGGGCACCTTTGCGGGTTTAAAAGAGAAGATTCCCTATCTGCAGGAGCTGGGGGTCAATGCAGTGGAGCTGATGCCGGTGTTTGAATTTGACGAAACCATGGACGCCAGAGAGGTGGACGGGCAGAAGCTGTTCAATTACTGGGGCTACAGCACCGTCAGCTTTTTTGCGCCCAATACCAGCTATGCGGCGGCCAATGAGTACAACCGGGAAGGAACGGAACTGAAGGAGCTGATCCGGGCGCTGGCAGATGCGGGCATCGAGGTCATTCTGGACGTGGTGTTCAACCATACGGCGGAGGGCAATGAGAACGGCCCCTTCATTTCCTTTAAAGGCTTTGACAATAACATTTATTATATGCTGACGCCGGATGGCAGATATTACAATTTCAGCGGCTGCGGCAATACGGTGAACTGCAATCACCCGCTGGTGCAGGAGATGATCGTGGAATGCCTGCGCTACTGGGTGACTGATTACCGGGTGTCCGGTTTCCGGTTTGATCTGGCCAGCATTCTGGGCCGGAGTGAGGACGGCTCCCCACAGCCCAACGCGCCGCTGCTGAAACGGCTGGCTTTTGATCCCATTCTGGGCAACACGAAGCTCATTGCGGAGGCCTGGGATGCTGGCGGCCTGTATCAGGTGGGGACATTTCCTGCCTGGAACCGGTGGGCGGAGTGGAATGGAAAATATCGGGATACCATGCGGGATTTCCTGAAAGGGGATTACTGGGAGGCGCCGGAGGCGGCCAGACGGCTCATCGGTTCGCCAGATCTGTACCGGAAAAATTATAACGGCTATCATTCTTCGGTGAATTTTCTCACCTGCCATGACGGCTTTTGCCTGCGGGATCTGTACAGCTATCAGACAAAGCACAATGAGGCCAATGGCTGGGACAATACCGACGGGGCTGACGACAACCGCAGCTGGAACTGCGGGGTAGAAGGGCCCACCGACGATCCCAAGGTGAACGCCCTGCGGCTGCGGCTCATGAAAAATGCGGCAGTGACTCTTCTCATGAGCCGGGGCACGCCCATGTTTCTGGCCGGGGACGAGTTTGGCAACACCCAGAAGGGCAACAACAATGCCTACTGCCAGGACAGTGATATTTCCTGGCTGGACTGGTCAGAGCTGCCCCGGTGGCAGCCGCTGTATGACTGCTTCCAGCAGGCGATCGCCCTGCGGAAGGCCCATCCGGCTATCCGGGGGGATCTGAAGCCTGCGTTTCCGGGATTTCCGGCGGTGAGTGTGCACACGGAGGTGCCCTGGCCCCGGGAGATCACGGCGGATACGAAGGTATTGACTGTGCTGTATGCAGGCATGGATGAGACTGCGGAAGAGTGCCGGGAGGATCTGGTCTGCTTTGTGATGAACGTATACTGGGAAAACCGGACCGTCTGTCTGCCCGGGCTCCCATTTGGTTATGGCTGGCGCTGTGCTCTGTACACGGGAGATAACGAACAGCCTGCAGCGGAGGCGGATGACGCCTTTCGGATGGAAGCCCGGTCTGTGGCCGTATTTGAGGGCATGATGCGGCGGCAGGCAGACGAAAACAATAAATGAAAAGACTGAGAGGGAAGAAATCATGTTCAAGAAACTGGAACGCAACGATCCCTGCTGGTGCGGAAGCGGCAGGAAGTACAAGAAATGCCACGAGGCTTTTGATGAGAAGATCCGCAAAATCCAGGAGGAGGGCCATATCGTACCGGGCCATGAGCTGATCAAGACACCGGAGCAGATCGCGGCCATCCGGGAGAGTTGCGCCATCAACATCGCCGTGCTGGATTATGTGGCGGAGCATATCCAGGCCGGCATCAGCACCGAGCAGATCGACCAGTGGGTGTATCAGATCACAACAGAGCGGGGCGGCATCCCGGCACCGCTGAATTACGAGGGATTTCCCAAGAGCGTATGCACGTCCATCAATGAGGAGGTGTGCCACGGCATCCCGTCCCCGGATCGGATCCTGCAGGAGGGGGACATCATCAATGTGGATGTGTCCACCATTTATAAGGGATATTTCTCCGATTCTTCCCGCATGTTTATCATCGGGCAGACCGATCCCCAGAAGGAAAAGCTGGTGCGTGTGACAAAAGAGTGTGTAGAGCTGGGCCTGGAGCAGGTAAAGCCTTGGAGCTATCTGGGCGATATGGCGGAGGCAGTACAGCGCCATGCAGTGAAAAACGGCTATTCCATCGTGCGGGAGATCGGCGGCCACGGCGTGGGCCTGGAATTCCATGAGGATCCGTGGGTGGGCTATATCGGGAAAAAGGGAACCGGCATGCTGCTGGTGCCCGGTATGATTTTCACCATTGAGCCCATGGTCAATATGGGAAAAGCCGATATTTTCCAGGATGAGGAAAACGGCTGGACGATCTATACAGAAGACGGCAAGCCCTCTGCCCAGTGGGAGATTATGGTACTGGTGACAGAGGACGGCCATGAGGTGCTCAGCTATTAAAAATCTGTCCCACCTGGGCGGAGAGCGCCAGGATCTTTGACAGGTCTTCCGGGTTCTGGTGGCTGGCGATCCACTGCAGGCAGATGAAGATGATGCTGGAGTAGATCTGGGAGACGAAGGCGTCGTCCAGCCCGTATTTGTTCGGGTGCTGCTTTAAGTATGCCATGCAGGGCGGGATCAGCGTCTCATCCAGAAGCTGTCCTACCCGCTGCAGGGAGACGGCGCCGGACAGGAGCAGGCGGAAAAGCCTTGCATTTTCCAGCACGTAGGCGAGGATCTCGTTTGCCAGCTCCAGGCGGTAGGAAGTGCCGCCCTCCTCGGAGAAATAAGCTTCCGTGATGCGGGTAAGCTGTTCCCTGACTTCGTCGAACAGCGCGTTCAGCAGCGCATATTTATCCGGATAATGATCATAAAAGGTAGAACGGCTGATGTTCGCCCTGCGGGCAATCTGGCTGACGGTAATGGATTCAAAGGATCGGTTGTCGTCCAGCAGATCCAGCAGGGCGTTTCTGATGTCCCGGCGGGTTTTTATCATTCTCAGGTCCAAAGGTGTATGCCTCCTTGCTTTTTCGGGGATATTACTCCCGTTAAGTATATGTGAAGATTTGGGGAAAGTAAAGAAGATATCATACAAAAACAATAAAAATGTAGGGTAACCTACAGGTGCGGTTTTTTTGATGCTTGCCCGAAAAAAATCATCTGTTTATAATTAACAAATAATAACAGATACCAAGGTCGAAAAGCCTACACACATGGCACGGAACAATCCAACGGTATCTGAATGAAAAAAGATAGAAAAAGGATGTTGAAAAATGGGAAAGATTGCAGTGATGACGGACAGCAACAGCGGCCTGACACCGGAGGAAGCCGGGCAGATGGGCGCATTTCTGGTACCCATGCCGTTTTATTTAAACGATGAAGTGTTTTACGAGAATGAGACGATCAGCAGAGACCGTTTTTTTGAAGCCCAGGCACAGGATGTGGAGATCCATACGTCCCAGCCGGTGGTGGGCGATCTGCTGGACCGGTGGAATGCGGTGCTAAAAGACTATGACGGCCTGATCTATATCCCCATGTCCAGCGGTTTAAGCGGCAGCTGCGCCTCGGCGGCAGCGCTGGCGGAGGATTATGACGGGAAAGTGGTGGTGGTGAACAACCAGCGGATTTCCGTCACCCAGAAGCAGGCTGTCCGGGATGCGGTGCGGCTGGCCGAAGAGGGACATTCCGTGGAGGAGATCCACCGGTATCTGATGGACACCAAATTTGACAGCACCATTTATATCACTGTGGATACGCTGAAATATCTGAAAAAGGGCGGTCGTGTGACGGCGGCAGGCGCAGCTATCGGCACGGTGCTGAACATCAAGCCGGTACTGACGATCCAGGGGGAGAAGCTGGACGCCTTTGCCAAGGCCAGAGGGATGAAAGCGGCCAAAAAACGGATGATCGCAGCCATGGATGAGGAGCTGGCAGATCGTTTTTCTGATATTCCGGCAGAAGAACTGAAGCTGGGTGCGGCCTACACCTGTGATGAAGAGACGGCAAATGCGTGGAAAAAGACGCTGGAGGAACACTTCGGGAAACCCTGCGAGATGGATCCACTGCCTTTGAGCATCGCCTGCCATACCGGCCCGGGAGCCATTGCGGCGGGATTTGTACGGGTATACCCGGGAGAATGATTATTGACAATCGAGGCAAACCTTGCTATGATAAAAAACGATAAATCGACAGCTGAGGAAACAGGTGTCGAAGTTGAAGGGGTAGATTTCATGGCAAAAAGAGTTCTGTCTCTGCTTGTAGATAACACATCCGGTGTACTGAGCCGTATTTCCGGACTTTTCAGCCGCAGAGGATATAACATTGACAGCATTACCGCAGGCGTGACGGCCGATCCCAGATTTACACGGATCACCATTGTGACCAGCGGAGACCAATACATTCTGGAACAGATCGAGAAGCAGGTGTCCAAGCTTGTGGACGTGCGCAGCGTCCGTGCCCTGGATCCGGAGGAGTCCGTATACCGGGAGCTTGTGATGATTAAGCTGAAGGTGTCCGAGACAGACCGCCCGGTGATCCTTTCCGTGGCCAATATTTTCCGCGCGAAGATCGTGGATGTGGCACCGGATTCCCTGATCATTGAGCTGACCGGCGACCAGAGCAAGGTAGATGCCTTTATCAGCCTGCTGGACAAATACGAGATCGTGGAGCTGGCGCGCACAGGTATCACCGCACTTTCCAGAGGCATGAAGGGTGTCCAGTTCTTTGACTGATCTGAATGACCGGAGAGACGGACGGCGGATCATCCATCGTATGCTAGAGGTATCCCGCGGGAGTTCCTGCAGTTCATACCTTTAACTATATAAACTTTTCTAAACGAACTGAGGAGGAATCAGAAATGGCAAAAATTTATTACCAGGAAGACTGTAACCTTTCCTATCTGGAAGGCAAGACCATCGCAGTCATCGGATACGGCAGCCAGGGTCATGCACATGCCCTGAATGCAAAGGAGTCTGGATGCCATGTAATTATCGGTCTTTACAAGGGAAGCAAATCCTGGGCAAAGGCAGAGGCACAGGGATTTGAGGTATATACAGCTGCAGAGGCTGCAAAGAAAGCAGATATCATCATGATCCTGATCAATGATGAGCTGCAGGCAAAGCTTTACAAGAACGACATTGAGCCCAACCTGGAAGAGGGCAACATGCTCATGTTCGCTCACGGCTTCAACATTCACTTCGGACAGATCGTTCCGCCGAAGAACGTTGACGTTACCATGATCGCTCCCAAGGCTCCTGGCCACACCGTAAGAAGTGAGTACCAGGCTGGCAAGGGCACACCGTGCCTGATCGCTGTTGAGCAGGATTACACAGGCAAGGCAAAAGACATCGCACTGGCTTACGGCCTGGCAATCGGCGGCGCAAGAGCAGGCGTGCTGGAGACCACCTTCCGTACCGAGACCGAGACAGACCTGTTCGGTGAGCAGGCAGTTCTTTGCGGCGGTGTTTGCGCACTGATGCAGGCAGGCTTCGAGACACTGGTTGAGGCTGGCTATGACCCGAGAAATGCATACTTCGAGTGCATCCATGAGATGAAGCTGATCGTAGACCTGATCTACCAGAGTGGATTCAAGGGCATGCGTTACTCCATCTCCAATACTGCTGAGTATGGCGATTACATCACAGGACCGAAGATCATCACAGAGGAGACCAAGAAGACCATGAAGAAGATCCTGAAGGATATCCAGGATGGTACCTTCGCAAAAGACTTCCTTCTGGATATGTCTGAGGCAGGCGGACAGGCTCACTTCCGTGCAATGAGAAAGCTTGCAGCTGAGCATCCGTCAGAGATCGTTGGTGAGGAGATCCGTAAGCTGTACAGCTGGAACGGCGAGGATAAGCTGATCAACAACTAATTGAAAAACAGGCCGGAGACGGCAATGAGGGGCAGAATACCTTTGTATTCTGTCCCTTTTCAGATTCCATGCTGTATGTTGCATGCCTGTATGTGACAGTTTGCTTTGTAAATGCATGCCGGGTCTGTTTCCTTGGCATACTATCCTCAAAAAGGAGGACTGTCATGAATACAGAAAAGCAGGAAGAAGTGAAAGAAAACGGCCAGGTGACGCTGCGGGAAAACGGTTCCCACATTCATCTGCTGTCCATCATCGGGGAGATCGAGGGGCATGAGTGCGCCCCGGCCTCTGCCAAGACGACAAAATACGAGCATGTGCTGCCCCAGCTGGCGGCCATTGAGGATGACCCGGACATCGAAGGGCTGCTTATCCTCATCAACACCGTGGGTGGGGATATTTCCGCGGGGCTGGCGCTGGCAGAGATGATCGCATCCTTAAGCTGTCCCACGGTGTCTCTCGTGCTGGGCGACAGCCATTCCATCGGCGTGCCCCTGGCGGTATCCACCGATTATTCCCTTATTGTGCCCACCGGCACCATGATCATCCATCCCGTGCGCATGACCGGCATGGTCATCGGGGCACCCCAGACATATGATTATTTCAAACTCATGCAGGAGCGCATCCTGTCTTTTATCGCCGGGCACTGCCGGACGCCCAAGGAGAAGCTGGAGGCCATGATGCTGAACACCGGCATGCTGACCAAGGATCTGGGCACCATTCTGGTGGGGGCAGAGGCGGTGGAGCAGGGGCTCATCGACCAGGTGGGCGGCATAGACCGGGCGTTTGAGAAATTACATGCGCTTATTGATAAACAAAAAAATTAATGACAGAACCCAAAGCTGATGTTATAATGTTTAATGAAATTTTGCCCTCTGCCTGAGGGCATATTTATCATGATAGCATTGGAGGTCCTAGAATGCCTGCATCGGCAAAGGGAAAGACAGCAACGAGAAAATCAACAGCATCAAAGAATACAAAGAGAAATTCTTCCAATAAGAACACGACAACCAGAAAATCATCCGCAGGCAGAGCCTCTTCGAACAGAAGAAAGCGGAACACGAAGAAGGAGGAAAGCTTTTTAAAGAGCGAGATCATTACCCTGGTGACGCTGGCCATCAGCGTGGTCCTTCTGCTGAGCTGCTTTGGGGTGGGCGGATACGTGGGAAAATATGTGGCGGACGCTTTGTTTGGTGTCTTCGGGACACTGGCCTACGTGTTCCCCCTTGTCCTTTTTGTGGGAACGGCCTTTCACATGTCCAACCGGGGCAATCCGGCGGCAGCTCTGAAGCTGGCAGCCGGGATCTTGGCTTTCACTCTGGTGGATTCCCTGATCCAGCTGCTGGCGGCAGATAAGGCAGCGGCGGGGATGATCGGCTATTATGCCTACGGCGCCGCAAGACATATCAGCGGCGGCTGGCTGGGCGGTGTGATCACCGGAGCACTGTATCCGGCCCTTGGCATGGCAGGCCAGCTGATCGTTACCCTTATTCTGCTCATCATCTGTGCCGTGGTCATCACCGAGCGTTCCTTTGTGGGACAGGTACAGAAGAGCGGCCGGAAGGTGGCTGACCGGGCCAGAGAGGATGCCGAGCGCAGAAGAGAGCACGCCCAGATGGTACGGGAAGAGCGGGAGAGAGAGCGTGCCTTGCGCATGGATCACAAGGTAACCGGTGTGGCCATGGAGGATATCCAGCTGGAGCCCCGTCCGGAGAGCGCAGACGTGCACGAAGTGGGACGCTTTGGCCGGAAGAAGAAAGACGTACAGACGCAGGAACAGCCCCTGCAGGCACGGGAGCCGGAGGAAAATGCTTCCACAGCGGAGGCCGATGTTTCCCGGGCTGCACAGAAGCAGGATACAAGAGAAGAAGACAGTGCATCGGATTTCCCCAGAGGAAAGGATGCCTTTACGATCACCGGTATCCGTATGAAGGAGGAGCCGGAGGAGGCACCGGTTCATGCAGCCTTTGGCGGTCTCACCGGGGAGATGCAGGAGCGGGTGGCACCGGATATCCCGGCCCGGGCCGGATCCGGCAGCCAAAGGGATGCCGGCAGTGTTGCGATGCCGACAGATGGTGCAGAAACTGACGTTTATGGAGAGGACGCTTTCGACGCAGGTCGCGGGGAGAGCGAACCTGCCAGACGGGAGCCTGCCCGTCACACACCGGCATCCGGCAGCAAGGTCGGTGCAGCTGATGATGGAAAGCCGGTGACAGCAGAGGACATTGACCAGGAGAT
Organism: Oscillospiraceae bacterium Marseille-Q3528; assembly: GCA_018223385.1. Taxonomy (GTDB): domain Bacteria; phylum Bacillota; class Clostridia; order Lachnospirales; family Lachnospiraceae; genus JAGTTR01. The sequence continues at coordinate 127,960 of JAGTTR010000002.1, forward strand.
CCAGCAGAAGGAAGAGACGGATCCCCTGAAGGAATACCATTTCCCGCCCCTGGATCTTTTGAAAAAGGGCAAGGCTACCGGCGGCAACACCGAGGAGCAGCTGCGGGAGACGGCGGCCAAGCTGCGGGACACGTTGCACAATTTCGGTGTCAACGTGACCATCACCAATGTGAGCTGTGGCCCGGCGGTGACCCGGTATGAACTGCAGCCGGAGCAGGGCGTGAAGGTGAGCAAGATCGTGGGCCTGTCGGATGACATCAAGCTGAATCTGGCGGCGGCAGATATCCGTATCGAAGCACCGATCCCCGGCAAGGCGGCTGTGGGCATTGAGGTGCCCAACAAGACCAACAGTGCCGTGATGCTCCGGGATCTGCTGGAGAGCAAGGAGTTCCAGAACCATCCGTCCCGGATCGCCTTTGCAGCCGGAAAGGACATTGCAGGCCAGGTGGTGGTGACAGATATCGCCAAGATGCCGCACCTGCTCATTGCGGGCGCTACCGGTTCCGGTAAATCCGTCTGCATCAACACGATCATCATGAGCATCCTCTATAAGGCCAAGCCGGATGAGGTGAAGCTTATCATGATAGACCCCAAGGTGGTGGAGCTGTCCGTATACAACGGCATTCCCCATCTGTACATACCTGTCGTGACCGATCCGAAGAAGGCTGCAGGCGCCCTGAACTGGGCCGTGGCGGAGATGATGGACCGGTATCAGAAGTTTGCGGAGAGCGGTGTCCGGGATCTGAAGGGCTACAACGAGAAAGTGGAGGGTCTGAAAGATATCGAGAGCGACACCAAGCCCACCAAACTGCCGGAGATCGTTATCATCGTGGACGAGCTGGCTGACCTGATGATGGTGGCTCCCGGTGAGGTGGAGGATGCCATCTGCCGTCTGGCACAGCTGGCCAGAGCTGCGGGCATTCATTTGATCATTGCGACCCAGCGTCCTTCGGTAAATGTCATTACCGGACTGATCAAGGCCAATATGCCTTCGAGAATTGCTTTTTCCGTGTCCTCGGGAGTTGACTCCCGGACCATTCTTGATATGAACGGCGCAGAGAAGCTGCTGGGAAAAGGAGATATGCTTTTTTATCCCCAGGGTTACCAGAAACCGGCCCGTGTACAGGGTGCTTTTGTATCCGACGAGGAGGTGGCGGCAGTCGTGAATTTCCTGGCCAGACAGCAGTCCGCAGTGTCCTACAACCAGGCCATTGAGGAGCGCATGAATGCGGTACAGGATGCAGGCGCAGGCCAGACGGCAGGAGGCAGCGGCCCGGAAAGGGACGCTTACTTCGTGGAAGCCGGGAAGTTCATCATTGAGAAGGACAAGGCGTCCATCGGTATGCTGCAGCGCTGGTTCAAGATCGGTTTTAACCGGGCGGCAAGAATTATGGATCAGCTGGCGGAAGCCGGTGTCGTGGGCGAGGAAGAAGGAACAAAACCGCGGAAGGTTCTCATGAGCATGGAAGAATTTGAACAGTACGTGGACGAATATGTATAAAAAATAAGAGGCGGAGGAGACGAATGATGAAGACAGATATTGAAATCGCACAGGAAGCGGTCATGAAGCCAATCACAGAAGTAGCGGCAGCACTGGATATTACCCAGGATGAATTGGAACTTTACGGCAAATATAAGGCAAAACTGTCCTCTGAGCTGTGGGAGAAGATCAAAGACCGGAAAGACGGAAAACTGGTTCTTGTCACGGCCATCAACCCCACACCGGCGGGAGAAGGTAAGACGACCACCACGGTGGGCCTGGGGGAAGCCATGGCCAAGCTTGGCAAAAAGGCAGTCATCGCCCTTCGGGAGCCTTCTCTTGGGCCGTGCTTCGGCATCAAAGGCGGCGCAGCCGGCGGCGGTTACGCCCAGGTTGTTCCCATGGAAGATTTAAATCTGCATTTTACCGGTGATTTTCATGCCATCACCTCTGCCAACAATCTGCTGGCTGCGTTACTGGACAACCACATTCAGCAGGGCAATGCGTTAAATATTGATACGAGACAGATCGTCTGGAAACGTTGTCTGGACATGAATGACCGCGTTCTTCGAAATATCGTGGTTGGTCTGGGCAGCAAGATGGACGGCTTTGTCCGGGAGGATCATTTTGTCATTACGGTGGCATCGGAGATCATGGCGATCCTCTGTCTTGCCAACGATATGAAGGATCTGAAAGAGCGTCTGGGCAAGATCATCGTTGCCTACAACATGGACGGAGATCCGGTGACTGCGGCAGATCTGCACGCGGTAGGCTCCATGGCAGCCCTTCTGAAGGATGCCTTAAAGCCCAATATGATCCAGACACTGGAGCATACGCCTGCGCTTGTCCACGGCGGCCCCTTCGCCAATATTGCACACGGCTGCAACAGTGTACAGGCGACAAAGATGGCACTGAAAATGGCAGATATCGCCATCACAGAGGCAGGCTTCGGTGCCGATCTGGGCGCAGAGAAGTTCTTTGATATCAAATGCCGGATGGCAGGCCTGCATCCGGATGCGGCAGTGCTGGTGGCAACCGTGCGTGCACTGAAATACAACGGCGGCGTGGCAAAGGCTGATCTGGCAGCGCCCAACCTGGAGGCTGTGAAGAAGGGTATCTGCAATCTGGAGAAGCATATCGAAAATCTGCAGAAGTACGGCGTACCGGTGGTGGTGACGCTGAACGCTTTTGTGACCGACACCGAGGAAGAGGTGGCATACATCCGCAGCTTCTGTGAGGCGCGCGGCTGTGCTTTCGCCCTGTCTGAGGTATGGGCAAAGGGCGGCGAAGGCGGTAAGGCACTGGCAGAGAAGGTCATCGAGACACTGGAGACAAAGACCTCTTCCTTCCATCCCATTTATGAGGATGACTGCAGCCTGAAGGATAAGATCGAGACGGTGGCAAAAGAAATCTACGGCGCAGACGGTGTGACCTATGCCCCCGCTGCACAGAAGATGTTAAAGAAGATCGAAGATATGGGATTCGGTCATCTGCCGGTATGCATGGCCAAGACCCAGTATTCTCTGTCCGATGACGCCTCCAGGCTGGGACGGCCGGAGGGCTTCACCGTAAATGTCCGGGAAGTATATGTATCCGCAGGCGCAGGCTTTGTGGTAGCTATCACCGGCGCCATCATGACCATGCCGGGACTTCCCAAGGTGCCTGCAGCCAACGGCATTGATGTGAGCGAGGACGGTGTGATCACAGGATTGTTCTAAAAAATGACAGACGGCAGTGTCTGGAAGTATCCGGGCATTGCCGGGTATGATACAGATTCGACGGAAATCAGAAGACAGACAGGAGATGACAGCATTGGCACAGATCATTGACGGAAAACAGATCTCAGCGCAGATCAAAGAGGAATTAAGGGAAGAAGCTGCGGCTTACAAAGCCCGTGGCATTGAGGCCGCTCTGGCCGTGATTCAGGTAGGGGAAGATCCGGCTTCCTCCATTTATGTGAGAAACAAGAAAAAGGCCTGTGCGTATGTGGGCGTTCGTTCAGAATCCTATGAGCTGCCCCGGGAGACGACCCAGGAGGCGCTGCTGGCACTGATCGAAGAGTTGAATGGCCGGGCGGACATCCAGGGCATTCTCGTCCAGCTGCCGCTGCCGTCCCATATCGATGAGGACGCGGTGATCCGGGCCATCGCTCCGGAGAAGGATGTGGACGGCTTTCACCCGGAGAGCGTAGGCAGAATGTGCATCGGCGAACAGGGGTATCTTCCCTGCACTCCGGCGGGTATCATTCAGCTGCTGAAACGCTCCGGTGTTTCTATCGAGGGAAAAGAGTGCGTTGTGGTGGGCCGCAGTAACATTGTGGGCAAACCCATGGCGCTGCTGATGCTGCGGGAAAATGCCACGGTGACCATCACCCATTCCCGGACGAAGGATCTGCGGGAGGTGTGCCGCCGGGCAGATATTCTCATCGTTGCCATCGGCAAGCCCCGGTTTATCACGAAGGAATACGTGAAAGAGGGCGCCGTGGTCATCGACGTGGGTATCCACCGGGATGAGAACAACAAGATGTGCGGTGACGTGGATTTTGCAGATGTGGAGCCGGTGGCAGGTGCCATCACCCCGGTGCCGGGCGGCGTGGGGCCGATGACCATTGCCATGCTCATGAACAACTGCCTGGAAGCCATCCGAAACCGGTAACAGGCAGCATATCGAAGACGAACAACTGACAGAAAATATTTTACAGGAAATGGGGAACCGAACATGCGCTGTCCCAAGTGTCATGCAGAAATAGAAGAAGGCTACTTATATTGTAAAAACTGCGGAGAAGAGATCCGGATCGTGCCGGACTATGATCCGCAGGTAGAAGACATGCTTTCCGGTTCGCTGAAGGATGTGGTGAAGGAAGCGCAGCAAAATGCGTCTGAGAAAGCGGCAGGCGTGCAGTCTGCCGCCGGACAGAGCGGGGAGAAGACCGCCTCCAATGCCGGGGCATCCGCTTCCAGAAAAACAGAAGGGACTTCCAGAACAGCGGGAAACGGCAGAAAACGCCATTCTCGGAAACGGCGTCTGACAGAAGGTGTCCTCTGTATCTGCATTCTGGCGATTGCGGGCCTGATCTCTGTGACGCTGTTCCGGCGCAATTCCTACGACTACCAGTATCAGCTGGCCGTGAAAGCGGCTGCGGACAATGATGCTGACCGGGCATTAAAGTATCTGTCCCGGGCCATGGAGCTGGAGCCGGATCAGACGTATATGTGGCTTTTCAAGGCACAGATCGAGAAGGATTCCGGCGACCGGGAGGCCGCGGAGGAGAGCTGCCGGTATATTTTGAGCAAGCTGGATCCGGACAACCAGGAAGTATACACCATGCTCATCGAGATGTACATTGAAGAGGGGGATCTGGACAGCGTGAAGGATACCCTTTCCCGGTGCCCGGTGCAGGCGGTAAAAAATTCCTTTGCGGATTATATCGCAGCGGTGCCCACCGCTTCCTTTGCCGACGGCATTTACTATGACACCATGGAAATTGAACTGGATGCGGATGGCCTGGACATTTATTTCACCACTGACGGCACCAAGCCGACCGTGAACAGTACGAAATATGAAGGCCCCATCCGGCTCACCGAGGGCTCCAACACCATCCGGGCAGTGGCGGTATCGCCCAAGGGCGTCCTCAGCGACGAGGCCATTTTCAGCTATGAGATTTCCTATCTGGAGGCAGAGCCGCCGGTGGTCTCCCCGGATTCCGGCGAATACCCGGCAGAGGTGGAGATCGTCGTACAGGTGCCGGACGGTTGTACCGTGCTGTATACGCTGGACGGAAGCCTGCCAACCCTGGATTCTGCCGTATATGAAGCTCCGGTGAAGATCCGGACAAGCACCGTATTCACCGCGGTTTCTGTGTCCATGAGCGGAAGATTCAGCGAGTCCGTGGTGAGAAGATATACGATTGACGGAAGTGCTTCCGGGGATGAAGAATAAGAAGCAGGCCCCTGCATCAATGACAGATATGCGAGGTAAAAAAGAATGCTGGCGCAGATGTTCAGTCTGTATCCAACATTCTTTTTTCAAAAGCAGTAAACTGCAGGTATCTTCTTTCCGGTCACAGGAACGTGATCGCTATGCTTCCTCCGGAATAAATGTGATATGATCGACATCCATCTCGGCGATCCGTGCCAGAGAGTATACGTGAAGTCCCTGGGAATTGAGCTTCTCACGACCAGGCTGGAAGGATTTCTCGATGAGTACACCCAGGCCTGCTACGGTAGCATTGGCTTTCCGGATGAGACGAAGAGCGCCGGTGGCAGCCTCGCCGTTGGCAAGGAAATCATCCACAAGAAGTACATGGTCGGTATCGGACAGATATTTGCGTGCCAGAGTCAGCTGATAACTGATCTCCTTGGTGAAGGAGACAACCTCGGTCTGGATCACATCGGTTTTCAGGATCGCAGAGCTCTGTTTTTTCAGGATCAGAAGCGGTACGCCCAGCTCACAGGCAACGAACAGTGCCGGGGAAATACCGGAGCTTTCAATGGTCATGACCTTGGTGACGCCCTGATCTTTGAAGTGGTTGGCGATGTCGCGGCCCATTTCCTGCATGAGCACGGGATCTACCTGATGGTTAATAAAAGAGTCAACTTTGAGGATTGCAGGGCTTAATACGTTTCCCTCTGCCAGAATACGATCTTCCAGTAATTTCATTTGTATGTACCACCTTTGTTATGAAATGATTAAAAAATTAAGTTTACTATAGCATGGATTTCAGACATTTTCAAGCCGCAGAACAGTATATTGCCACAGCAGATGACGGTTGGCTGTCTGTCGCGGGAATGATGTGTCGGGCATGGTCAAGCGGCTCAGGATTCATAGTAGTGTTCGTAGAGTGTCTCAGCCAGCGTATCCATATAGTCTTCGTTCAGAGCATATTCCCGGCGGATCAGCTCGCGGATCCGGTTCGTCCGGGCGTAGTAATTGATCTCATTGGAGTCCTGCAGCTGCAAATCTTCCTCGATATCCGCTCTGGTATAAGTAGCGGTGAACCAGGAGAGGATCTGAGAAGTGCGGTCGTCTTCCTCCTTTGCCTCCTGCCGAAGTCCCTTGACCTTTTGGGCACTGTGGATACCGATGCCGATGAACACCAGAAACAGCAGGCTCATGACGCTCAGCATCAGCACTTTGCTGGAAGCGGCGAAGGGGAAGGGAATGACACCGGCCAGAATGAGGACGATGAGCACCATGCCGATGATGCCCACGGCCAGAAAAGCGGAGGCAGTGGAGCGGACATCCTCCAGCTGATCCTTCTTTTTTTGATAGGGGGAGCCGGAAACTTTGGCCTGCGCGGAGGCTTCGTGCTCCTCCGGGACAGCTTTTTCTGCACGTAATTTGGCAAAATATTGTTCGGTGGGTTTCTGGATCTCCTCCGCGCGGGATGCGGGGACAAGCACCCGATACTTGCCGCTTTCCTGATCAAATTCCAGGGCGCAGTAATCCACCCCCAGATATTCATAATAGGCCACCAGGCCAAGGGCAGTTTCCTCCGGCAGGGAAGCGATACATACTTTCTCCTCGGGAAGCTCCTCCACCAGACGGCTGCCGCAATCCGGACAGGCCGTCACGCCATCGCGGTATTCAGTTTTACATTTGGGACACCAGGGCATACGCAATACCTCCTTGATAAACTTAAGATACCTGATATCATAAGTATACCCTTTTTTATAGGTCATCACAAGAACAATCCGCAGAAATCCATCTGGAACAACCGTCCATCTTGTGTTATGCTAATAGCCGAAGAGGAGAAAACGATGAGAATTACGATCTTGTGTGTGGGAAAAATAAAGGAAAAATTTTACAGTGCCGCTGTGGACGAGTATAAAAAGCGGCTGAGCAGATACTGCCGCCTGGATATCGTGGAGGTGGCGGATGAGAAGACGGAAGAAGGGGCTTCCCCGGTGCAGGAAGAGCAGGTACGGGAAAAAGAAGGGGAGCGCCTGCTGAAACAGATGAAGGACGATGCTTATACGGTCACCCTGGAGATCAGGGGGGAGATGCCGGATTCCGTACAGCTGGCGGAGAAGATTGAGCAGCTGGGTGTCCGGGGCGTGAGCCATATCCAGTTTGTCATCGGCGGTTCCCTGGGGCTGTCCAGGGCTGTCATGGCCCGGGCGGACTATCGCCTGAGTTTTTCGAAGATGACCTTTCCCCATCAGCTCATGCGGGTAATTCTGCTGGAGCAGATCTACCGGTCATTTCGCATCACAAGGGGAGAGCCGTACCATAAATAAACATATACGATGGCAAAAGATCAGGCAGACGGAACATACCAACCCCGATAAAATAAAAACAGAAACAAAAAATAGAAGTAGAATGGAGTAACCTATGAATCTGGAACAGAATTTATACGACACCGTGAGGGAATGGCAGCTGAAGCTCGGTTACCAGAGAGAAGAAATGCGGCTGTATTATCCGGAAGAGTCCCTGCTGGAGCTTCTGGATACGACAAAGGAGGCATTGCCGGAGGCGGCAAAGGCATTTGCAGCGCAGATGGCGGACAGGCTGGGCAGCATTCAGGTGATGCCCACTGAAAAAAAGGACGGCAGATGGTGTGTGTGCATTCCGCCGGAGGGAGTGACCTATGTGTGGGAGCATGTGCCGGAACCGGCATTTTTGAAAGCTTTTCTGACCGTATTGAAAACGCCGGGAGCCACCCTTTCGGATGTGGAGCAGCTGTTCGTCACCACCGCGCCGGAGCAGGCACGAAGCCTTCAGACAGAGCCCCAGGCCAAGGGCTTCTGGTTTGCCGACGGACAGCCGGATCCTTATGTGTATCACGTGGAGGTGGATGATTTCGGGCTGGAATATCACCGGTTTACGAGAAAATCCTATGAGGCACTGTTTGGAAATACGGAGGAATATGATGGATAACGAGCTGCGATTTGCCATACTCATTGACGCGGATAACATATCAGACAAATACATTAAGATCATTCTGGATGAGATCTCCAACAGCGGCGTGGCCACCTACAAGCGGATCTACGGCGACTGGACGAATCCCCAGCTGGCTTCCTGGAAGCATGTGCTGCTGGAGAATTCCATCATTCCCATGCAGCAGTACAGCTACACCACCGGCAAGAATTCCACGGATTCGGCCATGATCATTGACGCCATGGATATCCTTTATTCCGGCATGGTGGACGGCTACTGCATTGTGTCCTCGGACAGCGATTTTACGCGGCTGGCGGCCAGACTGCGGGAGTCTGGCATGCAGGTCATCGGCATGGGGGAGGAGAAGACGCCCCAGCCCTTTATTTCGGCCTGCAACCAGTTCAAGTACCTGGATCTTCTCTATGCAAACCAGCAGGAGGAGGAAGAGGCAGAGAAGCTGCGGGAGGCCAAACACAGCAGCGAGCAGGCGGAAACCGGCAGCGGAAAGAAGAAAAATGGCCGGAAGCGGGGGGATATCCGCCGGATCCGTGGTACCATCAATGCTATTCTGGAGAAATTTTCCGATGAGGACGGCTGGGTGTCCTCGGGAAAGCTGGGGGATCAGCTGTCCAAGCGGCTGCCGGATTTTGATGTGCGTAACTACGGCTTTTCCAAGCTGACGCTGTTCATCAAATCGCTGGGCGACTATGAGGTGCAGAAGATGTCCTACGGCAACGGGCAGAAACAGATCTGCGTCCGGCTGAAAGGGAAAAAAGCGGACAAAGACTGATGCATCATCCGGGCGGGAAACGCATATATTTTTCATAAAGCGGCGGGCAGGAAAACCGGATGAAGCATAAGATTTCAGACAGTCTGCGGCTGCCCTCTGACCTGACCCGGGGCGATATGCTGGTCAGTGTCACGGGGCGGCATGAGATTTTTGTGGAAAATTATAAGGGCATCATCGAGTACACCGACTGTCGGATCATGCTTTCCGGGAAGAGCGGCAGCGTCCTGCTTCTGGGCAAAGGGCTTTCGGTGGTGTATTATACCGGCGATGAGATGAAGGTAGAAGGCACACTGGACAATATTTGCTTTTTAGAATAAGGGAAGGGCGGTGGCCCATATTGCTCATCCAGATGATTCGCCTGCTGCAGGGCTATGTGACGCTTCGGGTCAGCGGCTATGCGCCGGAGCGGTTTCTGAACTTGTGCAGCCTTGCCAACATTCTCGTGTGGGATATCGAAAACTGCGGCGCTGATTACGAGATGAAAATGACGGTTCGCGGCTTTCGCCAGATCCGGCCTTATGTGCGGAAAACAAAGACGAAGATCATGATCATACAGAAGCATGGTCTTCCTTTTTTTATCTTTCAGAACCGGAAACGGAAAGCCTTTTTCCTGGGAATCGTGCTGTGCGCATGGCTTTTGTGGTTTCTGTCCCTTTTTATCTGGGATATCCGGGTGGAGGGCGGTGCGCATTATACCCAGGAGCTGGTGGTGGATGCCCTGGAGGAGGAAGGGATTTTTCACGGCATCCGAAAATCAAAGGTGGACTGTGAGGAGATCCAGTTTTTCCTGCGGGAAAAATATGCCGGCATCACCTGGGTGTCGGCCAGCATCCAGGGAACCAGGCTGTCCATCCAGCTGCGGGAGGATCTGTTTACGGCGCAGCAGGACGAGACAAAGACGGAAACCGATGAGGATGCGCCCTATGATCTGATCGCACCGGCGGACGGGGTGATCACGGCCATGGTGGTGCGGCGGGGGACGCCCTGTTTTGCCGAAGGGGATCCGGTGAAGGCCGGGGATGTGCTGGTCAGCGGGGTGCTGGAGCTGACCAACGACAGCAAAGAGGTGGCGCAGCTGTGGTACACGAAAGCCGATGCGGACGTGTGGATCGTTTCCACAGAGCATTACGAAAATAGTGTGAACCGGGCGTATGAGCAGAAGGTGTACTCCGGGCAGCAGAAGACGGGCTTCTATGTGCAGCTGCTGTCCCGGCAGGTGAACGTTTCTCCGCAGGTACCGGCGGACACCGGGTGGGAACGGCTGTGCAGCGAGTACCAGCTGCGCCTTCTGGATCATTTTTATCTGCCGGTGGTATTTGGAAAAGTGACCCTGCGGGAGTATGCATTTTCCCCGGCGATCTATACGGAGGCTGAGACGAAATCCCTCCTTTTGCAGCAATTACAGGAGTATTTTACAGAATTAGAGAAAAAGGGGGTTCAAATTACGGAAAATGATGTTAAAATACAGATAGGCCAAAAGCAGGGAACCGCATCGGGGACCGTGACGGTATGCCAGCGGGCAGCCGAACTGGAGCCGTCCGTTTTGCCGGAGGCGGATGTCCCGTTACAATAAACAACCAGCCGGAAAGGAATTTGGTTCTGCATGAGTATACAGGAAACCATTCTTCAGATCCCGGTCGAGCACCAGGCAAATGTGTTCGGCCAGTTTGATCAGTATATCAAGAAAATCGAGCGTGCCATGAATGTCACCGTCATCGCCAGGGACGATACCCTGAAGGTGCTGGGGCGCCTGGAGGATACCCAGCGGGCAGCCCGGGTGTTTGAACAGCTCCTGGGACTTTCTGTCCGGGGCAACACCATCACGGAACAGAACGTGGATTACACCATTGCTCTGGGCTTTGAAGAAAAGGAGGGGGCCGTGGCCGAGATGGATCAGGAGCTGATCTGCCACACCATCAACGGCCGCCCGGTGAAGCCCAAGACGCTGGGACAGCAAAATTACGTGGATCAGATCCGCAAGAAGATGATCGTCTTCGGCATCGGCCCTGCCGGTACCGGCAAGACGTATCTGGCCATGGCCATGGGCATCACCGCTTTCAAAAATGACGAGGTGGGACGGATCATCCTGACCAGGCCGGCCATTGAGGCGGGAGAGAAGCTGGGCTTTCTGCCCGGCGACCTGCAGAGCAAGGTAGATCCGTATCTGCGGCCTCTCTACGACGCTCTGTATCAGATCATGGGGCCGGAGAGCTATATGAAAAATATGGAAAAAGGGCTCATTGAGGTGGCGCCCCTGGCTTATATGCGTGGCCGGACGCTGGACAACGCCTTTATCATTCTGGATGAGGCCCAGAACACCACCCCGGCCCAGATGAAAATGTTCCTGACCCGTATCGGGTTTGGCTCCAAGGTGATCATCACCGGCGACTCCACCCAGAAGGATCTGCCGCCGGGTACGGTATCCGGCCTGGATGTGGCGGAGAAGGTGCTGAGTAAGGTGGACGATATCGGCTTCTGTTATCTCACCAGCAAGGACGTGGTGCGTCATCCGCTGGTACAGAAGATCGTCAAGGCTTACGAGGATTATGAGCACCGGGAACAGTATAAGGAGAAACGGGACAAACGGCGGGAGCGCAAAGGCGACCGTGACCGAAAAGGAAAAGGGAGGAAACAGCAGTGACCATCCGTGTAGAGACAGAGGTGACCGATCCGGCACTGGATTTTGATTATGAGAAAATTGCAGAACAGGTGATCGTGGCTGCGCTGGATTATGAGGACTGCCCGTATGAGGCGGAGGTTGACCTGACCCTGACCACCGATGAGGAGATCCACAAGGTAAATAAGGAATTCCGGGGCATCGACCGTCCTACGGATGTACTTTCTTTTCCGCTGCTGGAATATGAGACACCGGCGGATTTTTCCCGGGTGGAGGAAGACCAGGCGGACTGTTTCAACCCGGAGAGCGGGGAGCTGATGCTGGGAGACATTATGATCTCTCTGGACAAGGTGGCAGAGCAGGCGGAGAAATACGGCCACTCCAGACTCCGGGAATATGCTTTCCTGATCGCCCACAGTATGTTACACTTAATGGGCTATGACCATGAGGATGCGGACCTGGCCAGAGATATGGAGCAGCGCCAGGAAGCCATTCTGGACAGCTTAGGCATCCGCAGATAGACAAATCAGGAGAGGAAATCATTTCTGATGGCAGACAACAGAAACAAGAAGAAAAACAGTTCCAACTATTTAAAACAGGGAAGCATCCTTGCGGTTGCTTCCATTTTCGTGCGTGTCATCGGCATGCTGTACCGGATCCCGGTGACGCGTATCATCGGCAACGAGGGCAACAGCTTCTATTCCAGTGCCTTTGACATTTACACCATCATGCTGCTGGTGTCCTCCTACAGCATTCCACTGGCCGTGGCCAAGCAGGTGTCGGCGAGAAATGCCAGAGGGGAATACCGCAATGCCCAGAGAGTGTTCCACGGCGCCATGGTATTTGCCCTGGTGACCGGTATCGCCACCTCGGTGATCACCTTTTTTGGTGCGGGATTTTTCACAGACAAGGTGCTGCACACACCGGAGAGCGCCTTTGCCCTGCGGATCCTGGCACCGGCGCTTCTGATCCTGGCCATCATGGGCGTGTTCCGCGGGTATTTCCAGGGGCAGGAGACCATGGTGCCCACGGCAGTGAGCCAGCTGGCGGAGCAGGTGGTCAACGCCATTGTCAGCATCGGCGCCGCCATGATCTTTGTGAAAATGGGAGCCAAGGTGGACAAGATCCTGGGCACCACTACGGCATCCGCAGCCTACGGGGCAGGCGGCAGCACGCTGGGTACCACCATGGGTGCGCTGGCAGGCCTTCTGTTCCTCGTATTTGTCTACGTTACCGGCAGACGCCGGACAGCCAGACGGGTGAAGGCAGACCGGACCAAGCACCGGGAGAGCAACGCGGAGATCATGAAGGTGCTCATCCTCACCATCATTCCGGTGGTACTGAGTACCGCCATTTACAACATCAGCGGCATCATCGACCAGGGCGTTTACAAGGCGTTAAGCCTGGATATGGGCGTCACCAGCTCGGCGGTGAACACCTCCTGGGGTATCTTCTCCGGCAAGTTCAAGACGCTGACCAATGTGCCCATCGCCATTGCCAACGCGCTGGTGTCCTCCACGATCCCGGGGCTTACCATGTGTATGGTGGAGCGGCATTATAAGGAAGCAAGACGGAAGATCCAGACCTCCATCCGTTTCACCATGGTGCTGACGATCCCATGCGCGGTGGGCATGGGCGTGCTGGCAGGGCCGATCCTGAAGCTTCTGTACAACGACCCGGATCCGGACGCCGTGGCCATGGCCGTGCGCATGTTCCAGGTGGGCGTCGTTTCCATCGTGCTTTATGCTATGTCAACGTTAAGTAACGGTATTTTGCAGGGCATCAACCAGATGCGGCTGCCGGTGATCCACTCGGCGGTGGCGCTGGTGCTTCATCTGGGCGTGCTGTATGTGATGCTGACAAAGTTTCACATGGGCATCTACGGTGTTATTCAGGCCAACAACCTGTTTGCTCTGCTCATGTGCCTCATGAACGGCATCGCCATCCGGCGGCACATCGGTTACCGGCAGGAGCTCATGCGGACGTTCATCATTCCGGGCATCTGCTCCGGCTTCATGGGGCTGGCGGTGTTCGGCCTGTACAAGCTGCTGGCGCTGTTTGCAGGCAATGCCATTTCCACGGTGCTTTCCATCGGTGTGGGCGCCTGCATTTACGGGGCGCTGCTGCTCATGCTGCGGGGCATTACGAAGAAGGAGCTGCTGGAATTCCCCAAGGGAAAGACGCTGTACCGGATCGCGAGAAAGTTTCATCTGATGTAAAGTTTGGAATAAACTGGCAGGAAAAGGCTGATACTATACAAAAAAGGAGGAAATTCCGTGAAAAAGTATGGTATCGCCTTTTTGTTTTACGCCCTGCTGCTGTGCGCGGCTTATTATGGAAGCTTCCGGCTGTCCTACCGGTATGCGGGAGAGCAGACGAAGGAGCAGATGGAGAACGCCGGGGAGGCAGTGCTGGCGGACACGACAGAAAAGGCTATTTTGAAAGCAGATACGGAGTATGTGGTGGAAAATTATAACCGCAGGACCGGCGTTACCCGGGAGGTGCGGGAGCGGATCCCCACGGCCCTTCTGGGGCTTGACCGGGAGGAGACCCTTGCCTATGCAAAGGATTACACGAAGGAGCCGGGCATCGAGGAACTGGAGAACGGTTTTGAGCAGATGGATCTGGTATCCTTCTCGGATGCCAAGGTGGTGTTCCGCAAGACGTATTTTCCCTGGGAAAAAGCGTACAAGTATGCCTTGGGCGAGGCGGACGGTCTGGTGGTGGTCTACTACATGGATCAGAAGACGGTGTACGAGTACACGGACATCCCGGTGGTATCGCTGCCGGAGCGCATGAAGCGCAGTATCCGGGACGGTAACTGCCTGCTGGACGTCCATGAGCTCTATGATTTTCTGGAAAATTATTCCAGTTAAAAAGGGAGGATTCCCGGGCTAGACGGAAGAAAAAAAATGGTGTAATATAGATACGATATTGTGCAGAGGAGAATATACGGATGGGAATTGATAAGAAAAAGATCGACCGGATCAATGAATTATACCGCAAATCCAAGGCCGAAGGTCTGACCAGTGCGGAGCGTTCCGAACAGGCGCTGCTGCGCCGGGAGTACGTGGAGGCGTTCAAACAGAACCTGCGGGGCCAGTTGAACAATATTGATATCAAGGAGAAAGATGGCTCCATCGTTAACCTTGGAGAAAAATATGGCAGCAAAAAAGGAAATTAGGCAGAGGCTTCTTGCCATGCGAAGTGCCTGCCCGAAGGAGGAACGCACCAGACAGTCAGCGGACATTGCCCGGCAGGTGCTGGCACATCCGGCGTATCACAGCTGTGGGACGCTTTTTTCATATGTGCCGTTCCGGCAGGAGGTGGACACCTGGCCGGTCATGCGCACCGCGCTGGCCGAAGGGAAGACCGTGGCTCTGCCGAAGGTGGAGGGCCGGGAGATGACCTTTTACCGGATTACAGGGGAGGCGGATCTTGCCCCGGGAAGTTTCGGCATTCTGGAACCAAAGGAGAGCTGTCCGGCGATATGGCCAGCGGCAGGGGATGTGATGCTGCTGCCCGGCGCAGCCTTTGACCGGGAAGGGCACCGCATCGGCTACGGCGGCGGCTACTATGACCGGTATCTGGAACAGTATCCGGTGCCGGTAAAGCTTGGCATCTGCTTTGCTTTTCAGCTGGTGGACGCCATTCCTGCGGAAACCTTTGACCAGGCGGCGGATGTGGTCATCTGCCCACACACAGACCATATGAGGGAGGAATTACAATGAGTCAGTTAGAAACCATCGGAAGACAGGCGAAAGAGACAGAGAGTTTCATGCGGACACTGGCATCTCAGAGAAAAAATGAGGTGCTGCTATTTGCGGCGGATGCCCTCATCAAAAGTACCGATCTGATCCTGGAAGAGAACATGATCGACGTGGAGAATGGACGCAGAAAAGGCATGCACGAAGGCTTGATCGACCGGCTCATGCTGACATCCGAGCGGATTGAGGGCATGGCGGAGGGACTTCGTTCCATTGCGGCGCTGGAAGATCCCATAGGGGAAGTGCTGGGCATGAAGGAACGGCCCAACGGCCTGCTCATTGGCCAGAAGCGGGTGCCCTTAGGCGTCGTCGGCATCATTTACGAGGCCAGACCCAACGTGACGGCAGATGCCTTCGGCCTTTGCTTCAAGACCGGCAATGTGGTCATCTTAAAGGGCGGCAGCGATGCCATCCATTCCAACAAGGCCATCGTCACCTGCTTACAGACCGTACTGGATCGTTTTTCCATTCCCCGGTACGCCATCCAGCTCATCGAAGATACGAGCCGGGAGGTGACGGCCCAGTTTATGCGGATGCGTACATATGTGGACGTGCTGATTCCCCGAGGCGGCGCAGGGCTGATCCGTTCTGTGGTGGATAACAGCACCATTCCGGTCATCGAGACCGGCACCGGCAACTGCCATATTTACGTGGATGAGAGCGCGGACTATGAGATGGCGGCCAACATCATTTTCAACGCCAAGACCCAGCGCATCGGCGTGTGCAACGCCTGTGAGTCGCTGGTCGTTCATGAGAATATCATCGGTGATTTTCTTCCTTATCTGAAGCTTTGTCTCGATCAGAAGCAGGTGGAGCTGCGGGGGGATGAAGTCGCCCGTCAGGTACTGCCCATGATTCCGGAGGCGACGGAAGAGGACTGGGGCACAGAGTATCTGGATTACATCCTGTCTGTGAAGACGGTGTCCTCTATCGACGAGGCCATTGCCCATATCAATAAGTATAATACCGGTCACTCCGAGGCCATCGTCACGCGGGATTATGCCAACGCCCAGAAATTCCTGAATGAAGTGGATGCGGCGGCGGTGTACGTGAACGCCTCCACCCGGTTTACGGACGGGTATGAGTTCGGCTTTGGCGCGGAGATCGGCATCAGTACCCAGAAGCTGCACGCAAGAGGCCCCATGGGCTTAAAAGCGCTGACGTCCACCAAGTATATCATTTACGGCAATGGACAGATCCGCAAATAGAAAGGTTTTAAACAATGGAAAATAACGAAACAGAGCGCCAGTATTATTTCATGGAAGCGGTGAAGCAGGAAGTACAGGCGCTGGCAGACAAGCTGGGGCGTGCCCCGACCTATCATGTCACAACCTTCGGCTGTCAGATGAACGCCAGAGATTCCGAGAAGCTGTCGGGTATTCTGGAAACGGTGGGTTACGTTTTCAGCGAATCCGAGGAAGCGGACTTTGTGCTGTTCAACACGTGCACCGTCCGGGAAAATGCCAACCAGCGGGTATACGGGCGGCTGGGCATTCTTCATAATCTGAAGAAAAAGCATCCGCACATGCTGGTGGCGGTCTGCGGCTGCATGATGCAGGAGCCCGAGGAAGTGGAGAGGATCAGGAAGACCTACCGGTTTGTGGATATTGTGTTTGGAACGCACAATATTTTCCAGCTGGCGGAGCTTCTGCACAAACGGTTCACCACCGGGAAAATGGTGGTGGACGTCTGGAAGGATACGGATCAGATCGTGGAGAATCTGCCCAATATCCGAAAATACAGCTTCAAATCCGGCGTGAACATCATGTTCGGCTGCAACAATTTCTGCAGCTACTGCATCGTTCCCTATGTGCGGGGACGGGAGCGCAGCCGGGAGCCGGAGGATATTTTAAATGAGATCAGAAGACAGGCACAGGATGGTGTCGTTGAGGTCATGCTTTTGGGACAGAACGTGAATTCCTATGGAAAAACGTTAGAGCAGCCGATGACATTTGCCGCACTTCTGCGGGAGGTGGAGAAGATTGACGGGATCCAGCGTATCCGTTTCATGACTTCCCACCCCAAGGATTTATCCGATGAGCTCATTGAGACCATGCGGGATTCGAAAAAAATCTGCCGTCATCTGCACCTGCCGCTGCAGTCAGGAAGCACGCGGGTTCTGGGACTGATGAACCGCAGATACACGAAGGAGAGCTATCTGGCTCTGGCGGAGAAGTTGAAGCGGGAGATTCCCGATCTTTCCCTGACCACGGATATCATCGTGGGCTTCCCCGGGGAGACCGAGGAGGATTTTCAGGATACGCTGGATGTGGTAAGGCGTGTGCGGTACGACAGTGCCTTTACCTTTTTATATTCAAAGCGCAGCGGGACACCGGCGGCTGCTATGGAAGGGCAGATCCCGGACGACGTGGCGCATGAGCGGTTCAACCGCCTTTTGAAGGAAGTACAACACATTTCTGCCGAGATGACAGGGCGTTTTGAAGGAGAGACGCAGCCGGTACTGGCAGAGGAAGTGAACGGACAGCACCCGGAACTCATTACCGGCAAGCTTTCCAACAACATCACCGTACATTTTCCGGGTACGCCGGATCTGATCGGCAAGATCGTTCCTGTATATCTGAAAAAGAACTGCGGCTTTTATTATATGGGCGAATTACGATAGTACTTACATAAGAGGGGGCATTATCCATGGGCCAATTTCAGCCTAAAATCGTGGAATGCATGAAGCACTATTCGAAAAATCAGCTGGTGAAAGACATTTTTGCAGGAATTCTGGTGGCGGTCATCGCCTTTCCGCTGTCTGTGGCACTGGCAATTTCTTCGGGTTTAAGTCCTGAAAAAGGACTCTATTCTGCCATCATCGGCGGCTTTTTTGTGTCGCTGTTTGGCGGAAGTAAAGTAAACATCGGCGGCATCACAGCTGCGACAGTCATGACTGTCTTTACCATTGTGGATGAATATGGACTGGCAGGACTGGCAGCGGCTTCCATCATGGCTGGTGTGATTTTGATCCTTATGGGCCTGTTCCGTCTGGGCGGCCTGCTGAAATATATTCCGAGAACGATCACCCTAGGGTTTACCGCCGCCATTGGCGTGGGTATTTTTACCAACCAGATCAAGGGCTTCTTCGGCCTGCAGATCGAGACGGTGCCGGTGAAGTTTCTGGAGAAAATGCCGGCCCTTTTCGGCGCGGCATCCACCTTCCAGCCTGCAGCGGTGCTGGTGGGCGCGGCATCCATCGTCATTCTTCTCGTTCTGCCGAAGATCAATGATAAGATTCCCAACTCCCTGGCAGCCATTCTCATCATGACGCCGGTGGTGACCATTTTCAAGATCCCGGTATCCACCATTCATTCGGTATACGGCGATCTGCCCACCCATTTTCCGTACCCTGAGATCCACATGCTCTCTCTGGAGACACTGGTGGATCTGTTGCCGCTGTCTGTGACACTGGCAATCCTGATCGCCATTGTTTCCCTGCTGGCCTGCTCCGTGACCGACGGCCTCATGGGAGAGAAGCACAATTCCAACCAGGAGCTCATTGCGGAAGGCATCGCCAATATTTTCTGCGGCATTTTCGGCGCAGCGCCGGTGGCAGGCGCCGTGGCCCGTGCATCCAACAACGTGAAAAACGGCGGCCGCACCCCCATCGCGGGTATGGTGCACAGCGTGGTTGTCACGCTGATCCTGCTGTTCCTTATGCCGCTGGCAGGTTATATTCCCATGCCGGTGCTGTCTGCAGTTCTGATCGTGGTGGCCGTGAACATGTGCAACATCAAGGAATTTGTTTATATCGGAAAACATGCGCCGAAGTCTGATTTTATCGTGCTGATGGTGACGCTGTTCTCCGGCGTGCTGGTAGACCTGCTGTTCGCCGTGGAGGTGGGCATCATCCTGACAGCCATTCTGCTGATGAAACGGATGGCAGATGTGGCAGAGATCCAGAACTATGTGTATGTGGGCAACAGCGGCAATCCTGACAGCGATCTGGATGCGCCGAACCCGGAGGACGAGATCATTCGAAGCCTGCCGGAGCACACCCTGGTGTACCGGTTCCTGGGGCCGCTGTTTTTCGCGGCTGCGGACAACTTCGATATCATCACCACTCCGGATACGCTGAAATACATGATCTTACAGATGCGGAGCGTACCGGCGCTGGACGGCGCAGCCATGCGGCATCTCAATAACCTGCGCAAACACTGCGTGGAGCAGGGCATTGCCCTGGTGCTCTGCGGCGTCCAGGAGCAGCCCATGCGTGCCATGAAGCGCTACGGCCTTATCGAGGCGCTGGGCGAGGACAATATTTGCTGCAATCTGGTGGCTGCGGCTGACCGGGTGAAAGCGCTGGATGCGAAAAACAGCGCGGCAGAATAACGATATCCCCCACAGGCAAGAAAAACGGGACAGACATGCAAAGGACAGTTAGAGAAAGGACAGATAACATGGAACAGGAAAAGCTTGTCCGTGTGCGTATGGCACAGCCTTCCGACGCGGCAGATTTGCTTGGCATTTATGAATATTACATCAAAAACACCCCGGTGACCTTTGAATTTACGGTGCCGTCGGTGGAAGAATTTGCAGGAAGGATCCGAAACACCCTTTCCCACATGCCTTATCTGGTGTGTGAGATCGACGGAAAGATCGTGGGCTACGCCTACGCCTCCCTGTACCGGAGCCGGGCAGCCTATGACTGGGACTGCGAGCTGTCTGTCTATCTGGAGGAGGATTATCACAGAGGCGGCATTGGCAAGATGCTGTACCGCCTGCTGTTTGCGCTTCTTGAGCAGATGCATTACCGCCATGCCTTTGCCTGCATCACCTCCCCGAACCCGGAGAGCATTGATTTCCATGCTGCCATGGGCTTCCAGCACGTGGCATTTTTCCCGGCCTGCGGCTACAAGGACGGCAAATGGCACGACATTGTATGGATGGATTACGTGCTGGAGGACAGCCAGGAGCCGCCCCTTCCGGTGACACCCATCGGACAGGTGGAGCCTGCCTTTATTGATGAAATTTTTCGGGAAGCCGAAAAGGAATTGGAAGAGCGGCTGAACGGTGATATGATGATCTGTAAAGCATTTATGGGGCTTTAAAATATAACGAAAGAGGATAAAAAATTGGCTGAATTTACACCTATGATGCGTCATTACCTGGACACCAAGGAGCAGTATAAGGACTGTATCCTGTTTTATCGTCTGGGCGATTTTTATGAAATGTTTTTTGACGATGCGGTGACAGTGTCCAGAGAGCTGGAGCTGACCCTCACCGGCAAGGACTGCGGACAGGAAGAGCGGGCGCCCATGTGCGGTGTGCCCTACCATGCCGCCGAGACGTATCTGAACCGGCTGGTGGCCAAGGGCTACAAGGTGGCCATCTGTGAACAGGTGGAGGATCCCAAGCTTGCCAAGGGCATGGTGAAACGGGAGGTTGTCCGGGTGGTGACGCCGGGCACGAACCTGAACACCCAGGCGCTGGATGAGACGAAAAACAACTACATCATGTGTATCGTGTATCTGGCAGATCGCTACGGGGTGTCCCTGGCGGACGTGTCCACCGGTGAATATTTCCTTACCGAGGTTTCCAGTGCCAAGAAAATGGAGGATGAGATCATCAAGTTTTCTCCGGCGGAGATCATCTGCAACGAGCCGCTGCTCATGAGCGGCACCAATCTGGACGCCCTGAAAGACCGGCTGGGCATTTCCGTGTTCCCGCTGGATGCGGCCTATTTTGACGATGAGCAGTGCCGGCGGGCGTTGCTGGAGCATTTTCAGGTGGCTTCCATGGAGGCGCTGGGACTGGGGGATTACACTCTGGGTGTGCTGGCGGCAGGCGCGCTCATGCGGTATCTTTTGGATACCCAGAAAAACAGCCTGTCCCAGATGACCCGACTGGTGCCTTATTCCACAGGAAAATATATGGTGCTGGACAGCTCCACCCGGCGGAATCTGGAGCTGACAGAGACATTGCGGGAAAAACAGAAACGGGGTTCCCTTCTGTGGGTGCTGGACAAGACAAAGACGGCCATGGGTGCCCGGATGCTGCGCACCTACATCGAACAGCCGCTGCTGGAAAAAGAGACCATTGAGGCCCGGCTGGATGCCATCGAGGAGCTGAACAACAACGCCATCATGCGGGAGGAGATCCGGGAATACTTAAATCCCGTGTATGACCTGGAGCGGCTGGTGAGCCGGATCACCTACCAGTCGGCCAATCCCCGGGATCTGGTGGCGTTCAAGAGTTCCCTTTCCATGCTGCCCGCCATCAAATATCTGCTGAAAGACAGTGTATGCGGGGAACTGAAAACGGTGGAGGAGGAGCTGGACGCCCTGGAGGATGTGCATGCGCTCATCAGTAAAGCCATCGTGGATGAACCGCCCATGATCGTCCGGGAAGGCGGCATCATCAAGGAAGGCTACAATGAAGAGGTGGACAAGCTGCGGCAGGCCAAGACCGAAGGAAAGAACTGGCTGGCCCAGCTGGAAGAGCAGGAGCGGGAGCGCACCGGCATCAAAAACCTTCGCATCAAATATAACAAGGTGTTCGGCTATTATCTGGAAGTGACCAATTCCTATAAGGATCTGGTGCCGGACGACTATATGCGCAAGCAGACGCTGACCAACGCGGAGCGCTACATCACCCCGAAACTCAAGGAGCTGGAGGATATGATCCTGGGCGCCGAGGACAAGCTGTTTTCTCTGGAATATGACCTGTTTGCCGATGTGCGGGATCAGATCGGCCGGGAAGTACTGCGCATCCAGAAAACGGCCCGGGCCATTGCCCGGCTGGACGTGTATGCCTCCCTTTCCCTGGTGGCGGAGCGGGAAAACTATGTGCGTCCTTCCATCAACGAGAAGGGGCTCATCGACATCCGCGGCGGCAGACACCCGGTGGTGGAAAAAATGATCTCCAACGATATGTTCATCGCCAATGACACCTATCTGGATAACAACAAAAACCGGATTTCCATCATCACCGGCCCCAACATGGCCGGAAAATCCACCTACATGCGGCAGACCGCCCTCATTGTGCTCATGGCGCAGATCGGCAGCTTTGTCCCGGCCCAGAAGGCCAAGATCGGCATTGTGGACCGGATCTTCACCCGGGTGGGCGCATCGGACGATCTGGCATCCGGCCAGAGTACGTTTATGGTGGAGATGACCGAGGTGGCCAACATCCTGCGAAATGCCACAGCCAACAGCCTGCTCATCTTAGATGAGATTGGCAGAGGCACCAGCACCTTTGACGGCCTGTCCATCGCCTGGGCGGTGGTGGAGCACATCAGCAATCCGAGGCTTCTGGGTGCCAAGACGCTGTTTGCCACCCATTATCACGAGCTGACGGAACTGGAAGGAAAGCTGTCCAGCGTGAACAATTACTGTATCGCCGTAAAAGAAAAGGGCGACGATATCGTTTTCCTGCGAAAGATTGTCAAAGGCGGCGCAGACAAGAGCTACGGCATTCAGGTGGCCAAGTTAGCCGGGGTGCCCGACAACGTGATCCAGCGGGCCAAGGAGATCATCCATCAGCTGGTGGATGCGGACATCACCCAGCGGGTACACGAGATCGAAGTGGTACAGGGCAGCGCGGTGAAGAAAAAGCCCGTTACCTACGATGAGGTGGACATGGAGCAGATGTCCCTGTTTGATACGGTAAAGGATGACGATATCCTCAAGGAGTTAAAAGAACTGGATATTTCCAATCTGACGCCGCTGGATGCGCTGAACACGCTGAACCGGCTGCAGAGCAAGCTGCGCAACCGGTGGTAATAACGGAATCGAATGACGCAGGAAATGCCTGACAGGTACTGGTAAGAAATACCTGGCGGGCTGTAAAGGGAAAGATGGTTAAAAGGGAGAAAGGACGGGAAGTCTTTGGCAAAGATTCAGGTACTGGACAGAAATACGATTGACAAGATTGCGGCGGGCGAGGTCATTGAGCGCCCGTCGTCCATCGTCAAAGAGCTGACGGAAAATGCAGTGGATGCAGGTGCCTCTTCTGTCACGGTGGAAATCCGGGACGGCGGCACCACCTTTTTACGTGTAACGGACAATGGCAGCGGGATTGCGGCCGACCAGGTGGCGGATGCGTTTCTGCGCCATTCCACCAGCAAGATCCGCAAAGTAGAAGATCTTGCCCATATTTCCTCTTTGGGGTTCCGGGGCGAGGCGCTTTCCAGTATTGCCTCCGTATCCCAGGTGGAGCTCATCACCAAGACCGCAGACAGCGACACCGGCGTCAGCTACCGCATTGAGGGCGGGGAGGAAAAGAGCCTGGAGGAGATCGGGGCGCCGGAAGGAACCACCTTCCTCATCCGCAACCTGTTTTATAATGTACCGGCCAGACGGAAATTTCTGAAGTCCCCCATGACGGAGGCGGGATACATCGGTACCCTCATGGAGCGGCTGGCTCTTTCCCATCCGGACATTTCCTTTAAATTCATTGCCAACCATCAGACGAAGCTGCAGACATCGGGCAACACCAACCTGAAGGATATCATTTACAATATCTATGGCCGGGAGGTGGCCTCCGAGCTGCTGCCGGTGAACCGGGAGGGTCGCTGTGTGTCCGTGACCGGGTATATTGGCAAGCCGGTGGTTTCCCGGGGAAACCGCAATTATGAAAATTATTTTGTCAATGGCCGTTATGTGAAGAATCCGACCATCACCAAGGCCATTGAGGACGCTTATAAATCCTTTATGATGCAGCACCGGTATCCGTTCACGGCGCTCCTGTTCCAGGTGGACGGGGAAAAGGTGGACGTCAACGTCCATCCCGCCAAGCTGGAAGTGCGGTTCTCCGACAACAATGCCGTGTATCAGGACATTTTCCAGGCGGTGCATGACGCCCTGGCCGGGAAGGAATTCATCCCGGAGATCGTGCTGACACCGGAGGAAGAGCAGATGTTTGCGCCGGAGCAGAAGCGGACGCCTGGCGGGCAGACATTGAATGGTCAGGCTGTGAGCCAAACAGCCAGTGCATCGATAGCGGATACACAGATGCCGTCTCAGGTGCAGACGGGAGACCGGACTGTGATCGGACAGACATCGCAGGCGTCTGTACCGCCGAATTCCTCCATGGTAAGAGAGATATCTGCTTATGGGACGGAACATTTCACGCAGCAAGGGCAGGCTACCGATACATCGACGCCGTCACAGCCCCAGTCACCCCAAAGTGCAATGACACCGGAAGAGGCCGCCCGGCAGCGGAACCTGCAGTACTTCATGGAGAAGATGAAAGAACGGGTGACAAAGGAATTTGCCCAGCAGGCAGCGAAAGTTCAGGAATCCCAGACGGAGCAGGCGGCAACTGGAATTCCATTGCCGGAAGATACGCAGATGGGAGCTGGATATCTTGGCCATTTGGAGAAATCACAGGAAAACGGTCATGGGCAGAGCGCTGTAACAAACGGGATGGAGTCAGGTTATGGAACGGCAGCCAGTCAAAGTTCGATCGTGCAGCCGGAAAATGTGTTAGGTACTGCGGATGGGCAATATGCAGGACAGGAAAAGTCTGGCGCTGGTGAACGGACAGTTTCATCAGGCACAATAGTAGCGATAGATGAAGCGTCGCAAGGACAGTCACCCATCCAGTCACCGGAAAAACCCGAGCAGCTGGATCTGTTTGAGCACCGTTTTCTGGACCAGAAGTCCCGGGCCAATTATCGGATCATTGGCCAGCTGTTTGACACATATTGGCTTATCCAGTTTGAGGATAAACTATATATCATCGACCAGCATGCCGCCCACGAAAAGGTGCTGTATGAGCGCACCATGCGGGCGTTGCGGACGAAGGAATACACGTCCCAGCTGCTGAGCCCGCCCATCATCCTGACGCTGAATATGCAGGAGGAAGAGCTGCTGCACACGTATATGGACAATTTTACAGCGCTGGGTTTTGAGATCGAGGCGTTCGGCGGCAGAGAGTATGCGGTGCGGGCAGTGCCGGACAATCTGTTTTCTGTGGCATCCCGGGAGGTGCTGACAGAAATGCTGGACGGCTTAAGCAGCGCAGGCGGCAACCGGGTGGAGGCAGAGAGCATCAACGACCGGATCGCCACCATGTCCTGTAAGGCGGCGGTGAAGGGCAACAACCGGCTGTCGGCCAGAGAAGCGGAAGCTCTCATTGACGAACTGCTGAATCTGGAAAACCCATACAACTGCCCCCATGGACGGCCCACCATCGTGTCCATGTCCCAGTACGAACTGGAAAAGAAGTTTAAGCGGATCGTGTAAAGTCGATCGCAGGAAGCAACATATACAGGAGGAACCCCGTGAAACCACTCATTATCTTAACAGGCCCCACAGCCGTGGGAAAAACAGCCCTCTCCATTTCTCTGGCAAAAGCCGTGGGCGGAGAGATCATATCTGCGGATTCCATGCAGGTGTACCGGCACATGGACATCGGCTCGGCCAAGATCCGGCCGGAAGAGATGGACGGCGTGCCCCATCACCTCATTGACGTGCTGGAGCCCTGGGAGGAGTTTCATGTGGTGCGCTTCCAGCAGCTGGTGAAGGAGGCTATGGCAGGTATTTATGAACGGGGGCACATCCCCATCCTCACCGGCGGCACCGGTTTTTATATCCAGGCCATTGTCAAAGACATTGATTTCACAGAAAACGGAGAGGACAGCAGCTACCGGGAAGACTTGGAACGGCGGGCCCGGGAGGAAGGCTGCGAAGCCCTGCACCGGGAGCTGGCGGCGGTGGATCCGGAAAGCGCAGCTCAGATCCATCCCAACAATGTGAAAAGGATCATCCGGGCGCTGGAATATTACGAACAGACGGGACAGCCCATCTCTGCTCATAACGAAGAGCAGAAGGAAAAGCCATCTCCGTACAATTATGCTTACTTTGTGCTGACCGATGACCGGGAAGTGCTCTATGAGCGGATCGACCGGCGGGTGGATCAGATGCTCTCCGACGGGCTGGTGGAGGAAGTAAAACGCCTGCGGGCAATGGGCTGCAGCCGGGAGCTGGTGTCCATGCAGGGACTGGGGTATAAAGAAATCCTTGCCTATCTGGAGGGAGAAATGTCCCTGGAAGAAGCCATCTATGTGCTGAAACGGGACACAAGACATTTTGCCAAGCGGCAGCTCACCTGGTTTCGCCGGGAAAAAGAAGTCATCTGGCTGGACAAGCGGGAGTTTGACCGGCAGGAAGAACGAATTCTGGAAAAAATGCTGGATATCTGCCATGCGAAGAACATCCTTCCCATTTCCGAAATATCAAATTCTATGAATACAGACTGCATGACAGGTGACAAGCAGTCTTTCAAATCTTAAAAAGATTTGTTGATATGGAGCATGGAAGCGTGCGGGATGCTGCCAATACGTTTGTTAATCGTTGAAGTTAGGGGAAATCATTGCGCATTGCGGATGTAGAGATAGAATGATTACTATAAATAAAACAAGAAAATACGAGGATAAAACAGAAATGAACGAAGAGATCAAAAATATGTACGCCGCTCTGGGCATCCAGCCGGATGTGCTGGCGTTCGGCGAGAACATTTTGAAAAATCTGGAGAACCGTTTTCAGGAGATCGATACGGTAGCGGAATACAATCAGTTAAAGGTGCTCAAAGCCATGCAGGACCATAAGGTCAGCGATATCCATTTCGCGGCCACCAGTGGTTACGGCTACAACGATATGGGACGGGATACGCTGGAGGAGGTGTATGCGTCTGCGTTTCATGCGGAAGCAGCACTGGTGCGCCCCCAGATCACCTGCGGCACCCATGCGCTGGCCATTGCGCTGCACGGCAATCTGCGCCCCGGGGATGAGCTGCTGAGCATTTCCGGCAAGCCCTACGATACGCTGGAGGAGGTCATCGGCATCCGGCCCTCCATCGGCTCTCTGGCAGAGTACGGCGTTACCTACCGCCAGGTAGACCTGCTGCCCGATGGCAATTTTGATTTCGAGGGCATCCGCGCAGCCATCGGTCCGAAGACGAAGCTGGTGGAGATCCAGCGCTCCAAGGGCTACCAGACCCGGCCGACGTTGAGTGTGAAAAAGATCGGAGAGGCCATTGCTTTTGTGAAAAGCATCCGCTCCGACATCATCTGTATGGTAGATAACTGTTACGGGGAATTTGTGGAAACCATCGAACCTACAGACGTGGGTGCGGATATGGCAGTCGGCTCCCTGATCAAAAATCCCGGCGGCGGCCTGGCCCCCATCGGCGGCTATATCGTGGGCAGCCGTGCCTGCGTGGAGCAGGCGGCATACCGGACAACCTGCCCGGGCCTGGGACAGGAGGTTGGCGCCAACTTAGGCATCATCCAGTCCTTTTATCAGGGATTTTTCCTGGCGCCTACCGTGGTGGCCAGTGCCCTGAAAGGCGCGATTTTTGCAGCCAATGTGTATGAGAAATTAGGTTTTCCTGTGGTGCCAAACGGCACGGAGAGCCGCCACGACATCATTCAGGCGGTGGAATTTGGCACACCGGAAGGCGTCATTGCTTTCTGTAAGGGCGTGCAGAGCGCCGCACCGGTGGATGCCCATGTGACGCCGGAGCCCTGGGCCATGCCCGGTTACGACAGCGATGTGATCATGGCCGCGGGCGCGTTTGTGCAGGGTTCCTCCATCGAATTGTCCGCAGATGGCCCCATCAAACCGCCCTATGCGGTTTATTTCCAGGGCGGCCTGACCTGGCCCCACGCTAAGCTGGGTATTCTCATGTCCCTGCAGAAATGTAAGGAAGCAGGCGTGGTAAAGCTGTAGGCAACGGTGGAAGTCTACTGTATTTCTATCAGATAAAATTTGCGGGAATGACAGGAAATTGATGTCAGAAAATTGATTTCAGAAAACAGGGATGGAAACTGTTGGAAAGGAGGAAAAGAAATGGATGTATTGGTGATCGGTGCGGGTGCATCGGGCCTGATGGCAGCCATCACGGCAGCCAAAAACGGGGCGAAGGTGACGCTTCTGGAAAAGGGCGCGAAAGCCGGGCGGAAGCTGGCGATAACCGGCAACGGCAGATGCAATCTGACGAACACGAAGATCGACGAAGAGAGCTTTCGGGGGGAACACCCGGACTTTGCTTTTGGTGCTTTCGGGCAGTTTGACGTGCAGGACACGGTCCGTTTCTTTTCCTCCATCGGTATCTATACGAAAAACCGGGATCACGGCCTGTATCCCTACTCTGACCAGGCGCCCCAGGTGGTGCAGCTTCTCATGGAGGAGGCACAGCGCCGGAAGGTAAAATGCAAATGTTCTACGGAGATCACGAAGCTGGAAAAGAAAGATGGCCGTTTTCTGGCCCACACAGACGGGTGGACGTACGAGGCGGACGCCTGCATTCTGGCCTGCGGTTCCAAAGCCGCGCCGGAGACCGGGGCGGACGGCAGCGGATATGACCTAGCAGCAGGATTTGGACATACGATGGTTCTTGTGCTCCCGGCACTCACCGGGCTGAAAGCGGAGAAAAGCCGGTATCCGAAGCTTGCCGGGCTTCGCTGTGACGGACGGGTGACGGTTCGCTGCGGGGACGTGTGCACCTCCTCCCGGGGCGAATTGCAGTTTACTTCCTATGGCATTTCCGGTATCCCCACCTTTCAGGTGAGCCATCAGGCGGTGCGATGCTGGGCCGAGGGAAAGCCGGTGGAGCTGTCCGTGAATTTCCTGCCGGATTTTACAGAAGCGCAGCAGCGAGCCTTTCTGGATGCAAGATTGCAGCAGGCTCCTGACCGGTCGGCAGGCAGTTTTCTGGCAGGCCTGTTTCATCAGAAGCTCATCGAGGTGCTGCTTCTGGAAGCCGGCATCAAGACGGGAACGGCAATGGCGGCTGTCCCTGCAGAGAAAAAAGAGAAGCTGTACGGACTGATCCAGGCGATGCCGGCAAAGATGACCGGATACATGGATTTTTCCCATGCCCAGGTGTGCAGCGGCGGTGTCAGCACGGAAGAAATCGACAGAGAGACGATGGAATCCAGGCTGGTGCCCGGACTTTATTTTGCCGGGGAACTGGTGGACATTGACGGCGCCTGCGGCGGCTACAATCTGCAGTGGGCCTGGTCCAGCGGGCACTGCGCAGGGCTTCACGCAGTAACGAAGTAATATTGATCAGAACAACACAATAGCAATATACAAGCTGCACATACAAATGCTGCTATAGAACAGAGACAGTCAGATATACGGGAAAAGAATCGTACAGAACATTCGCATGGTGATCTGTACGACATACATGAACGGCATATGACACGATGAAAGTAAGGAGAATCGAGGAAGCATGGGCCAGATTTATCAGATCAATCAGGTGAAGGTTCCTTATGGAGCCACCGGGGAACAACTGAAAAAAGCAGCGGCAAAGCAGGCGGGATTGGACGGGAGCGTTTTTTCTTCTTTTCGAATCGTGAAGGAATCACTGGATGCCAGAAAAAAGCCTCAGATTTTCCGGGTGTGCAACGTGCAGGTCACACTGACATCAGAGAAAAAAGCGGCAGCAGCCCTGAAAAAAGGGAAGCTCTTAAAGGTACAGGAGAAACCCTACACATTGCCTGCCGCCGGAACAGAAACCTTAAAGCACCGGCCGGTGATCATCGGCAGCGGCCCGGCAGGACTGTTCTGCGGCCTGCTGCTGGCAAAAGCCGGGTATGCGCCGTTGCTTCTGGAGCGGGGCGCATCGGCACCGGAGCGGAAGGAACGGCTGGAGCAGTTCTGGGCAGGTGGCATATTGGATGTGCGGGCCAATGCCCAGTTCGGAGAAGGCGGCGCCGGGACGTTTTCTGACGGAAAGCTGAACACACTGGTGAAGGATCCCTTTGGCCGGAACCGGGAAGTACTGCGGATCTTTGCCGAAGCGGGAGCGCCGGAGGAGATTCTGTACATGAACAAGCCCCATATCGGCACCGACATTCTCATCGAGGTGATCCAGAATCTGCGAAAAGAAATCTGCGCCCTGGGCGGTGAGGTGCGCTTTTTCAGCCAGGTGACAGATCTGGACATCACGGACGGGAAGTTGACCGGCCTTACGATTAACAATGAGGAAAAAACAGCGGCGGATGTGGTGGTGCTGGCCATCGGCCACAGTGCCCGGGATACCTTTGAAATGCTGCGGGAAAAGCCGCTGCATATGGAGGCCAAGGCGTTCGCCGTGGGCGTGCGCATCGAGCATCCCCAGGCCATGATCCAGGCATCCCAGTACGGGGCCAATTGCCCATACGAGCTTCCTGCGGCCAGCTACAAGCTGACCCATACGGCAGAAAACGGCAGGGGTGTGTATAGTTTTTGTATGTGTCCCGGCGGCTATGTGGTCAATGCGTCCTCGGAGGAAGGTCGGCTGGCCGTCAACGGTATGAGCTATCATGACCGGGATTCCGCCAACGCCAACAGCGCCATGATCGTCACGGTGACGCCGGAGGATTTTCCGTCGCAGGATCCGCTGGGGGGCGTGGCTTTTCAGCGGGCACTGGAAGAGAAAGCCTTTGCCTTAGGAGCGGGCCGGATCCCCCAGCAGCTGTTCGGAGATTTCTGTGCAGGAAAGGTGTCCGAAGCATACGGGGATTTTGCAAGCTGTACCAAGGGCGCGACTGCCTTTGCCAATCTGCGGGAGCTGTTTCCCGAGGCGATCAATGCGGCACTGGAAGAGGGGATCAAAGCCAGCGGCCGGAAGATCAAAGGCTTTGACCGGCCCGATGCCATTCTCTCCGGCGTGGAGAGCCGGACGTCATCGCCGGTGCGGATCAGCCGGGATGAGATGTGCCAGTCACCGGTGCAGGGCATTTATCCCTGCGGGGAAGGCGCCGGATATGCCGGGGGAATCACGTCTGCGGCCATGGACGGCATGAAAGTGGCGGAGGAGATTATTAAGAGATATGCGCCTCCGCGCCAGTGTTAAAGAAAAATTAAGAACAAAAATTCTATACAATGAAATAACTGTGTGGTAGAATAAACAATGTATGTAAGCAGAACTGATGTTTACATAATATTTTTATGACAACCACAGGAACCGGAATTCTGTTTTTGTGGGATTCCGGTTTTGTTACTTAGGATGGAGGTATGACACAAATGAAGAAGAACTCCTGGGCCCTGTTCCTGCTCATTCTTGCCGGCATTGTACTGGGTGGATTTATCGGCTCGCTGGCATCGGATGCAGGGGTGTTTGGCTGGCTTGGCTACGGCCAGAGCTTCGGGATGGACAGTCCGCTTGTGCTGAATCTGGGTGTGCTTGTCATAACGTTCGGACTGTCGATTCATATTACCATGGCCAGTATCATTGGCGTGGTCATTGCCATTATCATTTATCGGCTGCTGTAAGCAGATGGCGAACCTGTTGTGTGACGATAGAAGAGAGTCATGAGAAACAGGAGGAATCGCTATGAAAAGAATGGAACAACGAGAACAGACGGCATCGGAGGAACGAAAGGGCATCTTGAGCCTGCCTCCGGAGGAACGCCCCTATGAGAAATGCCTGGAGCAGGGCTGCCAGGCGCTGTCGGATGCAGAGCTTCTGGCTGTGATCATCCGCACAGGGGCAGTGGGAGATACGTCTGTGGACCTAGCCAGAAGGGTACTGGATCTGGGCGGCAGACAGGGGAATCTGGCAGGCCTTTGCGGGCTGTCCGTGCAGGAGCTGACTTCTGTGAAGGGCATCGGTAGGGTGAAAGCCATACAGATTCAGTGTATTGCGGAGCTTTCCAGGCGCATGGCCAAGAGCCGGGCGCGGGACGGCTTATGCTTTCATGATCCCGCCAGCATCGCGGATTTCTATATGGAAGATCTGCGGCACGAGGAGCGGGAGCAGTGCAGAGTGATGATGCTGAATACGAGAAGCATGCTGCTGGCAGAAAAGCAGCTGTCCGTGGGCACGGTCAATGCTTCTCTCATATCTGCCAGAGAAATTTTTCTCGAGGCACTCAAATGCCAGGCAGTATATATTATTCTGATACACAATCACCCCAGCGGAGATCCGCATCCCAGCAGGGAAGACATTCTGCTGACCAAGCGGGTATGGGAAGCCGGGGAGCTGATTGGGATTTCGCTTCTGGATCATATCATTATCGGAGACAGAAGCTATGTAAGTTTACGGGAAGAGAATTTAATGTAGGAAAGGAAGAACGATATGACCGCATTTGGTATCGATCTTGGAACAAGTAATATTAAAATTTATAATTCGGCGACAGATAAGATCATGAATCAGAAAAATATTGTTGCCATTGTCAACCGCAACCAGCTGTTTTCTTTGGGAAATGAGGCGTTTGAGGCGTATGAGAAGGCACCGGCCAACATCCGGGTGTCTTTTCCCATGAGCTACGGTGTGATCGCGGATTTCAACAACATGCAGACGATCCTGCAGGTGTTCATCGAGCACAGCGGCAAGGGCAACCTGCGCGGCTCGGAATATTACATGGCAGTTCCTACCGATATCACAGATGTGGAGAAGCGTGCGTTCTTTGACCTGGTGGAAAGTTCCGGCCTTCGGGCCAGAAGGGTATTTCTGGTGGAAAAAGCGCTGGCAGACGGACTGGGCGTAGGTCTTGACATTCGCAGTGCCAGAGGAACGATGATGGTCAACATGGGCGCGGATACGACAGAGATTTCCATCATCAATCTGGGCGGTATCGTTCTGAGCAAGCTCATCAAGATCGGCGGCAACAAGTTTGACGAGGCCATCCAGACGAACATCCGCCGGGAATATAATCTGGTCATCGGCAGCAAGACGTCTGAGGCCATCAAAAAACAGCTGGCCTATGCGACGGAGCCGGACGAGGGCAGCGGTTTTGTGTACGGCAGAGACATTGTGACCGGTCTGCCTGCGGAGCTGCAGGTGTCCTCTGACTTCATCTATGATGCCATCAAGGAGCATATCCACTCTATCATTGATACGATCCGCGTCATTCTAGAGCGGACACCGCCGGAACTGGCAGCAGATATCATCCGGGACGGCATTTACCTCACCGGTGGTTCCTCTAACATCCGCAACATCCCGGAGCTGATCACCAAGGAGACGAAGCTGAAGGTCAATACCTTCGACTCCCCGGCAGAGAGCGTGGCAAGAGGACTGTCCCGCCTGATCAAGGAAGGGCAGTACCGGAGCCTGGCCTACACCAACAACGGTAAATAATGAAAAAGCAAGTGCAGATAGGAAATGTGAGTATACAATATGAGACGAAAATCAAAATTTTCTCTTCCAAGTAAATATATGCTTCTTCTGCTGACCATTCTCTGTGTCGGCATGATGTTTGTCACCTTCGTGACCAACGTCAACCTGGAGCCGGTGCAGACCGTGTCCGGCTATGTGATCGTGCCGATCCAGAAGGGCATCAACAACATCGGCCTGTGGCTCAGCGACAAGGTGGATTACCGGCAGACGCTGCAGGAACTGCAGGCGGAGAACCAGCAGCTGAAGGAGAAGGTCAACGAGCTGACCATTGAAAACAGTGAGCTGGTACAGGACACGTACGAGCTGGGACGGCTGCGGGATATGTATCAGCTGGATGCCAAATATCCGGGCTATACGAA
This sequence comes from Oscillospiraceae bacterium Marseille-Q3528, assembly GCA_018223385.1. Classification (GTDB taxonomy): domain Bacteria; phylum Bacillota; class Clostridia; order Lachnospirales; family Lachnospiraceae; genus JAGTTR01. The sequence goes on from JAGTTR010000002.1 coordinate 161,912, forward strand.
AGTGGCGGCCCGCGTCATCGGCAAGGATGCCGGCAACTGGTTTTCCACGTTTATGATCGACAAGGGCACCGATGACGGCATCAACATCGACTGCAACGTGATCGCAGACGGCGGCCTGGTGGGCATCGTCACCCGGGTGGGAAAGGACTGGGCATCTGTCCGTTCCATCATTGATGATTCCAGCAACGTGAGCGCCATGACGCTTTCCACGTCGGATACGTGTATCGTCAAGGGCGATCTGGAGCTGATGAGCGACGGCCATATCCAGCTGATGCAGCTTTTGGATGAGGCAGATAAGATCCAGGTGGGAGAAGAGATCGTCACCTCCAACATCAGCGTCAAGTATCTGGAGGGCATTCCCATCGGCTACGTCAGCGAGCTTTCCTATGATGCCAATAAGCTGACGAAATCCGGCACGATCACGCCCATCGCAGATTTTCAGCATCTGCAGGAGGTGCTGGTCATCACAGACCGCAAGGAAATGCCTGCGGCAGAATAAAGATACGGAAAGGCGGTACAAGGGTGCTTCGCGTTTTAGCTGATTTTTTGATGATCATCATATGTTTTATTCTGCAGAACACGGTGTTCCAGGCGCTGGCTCTGGCTTCCATCAGTCCGAACCTGCTGGTCATTCTCACGTCCAGCATGGGCTTGATGCGGGGCAAGAAGGAAGGCATGCTGGTGGGATTTTTCTGCGGATTTCTGGTGGATATTTTTTATGGGGATCTGTTCGGGTTCTATGCACTGGTGTACATGTATATCGGCTATGTGAACGGATTTTTCAATAAGATTTTTTATGACGACGATATCAAGCTTCCCATGCTGGTCATTTCTGCCAGTGAATTTCTGTATAGCCTGATCGTCTATGTCTTTTTGTTCCTGATCCGGACAAGATTTAATTTCGGGTATTATTTTATCCATATCATCATTCCGGAGCTTGTATATACGATTGTTGTGACGCTGTTCCTGTACCGTCTGATCAACGGTGTCAATCGGAAGCTGGAACAGCCGGAAAAAAGAAGGAGTGCTTAGCTTTTGCTTGAAAATATCAAAGAAGCCCTGAAATCTGTTTTTCAATCGAGAATGTTCGTCCTTGTCGTCGTGTTCGGCATCCTGCTGGCGGTGCTGATCCAGCGGATGTTTGCGCTGCAGATCGTCAAGGGTGAGGAATATATGGATACGTTTCAGCTGAAGATCGAGAAGCAGCGGACACTTCTGGGTACCCGCGGCACGATCTATGACCGGAACGGGGTGCCGCTGGCTTACAACAAGCTGGCTTATTCCGTGACCATTGAGGATAATGGCACGTATGAGACCACAAGGGAAAAGAATGAAACGCTGAACCAGACCATCTACGATCTGATCCAGATCATTGAAAATTACGGCGGCGAGATCGACAATGATTTCCAGATCATCCTAAATGCCAGCGGACAGTATGAATTTTCCGAGGAGGGAACGAGACTGTCCCGTTTCAAGGCGGATATTTACGGCCGGAAAACCATTGAGGATCTGAAACCGCTGGAAGGGACTGCCACGGCAGAGGACGTCATGGATTATCTGTGCGGCAGCAAGAAATATGGCCTTTATGACGCTTCCTTGTACAGCAAGGATCCCGAAAAGGCAAAGGCAGAATGCGTGTATACTGATGAGGAGAAGCTGAAGATCGTCACGGTGCGCTATGCCATGGACCAGAACCGGTACCAGAAGTATCTGCCCACCACCGTGGCCACCGATGTGTCGGAAGAGACCGTGGCTGCCATTCTGGAGAACAGCGACAGGCTCCAGGGCATCGAGGTGTCCGAGGATACGATGCGTGTCTATGCGGACAGCAAATATTTTTCTCATATCCTGGGCTACACGGGCAAGGCTTCCCAGGAAGAGATCGACGAGCTGCAGAAGGAAAATGACGAGTATACGACAGCGGATGTCATCGGAAAATCCGGGATTGAGCAGTATATGGAGACGACGCTTCGGGGACACAACGGCAGCGAGACGCTGTTTGTCAACAACACCGGTAAAGTCATCGAGATTTCCGAGCGGACGGAGCCCACGGCGGGAAATGACGTCTATCTGTCCATTGATGCGGAATATCAGAAAGCGGCCTACGATATTCTGGAGCAGAAGATCGCCGGAATCCTTTATTCCAAGATCGAAAATATCCGGGAATATGTTGCTTCGGAGAAGTCGACAGCCTCTGACATAAAAATCCCGATTGTTGATGTATACTATGCATTGATCAATAATAATATCATTGACATCTCCCATTTCCAGGAGGATGATGCCACCGATCTGGAGCGGTCGGTGTATGCGAAATACCTGTCCCGGCAGGAAGGGGTTCTGTCTTCCATAGAGGCCATGCTGAACAATGCCAACGCACCGGCCTACAAGGATGCGTCTTCCGATATGAAGGAGTACATGAGCTATATCGTGAACACCTATCTGATGAAGACCACGGGAATCCTGAATGCGGACAAGGTGGATACGAAGGATGCAACGTATGTGGACTGGACAAAGAACGAGGTCATCAACCTGTCCACGTACTTGAATTACGCGATTTCCAAGGGCTGGATCGACGTATCCCGGCTGAATCTGGATACCAAGTATCTGAATTCCCAGGAGGCGTATACCACGCTGGTGGGTGCCATCGTTGACGGTCTGCGCACCGACAACGAATTCGGCAAGCTGGTGTACAAATATATGATCAAAAACGATCAGCTCACCGGCAGAGAGGTCTGCCTGCTGCTCTTTGATCAGAAGGTGCTTTCCTACGATGACCAGGCCATTTCCGGCCTGCAGAGCGGCACTGTGACAGCCTATGCTTTTATCAAGGAAAAGATCCGCAACCTGGAGATCACACCGGCCCAGCTGGCGCTGGACCCGTGCTCCGGCTCGGTGGTCATGGTAGATCCCAAGGACGGCACACTGCTGGCCCTAGTGAGCTACCCGGGCTATGACAATAACCGGCTGGCCAATACGGTAGATTCCGCCTACTATGCCCAGCTGAACCGGGATCTGTCCAGCCCCTTCTACAACCACGCCACTCAGGAGCGCACGGCGCCCGGTTCTACCTTTAAACCGGTGAGTGCCATTGCCGGACTGGAGGAGGGCGTGATCTCTCTGGGAGAGTACATCACAGACCGGGGCATTTTTGAGGACATTCAGCCGTCCTCCCCGCGCTGCTGGATCTACACGAGCAGCGGTGCCACCCACGGCTCCATCAATGTGGTGCAGGCACTGGAGCACTCCTGTAACTATTTCTTCTATGAGGTAGGCTATCGTCTGGGTATGACCAATTCCTCCAGAGACAGCTACAACAGTGATACCAGTCTTGCCAGACTGTCCAAGTACGCCAAAATGTTTGGCTTTGAGGACACCACAGGGCTGGAGATCCCGGAGACCACACCGCAGTTTTCTGATCAGGATGCGGTGCGTTCCGCCATCGGACAGGGCAGCCATGCATACTCCACGGCGCAGCTGGGCCGGTATGTGGCAGCCATCGCCAACAGCGGAACGGTTTATGATCTGACCTTACTTTCCAAGGTGACAGATTCGGCAGGAAATCTGGTACAAGATTACTCGCCTTCTATATATAATCAGGTCAATATTTCCAGCACATCCTGGAACGCAGTGCATCAGGGCATGCGTGCCGTGATCGAAAGCACGGCATCCTACAAGGACATGCAGATCGACGCTGCCGGCAAGACCGGTACGGCGCAGCAGTCCACCAGCCGCCCGAACCATGCGCTCTTTATCGGATATGCACCTTATAACGATCCGCAGCTTGCGCTGTCCTGCCGTATCGCCTTTGGCTATACGTCCAGTAATGCGGCTGAGGTATGCCGGGATATCATGAAGTATTACTTCAACCTGGAAAATAAGGACGATATATTGAACGGTACCGCTTCAGAGGCGGGCAGTGTGATTGGCGACTAGGTAAGGAGGGATACAGTTATCAGCCCGGTGGTCATTAAGAGCAGCTCACAGGGAATGGTGCTCCGGCTGGATCCGGCGCTTCCGTTCGAAGAACTGAAAGAGGCAGTGGCGGAGAAATTCCGGGAATCCGCTGACTTTTTCAAAGATGCAAAGGTGGCACTGGCCTTTGATGGCCGGGAACTTACAGAAGAACAGGAAATGGAACTATTGCAGGTCATCGATGAGAATACGAGACTGAAGGTATACTGCATCGTTGACCGGGAACATTTGGAGAAAAGAAAAGAGGACAGGCAGGACGAAGAAGAACTGAAAAACATTGGGCAGTTCTTCCGGGGTACCTTACGTTTCGGACAGGTGCTGGAGTCGGAGACCGGCATTGTGATCATCGGCGATGTGGAGCCGGGGGCACAGGTCATCGCCAGAGGCAGCGTGGTTGTCATCGGCCATCTGAAAGGAACGGTATACGCGCAGAGCCCGGAGCCGGGAGAAGCCTTCGTGGCGGCTCTCTACATGGAACCGGAGCTGATCAGGATCGGAATGTACACAAGAAAAAGCAGAGTAAAGAGAAGCGGCGGCCCTATGCGGCCGAAAATGTGCCGCGTGAAAAATGACAGACTCTGTTTTGAGACCATTCATGGAACAAACCTTCTGGAGGAATGAGTATGAGTCAGGTAATTGTTGTTACATCCGGAAAAGGCGGTGTCGGGAAAACGACTTCCGCAGCGAACATAGGGACAGGTCTTGCCAGACTGGGATATAAAGTTGTATTGATCGATACAGATATCGGGCTTCGGAATCTGGACGTGGTCATGGGGCTGGAGAACCGCATCGTCTATAATCTGGTGGATGTGGTGGAGGGAAACTGCCGGATCCGGCAGGCGCTCATCCGGGATCGGCGGTATTCCACGCTGTATCTCATGCCATCGGCCCAGACCAGGGACAAGACCGCGGTATCTCCTCAGCAGATGAAGAAGCTGGTGGAAGAGCTGCGGGATGAGTTTGATTTTGTGCTGCTGGACTGCCCGGCAGGCATCGAGCAGGGCTTTCAGAACGCCGTGGCCGCGGCTGACCGGGCCATTGTGGTCACCACACCGGAGGTATCGGCCATCCGAGATGCTGACCGGGTCATCGGTCTTCTGACCGCCGGGGATATGCCGAAGATCGATCTGGTCATCAATCGGATCCGCATCGATATGGTGCGAAGAGGGGACATGATGTCCATTGAAGATGTGGTGGGCCTGCTGGCCGTGGATCTTCTGGGCATTGTACCGGATGACGAAAATATCGTTGTTTCCACGAATCAAGGGGAGCCGCTGGTGGGGACAGACTGCCCGGCAGGGGAAGCCTACCGGAATATCAGCTGTCGGCTTGCCGGGGAAGAGGTGCCGTTTATGGAGCTGGATCATACCGGCGGGCTGCTGGCCCGGTTCCGGCATCTGTTCCGGAAGAATAAGGAGGCGGCCGCCGGATGAGACTGATGGATTTTTTCAGGAAAAAGAATTCCAGGGACATTGCCCGTGACCGCTTGAAGCTGCTGCTTGTATCTGACCGGGCAAGCTGTTCTCCGGAGATCATGGAAGCGATCAAGAACGATATGATACAGGTCATTTCAAAGTACATGGTGATCGATACGGAAGGGATGGACATTCAGATCACCACCGCAGACGAAGGACATAAGAAAATGCCGGTGCTGTTTGCGAACATTCCCATCCGTGACATAAAAACTACAGAAAATAAGGTGTTTGGATGTTTAAACAATATCAGTTGAAAAATTATAATTTCCGTCTGATTGTTCTGGTTTTAGCCTTAAGTATCATGGGAATACTCGTGATAGGAAGTGCCAAGGAAAGCTCCCAGATCAAACAGATCATCGGCCTGGGCCTAAGCCTTGTGGTTATGGTGGTGGCTTCTCTGGTGGATTATACGTGGCTTCTGAAGCTGCAGTGGCTCATGTATGCCGGCAGTATCGCCATCCTGGCGGCGGTCATCTTTTTCGGAAAAGAGGTCAACGGTTCCAGACGGTGGTTTGAGATCCCCCATATCGGGCTGACCTTCCAGCCGGCGGAGCTTGTGAAGATCCTGATGATCCTGTTTTTTGCAAAATTTTTCATGGATCATCAGGAAGAGCTGCAGCAGAAAAACCGGACAGTGCTCATCGCAGTGGGACTGGCGGCGCCGCTTTTGCTTCTCGTGTACAAGCAGCCGGACCTTTCCACGACCATCTGCATGACGCTGATCTTCTGCACGATGATCTACATTTCCGGCATCAGCTATAAATGGGTGCTGGGGGTACTGGGCGTTGCGCTGCCGGTGGGCATTATCTTTTTCAGCATTATCCTGAACCCGGATCAGACGCTGATCCAGGGCTATCAGGCGGGACGTATTCTGGCCTGGCTGTATCCGGAAAAATACCCGGATCTGGCCTATCAGCAGCAGAATTCCATCATGGCCATCGGCTCCGGGCAGCTGTCCGGCAAGGGTCTGGCCAACAACGTCATCGCTTCCGTGAAGAACGGAAACTTCATTTCCGAGCCGCAGACGGATTTTATTTTCGCAGTGGCAGGAGAAGAATTGGGTTTTATCGGAAGTTGTGCTATAATTATCTTAATCTTCCTGATCGTTTTTGAACTTCTGCGCATGGCCGGGAAGGCCAGAGACTTTTCCGGAAGAGTGATCTGCTGTGGAATGGCTGCCCTGATCGGCTTTCAGAGCTTCCTGAACATCGCAGTTGCCACGGGACTGATCCCCAACACGGGTATCCCGCTTCCCTTTGTCAGCTACGGACTCACCTCGCTGGTCAGCCTGTATGCGGGAATCGGCATTGTCCTGAACGTGGGACTACAGACATCTTACAGTAATTACAGGAGAGACTGAATATGAATATCGGCTTAATCGCACATGATTCGAAGAAAATCCTGATGCAGAATTTCTGCATCGCCTACCGGAATATTCTCGTGAAGCATCATCTGTTTGCCACGGGAACGACCGGCCGCCTCATCGAGGAGGCAACCAATTTAAGCGTGCGCAAATATGCGCCGGGTATCACCGGCGGCGCGGTGCAGCTGTGCGCGGACATCGAGATGAACACCATTGACCTGGTGATCTTTCTGCGGGATCCGCTGACAAAGAAACCAAAGGAGCCGGAGATCAACGATATTGTACGGCTGTGCGATATGCACAATATCCCTCTGGCCACCAATCTGGCGTCTGCGGAGCTTCTGGTGAAAGCCATGAACCGCGGGGATATGGAGTGGCGGGGTGTGTTCCGCTAGAAGGCGGGCGGCCGCTCTGGCCGGGAGCTTGGCAGTTCTGCTGTCCGTATCCGGCTGTTCTGCCCAGGAGGAGCTGGTGCTTTCCTATGACAACAGCTCTGCCCTGTACGGCATGGCTGCCCAGGATGAGACGGCTTCCGAGACGGTGGATTTCTTTGCTTCGGATCTGTGCGTGACTGATGCTGATGTAAACAATGAGGCTGGCAATGATTTTACGTCCGCTTCCTCCGGTGTCTTTGATACCACAACGGGCGAAGTGGTCTATGCCGATAACGTATTTGAACGGCTCTATCCGGCCAGCACCACCAAGATCATGACGGCGCTGGTGGCGCTGAAATATGGCAATCTTTCGGATACGGTGACCGTGAGCGCCGATGCACTGAACCTAGAAGAGGGTTCCTCTGTCTGTTATCTGAAGGAGGGGGATCAGCTGACGCTGGAGCAGTGTCTGTACGGCCTCCTGATCAAGTCCGGCAATGACGCCGCCAATGCCATTGCGGAGACAGTGAGCGGAAGCAGTGATGCCTTTGTGGCGCTGATGAACCAGGAAGCAGCCGCCCTGGGGGCGGTGGACACTCATTTCGTCAATCCCAGCGGCCTTCACGACGAGAATCACTACACGACGGCTTACGACCTGTACCTGATCTTCCAGGAAGCACTGAAAAATGAGACCTTCCGCACCATCATTCATACAGACCGGTATCTGACGGCCTATACGAGTGCGGCGGGAGAGCGGATCAGTGTGACGTGGAGTACCACGAACCAGTATCTGACAAAAGAAGCGGACGCACCGGAGACCATCACCGTTGTGGGCGGCAAGACAGGCACCACACTGGCGGCAGGCTCCTGCCTGATCCTGCTCAGCGAGAACGCGGCAGGCGAGGAAAACATCACCGTTGTGATGAAATCCAAGGATAAAACGACCCTTTACACAGAAATGACAGAATTATTGAATAAAACAGTGAAATAATGGTTGTAAATTCGTCTGATGTGTACTATAATAAGGGAAAGAAAGTTGTATTTTTTATACAATTTAGATAAAAAATACATAACGCAAGGAGGAGATGTCAATGATACAGTTAATCGTCGGCAAAAAAGGAAAAGGGAAAACAAAACATCTTTTAGCAAAGGTAAACGATGCGATCAAGGGAGCCAAGGGAAATATCGTTTATCTGGACAAGAGCTCCAAGCATATGTATGAGCTGAACAACAAGGTTCGTCTCATCAACGTGAAAGACTATGGCATTGAGAACTGCGATGAATTCGTTGGTTTCATCTGCGGCATCATTTCCCAGGACCATGACCTGGAAGAATTGTATTTTGACAGTTTCCTTAAGATCGCAGGTCTGGAAGAATGTGAAGATCTTGCTCCGGTATTCGCAAAGCTTGACAAGATCAGCGAGACTTATCATATCAACATCACAATCAGCGTTTCCAAGGATGAATCAGAGCTTCCGGAGGAAGTAAAGTCGAAGATTATTGTTTCCTTATAAGAGAAAAGGAGACATCCGATCAGATACATAGGAGACAGGGCGGGAATACACAGAAGGCGTGTGTTTTTGCCCTGTCTTTTCATCCGTGGAAATTGTGTGAACGGGTCTTTTTTTATAGGAAAATTGTGTTATAATAAGATGCGTTGGAAAAATGAGCGACGCCGCAGGCGGCATTTATTTTTCCTGCATCGTCATCGAAATGAACAGCCTGCGGTCAGCAGGCGATAAAGTGCGTAAGCACGGGTTCATGAGATAGGGGAGCGAGGAACCGGCGACCCTCGAACGAATAGCCTGCGTTAGCAGGCAGGTATGCGTGAAGCGCATGTTCGTGAGATGGGGAGAAGCGCGGATTTATCAATTTATATTTTATAATATAAAAAGTAACAGGGAGGCATTTATTTTGGCAGCGAACCAGCGTCAGCAAAGAACATACAGCCAGGCAAGATCCAGGGATGGACGCCGGAATCGCCGCAGCCGGAATCGGTCGGAGCGGGAACGCCGGGACCGATCCAGGCAGATTGCCTACGATGACAGATATGAAGACCGATACAGGCAGCCGCGCCGTAGACGGGAAAGCGAGGAAGGCAGAGCCGACCGACGGCGGAATCGGGATGCTTATGATGAACGATATGACCGGAACCGTCGAGGCCGAAATACGTATGATGAACAGTATCGCCGGGAGCGCCGAGAAGAGGGCCGTTACCGTGACAGATACGACCGGAACCGATATGAGAACAGTTATGACAGACGTCAAAGATCAGACGATTATGGCAATGGTTCCGGCCAGCGCCGCAGGCCCCGGCCGCGAAAGGTGGCAAAATACCGCCGCCCGCTGCCGGTCAAAACAGGCATGCTCATATTCAGCCTGATCTTTTTGTGCATGCTGTACTACGTCTATGCCTATTTCAGTTCCACCCGCATTTCACCCTATGAAGTGCAGGCGGGCTCTATTGTGGTGGACAACACCTGTGAGGGGCTGGCACTCCGGCAGGAGGATATCGTGTATGCGGACGGCTCCGGGTACATCAGCTATTATGCCAGGGCCGGTGAACGGGTGGCCGGTTCCAGCAACGTCTACACGCTGGATGAGACCGGACAGGTGATCAATACGCTGACGGCCAGTCTGGACGGGGAAGCGCTGGATGCAGACAGCCTGAATTCACTGAAAACAAGCATGGAAGCATACGAGTCATCCATTTCCAGGACGAGCTTCAGCCAGGTATATGATTTCAAGAGCCGTATGGAAAATCAGATCCTTTCGGTGATGAATGACCGTCTGATCGCTCAGGCGGATGCGCTGGAGGAAGAGACCGGCGGCACCTTTAATTTTGTGAAGGCCACGGAAGCCGGAATCATCGAATTTTACACGGATGGTTATGAAGGGGTGACCAAGGACACCTTCACCAACGATATGCTGGATTCCACATCCTACGAAAAACGGGATCTGTCCCAGGCGGATATCGTCAATGCCGGTGATCCGGTGTACAAGCTGGTGACGGATGAGACATGGAATATCATTATCCCGCTGGATGATGAGAAGCTGGAAGCGCTGGCGGACAAGTCCTCGGTGTCTATCCGTTTTCTGAAAAACAATCTGGAGACGACAGCGGGCATTGAGATCATGCGGCGGGACGGCCTGGCATATGGCGTGCTGAGCCTGTCCAATTATATGGTAGATTTCGCGGAAGACCGGTATGTGCAGGTAGAGCTGAAGCTCAGCCAGATCGAAGGCCTGAAGATTCCTGCCACGGCCATCATCGAGAAGCAGTTTTACACGATCCCGGTGGGCTATGTGACAACCGGCGGCGATGACGATTCCGATGGTTTTCTGCGGGAGACATACATGGAGGATGGCAGCACCAGCACGGTATTTGTGCCCACCACGATTTACGAGACGACGGATGAGGTGTATTACGTGGACTGCAACGATTTCAGTCCGGGGGATTACATTGTAAAGCCGGATTCCGAGGAGCGTTACCAGATCGGTACCACCGCATCCCTGAAGGGCGTCTACAATATCAACCGCGGCTATGCCGTATTCCGGAAGGTAAACATTCTGTACGAATCCGGGGAATACTGCATTGTGGAGCAGGGAAGCACCTACGGCCTGTCTATTTACGATCATATCGTGCTGGACAGCAAGGCAGTAAAAGAAGAAGAGATTATTTATTAACCATATATCCATACAGAGGAAGGAGTGATTTCCCATGGTACGGGAAAATCTGGAAACAGTAGAAGCAAATATCCGAAAAGCCTGCGCGAACGCCGGACGCAGCCGGGATGAGGTGACACTGATCGCGGTGAGCAAGACAAAGCCGGTATCCATGCTCATGGAGGCTTATGACAGCGGCATCCGCATTTTCGGTGAAAATAAAGTACAGGAGATGTGCGATAAATACGAGCAGATGCCGAAGGATATCCAGTGGCATATGATCGGCCATCTGCAGCGCAACAAGGTGAAATATATCATTGACAAGGCGGCGCTCATCCATTCGGTGGATTCTCTGCGGCTGGCAGAGACGATCCAGGAGGAGGCAGCCAAGCATCAGGTGGTGATGCCGATCCTCGTGGAGGTCAACGTCGCTATGGAGGAGACCAAGTTCGGGACGAGCCTGGCGGAAGCCATGGAACTGGTGGAGCAGATCTCCCATTTTCCCAACATCCGCATCGAAGGACTGATGACCATCGCGCCTTTCGTGGAAGATCCGGAAGAAAATCGCAAATATTTTAGGGCTTTGAAGAAATTAGCTGTTGACATAAACAACAAAAACATTGATAATGTACATGTGCGCATTCTGTCCATGGGTATGACGAATGATTATATGGTGGCGATAGAAGAGGGTGCGACGATGGTGCGTGTTGGCACCGGCATTTTTGGTGAAAGAAATTATAATATTTAGATAGGAGATAATACAGGTATGGGTTTCATTGATAAGTTCTTAAATTCCATGAACTTGGGTAATGACGATGACGATTATTACGATGACGAGGACGATTACTTTGATGATGAGGACGATTTCGAGGATGAGAAGCCGCGAAGAGGAGGCCTTTTCGGACGGAAGTCTTCCCGTTATGATGACGAAGATGAGGATGATTATGACGATGAGCCTGCACCGAGAAACAGCCGGAGCAGCAGACGCCAGCCGGAGGAGAAGCCTGCACCGGTAGCCGTTTCTTCCTCTAATAAAGTAACGCCCATGCGCAGCCCCAGCAGAAGAGCGGGCGGCAACATGGAAGTCTGTGTGATCAAGCCGACCTCTATGGAGGATGCCAGAGAGATCACAGAGACTCTGCTTTCCAACCGGACGGTAGTCCTGAATATGGAAGGCCTGGATATGGATATCGCACAGCGGATCATTGACTTTGCATCAGGTTCCTGCTTTGCCATCAACGGAAATCTGCAGAAGATCGCGAATTACATATTCATCATCACCCCTGCAACCGTAGATATTTCCGGTGATTTCCAGAATCTGCTTTCCGGAGCACTGGGCGGCATGCCGTCGATCACCAGCAATTTCTAATGGTGTGTCCGGACAGGAAATAGAAGAAGAGAATTGAAGAGCGTCGGAAGGATGGAAGTCCCTCGGATGCTCTTTGTGTTGTATTGCATTTGATCAGAAGGAGGACACGATATGGCAGCAACAAAGGACCGGATCCTTCCGGTACATGAAGATGGAAAGAAAATATATGACATCAGGATCAGCAACGATTTTTCCGCACTTCCTGCGGCTTTGCGGGAGGCCGGCATTGAAGGGCACCGGATCTGCATTGTGGCGGACAGCCAGGTGGCGCCGCTGTATGCCGATGAGGTGAAGGCGCTCTGTAGCCAGGTGGCATCTGCCGTCTGCGTCTGGGAGTTTCCGGCAGGCGAGGAGAACAAAAATCTGGATACGGTGCGCCATCTGTATGAATACCTGATCCGGCAGCATTTTGACCGGAAGGATACGCTGGTTGCCCTGGGCGGCGGCGTGACCGGAGACCTCACCGGATTTACGGCAGCCACCTATCTGCGGGGCATTTCCTTTGTACAGATTCCTACCTCCCTTCTGGCCCAGGTAGACAGCAGTATCGGCGGAAAGACCGGCGTGGATTTCGACGCGTACAAAAATATGGTAGGCGCATTTCACATGCCAAAGCTTGTCTATATCAACCTGCGTACCCTGAAAACGCTGCCGGATCAGCAGTTTTATGCTGGTATGGGCGAGGTGATCAAACATGGCTTTATCAAAGACCGGGCGTATCTGGATCAGCTGATCGCCCAGGCAGATCAGATCCTGGCCAGAGAGCCGGACATCCTCTCCGCGGTCATCGGCCGAAGCTGTGAGATTAAGCGGGAAGTGGTGGAGAACGATCCCTTCGAGCAGGGCGACCGGGCGCTTCTGAATTTCGGACATACGCTGGGCCATGCCATCGAAAAGCTGAAGGACTTCCAGATGCTCCACGGCGAATGTGTGTCGGTGGGCTCTGTGGCGGCAGCTTGGCTTTCCTGGCAGCGGGGCAACATTTCCGAAGCAGATTATGAGACGGTGCGGGAGGCAACGAGACGATATCATCTGCCTTTGACTATCTCAGGGCTGGCGCCGGAGGCTATTTTGCAGGCAACCAAATCGGACAAGAAAATGGAGAGCGGGACGATCCGTTTTGTGCTGCTTCGTTCTTTGGGGGATGCCTATACCGACAAAACCGTGACAGATGAACAGCTGCTGCAGGCCATTGCGGTCATTGAGGAGGCATAAGGAAACATGAAACAGGGAACAAGAAGACTGGGCGCATTGCTTCTGTGCGTGCTGCTCATTGCGGCGGATCAGGCCACCAAGCTGCTGGCGGTTGCCCGGCTGAAGGATCAAGCGCCGTTTGTTTTGCTGCCGGGGGTGTTGGAGCTTCGCTATCTGGAAAACAGGGGAGCCGCCTTTGGTATCCTGCAGGGGCAGAAGATCTTTCTCGTGCTGTTTACCGGCCTGTTATCCGCACTGATCATTTATTTTTATTTCCGTGTGCCGGAAGGAAAACGGCACCTGCCGGTCCGGATTTTTCTGATCATGCTGTTTTCCGGCGCCATCGGCAATTTTATTGACCGCTGCCGTCTGGATTATGTCATTGATTTTATTTATTTCAAATTAATCGATTTTCCGATTTTTAATGTGGCGGACTGTTACGTGACCATTGCGGTCATCCTGTTTGCCATTGCCATTCTGTTTGTTTACAAGGAAGAAGAGATGGATTTTCTGTTCCATCCTTTTTCGCGGGAGAAGAAATAAATGACAGCGTATACATTGACCACGGAGCTGTGTGATGAGGGCCTCCGACTGGATCGTTTTTTGAGCGAGGAGCTGGAAGACCATTCCCGTTCTTTTCTGCAGAAGCTGATCAAGGAAGGGCTGGTAACGGTGGACGGGAAGCCTGTCAAGGCCAATTACCGGCTGTCTGCCGGTCAGCAGGTGTCCGTACAGGTGCGGGAACCGGAAGAGGTGAATATTGAGCCGCAGGAAATGCCGTTGGATATTTTATATGAGGACGGGGATGTGTGCATCGTCAACAAGCCCAAGGGGATGGTGGTGCATCCGGCGGCCGGACATTATCGGGATACGCTGGTGAACGGCATCATGTACCACTGCCAGGACAGCCTGTCCGGCATCAACGGAAGCCTGCGGCCGGGCATTGTGCACCGCATCGACAAAGACACCACCGGGGCTCTGATCATCTGTAAGAACGACAAGGCACACAGCTGCATTGCAGAGCAGTTAAAAGAGCATTCCATCACCCGGCGGTACCGGGCTATCATCATCGGCAATCTTTCTGAGGATGAGGGCACGGTGGATGCGCCCATTGGCCGTCATCCCACCCAGCGCAAAAAAATGGCCGTCAACCGGAACAATGGCAAGCGGGCAGTGACACATTACCGGGTGCTGGCGCGTTTTCGGGGATACACCTATATCGAATGCCGTCTGGAGACCGGGCGGACCCATCAGATCCGGGTGCACATGGCCAGTATCGGACATCCGCTTCTGGGAGATACGGTGTACGGCCCTGCAAAACAGGCCTATCCTTCGCTGGAAGGGCAGACACTGCATGCCATGGTCATCGGCTTTGTCCATCCGACCACCGGCGCATACATGGAATTTGAGGCACCGTTACCCGCGTATTTTGCAGAATTATTGCAAAAATTACCGAAAATATGAGTTTCTATTGAATTTTGTCACGCAATTTGTTATGATAGAAACAAGAAAAAAGCGTGTAAAAAGGAGGAGATCCTATGACAACGAATACCATTATTACCATCGGAAGACAGCTCGGCAGTGGTGGAAGAGAGATCGGGCAGATGCTGGCGAAGGATCTCGGCATCAAATATTATGACAAGGAGCTGCTTACTGCAGCTGCCAAGGAGAGCGGAATGGCGCAGGAGCTTTTCGAAAATCATGACGAGAAGCCGACCAACAGTTTCCTCTACTCTCTGGTTATGGATACGTATTCTCTGGGGTATTCCTCGGGAACGTTTAACGAAATGCCGCTGAATCATAAGATTTTCCTGGCACAGTTTGATACCATCAAGAAGATCGCAGACAAGGAACCCTGTGTCATCGTCGGCAGATGTGCTGATTATGCTCTGGCGGATTATCCCAACTGCGTGAAGGTGTTCATCCATGCGGATATTGATTACCGGATCCACCGGGTAGCCAAACGGCACGATCTGACGCTGGCCAAGGCCAAGGACGAGGTGACCAAGACCGATAAGAAGCGTGCCAGCTACTATAATTACTACACGAGCAAGCGCTGGGGCGAGGCGGCAGGCTACGATCTGTGCCTGGACAGCAGCGTTATCGGCAATGAAAATGTGGTAAAAATGATCGAACAGTTTATCGAGATGAAGAAAGCATTTGAAGCATAGAATGCCTCCGGCTTTCTTTACAGGACAAAGATAGGCGATAGAAATGAGAGAGCTCTCTTTTACAGTCGGTTCTGGAAACTTTCTGCAAATGTGATTTAAAGAAAGTGTAACAGGCAGACTGCAGAAGAGGGCTTTTTATCGCTTGTTGACCCGAGGATTCAGAATCCGCTGGGGCCAGTCTTCAAAATTGCCGTTTAAAATGGCAGTAAACATCCGCTCCTTGGCGCCGGGATTTTCCTGATTTAACCGTTGCACCAGCTCTTTGGCATACTGGCGCTTCGTATAGCCGTCGGCCGGGCAGGGATTTTTCACGATGGGCAGCGCCATGTCTCTGGCAAAACCAATGATTTCCGCCTCCGGGACGAAAAGCAGCGGTCGGATAACCGTGAGATCCATCCGATCCAGGTATGTTTTGGGCGAAAAGCTGTGAATCCGTCCCTCGAACAGCAGGGAAAGCAGCAATGTCTCGATCAGGTCATCCTTGTGGTGGGCATAGGCCACTTTGTTGCAGCCCAACTCTTTGATGGCGTTGTTCAGAGCGCCTTTGCGCAGCTTGGCGCAGAGGGAACAGGGATTTTCTTCCTTGCGTTCCTCAAATACAATCTGATAGATCTGGGAGGGGATCACCGTGTAGTGAACGCCCAGACTGGCGCACAGCGCTTCCACCGGCCCGAAATCCAGCTTTTCATGTCCCAGATGGACAGTGACAGCTTCCACCTCAAAATGCTTCGGATAGAAGCGGGAGAGGCCCTGGAGGGCATAGAGCATGGTGAGACTGTCTTTGCCGCCGGAAATGCCCACAGCGATCCGGTCGCCCTCCTCAATCAACTGATATTCATCAACCGCCTTTCTCGTATAGCTGAGAAGCTTCTGCATTTTCATAAGGATGATTCCCTCCTGTGTTTCTTCACAAAGTTTTATACCCCGACAGTATATCACAGAAATGAGATTCATGCTATAATAGGCATATTGATTTGTCATTGGTGAAATACACAGGCAAAAGGACTGGAAAAGAGAGGAGTTTTTCATGAAATATAAATGGGATCGTCAGTATCTGCATCTGGGTGTCACACTGTTTGTCGTTATCGTTTGCAGCATTTTATTCTATTATGTACTGTTTGAAAATCATTCCCTGCTCAGCGGCTTAAACACCATCACCGGCATCATCATGCCTATCATCGACGGATGCGTCATTGCCTATTTGCTGAAGCCTATTGTCAACTTTGTGGAGCAGAAACCGGCAGCCATGCTGATGAAGCACTATCACGTTCAGGCCAGCCGTAAGAAGAAAAAGATCCTTCGGCTGGTTTCCGCAGGTATTGCATTCCTGTGTGCCGTTCTGATTGTGTACAGCCTGCTGTATCTGGTGGTGCCACAGCTGTTTTACAGCATTGAGAGCCTGCTTTCCCGGCTTCCCTCCTACGTGGACAATTTTCAGAAATGGATCCTGGGCCTTTTGAAAGATAATCCGGAGATAGAAAATACGGCGGAAGAATTTTTCACCAAATATATTCCGACCATCAAAGACTGGCTGAACAAGCGGTTTGTGCCGGGTGTCAATCAGGCAGTGACCCAGGTGTCCGGACAGATCATCAATGTGGTGCAGGTTGTCAAAAACATTTTCCTGGGCTGCTTTGTGGCACTTTATATCCTGAACAGCAAGGATGTACTGGCGGGACAGTTCAAGAAGCTGTTCTATGCAGTTCTTCCGGCAAAGCACGCAGACCGGCTGCTGGAATTCTTTTCCCTGACGGATCAGACGTTCAGCGGTTTCTTAAGCGGAAAACTGCTGGATTCCCTCATCATCGGCATCATCTGTTTCGTTTACACGAGCATTGCGCATACTCCTTATTACATGCTGATCAGCGTGGTCATCGGTGTGACGAACATTATCCCGTTCTTCGGGCCGTACATCGGCGCCATTCCGTGCACGCTGCTGATCCTGATCGTGGACCCGCTGCAGGCGCTTTATTTTGTCATCTTTATCATTTTGCTGCAGACCTTTGACGGCAACTATCTGGGGCCAAAGATCCTGGGCAACAAAACCGGCATTGGCGGGTTCTTCGTGCTGTGCGCCATCCTGATCTTCGGCGGCCTGTTCGGCGTTGTGGGAATGGTCATCGGCGTGCCCACCACGGCTGTTATCTATGCGGGTATCCGTTCCTTCTCTGATTCTGCCCTGACGCGGAAGAAGATGCCTACAGAAGTGTATCATTATATGAATGAAAACGAGGATATTTTCTATCGGCCGAAGGCGGAGGAAATAGAAAATCCCAATACTGATTCTACAGTTACATCAGATACAGAAAAAAGTCAGAGTACAATCAACGGAGGAAGAAATATATGAAACTTGTGATTCAGCGCGTGAAACACGCATCCGTAACCGTAGACGGCAACGTAACAGGAAAGATCGGGAAAGGTTTCCTGGTACTCATTGGCATCGCCAATTCCGATACGAAGGAGATTGCAGATCAGTATTTGAAAAAACTGCTGAATCTGCGCATCTTCGAGGATGAGAACGGCAAGACCAACCTTTCTCTGAAAGACGTAAACGGGGAGCTGCTTCTGGTATCCCAGTTCACCTTATATGCGGACTGCCGGAAGGGCAATCGCCCGTCCTTTATCAATGCCGGTGCGCCGGATATGGCAGAAGCGCTGTACGAATATATGATCGAAGCCTGCCGGAAAGAAATCCCGGTTGTGGAGACAGGCATCTTCGGTGCTGATATGCAGGTGGAGCTGCTCAATGATGGGCCGTTCACCATTGTGCTGGATGAGAGATTGTTTCAGAAAGGATAAGATTTCGTATATTATTTTTCTCTCAGATGCACCTGGGAAACCGCTGTTCGCTTTCGATTCTCATTCATGGCAGCATAGTGCTTCCGGGTGGTATCTACGTTCTTATGGCCAAGAGTATCTGCCACCAGATAGATGTCTTGTGTTTCCTCGTAAAGATTCGTACCAAAGGTGCTGCGCAGCTTATGAGGCGTGATTTTCTTTACGGTTGTGACAAGAGACGCGTACTTTTTGACCAGGCGCTCTACGGAGCGGGGCGTGAGGCGGGTGTTCTTCAGGGAAATGAACAGGGCGTTCTCATGGCCGGGAGCGGGAGAGAGCAGTTCCCGTTCTTCCATATACTGCATCAGTGCTTCTTCGACCTCTGCTCCAAAATAAACCAGATCTTCATTGCCGCCTTTTCGGATGACGCGCATGGCACCATTATCAAAATCAATATCCGTGAGATCCAGACCCACACATTCGGACACACGAATGCCTGTACCGAGAAGGAGAGTGATGATAGCTGCATCCCGGATCTTGGTCTTTTCATGGCTTTCCAGTTGTTTTTTCGTCAGGTTTTCTCCGGATTCTACCTGATCCAGCAGTTCTACTACCTCATTGGGTTCCAGGCGGATGATGTTCTTTTCCTTGATCTTGGGAACCTCCACCAGGGCTGTCGGGTTGGTCTGAATCTGCTCGTTTTTGTAATAATATCCGTAGAAGGTGGAGAGAGAGGAGAGCTTCCTGGCTTTTCCTTCTTCCTGATTCCGGTAAATGACGCCGTCCCGCTCGTAATATTCCAGGAAGGAAAGGTATTCCTCAATATCGACAGCTTTGATCTGATCTAATGTCTCTATTTTTAAAGAATGCAAATCCGTTCCGCCAAGAGCCGGATTGTTCTGCTGGAGAAAATAGAAAAAAGTGCCCAGATCGTAGGCATAGTTTTTTCTTGTGTTGGTGCTTTTACGGATTTCCATTGCCCGAAAGAAATCCGCGGTAAATGCGGGCAGTGATTTCTGTAATTCTCGAATCTTTTCGATATTTCTGCGGTCAATCTGTTCTTTATAGCTTAACTGTTTCATAGAAAATGTTATCCTCCCTGGAAATAAGAGATATACACCACGTCGCAAAATGACGATTTTACGACGTGGTGATACAATAAAACAATCATAACGCATCTGGAGGAACCTGTAAAGCTTTTTCGTTAATTATCTATAAGTGTTATAATACACGTATTTATTAGTATC
>JAGTTR010000030.1 GCA_018223385.1 Oscillospiraceae bacterium Marseille-Q3528
GCGTGTAGGTATTCGTAAAGGTCATGTTTTCAGGCGCGTTTACGGTTGCCTGCATCTTGCCGGTGCCGTTATCCTGCACAGTTACCGCAAAGGTGTACGTGCTCTCGTCGTAGGTTACATCCTCGGCGTTGCCCTTAACCTCCGATACCGTGTAGGTGTAGGTGGTGGGGTCGGCGTCGCTGTGGTCGGGGTCAAGATCCTTATAGGTCAGCACAAAGGTCACTTTGCCGTCGGCATCGTTGGTGGCGGTCATGTTATCGTGTGCTGTGTCCTGCGGGCAGGACAGCTTAAAGGTAAACTCGCCCGCGTTCAGGGGGCGACCCGTCAGGTTCTTTTGCAGGGTAATGGTTACTGCGTCGGAATCCGCTGCGGCATAGCTGTTGTGGAAAGTCGGCTTTTCGCCATCTGCCAGCGGGGTTTTCCCGTCGGCCTTGTAATAGGTGGTGCTCGCGATGGTCAGTTTGCCGTCACTGTTCTTGTCCTGCAATTTTACGCACACAGTATAAACTGTGTCGTCATAGGTAATGCCGCCGTTGGCATCGACAGGCTTAACCTCGCTGATGGTATACCAATGCGTCAGCAGGGCTTGCATCTCTTCGGTCGGCGCGACTTCCGCATCGATGCTGTCATCAGAAGTCGGCGCAAACATAGCGGGCTGGCGATGCACATCAGACTGCTCGTCCTCGGCGGGCTGCTCGTTCACAGTGGGCTGCTCGGTCACAGTGGGCTGCTCGGTCACAGTGGGCTGCTCGTCCTCGGTGGGCTGCTCGTCCTCGGTGGGCTGCTCGGTCACAGTGGGCTGCTCGGTCACAGTGGGCTGCTCGGTCACAGTGGGCTGCTCGGTCACAGTGGGCTGCTCGTCCTCGGCGGCCTGCTCGGCCACAGCGGGCTGCTCGTCCTCGGCGGACTGCTCGGTCACAGCGGACTGCTCGGTCACAGCGGCCTGCTCGGTCACAGCGGGCTGCTCGTCCTCGGCGGGCTGCTCGTCCTCAACAGGCAGCTCGGCAAACAGTGCGGCATAGGTTGTTATGGTTGGGTTGAAACCAATGGGGGAGAATACAACCGTGCCGTCTGCCTTGTTCGTGCCGGTGGAAACTTCCTTGCCGTCCTCATCGGTCACAATGAAGTAGAACTCGTCATCCTTCAGATCGCGGCCGGTCAATTCCTTGGTGGCATCGGGGGTAAACTGGACGTCATCGCCCGCCGTTGCCGTGTAGGTGTTTACAAACTGTGCACCGCCAACGTTTTCGCCGTTCAGCGTATAAACGGGGTCGCTTGCCACAAGTTGGCCTTTGCCATCATCTTTGACTTCGAAGGTGACCTCGTATTCACTGGTATCGTAGTCGATGCCGCCGAGCTTGTTATTCACCTCACGGATGACATAGGTCTTTTCGCCTACGGCTTTCTCGAAGTTCAGAGTAAACGTAACGTTGCCGTCTGCGTCGTTCGTGGCGGTATCAGAAACTGTGTTGTTTGTCTTATCGAGCAATTCAAACGAGAATTCGTTCTCGTTCAGTGTGCGTGTGCCGACTTGGACATTCAGTTCCTTGGTGGCGTGCAAAGTTACCGTAACACTGTTGGCGGAATAGTTGTTGACAAATTTTGCGACGTTGTCTTGTTCGGCATCAGCAGAGTAACTGTTCTCGCCGTTGCTCTTATAATAATGGGTTTCGCCTGTTAATTGGCCGGTGCCGTCGTCCGTGACCACAACCTCGACCTTATAAACGGTGGTGTCGTAGGTGATGCCCGGAATCGTGCCGTTATTCTCAGAGATGTAGTAAGTATACTCACCTGCGGCGTTGAATTCCAACTGTTGATCACTGCCGATGGCGGCGGTTCTATTCAAGCTGTTGACAGAAGCGGTGGTTTCGCCCGGCATGGGGGCAGCGCCCTCACCTGTCAGGGTGAAACCGAAGGTATCCGTATCGTTCCAATCGCGGCCATTCAGCTCTTTTTCGACACAGAACAGTTCTTTGGCTACAACCGTGTACGGTTGTGCGTTGTAGGTGTTTACAAACTTAGCTTTTCCGTTTTCGGCGTCGGTATTGCTGTAAGCAACCGTGGCTTTCAGCTGATTGCTTTCGGTATCCAGCGCAACTGTGACGGTGGCGGTGACATCCGCGGCATTGGTCATACCATTGGCGGCGTCACTCGTCTCTTTGATGGTGTAGGTGTAAGTACCCACCTTTGTGTAGGTGATTGTACCGAAATCGGGGGCTGGTTTGTCTTGGGTTGCCTTTGCGGTTTCGCCGCCGGCAGTGGGCATCGGGGTACCGTCTTGCGCCGTAAGGGTAAAGGTGAATTGGTCGTCACCCGTCCATTCACGGCCGGAAATGCTCTTGCTTACACCCAGCGTGGCCGTGGCTGTACCTGTAAAGGTGTTGGTGAAGGTTACATTTTGGGCGGTTACTGCGTCCCACTGATTGCCATTCCACTTATAGTAGGTGGTCGTGACGGTCAGGGGCTCCGTTTGCGTAATCTTGGCAGAAACCTCGGCCTTAATCAGATACTTTTCTTTGCTGTAATCAATATTAGCCGTATTATCCTGCTCTTCGGTAAGCTGGTAATAATAGGTCTTACCGTGGTCATTTTCCAGCGTGTAGGTAATATCATCAAAGGTAATCGTACCAGCCGCATTGTTGATGGTGCTTGCCGCGCCGTTTGCCGCGTTGCCAGGCATGGGGATGTTGGTGTTGCCGGTCAGCTCTGTGTTGGTTTCGTCTACCGTTGCAGGTTCGAGTTTGAAGCCGAACTGACCGTAGGTCAAATCCATCGAATTGCCTTGCTGATCCTTGTAGACTTTCGTAGCCTGAATAATGAGCGTCTCGGTGTCATCCTCAAAGGTGTTGGTAAACGTGACATTCTGCGCAACTGGGGTTGTGTCATCACCGGATATATGCTGAATATCAGCGGATTCCATTTTCAGCTGGCCGCTGCCGTCGTCCGTGATGGTAACCGTCACACGGTAGTAGGAGCTGTCATACGAAACACCTGGAATCTTATCCTCGGCGGAGATAACTTCGGTGATGTCGTACACATATTTGCCGGGTTTGGTGAAGGTAACATTTCCGAAGTCAAAGCGAACACCTTCACCGGCGGCGCCATTGGATCCCGTCACTTCGCGCTCAATATAGCCAGCCCCGCCAGGCAGCGGTGCGCCATTGGTGGCCTCCAGCCGGAAGGTAAAGCGATCGTCTGTCTTCCAAGGGCGGCCCTGCAAAATCTTTTCGCCATCGAACGGGTAATTGGTGTCCGTCGGTTTTACCACAATCTCAGCGGGTTTATAGGTGTTTGTCACCGTAACTTCTTGGGCTGTACCTGCCGTGACTGTGCCCGTGCCGTTCGTAATCTTTGGGGTATAGCCGGCAGGCAGAGTTTCTTCCGTGATGGTATAGGTGCTGCCCGCGGGCAGACCCACAATCTCGGCAGTCTGGCCGTCTTTCAGCTTGAAAGTATCGCCGCTCTTGATGGTATTAGTTCCCTCAGTGCCGGTAACGGTATACTGGTACACGGCATTGGGGTCCGAGGTCCCGCCCGTCAACTCAAACTTCATCGTAAATTCGGTGTCGGTGTTCGGGTTCATACCGTTGGCGGATTCAACTTTCTTGGTAACCTTCAGGCCGCCTTTGACGTTCATGGTCAGCTTACCGTTGTTGCCAAGGTACAGCACACCCTTGTTTGCGTCAAGATTCCACTGGAAGTCAATGCGGCGCTGCGCGGTGTCGGTTTTATTTTCTGTCTTATCGCCCAGCTGGTTATCAATGTCGGAGGGCAAACTGCCTTTTTTGATGCCCTTCTTGATGTAGCACTTGCCATCTTCTTTTGTAGTAATGCACTTCTCGATTTCCTGATCAGTTGCAATGCTAACGGGCACATAGTCGGTCTCGTCAACCGTTTGAGTATGTGCAGGGGGAACAAGATGCAAGTAGTGCAGCTGATAGTAATAGGTCTTGTTCGGCTCTACCACTGTGGCCGGCGTATACGTAGCAGCTTCGCCTTCACCTGTTTTGGTGTACAGCAGGGTATCCTCGGTGTGATAGTAGTAGCTGTTGCTTGTTGCCGGGGTAAAGGTGGCAGTGGTCAGGCCGATGGTTTTTGTGCCGTCTGCCGTTGTTTTGCTGCTGTCAAATTTGTTGGAGTAGAAGCTGATTTCGCCGTCTTTGGCGTTATCCGCAACGTAGGCGGCAAGTTTGGGGTCGGTAAAGCTGCCGGACGCAATCTGGTTGCGCGCATCCGCTTTAAGGCCGACAGAGTAGATGACACTGATGGGCTGGACGTCGTTGACTTCCAGCTTGGGGGTGTTATCGGTGTTTGTAATCTTATAATACCGCAGGGGCAGCATACTGGCAGGAATCTTAACCTGCACACGGTCGCCGTTACCGTCGCTGCCGTGGGTGACGGTGATAATGATTTGGCTTAAATGGCCTGTATCGGGGTAGGCGCCGCTGACCGTGTCGTCATGCTTGCCCGTAAAGGTATAGGTATCTACATTGCCGGAAGTGATTTTTGTCGGTTGCTTAAAGACATGTTTGGCAAAGGCAACAGCCTCAAAACTTTTGACTTCCATATAATCGCCCAGGGTATCATCGAAAGTCACATAACCGTCTTGCTGGGGGTTACCCGTAACATCCGTGGGGCCTGGCAATAGGGTAGATACGGATGTAAAGATGCTCTCAAAGACATTGTTCAACTCAGTCGCACTGGAAGCTACCAGATAGTAATTTGCGCCGGCGGCCTTAGTGCCGTGGTTCCAGTCATAGGAACCATCCCATCCACTGCTTGTATAAGGATAAGTGGCATTGGGATAGTTGCTGGAGACTGCCTGCATGAACTTGTTTTCATCTGACGTTCCGCTATTGGTAACTGAGGCGTTCGGGTTAGCACCGCTGAAAATACCAACGGTGTAGATCTCGGCACCTGCATTCTTGATTTCTTTCGCCGTTTTGACAGCATTGGAAGCTACCGATGGCTCAAAATCGCTATACGAGGTAGGCGTACCATCCGTAAAGAAGATGACGACCTTTTTTGCATTGGCGCGCGCAGATTCCAACGCGGCTTTGGCACGATTCATGCCATTGTCCGCCTGGGTGGCACCGGCAGGTTTTACGGCATCGACCGTGGATTTGAGTGTATCAGCGCCGCTTCCCTCGCAGACAGTAAATCCTTGCATAATCTGCGAGTAGTTATACGTATACCTGCCATCACGGTAAGTATCGTTACCCGTAGTCGTGCTTTCATCTCCGGAGAATTTCACGATGGAAAGCCGGATTTTTTTATCAGCATCGGTGATTTGCGTGTTCTTTGCCGCAGCACTATCAATAAAGGCTTTCACCGCATTTTGCAAAGCCCGTATGCGGGTGGTGCGGTCGTTGTTTCCCATAGGATCATTCATACTACCGGAGGCATCCAGCACCATGACAATGTCCAGGGGTTGTGTATCGGTGGTGGTGGTAGACGCATAGGAGGACAGTGCCGACAGCGCGACCAGGAAATCGGCGCCTTTGTCTGTGGGCACCGCGATGGGGTCCTGGCCTGTCAGGTCACCGCTGAAGGTGATTTTGTTTTCCTCCACCGTTTTGTCGCCCCAAATACGACCTGTGGTGGAGTTGTTATAGCCCTGCGTATACTCCCACGCATTAAACGTGTCGGGGTCGCTGATGGCCACAGAGTTGGCTGTTCCCTCAGCACTCCCCGCTGCATACGCGGGGACAGGAACCAGCACCGTGAACAGCAGCGCCAGCATCAACAGGGCGGTTCGCAACCGTACAAATTTACTATGCATAGTTTCCATTCAATTCAATCCTTTCTCTTTTTTGCGGGAATATCTATAAATAAACATAAACAGGGCCAAGCCCCGATAAAGCGTGATACACTGTACAGAACGACGCAACATGTACAATATATAGCGTGATACACTGTACAGAACGATGCAGCATACACAATATATAGTTTACTACACTTTAATACCATAAAGGCAAAATCAATGTGCATTGTAGTAAAAAATTTGCGACATTTTCGTTCAACAGCAGCATTTGCATCCTTTTTTGGGGGGTGTCAGGGGCAAAAAGGTACAGAAAACCCACTATACCTATTCCTGTACCGTGGTTTTTGCAGCGCAGATGCCGTGCCGCAGCCGCCGGGCGGTGTTTACGCCGTAAGGCGAGAATTGTGCGACGCTGCCAGCCCCATCTCTTAAAATCACATTCCTAATAAGTCGGCGTGTGTTCCTGTTCGAGTCAGAAACAATATCAATTCTTTGCCGTCAATTTGATAAATCAATAACCAATCCGGTGCGATATGACATTCACGAAATCCCACCCAATTGCCGCTTAATGAATGAACAACATAACCACACTCATGACAAACATAACGACTTGTGTAATCTTTTTCATCTGCCTGTGTCCTCCCTGATCTACTCTGATATTCTTAATACATGAAAGTAAATATCATATTTCTTCTATTTTACCTCCAAACGGTTCACCTTTACAAGCTTTTTTCAGGCAAAAAAGTTAAGTACTCAACTTTTTTGACTCTGTATCATGTGAGACTATTATTGCAGAAAACAAAGCGTATGAACAGGTACTTGCTATGGTGCGTTTACCTTGCTACTAAATAGCCAAAGGGCTGAACAGCAAAATTGCCATTCAGCCCATCACATCATATTTTTGTATTCTATAAACCTACGATTTTATCATCAATCTGAGAGGTTTACACAGAATAATTTACACTACCGACCGGAGAGTCCATTGGCGCTCCGGTCGTTTCATAAATTCTCATCTAAATTACTTTCTGTTACATTTTCTCTTCTTGTTATAAACTATAATACAGCTCACTATACCGCCGCTGATCACCAGTAATACAATCCACAGGAAAATATTGCTGTTGTCTCCTGTTTTCGGACTTTTCACAGCAGATGCAGATGTGGTGGTTGAATCTTTTTCCGGTGTTGTCGTAGGTGTTGTTGTAGGTGCAACAGTGGATCCTGTAGCAGGGATTTCAACTGCGGCACGCTTATATCCACAAACTGTACACTCCTCGTGCTTGGCACCTTTTTGTGTTGCGTTAGCTTCTTTTTCTATCACCCATTTAAAACTGTGCTGTGCAGCATCCGCTTTGTATCCACATACACATTCATGCCAGTGACTGTTATCATCAGTTTTCCACCCGGAAAGCTGATGACCGGCTGCCGGTATGATAACACTTGTTTTATCTGTAATCTCAGATTTGCCTTGTGCATCCTCAAACCACTTATCACATCTGTCGCAGATATAATATGCCTTGTTGCCATCTTCTGTACATGTGGCATCCTTTGCCGGTACATTTGAAAGTGTATGTCCACTTGCCGGTATGATAACACTTGTTTTATCTGTAATCTCGGATGTGCCTTCTGCATCCTCAAACCACTTATCGCAACCGTCACAGATATAGTATGCCTCGTTGCCTTCTTCTGTACATGTGGCATCCTTTGCCGGTACATTTGAAAGTGTATGCCCACTTGCCGGTATAATAACACTTGTTTTATCTGTAATCTCGGATGTGCCTTCTGCATCCTCAAACCACTTATCGCAACCGTCACAGATATAGTATGCCTTGTTGCCATCTTCTGTACATGTGGCATCCTTTGCCGGTACAAGAGTCAGTTTGTGGATATGTAGCTTAAGACGACCAACGAATTCAATATTGTAGTGCTCATTCAAATCGCTGCCTGTATCCTTCTCCAGAGCCTCTTTATATTTTTCAACATCAGGAACATAAATTGTAATTTTTTTTGGTTCAAAATTTGTAAATGTAAGACTTTCGAAATCCTGAGGTGTATCCGCTTCAAATATAAATGTCTCAAGTGCAGAACATCCAGGCAATATCCTTGTCCCGAGCTTTGCGCCCTTCTTTATCGTCACTTTATTAAGCTTGCTGTAATTGCTAAATGCAGAATCCTTTATTGTAGAATCACCTGGGAGCACAAGTTCGGTCATTACGCTGTTTGGTTTCTCTTCGGTACATCCGAACGCTGATTCCGAAAGCATTGTCTTCTTTTTAAAATCCACATTTCCAAGTGAAGGACAGTCATAAAATGCACTTTGTCCAATTATACTTTCACCATTGAAGGTTACTGTTTCCAATGCATCGCAGTGGCGGAATACGCCCTGCTTAAGATCCGCATCTCCCTCAAAGGTCACAGATTTCAAAGCCTTATAGTTCGCGAAAATATTGTTTTCAACTTTTGAACCATCCGGGAACACAAGCTCCTTAAGGGAGCGGTTGCGATTATCGGAGTCTGTATAAAATGCACCGTCTGTAAGAGTGGTTTTTTTCGCGAATCTCAGTGTTTTAATGCTAGGGCAGTTACTGAATGCGCTTCCGCCAATTGTGCTTTCGCCCTTGAAGGTCACAGTTTCTAAGGCATTACAACTGTAGAATACACTCTGCCCTAACTCGACATCACCCTCAAATGTCACAGATTTCAAAGCTTTGTAATTATAGAAAATGGAACTGTCCACTCTGGATCCTTCCGGGAAAACAAGCTCTGTAAGTGCATCATTGCGATTTTCAGTGGTTGTATATAATGCACCATCTGTAACTATTACTTTTTTTTCAAAATTAAGTGCTTTAATATTGGGGCAGTTACTAAATGCGCTTCCGCCAATTGTGCTTTCGCCCTTGAAGGTAACGGTTTCTAAGGCGTTGCAATTGTAGAATACACTCTGCCTTAACTCGACATCACCCTCAAATGTCACAGTTTTCAAAGCAGAATAGTTTAAGAAAAGGTTATTTTCTACTTTGGATCCTTTCGGGAATACAAGCTTTGTAAGTGCATTATTGACAAGCGTGGAACTTAACGCAAGTGCACCATCCGTGAGCGTAGTTTTCTTTTTAAAATTAAGTGCTTTAATATTGGGGCAGTTACTGAATGTGCTTCCACCAATTGTACTTTCACCCTTGAAGGTCACAGTTTCTAAGGCGTTGCAATTCTTGAATGCACCCTGCCTTAACTCCACATCACCCTCAAATGTCACAGTTTTCAACGCAGAATAGTTTGAGAAAAGGCTGTTTTTTACTTCGGATCCTGCAGGGAATACAAGCTCTGTAAGTGCATCATTGCGATTTTCAGTGGTTGTATATAATGCACCATCTGTAACTATTACTTTTTTTTCAAAGCTCAGTGTTTTAATATTGGGGCAGTTACTGAATGCGCCTCCACCAATTGTACTTTCACCCTTGAAGGTCACAGTTTCTAAGGCATTGCAATTGTTGAATACATTCTGCCTTAACTCGACATCACCCTCAAATGTCACAGATTTCAAAGCAGAATAGTTTGAGAAAAGGCTGTTTTTTACTTCGGATCCTGCAGGGAATACAAGCTCTGTAAGTACATTGTTGGGATTTGATGAGTCTGATACAAGAGCCCCATCTGTGAGTGTGATCGCATCATGAAATGTAAGAGAAGAAATTTTCGGACACTCTTTTAAAGAGGATCCACCCACTCTTCCTGTGCTCTCAAATGCAACATTCTCTAATTCGGCACAGTTTTTAAACGCATCTGAAATATTTGCGTTTCCTTTGAATGTAATGTTATGAAGGCTCTTCATATTTTCAAATGGTAATAAGAGTTTCGAAGTGTTTTCGGGATCCATACAGGAAGAAAGCTTTATATCCCCCTCAAAGATGATGCTCTCAATATTGTCGCAGTTACGGAACTCCGTTGCAGCTACCTCGGATACTGCACTTCCCACAACCAGCTTTGTAATATCCGCACTGCCAAAGGCTGTATCGGTTTTCCAGTCATCTAAGCCCGCAGGTGCAAGAATCGTAAGTACACCTGAATCGAATGTATATGTGTCAGCCCCTGCCTTTGGCATATTCGCAAGCTGTATGTCAAGTTCAGCCTCCGTGCTGCTCTCATCATTTTCAGGAAGAATCTGCGTGTCTTGCGCATTTGTATCAACGTCTGCAGTGCTTTCTTCCGATGACTTTTCTGCTGATTGTATCTCATTTCCGGGGTTCTCAGCAGTTATCTGTACGTCGGCAGTGTCCTTTTCCAGCTCATATCCTGTATCTTCTGTGGATAGAGGTGTTACAGGATTATCTGCCGCGAAAGCTGTTGACGGCAAAAGCGACATTAATAATACGGTACAGAGTAATCCGCTCCATAGCTTTTTTAGTTTTGTTTTCATTTCATTTCCTCCCGTTTGGCGCAGTCCTTTACGCATTTCGACTTGCAATATTAATATTTTAGCACCTGCTTATTCATTTATCAAGAGCACTGCTGTCGTATTTCTATCTGCCTATTTTGTAATCTGTAATTTTCAAACGCATTATGTCGCGGCTCAAAAGCAACACAAAAATAGCGGAGTAAAATCAATTTTGTAAACCTGCCAGCGCCAGGAATTTTTTATCTGACTGGATACTCTGTGTCAGAAACTGACCGTCCCTGAACAGGGCATAGGTCGTGACCGGCGCAGGTACATTCTGTGCACTTTCTTTATCCGTGATATGGATGGCCTTGAACGGGATACCATATTCCTTCGCCACCTCCTGCACCCTTGGCACCCAATAATAGGTGTAGGGACACTGATCGGTGTAATAGAGGACAAAACCGGTTTCTTCAATCACCGGATGTTTTGCACATTCCTTGAAATACGGCGGTTGTGCACCCGATTCAATGAGAAGGTACATGAGATTGATCCCGCAGTCGGATATGTCTGCCACACGGAACCCCTTATGAGTAAGGAATTTCGGGTCAGCGAGAAATTCCCGCTTCCGACCCTCCGCGCACAGAATACAAATGCCTTTCTTCCCCTGCGCTTTGGCATCACGGATGCATGCCTCCAGCAGATCATTAGAGTATCCGTGTCCCTTCATGGAGCCGGATACCCATAAGCAGTTAATGTAAAGATAACCCTCTGCCGTAATAGGCACCCAGGCGTTTTCAGCCGGAATGTATTCGATAAAGCATTTACCTCGCTCCTCGCTGCGATAGAAAACAAGTCCATCATCAAAGCGCTGCCGCAGCCATTCCTTTTTTGCGACACTTTGCTTGCCGGACATGGCGCAGCAGATATGTTCCTTGTCAATATTTTCTTTTGTGATCCGAATATAGTTCATCCTTTATTCCTCCTGTTCAAAACAGCTGTCCCGGCGCACAGCTGCCGTCAATGGCGTGTTGAATGGTCTGCTCTACGACGGCTTTTTTTCTTTTGCCGTCGTCCAGCAGTTTAATTAACTCTTAATATCAATTTATAATTGGCATCACTATAAGAACTTTCATTTCGTTGAGCATTTAGTTCAAATCCTTAGTTTCCACATTGTAAATCGAGAGAAACGCAAAGATTAAGGAAAGTACCATAAGTACAACAGGAAGAATGGCATTATCCGCCAAAGAAAAATCGC
>JAGTTR010000031.1 GCA_018223385.1 Oscillospiraceae bacterium Marseille-Q3528
TCAGGTATTTCTCTTTCTGCTCCGGTGTGCCCCATTTACGGATAGGCTCGCAGCAGAGGGATGTATGTGCAGACACGATTACGCCTGTCGTTCCGCAAACCTTGGACAGCTCCTCTACGCACATTGCATATGTCAGGCTGTCACAACCCTGTCCGCCGTACTCCTTCGGCATCGGGATTCCCATGAAGCCAAGCTTCTGCATCTTTCTTACGGTATCCCAAGGGAAATGCTCTGTCTCATCAACCTCCTGTGCCAGAGGTTTCACTTCTGCCTGTGCGAAATCTCTGAACAGAGTTCTCGCCATTTCGTGCTCTTTGCTTAATACGAAATCCATTTTTTACTCCTCCATTTTAAAAAATGTTAAACAGGATGATCTGAATTGATCGCCTGATTAATTACCATGATAGTAGAAATTGCAAATTTTGTCAAGCTTTTGACAATCCATGTGATTAAAAAACACGCCTTTTTTCTTTTTTTCACAGACTGCCTGCAGCAAATTGTCGTAAAATGTTTTGTTTTTTCACCCCAAAGTTCCCGGCACAGCCAAAAACCGACCATGCCGGGATCCCGAAATATGTTGTTTTATTCGATTAAAGCGACTGCTTATTTGCTGTAGTCGTAGAAGCCCTTGCCGGTCTTTCTTCCAAGCAGGCCGCCGCGAACCATCTTTCTCAGCAGCGGATGAGGGCGGTACTTCGGATCGCCTGTCTCGGAGTACAGAACCTCCATGATTGCCAGGCAAACATCCAGGCCGATCAGATCGCCCAGTTCCAGCGGTCCCATGGGATGGTTAGCGCCAAGCTTCATAGCGGTATCAATACCCTCTGCGGAAGCAAGTCCGTCAGCGTAGATGCCAACACCCTCATTTACCAGAGGGATCAGGATACGGTTTACAACGAAGCCAGCACCCTCTTTTACCTCAACAGGGGTCTTGCCGATCTCATTTGCGATAGCGATCACCTTGTCAACGGTCTCCTGCGGAGTGTTGATGCCCGGGATTACCTCGATGAGCTTCATCACCGGTGCAGGGTTGAAGAAGTGCATGCCGATAACCGGACGGCCGATGCCCTTGTCGATCTCTGTGATGGAAAGAGAAGAAGTGTTGGTAGCAAAGA
The DNA here is from genome assembly GCA_018223385.1 of Oscillospiraceae bacterium Marseille-Q3528. GTDB lineage: Bacteria > Bacillota > Clostridia > Lachnospirales > Lachnospiraceae > JAGTTR01. The sequence goes on from JAGTTR010000031.1 coordinate 1,116, forward strand.
TGGCTTCCGGTTTGCAGATGGCATCCAGCTCTTTGAAGGTCTTCTTCTTGATCTCCATGTTCTCAACAGCAGCCTCGATGATGAGATCGCAGTCAGCAGCGATGTTCTCTTTCAGGCCTGTGGTGATCTTTGCAAGGATCGCGTCAACCTCTTCCTGGGTCTTCTTGCCTTTCTTTACAAGCTTACCAAGAGCAGCCTCGATCTTCTTCTTGCCGCCTGCAGCAAACTCCTCTGTGATATCGCATAATGCTACTTCATAGCCCTCGCACTGTACAAATGCCTGTGCGATTCCGGAACCCATGGTTCCTGCTCCAATAACGCCTACCTTCATGGTAATTCCTCCTTGATTTATTTAAAAAATTATTTGTTCTGGAAGTTCTTTTCTTTTCTCTTCTCCAGAAATGCGCTCATGCCTTCCTTCTGGTCCTCTGTTGCGAAACAGTCACCAAAAGCATGCTCCTCAATGACGATGGCCTTGTCCATGTCAACCTGCAGACCCTCATTGATGGCTTTCTTGGAAAGGCGAACGGCTACCGGTGCGTTGGAAGCGATCTTGGAAGCCATCTTCTGTGCGGCTGCCATCAGCTCTTCCTGCGGTACGACCTTGTTCACCAGACCGATCCGGTATGCCTCATCAGCTTTGATGTTGGATGCGGTGTAGATGATCTCCTTTGCGCGTCCCATGCCAACGATACGGGCCAGTCTCTGGGTTCCGCCAAATCCCGGTGTGATGCCCAGGCCAACCTCCGGCTGTCCGAATACTGCATTCTCGGAACAGATACGGATATCGCAGCTCATGGAAATCTCGCAGCCGCCGCCCAGTGCAAAGCCGTTGATGGCTGCAATGGTGGGAACCGGCAGAGTCTCCAGCTTACGGAAGATATCATTGCCGTACTTGCCCCAGGCAACGCCCTCTTCACGGTTCAGTACGCTCATCTCTCCGATATCAGCACCGGCAACGAAGGATTTCTCTCCTGCGCCGGTAACGATCATGCATCTGACGGTATTCACATCTACCTGGTCGAGAACCTCGTTGATCTCTGTCAGCACCTGCTTGTTCAGCGCATTCAATGCCTTCGGGCGGTTGATGGTCATAACCGCAATGTGTCCGGTCTGTTCATATGTTACAAATTCCATGTACAGCACCCTCCTTACTATTCTCTCCGTTACAACTTTCAAATGCCGCACCCGGCGAAGCCGGCTGCGGCACAAAAATATTTAATTGATTATTTCTCTACAACTGTGCAAACGCCCATACCGCCGCCTACGCACAGAGTTGCAAGCCCCTTCTTCGCATCAGGTCTCTTCTGCATCTCATGAAGCAGTGTAACAAAGATACGGCATCCGGATGCTCCTACCGGGTGTCCGATTGCAATTGCACCGCCATTTACGTTCAGCTTGCTGCGATCAAAATGTAATTCTCTGTCAACGCCGAGAGACTGTGCTGCAAATGCCTCGTTAGCCTCGATCAGATCGATCTCATCCAGAGTGAAGTTGCCCTTCTTCATAGCCTTGCGGACTGCTGCAACCGGTCCCACACCCATGATGGACGGATCAACGCCGGCAGAGGTTCCTACTACAAATGTAGCCATAGGGGTAACACCCAGCTCCTTAGCCTTCTCCTCGCTCATCAGGACAACGGCTGCTGCGCCATCATTGATACCGGATGCGTTAGCTGCTGTAACGGTTCCATCGGGCTTGAATGCCGGTTTCAGTTTGGAGATGCTCTCCTTGGTAACACCAGCACGCGGTCCCTCATCCTTGGTAACCAGTACGGTCTCTTTCTTCATCTTCACCGGTACAGGAACGATCTCCGCATCAAATCTGCCCTCTTCCTGAGCCTTTACAGCCTTGTTCTGAGACCATGCAGCAAACTCATCCTGTTCTTCTCTTGTGATACCATATTTCTCTGCCACATTCTCAGCAGTGATTCCCATATGGTAATTGTTGAATGCATCCCACAGTCCGTCATTCACCATTGTATCAACCATGGTTGCATTGTTCATTCTGTAACCAAAACGGGCTTTCATCAGCGCATACGGTGCCATGGACATGTTCTCCATACCGCCAGCCACAACGACATCCGCATCTCCTGCCATGATCATGTCTGCTGCCATGTTTACACACTTCAGTCCGGATCCGCATACGTTGTTCAGTGTCTCAGCAGGAACCTCGATCGGAACACCGGCCTTCACAGAAGCCTGACGTGCTACGTTCTGTCCAAGGCCTGCCTGGATAACGCATCCCATAAGAACCTCATCTACCTGGTCAGCCGGAACACCTGCACGATTCAGAGCCTCTTTGATTACAATTGCACCCAGATCTACTGCCGGTACTGTGCTTAATACGCCTCCCATCTTACCAACTGCCGTACGGCAAGCGCCTGCGATAACTACTTTCTTTGCCATTTTGAATTCCTCCATTTTGAAATTAATTTTAGTTGAAAATGTGACAGGCTTTTTCCGATATGTAACCATGTTAAGTAAATCACAACTCTGGCTCTACCCTGCTGGGTGCAACCTGTCCTTTTTCAACTCACTGCCTTCATTCTACCTTTCCAAACCGCCGATGTCAATAACACTTTTTCACACTTTCCTGTAAATAAGTGATAAAGAATTCCGGTATTCTTCCAATGTTTTTACCTTTTTTGAACAAAGATTGCCGAAATCCCCAAAATATGGTAAGCTTGAGAAAAGCTTCCGCGGAAATACGGAAAAAAAGTTGTATTTAATATGAAAAATAGTCATGATTTGAAGGAGGTTTTTATGCGTATTACCCCAGAAAACTGCATTACCATCGCTGTTGATTACCAGACCCGGCTCGTTCCGGCCATGGCACATGAACGTGAATTAATTCACAATTCCCGCATTCTTTTACAGGGTTTGCGGGTGCTGGACGTCCCGGTTCTCGTCTCCCAGCAATACACGAAGGGCCTGGGAGAAACCGTTCCCGAGATCAGGGAGCTGGTGGCAGACTGCCCCGTTTTTGACAAGATCACCTTCAGTTGCTGGCAGAACGACGCCATCCGGGAAGCTGTGATCGCTTCCGGCCGGAAGACCGTCATCATCTGCGGCATCGAATCCCACGTGTGCGCCCTGCAGACCGTCATCGACCTGTGCGCTGACGGCTATCAGGTACTCTTTGTGGAGGACTGCGTGGATTCCCGCAAGGATTCCGACAAGGCCACCGCTCTCAGGCGGGCAGAGAAGGAAGGTGCCATCCTCACCTCCTACGAGGCGCTGCTGTTTGAGCTGACGCAGATCGCGGGAAATGAGAGATTCAAGAAAATCTCCGCGCTGGTGAAATAAACCGGTGCACCGCCAAAAAAGCCGGGGCAACGGAATCTATACTGACTCCGCCGCTCCCGGCTTTTACTATTATACCAGTTCTCTTCCCATGAGGACACCCATGACAGATGCCATCATCAGGCCTCTGGTCCATCCGCTGGAATCGCCCAGGCAGTGCAGGTTCTTCACGTTGGTATTGAACTTTTCATCCATTTTTACCCGGTTGCTGTAGAACTTGATCTCCGGTGCATACAGCAGCGTCTCATAGCTGGCAAAGCCCGGTACGACCTGATCTACCATCTCGATAAAACCGATGATGTTCATCATGGTCCGGTAGGACAGGGCGCTGGTGATATCGCCTGCCACCGCATCCGGCAGCGTCGGACGGACGTTGCTTCGATCCAGCTCCTCCTGCCACGTTCTCTTTCCGGCCTTGATGTCGCCGTAACGCTGTACGAGGATATGGCCGTCGCCCAGCATGTTGGTCAGCTCGCCGATCCGCTTCGCATACTCGATGGGCTGATCGAAGGGGATCCGGAAATTATGAGAACAGAGAATGGCCAGATTGGTGTTGCTGGACTTCTTTACCTTATAGGAATGGCCGTTGACCAGGGCCAGGTCATTGTTGTAGTTCTCCTGGCTTACAAAACCGCCCGGGTTCTGGCAGAAGGTACGCACCTTGTTGCCCCAGGGCTCCGGATAGCCGATGAGCTTGGACTCGTACAGCACGCTGTTGACCTCTTCCATGATCTCATTGCGCACCTCTACACGGACACCCACATCAACGGTTCCCGGCACGTGCTCAATGTCATGCTGTGCACAGATGGCCTGTAGCCAATCTGCGCCTACCCGGCCTGCCGCAACGACGATCTTCTCGCCTTCATAATAGCTCTTCTCGTGGGTACGCTCGTTTTCCACTTCCACGCCCACACAGACATTATCCTCAATCCGCAGATCCAGACAGGACGTCTGGAACAGGATCTCCACACCGTTCTCCTGCAGATAGTCCTGGATCTTTCCATAGATCTCCTGGGCTTTCTCCGTTCCCAGATGACGGATCGGACAGTCCACCAGCTTCAGGCCCGCACGGATGGCATTCTTACGGATGGCCTTGATCTTGTCCTCCTGTCCCACGCCCTCTACCTTGGAGTCTGCGCCGAAATCCAGATAAATACCGTCGGTATAGTGGATCATCTCCTGGGTCTTCTCGGCGCCGATGAGACGGGGCAGCTCGCCGCCCACCTCATAGCTCAGAGAGAGCTTTCCGTCAGAAAATGCACCTGCGCCGGAAAATCCGGTGGTAATATCACAGTTCGGTTTGCAGTTGACGCAGTGATTGGTCTTTGCCTTCGGGCAGCTGCGCTTCTTTACATCTTTACCTTTATCTATCATGAGAATGGATTTCTTCGATCCCTTTTTGATCATTTCCAGAGCAGTAAAAATACCTGCCGGGCCAGCTCCCACAATGATGACATCATATTTCATAAAAAAACCCCTTTCGTATGGCATACAGATTTTATTATACCGTCTCTCCCGCTGTATGTCAATTATTTTCCGCTTTTCATCGCATCGATCTGCTCCTGAAAATACTCGGTAAAGTCAGAAACATTGTCCGCCGTCACCAGCATGCCGAACCAGGATGTCGCCAGATCCTCCGGCACTTTTCCGTAGCACATGGCATCCACCATGGCATACCCCACCTCCGGTTTATAATGGGACGTTTCAAAAAAATACTGGTCCTGGGAGGTGTACTCGTTCAACCCCGTAAAATTATAGTAGTCCGTCACCTGGGCCAGCTTTTCCATAAAAGTAAAAAGCCCGTGCCTTGCAGATTTCGTGTACGTCTTGTAGTGCAGCGGATTGATGAATACGGTCAGTTCGATGCCATTTTCCTCGCACAGCTCCTTGAACTGGCGGATCTCCTCAATGGCCTCGTCCGTCCGATCCGCATAATAGCTGTCCCAGTAGGCCGTCTCATAGACACTTGACGGCATCTGGTAATCATCGTTGTACACCGATTCCCCGTTTTCATAGAAACGCGCCGGATCCAGCGGCATATTGCCCACCTCCACCTTCTCCAGCCCCGTCAGCAGCCGGAAGGACTTGCATGTCACCTCCCAGTTGCTCACATTTTTCGCATAGAAGGGAAGCAGATTGCCGTCCGCCGGGTAAGGCATCCGGATGAGCAGATCCTCGTGGAGCGCCGGATCCACCAGATAGGAAATGTTATCCACGCCCAGGAAAATGTGCTTCGGCTGCACCCCTGCTGCCAGCAGTACCTTCAAGTTGTCCAAGTGCTCCTTGGGCAGTCCCTCCGAGTAGGACATATTATAATAATGTTCATAGGGCGAGGTGTCAAAATAGAGAAAACCCACCCGGGAAGAGCCGAAAATAAACGTATCGTATTTATCTTTATTTTCCAGCACATATTTCATTTTGATAAAATTCTTGTTGGGCTCCACCCCCATGTCCCGGATATGGTCCACATGAAACACATTGTACGGGTCGCCCAGCACATTGATGCCCACAAAAACACTTAACACCGCACCCACGCAGAGCGCCAGCAGGCACAGCTTTCTGATCAGTTTTGCCATTCATACTCCTTCCAAACCGGCCGGAACCGGAAACTAAAACTGGAAATAAATAAATTCCTGGGATACATTTCCATAGGACGCCGCCACCATACAGATCGTCACACTGACAAAGGCCACATACAGCAGCCACCGCTGCCATGTCTTCCACTGGCCGATCCGGTCGATCACATCCATTTTCATGGAAAAATAATCGAATACCGCCAGCAGCGCCACCGGCAGAAGCAGTCCCAGCAGCTTCAGCTTCGTCAGCCCCAGGAAATCATACCCTTCCCGCAGGTAGGGCAGGAAATACTGGCAGTTGCGGAACATATGGGAGATCACATACCAGGCATCCGACAGCGTGTCCGCACGGAAAAAGATCCAGGCAAAGGTCACCAGGATGAAGGTCCGCACGGTTCTGGCGCAGATTCCAAGGATATGGCTCCACTGTTTTTTCTCGTTTTGATCACTGATCTGCGTTTTACTGTTCTTCTTTGATGTTGAACCTCTCGTCAGCAGCGACTCCGCCACCTGCAGCAATCCATGCAGACCGCCCCAGATCACGAATGTCCAGTCCGCGCCGTGCCACAGGCCGCTGACCAGAAAGGTGATCACCAGATTCAGCTGGTGTCGGAACGCCGACACCCGGTTGCCGCCCAGCGGAATGTACACGTAATCCCGGAACCAGGTGGACAGGGAAATATGCCACCGTCCCCAGAATTCCTTGATGCTGGATGCAAAATACGGGCTCCTGAAATTGATCATCAGGTCTTTGCCAAACAGCTTGGCACAGCCGATGGCAATATCCGAATACCCCGAGAAATCACAGTAGATCTGAATAGAATAGAACACTGCCGCCACCAGCAGGGCAAAGCCCGCGTAGGACTGCAGGTCATCATAAATCCTGTCCACATATACCGCCAGGGAAGAGGCGATGACCAGCTTCTTGAAATAGCCCCAGGCCATGAGCTTCAGTCCCTTCGTCACGCCCTCATAGGAAAATTCTGCGTTTTCATGCAGCTGAGGCATCAGGCTTCCCGCCCGGGAGATCGGCCCGGCAATGAGCTGCGGGAAAAAGGTGACAAACAGGGCATAATAGCCCAGATGCCGCTCTGCCTGTATTTTTCCCCGGTAAATATCGATCAGATAGCCCAGCGTCTGGAACGTATAGAAGGAAATGCCCACCGGCATCACCAGCTGCAGCGTCACATCCCCCACCGGCGCCCCGAACAGCCGCGCCGCACCGCTGATGGAATGGGAAAAGAAATTAAAATATTTAAAGAAAAACAAGATGGCAAGACAGACAAACAATGCCAGCAGCAGCCAGCGTTTCTTTTGTCTCTGTCCGTCACTCTCCTCCATGCGGATGGCACAGACGTAGGTCACCAGCGTGGTTCCCACGATCCACACCACCATCTTCGGATTCCAGTACATATAGAAGAAATAGCTGGCCGCCAGAAGGATGGCCCAGCGCCAGCTTGCTTTGCCTGCGTAATACAGAAAAAATACAACCGGTAAAAAAATGGCAAACTGCCAGGAATTAAACTGCATAAAATTCTCACTTTCTGTCGGCCCCTGCGGTGGGCCGTATGTGATATTATACCCGATTCTGCTATTTTGTGCAACCGGGCAGCCCCTCTAAGAAAATTCTATCCCGCCGCTAGCAGTCCGCATAATCTCCGATTGATATAACGAATGTCAGTTTCTCAACAGTAAAAAAAGAACTCCGCAGCATTATCGAAACACTGTCGAAGTCCTCCTGTACTTTCTCATTATCGAACTCTTGTATACACTCCAAAGGTCTGTTCTTATTTTTCAGTCAGATCCGGAATCACCGTGTACTCATCCTTGATCGTGGAAAGGACAAACTGGGTCTTGGTGGTGGAAACACCCTGAATGCTCTTGATCTGACGATGCACTGCTTCCAGTCCTTCGGAAGAGTTGGTGATTACCTGTAAAATAAAGTCGAAATCGCCTGTGATATAATGACAGGACAAAATCTGCTTATTCTTCAATACTTCCTCGGTGAAATTGTCATAATACTTCGGATGCTCCAGGCCGACCTCAATATATGCCAGCATGTCATATCCGATCTTCTTGCGATCCAGAACCATCGTATATTTCTTGATAATTCCACTGTTCTCCAGCTTACGAATCCGCTCAAGTACTGCAGATACCGACAGATTAATTTCTTCGCTGATACTGGATGCCTTCTGTCTTGAATTTTCTTTCAGGTAATTAAGAATCTTGATATCTACGTTATCCATTATGTGACTTCCCCTTTTCTAAAATCCCCTCTCTGAAACTGCTGTTCCAACACCATATTACATAAGCCCTTCATTGCTACCCAACGAAAATAGTATACTAAATGGCGATTAAAAATTCAATATCAATTTGGGATTTTTTTACAATTTTTTACTGTCTTCCATATCTTCCATAACTGTCAAAACATACTCTGCACAGCCATTGATCCTTGCGTTTTTCTCCGCATTGATCCACACGTAACCGGAAAGCGCAATCAGCACGAGAAACAGAACGATCACTGCGCCCGGCGCCATTCCCGCCGCCGCATACACGATCCCTGCCACACTCAGAATGCCCGCTGCACAGGCCAGACTGGACACGCCGCTGCTTCTGCTTCGCTCCCGGATGGCCCGAAGCTCCGCCCGGATCCCGCTGCACTGCTCCTCATGTTCTTCCAGAAATTTCCGGATAACTCCGTACAATTCTTTCTTACCCTGGGTTTCTACATAACAGGCTGCAATCTGTCCCAGCACTTCCGAATCCAGAAGTTCCCGGTAGAGCCGTCGATCCAGACTGCCTCTGCGATCCCGTATCTTCTGCAGTTCCTCCTGCATCTTCGCCGATTCCGCCCGCAATGTCCGAAGCTGTGCCTCCAGCTGTTCATAAAGTTCTGCAGATGCAGGCTGCTCCTGTGTATGTATCTGAGATGATTGCTGCGATTGTTCCTGTGGGTGCATCTGCGATGCCCGCTGGTCCTGCATATGTACCTGAGCTTGCGGCTGCTCCTCTACGTGAGATGCCTCTGTCTGATCCTGTATCACAGGATCCGTATGTACCACTTCTGCTTCCTGTGCAGTACTTTTCTTCTCTTCTTCTGCTTCTTTTTCGTGAAATTTTTTCTTCTTGCCTGACATCTCTGTAAGTTCGCCTTCTCCCTGATTCTCTTTTCTTCATCATAAACTAATCCAAACAAAGATACAAGCATTTCCTTCTTTTTACACTATACAATTTTGCCTCAGTGTCACCCCCCCCCGAGAAATTTTTCTGTTTCGTTCTGATTTTTCAAATAATATCGAAAATATTGCCTATTCAAAAAAAAAGACAAGCCATTGTTCTGTTGACCTGTCTCTTCTCGCAATATTTTCTTTAAATGCAATTTCTTATTTATACAAAAAAAATCTCCGACCGGATCGATCGAAGACTTTTATGTACAGGGGATGAGGGATTCGAACCCCCATTGACGGTTTTGGAGACCGTTGCTCTGCCATTGAACTAATCCCCTATATAAATAAAAATACATGTACCTTCAAAACCACATATTGTATTACATCCGAATTATTGTTTATTACCTGAACCACTGTCAGAAGTTCGAGTTCATGTTCATTCACTCGAACGACCAACGCACTAAGTTCTGTCTTCGCGTTTCACGCTCGCCAATCACTAAGTGCTTATGGTCAAGCCCTCGACCTATTAGTAACAGTCAGCTCCATGCGTTACCGCACTTCCACCTCTGCCCTATCTACCTTGTCGTCTTCAAGGGGTCTTACAGCTTTCGCTGGGATATCTCATCTTGAGGGGGGCTTCACGCTTAGATGCCTTCAGCGTTTATCCCGT
>JAGTTR010000032.1 GCA_018223385.1 Oscillospiraceae bacterium Marseille-Q3528
TTATTATAGTGTAAAAAATATAGCACAATAGCACATATTGCTGCGAAACAAAAAACGGCTGTAAGCCTTGATTTTACTGGCTTCACAACCGTTTTTTTACTTTCCAACTGTCAAAGATGGGATTATAAATACAGGTGAAACGTTTGTCAACGAAAGCCCCACAGATTAGCCTTTTATCATACTTTTATCATACTTTTTTCACATTTTTTTCAGAAGTTCCAGGCAGGAGGCGAAAGCCGCATAGGAGAGATCCCATTCCTCCAGCAGGGCGTCCACGGTCATGGCCCGGATCCGCTCCTCCTCGCAGGGGCAGGAAGCGGTTTCCACGGAGGCACTGTCAGCTCTCGTTTCCGGCATTTTTCTGTCTGTTCCCGCAGGCGGCAGCTCTGACAGCTCCATTTCCGATTCTGCAGGAACATCTTCCCTGTCCCACGAGCTGCCATCCCCAACCGGAGTGGACATTTTCTGGTTTTCCGGCACCACAGTTGTGCGCTCCTGCTCTCTTCGCATAGGGTCATCCGTGGTTCTCTGCCGCATCCCGTTATCATACGCATGCATGGCATCCTCCATTTCCCCACTGTCCATCTGTTCTCCACTGTCCACGCTTCTGCCGTTTTGCTCTCCCACATCCCGGGGCTGGATCATGCCGGGGCGGGTATACGGCGGCTGGGGATAGGGTGCCACAGGAATGACCACCGGGCGGATCCTGGGAATGCAGATCTCATCCCCCACCTGCAGGTTGTAAATATTAACAAAAGGATTGGCGAGAATGAGAGCGGACACCTTTACATGATATTGTTTGCTTAGTTTATACAGGGTATCTCCCTTTCGGATCACATGGGTAAACCCATAACAGCGATCAAAATTCGTATTTCGATTTTCCATAACAGCGCATCCTCTGGTTTGCATTGTTACTTTATTCTATTCGCAGAGCAGGCGCCCGGTTCCTCTTCTGCCATATTTTCTTTATTTTTTAAACAAATATTTTATTTGTCATTTAGCAGTATCTGTCGTATAATGGAAAATCATGTGTGACCTTAGCGGTTATGCATTTAATATAGAAGTAATTTTTCATATGAAACAGATATTTCTTTCAGAAAGGCAAGGTAAAAATTACATATGGAACAGTCTAAAATGAACAGTCTCGGGATAGATATCGGTTCCACTACTGTGAAGATCTCTATTCTTGATGCTGATCAGAAGATTCTTTTTTCCGCATACAAACGACACTATGCCAATATACAGGAGACCTTAAGCTCCCTGCTCTGTGATGCACATGAAAAACTGGGCGATCTGCAGGTTTCCCCCATGATCACCGGTTCCGGCGGCCTGACGCTGGCCAAACATCTGGGCGTTCCCTTCGTCCAGGAGGTGATCGCCGTATCCACCGCGCTGACCTACTATGCCCCGAAGACGGACGTGGCCATCGAGCTGGGCGGCGAGGACGCCAAGATCATTTATTTTGAGGGCGGCAACGTGGAACAGCGGATGAACGGCATCTGCGCGGGCGGTACCGGCTCCTTCATCGACCAGATGGCCGCACTGCTGCAGACAGACGCTGTGGGACTGAACGAATATGCCAGAGATTACAAGGCCATTTATCCCATCGCAGCCCGCTGCGGCGTTTTCGCCAAGACAGATATCCAGCCGCTGATCAACGAGGGCGCAACGAAGGAAGACCTGTCCGCCTCCATTTTCCAGGCAGTGGTGAACCAGACCATCAGCGGCCTGGCCTGCGGCAAACCGATCCGCGGCCATATCGCTTTCCTGGGTGGCCCCTTACATTTCCTGCCGGAGCTTCGCAACGCATTCATCCGCACGCTGAAGCTGGACGAGGAGCACACCATCATCCCGAACCATTCCCACCTGTTTGCGGCTATCGGTTCGGCCATGAACCACAAGGAGGAGGTGTCCCTGACCCTCTCTGACATGGTGAAAAAGCTTTCCGGCAAGATCAAGATGGAGTTCGAGGTGGAACGTCTGGATCCGCTGTTCACCGATGAGGCGGATTTTGACCGTTTCCTGGAGCGCCAGAACCAGTATAAAGTAAAGAAGGGCGATCTTTCCACCTACAAGGGCAACTGCTATCTGGGCATTGACGCCGGTTCCACCACCACCAAGACGGCGCTGGTGGGCGAGGACGGCTCCCTTCTGTACTCCTTTTATCACAGCAACAACGGAAGTCCGCTGGCTACCACCATCGAGTCCATCAGGGAGATCCACCGGCTGCTTCCCGAAGACGCCCATATCGTCTACTCCTGCTCCACCGGTTACGGGGAAGCGCTGATCAAAGCTGCCCTGATGCTGGATGAGGGTGAGGTGGAGACTGTCGCCCACTACTATGCTGCCGCGTTCTTTGACAAAAACGTAGACTGCATTCTGGACATCGGCGGCCAGGACATGAAATGCATCAAGATCAAAAATCATACGGTTGACAGCGTACAGCTCAACGAGGCCTGTTCCTCGGGCTGCGGCTCCTTCATCGAGACCTTTGCCCAGTCGTTGAACTACTCGGTGCAGGATTTCGCCAGGGAGGCACTGTTTGCCAAGCACCCCATCGACCTGGGTACCCGCTGCACTGTTTTCATGAACTCCAAGGTAAAACAGGCCCAGAAGGAGGGCGCTTCCGTGGCAGACATCTCCGCAGGGCTGGCTTACTCTGTCATCAAAAACGCCCTGTTCAAGGTCATCAAGGTGTCTTCCGCCGCAGAGCTGGGCAAAAATATTGTCGTCCAGGGCGGTACCTTCTATAATAATGCCGTTCTCCGCAGCTTTGAGAAGATCGCCGACTGCGAGGCCATCCGCCCGGATATCGCCGGTATCATGGGCGCCTTCGGCGCTGCCCTCATCGCCCGGGAGCGCTACGAGGCGGGCACGGTCAGCTCCATGCTTTCCATTGAAGAGATCGAGAATCTGACCTTCTCCACCTCCATGGCCCGCTGCCACGGCTGTACCAACAACTGTCTCATGACCATCAACAAATTCAGCAACGGCCGTCGGTTCATCACCGGCAACCGCTGTGAAAAAGGTGTGGGCAAGGAAAAGACCGGCAAGGATGTGCCGAACCTGTTTACATACAAGAACGAGCGGCTGTTTTCCTATGATCCTCTTCCTGAGGCGGAAGCGCCCCGGGGCACGGTTGGTATCCCCCGGGTACTGAACATGTACGAAAACTATCCCTTCTGGTATACATTTTTTACAAAGCTTGGCTTCCGCGTGATCCTTTCCCCGGAATCCAACCGAAAAATCTACGAGATGGGAATCGAGTCTATTCCCAGCGAATCCGAATGTTATCCGGCCAAGCTGGCCCACGGCCATGTGGAATGGCTGCTGAGACAGGGATTGAAGTTCATCTTCTACCCGTGCATCCCCTACGAGCGCATCGAGTATGCGGATGCCAACAACCACTACAACTGCCCCATTGTCACCTCCTACGCGGAGAACATCAAAAATAATATAGAAGAGCTGCGAAATCCTGACATTGATTTCCGCAATCCTTTCCTCTCCTTCCAGAGCGAAGAGGTTCTCATCCCCCGGCTGTATGAGGAGCTGGGCAATGATTTCCACATTTCCAAGGGCGAAATCACCGAGGCCGTACACGCTGCCTGGGCAGAAATGCAGCAGCTTCACAAAGATATACAGCATAAAGGCGAGGAAGTACTGCGCTGGATGGAAGAACACAAGCGCCGTGGCATCGTTCTGGCAGGCCGTCCCTACCATCTGGATCCTGAGATCAACCACGGTATCCCGGAACTCATCACCTCCTACGGCATTGCCGTGCTGACCGAAGAATCTGTGGCCCACCTGAATCCGGTGGAGCGGCCGCTGATCGTCATGGACCAGTGGATGTACCACTCCCGTCTGTATGCAGCAGCCAACTATGTCAAGCTGCGGGAAGATCTGGATCTCATCCAGCTGAACTCCTTCGGCTGCGGCCTGGATGCCGTGACCACCGATGCGGTCAACGATATTCTGAGCAATTCCGGCAAGATCTACACCTGCCTGAAGATCGACGAGGTAAACAACCTGGGCGCCGCCCGCATCCGCATCCGCTCCCTGCTGTCCGCCGTGCGCGTGCGGGAAAAATATCCCGAGGAGCGTACCATCCGTCCGGCCAACATCGAGCGCGTGGTATTCACTGAGGAAATGCGCAAGAATTACACGATCCTGTGCCCCCAGATGTCCCCGATCCATTTCGAGCTTCTGGAACCGGCCCTGAATTCCTGCGGCTATCACCTGGTGGTACTGCCCAACGACAACAAGAACGCCGTCAACACCGGCCTGAAATATGTCAACAACGATGCCTGCTATCCGTCTCTGATGGTGGTGGGCCAGATCATGGATGCCCTGCTGTCCGGAGAATACGACCTGGACAAAACAGCAGTCATCATTTCCCAGACAGGCGGTGGCTGCCGGGCTTCCAACTACATCGGCTTCATCCGCCGGGCACTGAAAAAAGCCGGTTATGAGCAGATCCCGGTTATATCCATCAACTTAAGCGGTCTGGAATCCAACCCTGGCTTCAAGCTGACCCTTCCCCTGGCAATGAAAGCCGTGTACGCGATTGTGTTCGGTGACATTTTCATGCGCTGCCTGTATCGGATGCGCCCTTATGAAAAAGAGCCCGGAAGCGCCAACGCCATGCATGAGAAATGGGTGGCTGCCTGCATCAGATTCCTGACAGCACCCAAGGTTTCCTACAGCAGGTTCAAGAAGCTCTGCCGGGAGATCATCGAAGACTTTGACAGCCTGCCCATCACCGGTGAGCAGAAGCCCCGGGTGGGCATCGTCGGCGAGATCCTCGTCAAATTCCTGCCGGCTGCCAACAACTATCTGGTGGATCTTCTGGAAAGTGAGGGCGCTGAGGCTGTCGTTCCCGACCTGCTGGACTTCTTCTTCTACTGCTTCTACAACGCCAACTTCAAGGCTGAGAAGCTGGGCATGAGCAAGAAAACAGCCCGGCTGTGCAACTTAGGTATCTGGTTCCTGGAAAAGGTGCGGAACACGGCCCGGAAAGAATTTGAAAAGAGCCGTCACTTCACACCGCCGGCACGGATCGAGGACACCGCTGCCATGGCAAAGGATATCGTTTCCCTGGGCAACCAGACCGGCGAGGGATGGTTCCTGACCGGCGAAATGCTGGAGCTGATCCACAGCGGCACACCGAACATCGTGTGCACCCAGCCCTTCGGCTGTCTGCCTAACCATGTGGTGGGAAAAGGCGTCATCAAGGAACTTCGCCACCAGTACCCGCTGGCCAACATCGTGGCCATCGACTATGACCCCGGTGCCAGCGAAGTCAACCAGCTGAACCGTATCAAGCTCATGCTGTCCACCGCCAATAAGAATCTGAAAAAACAGGCAGCGGAGTAAGTTTTCCAATACGTAAAACATACGCATCCTGTGATACTATAAAAAAGACCTGTACCGGAAACACTTCTTCATCATCCTTTCAGAAGTTTCCGGGAACAGGTCTTTTAAATACGCTTTTTATTCAATATCCAGTTCCGGCGGGACATCCAGCTCACATGGCACCGGCGCTCCGTTCTTTTTCCGCTGCCTGACGCACTCTGTCAGCAGATACTCGATCTGTCCGTTGACAGAACGGAAATCATCCTCCGCCCAGGCGGCAATGGCATTGTAAAGCTTGGGCGACAGGCGTAAGGGAACCTGCTTTTTCTGATCCGCCATCCGTTAATACAGGCTGCCGGAATTGACCACAGGCTGTGCATCCCGGTTGCCGCACAGAACCACGAGCAGATTGGACACCATTGCCGCTTTGCGTTCCTCATCCAGCTCTACCACCTGTTTCTCAGAAAGCCGTTCCAGTGCCATCTCCACCATGCCGACGGCGCCGTCCACGATCATCTTTCTGGCGTCGATAATGGCAGATGCCTGCTGCCGCTGCAGCATCACCGCTGCGATCTCCGGCGCATAGGCAAGATAGGTGATCCTAGCTTCCAGAACCTCCAGTCCCGCATCGGCCACCTTCTTCTGGATCTCCGCGCGGATCCGTTCTGCCACGATCTCACTGGAGCCCCGCAGGCTGCCCTCGTCGGCCAGGCCGTCCCCGGTGGTGTCCACATTCTCTGCCACATCATACGGGTAAATCCGCACAATATCCCGAAGGGCACTGTCACACTGCAGGGAAAGGTATTCCTTGTAATTGTCCACACAGAAAACCGCTTTGGCCGTGTCCGTCACCCGCCACATCACCGCAATGCCGATCTCCACCGGATTGCCCAGACAATCGTTGATCTTCTGCCTGCTGTTGTTCAGCGTCATGATCTTCAGGGAAATCTTCTTGCCCTCGGAAGAAGCCGTTGTGGCGGAAACACCTGCCGCCTGCAGAAGCTTCTTGTTCATGCCGCCGTCCACATCACCGCTCTGGCTCAGCTTCGTGTGTGCCGCCGGATTCACCGCGATACAGAACGGATTCACATGATAAAACCCGGGCTCCTTCAGGGTGCCCACATATTTTCCAAACAGCGTCAGCACCAACGCCTCCTGGGGCTTCAATACCTTCAATCCGAGAAACGGGATCCAGCCCACACAGGCATACACCGTTCCCACCACAAAGAGGATCACCCCCGGCACCATTTCCTCCTCTGCCATCCAGACAGAGCCGAACACGATCAATGCTGCAGCAATGAGATACAGGATGATCCCCAGGATCAGCACTGCCATGCCGTTCTTATTCTTTCTTAATACTTTTTCCTCCATAAAGAATCCCTCCTTTGATATTTTTATGATATCATTTTGATATATCAAAGTCAACGGTATTCTCTAAATTTCATTATCTGTTTTTTCAGGATTCTCTCAGCCGTTTTTAAGACCCGCTGCAGTTGGCCGCATCAATGGCCAACACCAGCAAAAGGGCCGGCAGCTCATCCGCTGGATTCGAAAAATCAATGACGTATGTATCTCCCCAGTGAAACGGCTCCTTGGTCACATGTACCGCCACACAGCAGGCTTCATACACATCATAATTCCAGCCCAGGAAATCCCCTTCTGCCCGCCAGCCCCGGTATTCCAGATCATATTTGGGGCGAAACAGCGTAAACCGCTTCTCGATCCGCCCCAGATACGCTCCATGCAGTTCGATCTCAAACACCGGCAGCAGCGCCAGCTTCCCCCGCACCAGACCAATCTCCTGCCCCGACGCATCATATACGTGCAGCCGGTGCTCCAGGGAGAAAAGCTCCCCTTTTACAAAATATTTCGGATTTCCTGCCTCGTCGTAAATATCAAACGTATCCGTCCAGGAAAATACCCGTTGTTTGATCAGTAGACGCATGCTTATACCCCCAGTTCTGCCTCCAGATCATCTGCTGAAATTGTTCCTTCTTCCCGAATAGACACTTCTGCTTCATTTAGTTTACGCATCAACGTATAAAGCGCTTTCTGCCTATCCAATTCATCAAGCTCTTTCATATCAATAATTGCACACTGACCATGTCCATTTCTTGTAAGATAAACTCTATTACCATATGTGACCTCATTGATTACTGTTGTATAATTTCTCAAATCCGAAATAGGCTTAATATTTGGCATACTTATTCCTCCTCAAAAATTACTAAATCTTTTCTTTCTCTATATTATACCTTTTCACTGCGAATCATTCAACTTATTCACAGTGAAATTTGCAGCATTTTCATATCCATTAGGGCTTTCTAACGCCAAAAAGACGCCATTACCCATATCTCTACAAGTAATGACGTCTTATTTTTACTAAAATATTTCATTTTCAATTGACCTTAAATAACAAGAAAACTTTTCGTTAAGAAACTGGATAAAATATCTTACCTTTTCTCATACCCATATTCTTCCACCAAATGCTTCCTTCTGAGTTCTCCCAATGCCTTACGTATATCTAATAATTCTGCCCCTTCAGCAACTTCCCGCTCTGCTTCAAAAATTACCTTATCGATCCGATTCACGCTGAGTAACATTTCATTTGTATATATTTGCATTGCAACTCCTCATTCCTAGTT
>JAGTTR010000033.1:2312-5359 GCA_018223385.1 Oscillospiraceae bacterium Marseille-Q3528
ATGTACCTTGAAAACCGCATATTGTATATCCAGTATGAAGTTGTCAACTTAGTTGATATACGTCATACGCTAAAGAGATAGGAAAAAGACATCCGAGGACATCGCAGGAAACTGTGATGGACTTAAAAAGAGATGAAAACTCTTAAAAACGAACCTGGACCCATAAGGATTGACGCTACATTCCTTATGATGGTCAAGCAACAAAGAGCGCAGGGTGGATGCCTTGGCACTAAGAGCCGATGAAAGACGTAATAAGCTGCGAAAAGCTTCGGGGAGGAGCAAATATCCATTGATCCGGAGATATCTGAATGGGGAAACCCGGCGGAGCAACCCTCCGTCAGCATGTACTGAATACATAGGTGCATGTGGGGAACCCGGGGAACTGAAACATCTAAGTACCCGGAGGAAAAGAAAGAAAACTCGATTTCCAAAGTAGCGGCGAGCGAAATGGAAAGAGCCTAAACCAGAGTGCGTGCATTCTGGGGTTATGGACTGCGATAAGTGACTGGAATGATAGAAGAACGGTTTTGGGAAAGCCGGCCATAGAGGGTGAAAGCCCCGTAATCGAAATCAGGAAGGAGCGAGCAGGATCCGAAGTACCGCGAGACACGTGGAACCTTGCGGGAAGTCGGGGGGACCACCCCCCAAGGCTAAATACTACTTAGTGACCGATAGCGCATAGTACTGTGAAGGAAAGGTGAAAAGGACCCCGGGAGGGGAGTGAAAGAGAACCTGAAACCCTGTGTTTACAAACTGTGGAACCGCTTTACATGCGGAACCGCGTACTTTTTGTAGAACGGTCCGGCGAGTTACATGATCTGGCAAGGTTAAGCACTTAAGGTGTGGAGCCGAAGGGATACCAAGTCTTAATAGGGCGTCAAGTCAGATCAAGTAGACCCGAAACCGGGTGATCTATCCATGTCCAGGCTGAAGTTGCCGTAAAAGGCAATGGAGGGCCGAACCCACATCCGTTGAAAAGGGTGGGGATGAGGTGTGGATAGGGGAGAAATTCCAATCGAACCCGGAGATAGCTGGTTCTCCTCGAAATAGCTTTAGGGCTAGCCTCATACAAGTCTTGCGGAGGTAGAGCACTGAATTTCCTAGGGGGCGTCAAAGCTTACCGAAGAATATCAAACTCCGAATGCCGTAAAGATGGTGTATGGGAGTCAGACTGCACGAGATAAGTTGGGTAGTCAAAAGGGAAAGAGCCCAGACCTCCAGCTAAGGTCCCAAAGTGCGTGTTAAGTGGAAAAGGATGTGGGATTTCAAAGACAACCAGGATGTTGGCTTAGAAGCAGCCATACATTAAAAGAGTGCGTAATAGCTCACTGGTCGAGAGGTCCTGCGCCGAAAATGTCCGGGGCTAAAACACGACACCGAAGCTGAGGAATGATACTTTTAGTATGATTGGTAGAGGAGCATTGCATGCGAGACGAAGCAGTACCGTAAGGAGCTGTGGATTGCATGGAAGAGAGAATGCCGGAATGAGTAGCGAGAAGAAGGTGAGAATCCTTCTGGCCGAATATCTAAGGTTTCCAGAGTAAAGCTGATCTGCTCTGGGTAAGTCGGGGCCTAAGGCGAGGTCGAAAGACGTAGTCGATGGATAACAGGTTGAAATTCCTGTACCTCATAATAACAGAACTGTGGGGACGCAGAAAGAGAGCAC
The DNA here is from genome assembly GCA_018223385.1 of Oscillospiraceae bacterium Marseille-Q3528. Lineage (GTDB taxonomy): Bacteria > Bacillota > Clostridia > Lachnospirales > Lachnospiraceae > JAGTTR01. The sequence continues at coordinate 3,979 of JAGTTR010000033.1, forward strand.
GAGCCGGGGATGGAAGAACCGGTACAAGCGAGGTAGGAGGTTTGTTGGCAAATCCGCAAACCAATCCGAAGGCGTGATGTGGACCGAAATCTAGTAGGGAAGCGTGTGAGCTGGCTGCCAAGAAAAGCCGCTATTGTTTATTATGAGCCCGTACCGTAAACCGACACAGGTGGATGAGGAGAGAATCCTAAGGCCGACGGGAGAAGCATTGTTAAGGAACTCGGCAAAATGACCCCGTAACTTCGGGAGAAGGGGTGCCTCTGTAACAGGAGGCCGCAGAGAATTGGCCCAAGCAACTGTTTAGCAAAAACACAGGTCTATGCAAAACCGCAAGGTGAAGTATATGGGCTGACGCCTGCCCGGTGCTGGAAGGTTAAGGGGAGGGCTTAGCGCAAGCGAAGGTCCGAACTTAAGCCCCAGTAAACGGCGGCCGTAACTATAACGGTCCTAAGGTAGCGAAATTCCTTGTCGGGTAAGTTCCGACCCGCACGAAAGGCGTAATGATTTGGGCACTGTCTCAACAATGGACCCGGTGAAATTGAAGTACCAGTGAAGATGCTGGTTACCCGCGCCAGGACGGAAAGACCCCATGGAGCTTTACTCTAGCTTGATACTGGGATTCGGTATTGCATGTACAGGATAGGTGGGAGGCTATGAAAGAAGGACGCCAGTCTTTCTGGAGCCGCTGTTGGGATACCACCCTTGTGGTACTGGGTTTCTAACCTGCCGCCATGAACTGGCGGAGGGACAATGTCAGGTGGGGAGTTTGACTGGGGCGGTCGCCTCCGAAAGGGTATCGGAGGCGCTCAAAGGTTCCCTCAGAATGGTTGGAAACCATTCGCAGAGTGCAAAGGCAGAAGGGAGCTTGACTGTGACACCGACGGGTGGAGCAGGTACGAAAGTAGGACTTAGTGATCCGGTGGTATAAAGTGGGATTGCCATCGCTCAACGGATAAAAGCTACCCTGGGGATAACAGGCTTATCACTCCCAAGAGTTCACATCGACGGAGTGGTTTGGCACCTCGATGTCGGCTCATCGCATCCTGGGGCTGTAGTAGGTCCCAAGGGTTGGGCTGTTCGCCCATTAAAGCGGTACGCGAGCTGGGTTCAGAACGTCGTGAGACAGTTCGGTCCCTATCCGGCGTGGGCGTAGGATATTTGAGAGGAGCTGTCCTTAGTACGAGAGGACCGGGATGGACTGACCTCTGGTGCATCGGTTGTTCACCAAGAGCATGGCCGAGTAGCCAAGTCGGGACGGGATAAACGCTGAAGGCATCTAAGCGTGAAGCCCCCCTCAAGATGAGATATCCCAGCGAAAGCTGTAAGACCCCTTGAAGACGACAAGGTAGATAGGGCAGAGGTGGAAGTGCGGTAACGCATG
>JAGTTR010000034.1 GCA_018223385.1 Oscillospiraceae bacterium Marseille-Q3528
GTATACAGATGGTGCTGCAAGAGGCAATCCGGACGGCCCGGGAGGTTATGGAGCCGTGCTTGTTTATGTGGATCCGAAAGGGGTGGCCCATGAGAAAGAACTGTCCGGCGGATACCGGCGGACGACCAACAACCGGATGGAGCTGATGGGAGTGATCGCCGGTCTGGAAGCACTGAACCGCCCCTGTGAGGTGGAGGTGATCTCCGATTCCAAATACGTGGTGGATGCGTTCAATCAACACTGGGTAGACAGCTGGCTGAAAAAGGGCTGGAAACGGGGAAAAAATGAGCCTGTAAAAAATGTGGATCTGTGGCAGAGGCTGCTGGCGGCAAAGGCGCCCCATCAGGTAACTTTTTTCTGGGTGAAGGGCCATGCGGGACACGAATACAATGAGCGGTGCGACCATCTGGCCACCTCGGCGGCAGATGGGGAGGAGCTTCCGCTGGATCCCGGCATGCCATAATTTTTTGAGATGTAAGCAGAAAATAAAGAGATGATGACATAAAATGCAAGGGAATGGTTGCTGATTTCATGAATTTTATGATACATTATAAGAAAGCAGTATCGAAAGAAATGGAGACAGAGAAGAAATGGCAAGTGGAAAGATAGAAAACGGAAAAGAAACGTTGGTGGATACCGTCTATGAGCAGATCCGAAGGGACATTGTGGGGCATGTGCTTTTACCGGGACAGAAGCTCAAGACGAAGGAGCTATCCGCCCGTTACGGCGTCAGTGAGACACCGGTGAAGCTGGCACTGAACCGGCTCTGCACGGAGCACATCATTGACAATTATCCGAGACAGGGCATGAAGGTACATGAGTTTTCCCCGGACGAAGCAGGAGAGATTTTTGATATCCGCAGGATGATGGATCTTTACTATACAAAAGAAGTCATCGATACGGTGGCCAGCAATCGGATCTTCCAGGAAGAGATGCGAAAGAATGTGGAAGAACATCTGGCGATTGTGGAAGAGATCAGTGAAAATGCTTCCCTGGAGCAGTATCTGGAAAATTACATGTATGACTATAAGTTCCATGAATTATATCTGAAATGTACCGGCAACCGGAAGATCCTGGATGTTTACAAGAGCATCAATCCTTTCGTATATTCCAATTATGTGTTCCACAGGCAGTCCCGGGAGAAGGATGTGGCCGGGGTGATGGAGCACCGTCAGATGCTGGATGCTATCTGTGAAAAGGATGAACAGGCGCTGAAGATCGCCATCAATATCCATTATAATAACACAAAGAAGACGATCATGCGGGTGTTGAAGGTGGAAAAAATGTTTTGATATACAGTGCTTGTATAATCTGTTTAAAATCAAGAAAATTGAACAGATTCTGTTGACAGAATGCCCAAAACAATTCTATAATAAAATTGAGTTTGATAAAGAAAAAATTTTTTTTAAAGAATAAAAAATATTATAAATTAAAATGATTGTAGAAAGGTTGAGGGAATATGAACATTTTGGTATTGGAAGCCAGTACCACATCAGCCAAGGCGATGCTGTATGATACAGACACCGGAAAATTTGATGTGAAATCGCGGGCGTACACCGGTAACTACGAAGATGTGACGATGCACAAGGCGGATAATGTCTATGAACAGATGATCGCTTTGGGAAGAGAAGTGGCAGCGGGCCATGAGATTTCCATGATTTCTCTGAGCGGTACCTGGCACAGCCTGTTCCTGTGCGATCAGGATATGAAGCCTGTGACACCGGTCTATCTGTGGTCCTACACTGGGGCTGCGGAGGTGTGTAAGGAACTCCGGGAAGATCCGGAGTATGTAAAATGGTTTTACAATAAGACCGGATGTATGGTCAATGCCATTTATCCGTTCTTTAAGCTGCTTCTTCTGAAAAAGAAGGGCTATGATTTAAGCAGGCATTATATATTCGGGCAGGGTACATACAACAACTACCGGATGACCGGCAAGCGGATCATCACCGAGTGCCTGGCTTCCGGAACAGGACTTTTGAATACCCATACGAAAAAGTATGATCCGGAGATTCTGAAAGAGGCAGGCATCACCGAGGATCAGCTTTCTGAGGTGATCGATTATAAGCATACGTATCCGTTGACGGCGGAGGCGGCAGCGGCGCTGGGTGTGAAGCCGGGTATCCCGGTGGTTCCCACCAGCTCTGACGGAGGCCTGAACCAGGTAGGCGTGGGTGCTTCCGTGGAGGGGGTAATGACCTTTTCTGTCGGAACGAGCGGTGCCATCCGTCTGACGACCGCACAGCCGGTACTGCCGGATCAGCCCAGCACCTGGTGCTACATGTCCCCCAAGGCATGGTTAAGCGGCGCAGCCACCAACGGCTGCTGCAATTGCATCGACTGGTATAAGGATCACGCCTTTGGTCAGAATGTTTCCTATGGAGAGATCGAGAAGGGCATCACCGACCGGGAGACGAACCCGGTATTCCTGCCGTTTCTGTTCGGTGAGCGCTGCCCCGGCTGGAATGATGAGAGAAAGGGCGGTTTTCTGGAGATCCTGCCGAAACACAAGGCCAATGATCTCTATCTGGCAGTACAGGAGGGCGTTCTTTTCAACCTGTACCACTGCTACAAGATGCTCACCAAGGTGAATGAGCCGCCGAAGCGGATCAAGTTTTCCGGCGGTATCCTGCATTCCCCGGCATGGGCACAGATGTGCGCAGACATTTTCCAGAAGGATCTGGAGGTGGATGACAACGAGCAGGGTTCTCTGCTTGGCGGTGCTGTGCTGGCCATGGAGCTGGCAGGCGTGATCAGGGATGTCCGGGATTATGACCCGGCGCCGGCGAAGATCATTCATCCCAACCCGGAGATGGCGGCATTTTATGAGAAGAAATTCGAGAGATACCTGAAATGCTATGAAGCAGGCTGCTGATCAGGCAGATATTTCATTACGGGTAATATTTTAATTAATATAAACC
>JAGTTR010000035.1 GCA_018223385.1 Oscillospiraceae bacterium Marseille-Q3528
TTTTCGATATTGGCGATTTGCTTTACAGAAACATGGCTCAGATCAGAAAGTTCCTGTTGTGTCAGTTCTTTATTCTTTCGGGCTTCTCGCATTTTTTGCCCTAAAGCAGTTAAATCATCAATCGGCATAATCGTTCACCTCAATAATATTGTATCGTTCCGGTTTATATGATGGAATGACCTTATTATGCCTGACAAGCTGTACGATTATGCCGATTATATAAAGCTGCGATTGGTGATAAACTTGTATTATTCGAGATAAAGAACTATAATGTACTCTGTGGAGGTGCGAAATGGACTATATGACATTGAAAGAGGCCGCCGAGAAGTGGGGCGTGACACCTCGTAGGGTAAATTATTATTGTGCTGGTGGGCGTATCTCCGGTGCTGTGAAAATGGCCGGTGTTTGGCTGCTCCCTAAAACTGCGGAGAAGCCGACTGATAGGCGCAGAAAGGAAGGAAAAAAGAATAATGAAGATTCTCTTAATTGAAGATGATATAGAAATAAGTGAAATGTTATGTAGCTATCTTATAGCAGAAAATTTTGAAGTTGTCTGCGCTACCGATGGTCAAAAGGCATGTGAGGCTTTCGACATTGGTTCTTATAGTATCGTCTTGTTGGATTTGATGATTCCCAAAATTACAGGTATGAATGTAATGAAGTATATTCGTCAAAAAAGTACGGTGCCAATTATCATCATTTCTGCAAAGGATTCGGATTCCGACAAAACTTTAGGTTTGGGCCTCGGTGCGGATGATTATATTACAAAACCGTTTTCCATAACAGAGGTTATGGCGCGTATTAAAGCAAACATACGGAGAAATACCGAATATGCTGCCGTACAGCCAGAGCAAACGAAACTTGTGTGGGGCCCATTGGTTATGAACTTGGAAAATCACACCGTCACAAAATCAGGCGAGATTATCGAACTGACCGCAAAAGAATTTGATATTTTACGGCTGCTTCTGGAAAACCCACAAAGGGTCTACACAAAGGCTCAAATCTATTCTTTAATTTGGAATGATGCCTATATGGGGGATGAAAATGCCGTCAATGTTCACATCAGCCGTTTACGAACGAAAATTGAGGATGATCCACGAAAGCCACAAGTTGTTATAACTGTATGGGGAATTGGCTATAAGCTGGGAGAACAGAAATGAGCAATGCGACAATTATCTTTTTACTAACCCTCTGTATTATGATTTTAATCTGTATCATTGTGTACCAGCAGTTTGTATTCCATAACGGAACAAAAGCAAAAATACATGAGATCAGCAGAAAATTGAAAGAACTTCTTGACACCGACAGCGACGAAAAAGTGACAGTCTTTACCGATAATAAGGCACTGATAGAGCTTGCAACACAAATCAATCGAATGTTGGAAGATCGGCAAAAAGTAAAAGTTGAGTATCGGCGGGCTGAAATGGCATCCAAAAAGATGTTATCTAACATTTCCCACGACATTAAAACTCCCATGACAGTGATTCTTGGCTATTTGGAGATTATGCGTTTGAACGGAACCCAAAGCAATGAAATGTTGCAAAAGGTAGAAAGCACTGCCCAGCGGGTAATGGGATTGATTACACAATTCTTTACGCTTGCTAAATTAGAGGCTGGCGATACAGATATGCCATTGGAGCGTTTGAATGTGAACGAAGCCTGCCGGGAAAATATTTTGGATTTCTATGAACTCCTTTCACAAAAAAATTTTGAAGTGGAAATTAACATACCCGATCATGTGTTGTATGCAAATGCCAATAAAGATGCGTTGCAAAGAATTATGTTCAATTTGATTTCCAATGCAATTCGCTATGGCGGCGATGGAAAATATTTAGGTATGTTTTTGCGGGCAGATCAGGCACATATCTATATAGACATTGTGGACAGGGGCCGTGGAATTGAAAAAGAATTTGCCGATTCGGTTTTTGATCGGCTGTTTATGATGGAAGATTCCAGAAATAGTGCTATGCAGGGAAATGGTCTTGGACTGACGATTGCGAAAAATCTTGCCTTGCAACTCGGTGGCGATATTACTTTAGAAAGTCATCCGCACCAGAAAACAGTTTTCACTATTACGCTCAAGAAAATGGCCTATTAAACCATAGGTCATTTTTTCAAGAAAGAAATTTGTAAGAATTATTCAAGAGTTTTGAAAATCGAACTTTCTATAATGTCAGTAGAAAGGGGGGCAAGACAATGCCATTTATTTTACAAACAAGTGGTCTTTCTAAAAAGATCGGTAGTAAGGCACTTGCCACTGATGTTAATATTCATATTCCCAAAGGGGAAATTTATGGTTTTCTTGGTCCTAACGGAGCTGGTAAAACCACAGTGATGAAGATGATTACTAACCTTTGGAAACCTACCAGTGGGACTATTGAGGTGTTTGGAGAGGTATTGACTCCAAAATCCTATGAAGTCTTAAAAAGAATGGGAAGTATCATCGAGTTTCCCACCTTTTATGACCACATGACCGGGTGTGAGAACTTACAGCTTCATTGTGAGTATATGGGCTATTACAATGTTGACAGTGTTGAAAGTGCGTTGCAAATGCTGGACTTGATATCAGCAGCCGATCAGCCGGTCAAGAACTATTCCCTCGGCATGAAAGAACGCCTCGGAATTGCAAGAGCCATTATGTGCAAGCCGGAACTGCTTATTCTCGACGAACCCACAAACGGCCTTGATCCAGCAGGAATGAAACAAATCCGTGATTTATTAAAAACACTTTGTTC
>JAGTTR010000036.1 GCA_018223385.1 Oscillospiraceae bacterium Marseille-Q3528
TACCACACTATTACAAACAAGTACATAGTAAAACGGAAAATTTGACATAAAAAATGCAGGTTTTATGCGACCTGCGATAACTTTTTTTAATATTCAACTGTCAAACTCCCGTGATAAAAGTATGATAAAAGGCTAATCTGTGGGGCTTTCGTTGACAAACGTTTCACCTGTATTTATAATGGGTCATAGAACTTTTGAAGGACGAAGGAGAAGATATCCATGAATTTTTTAAATAAAATGGAACGGAAATTCGGGAAATACGCCATTCACAATCTGATGTTTTACATCATTGTGCTGTACGGCTGCGGTTTCCTCATCATGAACTTTGCACCGGCGATGTACTGGTCGTACCTGAGCCTGGATGTGCGGGCGATCCTGCACGGGCAGATCTGGCGGCTGGTGACCTTCCTCATGTATCCGCCCAGCAGTGATTTCCTGTTCATCGTATTTTCCCTGTATCTGTATTATATGATCGGGAGACAGCTGGAATACCAGTGGGGCGCGTTCCGGTTCAACGTGTATTTCTTTGTGGGCGTCATCGGCCACATTCTGGCGGCGTTTATCGCGTATTTTGCGCTGGGGCTGACGGGCATCACCTTCCCCATGACGACCTATTACCTGAACTTGTCCCTGTTCATGGCCTTTGCGGCCCAGTACCCGGATATGGAATTCCTGCTGTTTTTCATCATCCCGGTGAAAGCCAAGTGGCTTGGTATGCTGGATGGGGTGCTGTTCGCCTGGGATATTTTCCGTTCGGTGAAAAACGGCATCCTCATCAGTCCGTCCTACTTTGCGACGGCGGTGTGTGCACTGATGGCCGTCATGAACTTCATCATTTTCTTTGCCATGACAAGAAACATGAAGAAATACAGCTACAAGGAAGTGCACCGCAAGAAGGTCTATCGCCAGGAGGTGCACCGTGCGGCATCCGGCCCGCGGCACAAGTGCGCCATCTGCGGACGGACAGAGGCGGACGGCGACCATCTGGAATTCCGTTACTGCTCCAAATGCAACGGCAATTACGAGTACTGCCAGGATCATCTGTTCACACACGAGCATATAAAATGATTGACACAAATGTGAGAATCTGGTATCATATTTAAGTCAATCCGAGTTGCCGGTGTGGCGGAATTGGCAGACGCACATGACTCAAAATCATGCGGAGCGATCCGTGCCGGTTCGAGTCCGGCCACCGGCATGATAAGGAAGTCCATTTTATGGGCTTCCTTTTTTATGTGTTGTATTTCGTGTTATAATTTTATTTTTGCTGTACTTTCTGGAGTAAAGCTTCCTGCAGAACCTGTGAAAAATTAAGGCCCATGGAAGCGGCTGCTTCGTTGAGCCATTCCGGAATCGTCAATGTTTTTTTGACAGCTTTGTTGTTGTACATTTTTCTATAGCGCAAGGTATCGCAGGCAATATAATTAACGAAAGCATTTCCTGAAAGTGGGATAGCGGCAGGTACAGACGGAGCCGGAATTTCACGTCCATCTTTTTCATATCCATATAAAACTAAGGCGAGAGCATCTGAAGCCATTTCGATGCCATCTTCCAGACTGTCCCCGCAGGTGTAGCAGCCTTCCAGATCAGGAAAGTTGATAGAATAAGAACCGTCTTCTTCCGGTGTAAAAATTGCAGGGTAAGCATATTTGGCCATTTTGAGTCCTCCTTTAATATTTTAATCAGAATAAAATATGAAGGATGAGAATTATTTGATTCCGGCATCCCTCAATATGTTGTTCAATGTTCCAACTGGAATTTCAGCTTTATGCCGGGGAACTGGAAACTGTTTTCCGGTTGCCGGGCTGTACCAGATGTCGTGCCGACTGCCATTGCGTAAGATATAACAGCCATTTTTCTTTAAAAGTTTCAACAGTTCTTGTGTTTTCATGATTCCTCCCTTATGATAATACGTGTAAATACGTGTGTCAATGAGAAAAACAAGTATAAGCACGTACAAAATGAGTTGTTTTTTCTGCGAAAACAGAGAAATTTAGACTTTGTGTGTGATGGACCTGTTCCATGATGTGTTCAAAGATTTGTC
>JAGTTR010000037.1 GCA_018223385.1 Oscillospiraceae bacterium Marseille-Q3528
CGGAAATCCGGGCAAGCGATGGTTGCGATGGTGTTTCCACCGAATGCAGGACGGGTCATCAGCAGCTGGTTGTGCTTCTGCTCTTTGCCCGGTACCGGGTTCAGCGGGAAATCGCCGATGTCAAGCTTTGTGCAGTCTGCTGTCAGTCCGGTGTGGATTCTTGCAGCAAGACGGGGACCTAAGTCACGGCCGATTGCGGTTGCACCGATCAGCACGATCTCAGGTTTGTATTTCTTGATCACGGATGCCATTGCATGTGTATAAGGCTCTGTACGGTAATCCTTCAGTGCCGGATCATCTACTACGATGACTCTGTCTGCGCCGTATGCGCCAAGCTCATCTGCCTGTCCCTTGATGTCGGAACCGATCAGAATTGCGGTTACTTCCTCATTCAGGTCTTTTGCAAGCTTCTTTGCCTCGCCGACCAGCTCAAATGCGATGCCCCCTACTACTCCGTCTACCTGCTGGGCAAACACATATACTCCCTTATATTCTTCGATATTCATATTTCTCACCTCGTTTTAAATTAGATAATATGCTTTTCCTGAAGCTTGTTCATGATGTAATCTACAGACTCTGCTACATCAAGATTTACTGTCTCGCCTTTGCCCTTTCTGACTTTGTCAGATGCTTTTGCGATCTGGGTCGGGGATCCCTTCAGTCCAAGGTTGGAATCCTCTACGTCCTTCAGGTCTTTTCTTCCCCAAACAGTGATCTCCTTTGCGCATGCTTCGAAGATTCCGCCCGGTGTCATATAACGAGGCTCATTTAACTCTGCCAGTGCTGTCAGCAGGCACGGCATTTTTGCTTTCAGCATATGATATCTGTCATCATACTGTCTCTTTACGATCACAGAGTCTCCCTCTACCTTCAGCTCCTGGGTATAGGAGATTACCGGGATGCCAAGGTGCTCGGAAAGCTGCGGGCCTACCTGTGCGGTATCTCCGTCGATTGCCTGACGGCCTGTGATGATCAGATCGTAATCCAGGTTTCTGATAGCGCCTGCCAGTGTCTGGGATGTTGCCCATGTATCTGCGCCGCCCAGTACTCTGTCTGTTACAAGGATCGCATTGTCTGCGCCCATTGCCAGTGCCTCACGAAGCACATCCTCTGCCTTCGGAAGTCCCATGGTTACTACGGTAACCTCTGCGCCGTACTGGTCTTTTAATCTCAGTGCTGCCTCAAGGCCGGCTTTGTCATCCGGATTCATGATTGCAAGCATAGCTGCTCTGTTAAGTGTTCCATCGGGATTAAACTCAACCCCGCCCTTTGTGTCGGGTACCTGCTTTATGCAAACAACTACTTTCATTGAACTTATTCTCCTTTTACCTATTATTTCAGAATGCTTCCGCTGATTACCATACGCTGTACTTCAGATGTTCCCTCGTAGATCTCGGTGATCTTCGCATCTCTCATCATTCTCTCTACATCGTACTCTCTTGTGTAGCC
>JAGTTR010000003.1 GCA_018223385.1 Oscillospiraceae bacterium Marseille-Q3528
TAATAATAACATTCAAGTAGAGACAGAAAAGAAAAACAATGTAATGGAATACGACTTTACTACTATGAACAAGTCTGGGGATATTTTTGCATTGGCAAAAGCATTTTTGTCAATTTCTAAAATGACAAATAAAAAATTACAAAAACTTTGTTATTATGCAAAAGCATGGTATTTAGCACTTTATGATTGTAATTTGATTTCGGAGCAGTTTCAAGCATGGGTCCATGGAGCAGTTCAACCTGCGTTATATCAAAAATACAAACAATATGGATATAGCGATATTCCTAAATTTACTAATATTCAAGAAATTCCTGAGGAATTCCTTTCATTTGCAAAGGAAATATATGCTTCTTATGGTCATTTAACAGGAGATGATCTTGAAAGGATTAATCATCAAGAGACTCCATGGATAGAGGCAAGGGGAGATTGTAAACCATGGGAAAATTGCAGTAATGAGATATCTGAAGAAAGCATGAAAGCGTTTTACAGAAAGATGATGGTATAAATGAAGAAAATACCGCAGGCAAAAGCAAAAAAAGAGACGAGAATTACGCCAAACAATATCGCAATAGAGAATAAGCATGAAAAAGTCTTGTTTTCGTTCGAAGCTGTTGAAAAAAATGAATATTTTAATTTGGATGGTACATGTCAAAATTGGGCTGCGGATTTATTTGATACAATGCAAAAGGTATCAGGAATAGAGCTAAAGGATATATATGCTGGGAAATATTCTGGAAAAACATCTCCATTTCGGATTCATCGACATGAAGATGCGAAGCCCCCATGCAAGCTTCCGCCTAATATCTTGTTAGAAGATATGTGGCAGATAAGAATATCCATAAGTAAAGGAGGAATTCATGGGATTTTTTCCGATAATATCTTCTATGTAATCTGGTTTGATCCACAGCATAATTTGTATCCTGATAAAAATCATGGTGGGTTAAAGAAGGTAATTCCTCCATCAACATGCTGCAAAGATCGTGATATAGAACTCGAACAGCTAAAAGAAAAAATAGATAGATTGCAACAAGACTGTGAGTTTTGGGAAGCGTATGCTCAAAAAAAGGAAGAAACTTAATAATTTTGATGATATTTTGGCTCTTTTTTGGCTCTAAAAATTTGGATTGACACAAATACAAGAAGAAATTTTGAGAAATGAGAATAATAAAATCAATAAAAATCATAGAAAAGCAGCCAGTGCAAATTATCCGCCCAAGAGTTTGAGTAGCTTGAAAAATCGCGGAAAAGCCCATAAATAAAGGCTTTGCGGGCAGTCGAAAAGACCAAATGGAGTGCAAATGGAGTTTAAAAAATATTTTTTTCTCTTGTTTATATTCCAGATTCACCTGCAAATTTCGTGAAATCAGTTATTCTCATAAAATAAAATTAGAGTAAATATGAAGAACAGTTTGTTTTGATTGAAGTGATTTTCGTCAAGGCAGACTGTTTTTTTGTTGCCTGCATTTAGAAAACAGATACCACAGAAAGGTTCTTTATTTTCGATGAGTTTAAACTCCATGACACAGTAAGCACACTGATGGAGAATTAAAAAACAAGAAAATTTGATAAATTTCGGAAAATGATGTCCGATTTTGTATCTGCCAGTACAGAGTATATGAAGAGATAAATATTCAAAAAACAGGAGGTACTGATTATGCAGAACAAATTATTTTTAAAGGCGGCCGATATATGTGAACTTCTTGAAGTAAAACAGACATCGGCTTATGAGATCATCGGAAATCTGAACAAGGAACTGGAAGGACAGGGCTACCTGACGCTTAGAGGAAAAGTTCCGACAAAGTATTTTGTGAAGCGTTTCTATGGAGTGGAAGATACTTGTGAGATTCCACAGGAAGAGGGAAAGGAATGGTTTCATGCGTAAGAGAAAAATGTATTTATCAGTGGAAGACATTGCAGAACTCTTTGGATTATCAGTTTCGTTTGCTTACCGGGTGGTGGAAAGAATGAATGCCGATCTGGCAAGCAAGAACTATTATGTGATTCTCGGTCGGGTGCCAACCCGCTATGTAGAGGACAAGATCTATGGTTTTTTGTTTCTCAGCTTTCGGTATTCTCTCGGCGAATATCCTTTCAACTTGTGAAAAAGCCGACTGAAATAAAGCTGGTTATCATATCCGACAATCTTGGAAATCTCATTGATGGAATAAGTTGTTGTTTCAAGTAACATCTGAGCATTGTTGATGCGGATTCCCACAATGAATTGCATTGGTGTAGAACCGGTATATTTTTTGAAATTTCGGATAAACCAGCTGACACTCATGCCTCGTGAGGCAGCATAATCATCAATATTGATATTTTGATTGTAGTTTTCACTGAAAAAGGTAACAGCATTATCCATCTCATGATCAAGATATTCATTTTTTAATATGTGCTCTCTTGTCAGTTCCCGGTGGAAACTAATCAGAAGATGACGTAGCAAAAGGACAAGCATTTCCTCATAATTATCTTGACAGCGTTGGAGCTCGATAATGATACATTTGAAAATTTGTTCATATTCATTAGATGTACCCACTTGAAAGACACGTTCTTTATCCGGAAACCCATATTGACGTAAGATATTTTTCACATTGCTTCCTGTGAAGTGAATCCAGTATACTTCTGTCTTATCTTCTCCGTAATATTCATATTTCTGAAGTTCTTTCGGTCTGTACAGTACAATGTTGCCGGCTGGAACAATCGTTTCGTTATTTACATTATCAAAATGAAAATGCCCACAACCAGCAGTGATATATATAATCTGATAATCCAGACGACCCCTTGAACGGTAGGTAGGAAGTTTGGGATGTCTGGAAAGACGGTAAGTACCACAGCTACCTACAATCAGCGGACGACTTTTGTCTTTGAAATCCATATGTGAGTGGTTCAAATAACCGGTGTTCAAATACATAGGACAGCACCTCTTTTCGCACTTTTTATCATTGTATCATTTAGTGCATATTTTGTCTAATCCAATTCATAGACATATTTTGCGGATTAGGATAAGCTATATATAACATAACTAAGGAACGTAAACAAAAAAGTAAAGTATAAGGTTTGCTTTAGGAAAACAAAGAACAAAAAAGTATATGTATTGGAGAAGAGTTATTTATGATCGTACCACGTTATTATGAAAATCTAAGCGTACTGCACGAAAACACAATGCCAGCCAGAGCCTATTATATTCCGGCATCCAAAAGAATGGATAACTTGGTGGAACACAGAGAAGAATCAGATCGTATGCAGTTATTGAATGGAACTTGGAAATTCCAGTATTTTAACAGCATCTATGACATACAGGATTCTTTCTTTGAGAAGAATTATGATACAGAAAATTTTGATGAGATTCAGGTTCCAAGTGTATGGCAGATGGCAGGATATGATACACACCAGTATACAAACATCCGGTATCCGTTTCCGTTTGATCCACCATATGTGCCACAGGATATTCCGTGTGGAGCTTATGTACATAATTTTGAGTACAGCAGAGATGAGAAAGCATTAAAAGCTTTTTTGAACTTTGAAGGAGTAGACAGCTGCTTTTATGTATGGATCAATGGCTCTTACATAGGATACAGCCAGGTTTCACATATGACCAGTGAGTTTGATGTTACCGATGTACTTCAGGATGGAACGAATACGGTGGCAGTGTTGGTAATGAAATGGTGTGATGGTTCCTATTTGGAAGATCAGGACAAATTCCGTATGAGTGGTATTTTCCGGGATGTGTACATTTTGAAACGCCCAAAACAGGCAATCAGTGATTATCATATTAAAACAAGAATTGAGGATATGCTTGCGAAAGTAGAAATTGAAATGAAATTCTACTCTCCGTTAAATGTAAAAATTTCGATTGAAGATAGAAACGGAGCAGTTGTAGCACTAGGAAGTATTGCTGAAGAAGGAACAGCTGTATTAGAAATCGCAAGTCCGGAACTTTGGAATACAGAAAATCCATATCTATATAAACTGATTCTTGAAACAGAGAATGAAGTAATTGTAGATTACATTGCATTAAGAAAGATAGAGATTAAAGACCAGGTCATTTACCTAAATGGACAGAAGATTAAATTCCGTGGAGTCAATCGTCATGATTCTGATCCGGTTACTGGGTTTACGATCAGCCGGGAACAGATTATAACGGATCTTACGTTAATGAAGCAGCATAATTTTAATGCGATCCGTTCCAGCCACTATCCGAACGCACCATTTTTCTATGAAATGTGTGACAAGTATGGATTCATGGTAATAGATGAAGCAGATATTGAAGCTCATGGTCCATTTATGATCTACAGAAAAGAAGACACCGATTACAATCGGTTCAAACGATGGAATGAGAAGATTGCAGATGATCCGGTGTGGGAAGAGGCAATCGTTGATCGCGTAAAACTCATGGTGGAACGTGACAAAAACCGTTTCTGTATTGTTATGTGGTCAATGGGAAATGAGAGTGCTTATGGCTGCAACTTTGAAAAAGCACTGGAATGGACAAAGAATTTTGATCCAGACCGTATCACACAATATGAGAGTGCAAGATACCGTAATTATGATGAAACATATGATTACAGCAATCTGGATGTGTACAGCCGGATGTATCCGGCGCTTTCCGAAATTCAGGAATATCTGGATAAAGATGGAAGCAAACCCTTCCTTTTGGTAGAGTACTGTCACAGTATGGGAAACGGACCTGGAGATTTTGAAGATTACTTCCAGATGATTCAGGATAATGATAAAATGTGCGGCGGCTTTGTCTGGGAATGGTGTGACCATGCGATTGCTCATGGAACTGCTGAGAATGGAAAGACTATATATGCTTATGGGGGCGACCATGGAGAAGAAATTCATGATGGCAACTTCTGTATGGATGGATTAGTATATCCGGACAGAACGGTACATACAGGACTTTTGGAATACAAGAATGTTTATCGCCCGGCAAGGGTTATTTCCTATGACAAAGAAAGCGGAGAACTGGTGCTTCATAACTACATGGATTTTGATGACTTGAAAGATTATGTGAAGATCAGTTATGAACTGACGCAGGACGGGCTTGTAATCAGCAAAGGTAAACTCCCAGAAGTTTCAGCAGCACCACACAGTGAAGGAAAAATAAACCTTAAAATCAATGTGCCAGAGAGTGGAAAATGTTATTTAAAATTTATTTACCATCTGAAAAAGGAATTGCCACTGTTGGATGAAGACCATATCCTTGGATTTGATGAGATCGAAGTAAGCCAGAAGGATGCCAAATGCCAGTTAGCAGAAAAATGGATTGAAAAAACAGTGACGGATTCTGAATTACAGGTGAGTGAAGATGATACACAGATTCATATCAAAGGTCGTGAATTCGCATATACAATCGACCGACGGACTGCACTTTTTACAGAGATGAAATTTGCAGGTCGGGAATATCTGAACCACCCGATGGAATTAAATATCTGGAGGGCACCAACAGATAATGATATGTACATCAAGTCTGAATGGAAGAAAGCCCATTATGATAAAGCTTATACAAGAGCTTACACGACACAGGTCGTGCAGGGAAAGCATGGTGTGAAAATTACAAGCCATGCATCCGTTGTGGCAAAGACAGTACAGAAGATTCTTGATGTGACGATCACATGGAAAATAGAAGCTGCTGGAAAGATTGATGCAGATATTGCAGTAACAAAAGACGATGAATTCCCGGATCTTCCGAGATTTGGTGTGAGGATGTTCCTAGATAAAAAACTTTCAGCTGTAAGATACTTTGGAATGGGACCACAGGAAAGCTATCGAGATAAGCATCAGGCTGCGAGCCACGGTCTGTACCGGGCAAATGTAGGGGATTTACATGAGGACTATATCCGTCCACAGGAAAATGGAAGCCATTACGATTGTGAATATGTAGAGCTTAACAACAGCCGATATGGAATTGTGGCATCCGCAGAAAAGGCATTTTCATTCAATGCTTCTTATTATACACAGGAAGAACTTGAGAAGAAAACACATAATTATGAATTAGCAGAATCCGACAGTGTAGTTCTTTGTGTTGATTATGCATTAAATGGAATAGGTTCTAACAGTTGTGGCCCAGTTGTATTGGAGCAGTACCGATTTGATGATGTATTATTCCGATTCCGGTTTACGCTGATACCGTATGTAAAGGGATAATAAAGTTTCATGTAACCCGTAAACAAGGAAAGAGAGTCTGATTGTAATGTAAAGTCCGGATATACAGAGCAATCAGACAAAATTAGAGAAAAAAACAGAATTAGATATCATACGGTTAGACATATGGAGATTCTAAGTGCGATGAAGATGAGGAGCAAAGAAATTCGATGGAAGAAAAAAAGTATTTGAAATGGTATAACAAAATTGGATATGGATCAGGTGATATTGCAGGTAATGTAGTCTATGCCTTCCTGACATCTTTCATGATGCCCTATCTGACAGACTCAGTAGGACTTGCTGCAGGTGTCGTAGGTACCCTGATTGCCGTATCAAAACTATTTGATGGTTTCACGGATATATTTTTTGGATCGATGATTGACAAAACACACAGTAAAATGGGAAAAGCGAAGCCATGGATGCTATACGGATATATTGGTTGTGCCATTACGCTGGTCTGCTGCTTTACAGTACCGGTCAGTTTGGGAACAACGGCTAAATATGCATGGTTCTTTATTTCATATACACTGTTAAATGGCGTGTTTTATACAGCAAACAATATTGCTTACTCAGCACTTACGTCACTGATTACAAAGAACAGCAAAGAGCGTGTACAGATGGGATCTTACCGTTTTATTTTTGCATTTTCAACAAGTCTTCTGATTCAGGCGATTACAGTTGGATTTGTAGATAAATGCGGTGGAGATGCTGCGGCATGGAGAACGGTTGCTATTATCTATGCAATCATTGGTCTGGTCGTAAATACGATTTCAGCACTTTCTGTTAAGGAACTTCCGGAGGAGGAACTTAATGAAGGAGAAGTAAAGAATGATAATGAAAAGTATGGAATGGTACAGGCATTCAAGCTTCTTGTCAAAAACAAATATTACATGATGATTTGTGGAACATATATTTTACAGCAGTTATATGGTGCCATGATTGGAGCTGGCATTTATTACATGACATGGGTACTGAAAAATAAGAATTTGTTTGGACAATTTGCATGGGCAGTAAATATTCCACTGATCATTGCCCTGATTTTTACACCGACATTCGTTGGTAAGTGGAAAGGCATGTATAAATTGAACTTAAGAGGTTATGTCTTAGCAGTCATCGGTAGAGCACTTGTTGTTGTTGCCGGATATATGGGTAGTGTTCCGCTGATGATGGCGTTTACAGCTCTTGCAGCCTTGGGTCAGGGACCATGGCAGGGAGATATGAATGCTGTTATTGCATCCTGCTCTGAATACACTTATCTTACACAGGGAAAGAGAATTGATGGAACGATGTACTCTTGTACTTCTCTTGGTGTAAAAATCGGTGGAGGTATTGGAACCGCTGTTGTTGGATGGATGCTTGAACTCAGTGGATATGTCGGAAAAAATGCAATTCAGCCACAGTCTGCACTTGATATGATGCAGTTCATGTATCTTTGGCTTCCGTTAATCTTTGATGTATTGATTATGTTTGTACTTTCAAGAATGAATGTAGAAGATGCAAATAAAAAACTGAAAGCAGAAAAAGGAATTGCTACAGATGAAGTAACAGATGCATCAGACATAAATTAGAATTGACAGGAGAAAGCGTTGTCTGGTCGTTGCTCGATGAGACAGTGCTTTTTTCTATATATAAAGTGATAGAACTGTATTTTGAAAATAAAAAAGGACCACTTCATTTTTGTGAAATGGCCTTAAGAAAATATTCGGTTTTCACAAAATAGTCCTTTTAGTATTTATACATGGTAAGGATGCTCAAAATATTCAGTGTAGAATACTAAAAGGTCATTCAGATATTTTTTTAGGTTGCTCATTTGCAATTCCTCCTTTCCTTATTTACAAGTTGATTATAAGATAGGTGTAAAAGGATTGCTTGCCAAATCGAAAGAAGATATAGACAAATGTTGCAAAGGGGAGTATTTCATGCAGTTAAAATATGTTGACACAAAAGAGGAGATTATAGCAATAAATAGGAAGTCAAAACATATTGAACCACATCTTCATAATGCACTGGAGATCGTTTGTGTAACAAGTGGATCATTAGAACTTGGTGTCGGACAGGAACTATACCATATGGAAAAAGGAGATATAGGCTTTGTATTTCCAGATGTTATTCATCACTATCAGGTACTGACACCCGGTGTAAATAAAGCGACTTATCTGATCGCATCGCCATTTACGATAGTCAAATTTGCAGATATCATGCAATCCATGGCTCCTGAATACCCAATCATCAAAGCGGAAAAGGTTGAACCGGAGGTATATAGGGTTATAAATGCAATTTTAGAGACAGAACAGTCGGATATTACTGTTGCGCAGGCATATCTTCAAATTGTGTTGGCACGCTGCATAGGAAAACTGAATCTAGTAGAGAAGAGTCATGTGGGGAGCAAAGACCTTATTTACCAGACGGTTTCCTATGTATCAGCAAATTTCAAGAAAAAGTTATCATTGGAAGAAATGGCAAAAGACCTGGGTGTAAGTAAATATGTCTTATCCAGACTCTTTTCCAAAATCTTTCATAGAAATTTCAATCAGTATCTTAATGATGCAAGGTTGAACTATGCATGTCATCGTTTGGAAAATACGAGCGATTCTATTACAAATATTTGCCTGGATAGTGGATTTGAAAGCCAGAGGACATTTAACCGGGTATTCAAGGAAAGATATAAAATTTCGCCAAGTGACTATCGAAGTACATGTGTGAAGGATATGCAGTCATAAAATGTTCTGCAGATAGAAAAATTTACTTTGAGTTCACACCGCTATGCATTTGATTTTATGCATGGATGATACAATGTTAAAATGGTCGTAGAAAACAGATTTTTCTGAAGTGAAAGAACAAGGCATACTCTAAAGAGAAAGAAAGGCAGGATATATATGAATATGGGAAAATCAGTAATTGATTTTAATGAGAAAAAAGGCTTTATCTGTGATATGGATGGTGTAATTTATCATGGTAATCAGATATTGCCAGGTGTTCCAGAATTCATTCAGTGGCTACATGATGAAAAGAAAGAATATTTATTTTTGACAAATAACAGTGGATATACACCACGAGAATTAAATCAGAAACTGGCTAGGATGGGACTTGATGTGCCAGAAGAACATTTTTATACCAGTGCATTGGCAACAGCCGCATTTTTAAAAGAACAGGCGGCAGGCTGTTCGGCATTTGTGATAGGAGAAGCCGGCCTGTTAAATGCACTTTATGATGTAGGTATCACAATGAATGATGTAAATCCGGATTATGTTGTTGTGGGAGAGGAACGCTCCTATTCATTGGATACATTAACAAAAGCAACGAATTTAGTTCTGAAAGGTGCAAAGCTGATCGGAGCAAACTCAGATGTTTCCGGACCGATTGAGAACGGCATTGCTCCTGCTTGTCGTGCATTGATTGCACCTATAGAAATGGCAACAGGAATACAGGCATATTTCTGTGGAAAACCGAATCCACTGATGATGAGAACCGGATTAAATATGCTTGGCTGTCATTCTGCAGAAGCAGTGATGGTTGGAGATCGGATGGATACGGATGTAATTTCTGGTATGGAAAGTGGTATGTCTACCGTATTGGTTCTCTCTGGATGTTCAACGAAGGATACGCTCAAAACTTATGCGTATCGTCCAACTATGGTTTTAAATGGTGTGGGGGATATTGCTATGTTAGCAAAGTCAAAGGCAGAGTAATAATGAATAATCTGAAGTACTAAGAGATAAACAGAGCTTGATAGACAATCGAAAATGTGGTTGTCTCTCAAGCTCTGTTTGATTATGAAATTGCTTGCATTCGTATGAATATTTATTTGACAGATTTTATAATATATCTATAAGTCAATTGGAAAATAGAGAATAATACAGTAATGACGCAGGGTATCTGTAAATTAAAAAATAATGAAAATAAGTAATACTATAAGGTGATTTATAAAAGGCATATGCCAAAAACATTATTGACATATGTCTTTTATAGGGCTATTATATAAGAAAAGCGAGAAAGGAGCAGTTTATGCCGAGACCAGTAAAATGCAGAAAAGTTTGCTATTTCCCCAATGTTTTAGAATTTCTTCCAGCAGACGATACTGAGAAAAAAACACCTATTGTTCTGACGGTAGATGAGTATGAGACAATTCGTCTTTTGGACAAGAAAGGTTATAGTCAGGAGCAGTGTGCAGCATCTATGCAGATCGCAAGAACAACAGTTCAACGGATTTACGAGATTGCCAGGAAGAAAATAGCAGATGCACTCATTGGTGGACATCCACTCAGAATCGAGGGTGGGGATTTTAGAATCTGTGACGGTCAGAGCAGCAACTGCAGCTTTGGAGGATGTTACAAACAGGAAATTTACAAAAAATATACAGCAGAAAAAGGAGAAGGTATCATGAGAATAGCAGTAACATATGAAAATGGACAGATTTTCCAGCACTTTGGACACACAGAGACATTTAAGATTTATGACGTAGAGGAAGGAAAAGTAGTACATTCAGAGGTAGTAGATACCAATGGAAGTGGACACGGCGCATTGGCAGGAGTTCTTAATGCATTGAACGCAGATGTTTTGATCTGTGGCGGAATCGGAGGCGGTGCACAGACAGCGTTAGCGGCAGCAGGTATTAAGCTTTTCGGAGGAGTTTCTGGAGATGCGGATAAAGCAGTAGAAGCTTTTATCAATGAAACACTTGATTATAATCCGGATATTAAGTGTTCTCACCATGAGCATAACCACGGGGAAGGACATACATGTGGCGAGCATGGATGTGGAAGTCATAGCTGTCATTAAGAAGAATAGCAAAAAATAATAATACGAAGGATGTGCCAAGGTAATGGGGAAGTTACCGCAGTGCATCCTTTTTGTGTTATTTTCTAGAAAGATAATTTGTACTTTAAGGACAATAGTTAAAGTTTGTGGATGTTGTGACAAACCTTATATATTGATTATTTCTTTTTCTTACTTGCGGAAAGTGATGAATGGACCATATAATAATTATTAAGCATCCAGAGAGTTCTTATTCTGGAAATAGAATTATTCGTACCAGTGGTGTGAGCATAGATGAGGAGTGAAAGAATGGTAGAAGATGCTATGTTTTCCGGGGAATCGAAAAATATTGAGTACAAGGTATCCTTGCCCGATAAAAGTGAAAAGTACATGAAGACGATTGTAGCTTTTGCCAATACACAGGGCGGCAAGCTGATTGTTGGAGTAGATGATAAAACACACCAGATTGTTGGTGTGGAAAATGATGTGTTGTTTCAGCTGATGGATGGAATTGCCAATGCAGTTTCTGATTCCTGTGTGCCACAGATCATTCCTGATATTGAGCCGCAGACGGTAAACAGGAAAACAGGAAAACAGTTATTGTTGTATCAGTAGAAGCAGGAAAGAATAGACCATATTATCTGAAATCAAAGGGAAAAGATAATGGTACTTACATCCGTTTAGCAGGTACATCAAGACAGGCATTTCCAGAGAAGATAAAAGAGCTGGAAATGGAAGGTGCCAGAATCTCATGGGATGAGCTTAGAAGCCTCTGAAAATTCACTAGAACATAGAATTAACAAAGTGGCAAAAGCAGGTTGGGAAACAGCGAAAGAAATATTGACAGAAGTAGCTGGAGAGTATGTAAAAAATAAAATAGGTGTTAATATTGTAGAAACATTTCAAAGTGAAAAGACGGGCATTGATAATCAAAAATTTAAATTTGATCAAATGTTTGCGTTTAGGAAAACTTTACTGTTCGTTGGAAAAGAATCATCTATTCAAAGATTGTTACCGCAGGCGGAAGTTATATACCTACACTATTCAGCCGATAATTTGGAGGAATATGATGCAAGGCTAGATTTGAAGTTGCCGTTGATAAGCGTTATAGACAAGTTGACAGAGCGAGTACAGGCATACAGTAAGATAGAGAATATTCAGGTAGGATTATTCAGACTTGAAGTTGAGGATTTTCCTGAAAGGGTATTTCAGGAAGCATTGCTTAATGCGTTGTCTCATAGAGATTACCAGAGTAATGCTGGGGTTTATGTAAAACAATACCAAGATCGAATAGTTATTGAAAATCCTGGTGGATTTCTTGATGGAATTACAGAGGATAATATTATAACTCATCCATCGATTCCCAGGAATAAACTAATAGCGGAGACACTTCAAAATTTGAAGTATGTCCAGAGGACAGGTCAGGGAGTAGATATTATTTATAAGGACATGGTTTCAATGGGCAAGCCATATCCAAGATATAGATCATTTAATGATGCAGTTTCACTTACAATATTTAGTGCAATAGATAATACTGAATTTGTTAAGTTTATTACAGAAGTACAAGATAAAAATAGTAAAATTATGTCTTTGGCTGAGATGATGATATTAAGAGATCTCTTAGATAACAGAAAGGAACAGTTATCAGAGTTGTCGAGAAAAGTCCAAAAATCTCTGGATGAAACGAAAAAATCATGTAATGAACTGATTAGTAGTGGATTAATAGAGATTGTTGGAAAGGAATACATGCTGCCAGCTAAGGTTTACGAAGCATTAAAGTCAGATGTGGAATATACAAGAGATAAGACAGTCCAGTATATCAAGGCTAAAAACATGATTTTGGAGTATTTACAGACAAATGACCAGATAACATCTGCTAAAATACAGGAGATGTGTGGATTTACTAAACAACAGGCAAGAAGTGTTATTGATAAGATGAGGAGTGAGAAATTTATTAACTTAAAGGGCAAAGGACCGGCGGCTAGATATGTTATATTTGATGAATTGAGTGATAATTGAGTTTTGGTAAAATAAAACTCAATTATCACTCAATTACTTTTAATGACAAGTGCTGGAGTAATAAATACGCTGAAAAAATGATTGAGTGGAGTCTTTTTAAAAACTCAATTACACTCGTTATAAAACACAGATGTATGAACAGATAATGATGGTTATTTATTAAGCAGTCGCTGGACATTTATTTGGATAATGAAAATTTTTTGTTGATGTGCGTGACATTGCAATAAATTCAGAATGATATTTAATATTGCAGTAAAGCTGTCAAGGGGAGAATGTATAGATGAAAATATGAATATTACTGAGCCTGTAAATGTAATATATCAGACGGCAGAAGACGGACTTGCAGATACAGTCAAGGCGAGGCTTGAAGCTGCAAATGCAGACGGCAGCAGAATATCAATCATAGATGAGTCTGATAAGAGTGTGAGTATGACGGATGACAGGATAGAGGAAGCCATAAAAAGAGAAAATGCGAAGTTGTGTATTTTTGATCCGATACAGGCTTATCTTGGCGGTGATACTGATATGAACCGTGCAAATGAAGCCAGAGAAATGACGAAGAAGAGTATGAATTCTTGAGAGGGAATAAGGAACTCGAATTAATTTTTGAGGAACACTTGAAATAGGTTGCAAAAAATATATAGAGATAGAAAAGCTGTAAAAATCTACGTTGAATTTTACAGCTTTTTGTGTATAATAAAAGTAACAGAAACAATATGAATATGGACTGCATAGTAGGTTGTGCTCATGAGCGAGAAGCGAATGCGAATGTCCGCTTTATCAAGGAAAGGAGCTGAAAAATATGGCAAATATTTTACCAGTGTCTGATTTGAGAAATTATAATGAAGTTCTGAAGAACTGTCATAAAGGAGAACCAGTATATCTGACAAAGAATGGCAGAGGACGTTTTGTAGTTATGGATATTGAAGACTATGAGCGTGATCGTGCAGAGAAAAAACTTCTCCTGAAGCTGCAGGAAGCTGAAGAAGCAGTGAAAGATGGCGAAGGTTGGCTGGATCTGGACGAACTGAAAGCACTTGTGGGGGAATAAGATGTTAAAATTGCGGATCAATCCGATTGTTGCAAAGGATTTGAAAAACATCCGAGATTATATTGCTGAAGATAACGAAGAATATGCAGCAAAGACCATAAAGGAAATTTACGGTAAATTTGAAAATCTTCAGATGTTTCCGGGAATGGGTTCAGATCTTTTAAAGCGAGTCAGCTTTCGGACAGATTATAAATATGCGATATGGGAAGATTATGTGATTATCTACAAGGTTGAAAACGAATATGTGGAGATTTATAGAGTGGTCAACCGATATCAGGATATTACGAGAATTTTCGATTGAATAAATCTAAATAGAAACTAATTAAAATTTTGAAGGGGGAGTTACAAAATGAACGTTACTGAAATCAGACGTCCGGCTGACATGGAGAGAATCAACACACCGGAGCTTGCGCAGGCTTTTATTGATGAGCAGATCGCATTGATCAAGGAGCAGGTAGGAGATAAGAAGGTTCTTCTTGCACTTTCTGGCGGCGTAGATTCATCCGTAGTTGCAGCTCTGTTAATCAAGGCAATTGGCCAGCAGTTAGTATGTGTTCATGTGAACCATGGTCTTCTGCGTAAGGGTGAGCCGGAGCAGGTGATCGAAGTATTCCGCAATCAGATGAATGCGAACCTGGTTTATGTGGATGCTACCGACCGTTTTCTGGATAAGCTGGCAGGTGTGGATGATCCGGAGACAAAGAGAAAGATCATCGGCGGCGAGTTTATCGAGGTATTTGCTGAGGAAGCCAGAAAGCTTGACGGAATTGAGTTCTTAGCACAGGGAACGATCTGGCCGGATATTCTGGAGTCTGAGGAAGGTATCAAGGCACATCACAATGCAGGCGGTCTTCCGGAGGATATGGATTTCGAACTGGTAGAGCCGGTTAGAATCCTGTTTAAGGATGAGGTTCGTGTTGTTGGCGATCAGCTTGGTCTGCCGCATGATATGGTATATCGTCAGCCATTCCCGGGTCCGGGACTTGGTGTTCGCTGCCCGGGTGCTATCACACGTGACCGTCTGGAAGCTGTACGTGAGTCTGATGCAATTCTTCGTGAGGAGTTTGATAAGAATGGCCTTGCAGGCAAGATTTGGCAGTACTTTACCGTTGTTCCGGAGTTCCGTTCAACAGGTATCAAAGATGGCAAGCGTGCATTCGAGTGGTGCTGTATCGTTCGTGCCGTATGTTCCACCGATGTTATGACAGCTACCGCTGCTGAGATTCCGCATGAAGTGATGGTTCATATTACAGACCGTATTACCCATGAAGTTCCGGGAATCAACCGTGTGCTGTATGACTTCACACCGAAGCCAACTGGAACGGTAGAGTTTGAATAAGTGGAAATAGAAGAGCCCTTAGCTGTGGGTAAAAACTCATAGCTAAGGGCTTTTGATGGGACTTTTGCCCATATTTGCGAGGTATCAGACTTTGGGTAATGGTTTTAATAACACCGTTATTCCTAAAGCCGCTGGAATTATCAGTGGCAAGATTATCCATGCACTCTGGAACAGTACCCAGGAAAGAATCGAAAGAATAGAGAAAATTGTTATTTTTACATAGGCATCTGCTTTTAGCTTCTGTTTTTTCAGCATTACGATAGAGGATATTAACAGAATCAGGAATATTACAAATAATAAAACAATCCCTACTGCCAGCAAAAAGGCTACAACTCCCGTCATTCCTCCAAGCAATGCTGTAAGCGAGCCTGGAAAGATAAGATATCCGCCTATGTAGTCTCCATTTCCTCCAGAGTTGGTTGCCAGATTTATACCAGCTGTTGTGATTTTTGCAGCATGTCTGACAAGAAATAAAGATGCAATTCCGGCACAGAGAAAAAATGTCGTATAAATACCAATGAGTATTGTGGAAATTAGTGATCCAAGAGGGATTTTTTTATCATTCATAGTATAAGTCCATTCTTTCTGCCATAGAAATAATTGATGGGATTGCGTATGGATATCCGTTATCTTCATTTACTGCAAGCACACCGTGCCTGCTACACTTCTGAAGTCCCTTAACTGCTTAAATTTATATTATTATACAACTTTTTTTGATTCTTAGACAAGATGTGACCTTGGAATATTTAGTTTTGCAAGTGGGTTTTGTTTATTGTATTTTGCAATATAGCGTTGCATTCCTGAGCGAACTCGCTTATGATTTGAGTCGAAACATATTGTTATTATTCACAGCTACGGAGAAAGTGTTATCATTTCTGATAACAAATAATCTCTAAACAGAATTGATTAGTAATTGTCGGATTCGAGTAGTAAACAGGGAGCCGGGGAGTTGCTTTGATAGCGGGCTTCCCGGCTCTTGGCGTGCGGTGTGATACCTTTTTGATACCTGAACAAATTATTCATCTTCGCCCTTAACATCAAGAGTTGTGGCAATTCAATGTTTTATTATGATTGTATAAACATGGTGCTAGTACCATGTGACAAGAACTAATGAGAGAAATTCTTTGTGGTATGAATGACTCTAAAAGGGATCTGATTAGTCGATGAATACTGGGATTGCGGTAGGAAAGAGTTCATTGGATGAAATAAAATAGGTTGTATTTATCCTAAAATTTTCATATAATATAAAAAAGGAGATGATCATATGACGATAGATACAAATACCATGGTTTCAATTTCAGAAGCCAACCAGAATTTTTCAAAGGTTGCAAGACTGGTGGACGAGCGTGGATCAGCAGTTATTTTGAAGAATAATGTTCCAAGATACATTGTGATAGATTTTAGTAAAATGGATGAAGATGTTGTTGCGTTGGATGAAGATGTACTGAGTATATCGAAAAAACTTATGGAGCAAAACCGAGAAGCATATGAGGTATTGGCTAAATGAAGAGATTAAGCAAAGAACAGATTCTCTTGCTTCATTCTCAACTTATTCAGCAAACAGGCGGAAGTGATGGTGTCAGAGATTATGCTTTGCTGGAATCAGCAATAGAGGCACCATTTCAATCTTTTGGTGGCGACGAGTTATATCCAACGATACAGGCTAAAGCAGCAAGATTGGGATAATAGTTGCTGATATATAATTGAAAAGAAAGAGACAAATTGCAATTTAATGAGGGCAAAGCAAATGGAGCAGATTATCAATTATAGAGACATACCTACAGATAAAAAACTGATATTTTAAATGCTCTTGAGCAAATAGGTTTTATTCCAGCATATGGCAGAGTGAAAACAATGCAACGAGTTATGGAAAAATCGATCCCGGGTTCAGGACCTCAATTCTATTTTGTTTTTCGCGAAGATAAGTTGATAGGATACACTTTTCTGTAATATGATGTAGGGCAAGTCAGAAAATCGTTTGAACGCTTTCCTGCAATAAAAAGTTTTTAGGCTTTAATCTTCCTTTCATAATTGCCCTGTATGATACAGGCATAACAACAAGAAAGAAAACAAATAGAAAGGAAATTCAGAACATGAAAAAAATTAATTTTACTAACATCAGCGAGAAGATTAAAGCAAATGGAAAGAAAATTTTGAAGAGAACAATCGCAGCAGCAGCGGTACTCTCAATCCTTGGCGGTTCTGTTGTAGTTTACGCGGAGCATAAAGAGAATCAGACTGAGCAGAAAATTCATGACAGAATCCGTGAAGATGCAAAGACAGATGGAATTATATTAATATCTGAGGATGAGGTAAAAAAGATTGCACTTGATGATGCAAAAGCAAAAGAAACAGATGTCAAATATCTGGAAATTTCACTGGATGATGAACAGAATAACCGTTATAATGATTATGATGATAACGACAATGATGACGATGACCATGATCACGAAGATGACGATCATGATGACGAAAATCATGAAAAACGTTATATCTACGAAGTTGATTTTATTTACGATGGTATGGAATACAGCTATGAAATTGATGCCGAATCTAAAGAAATCCTTCAGCGTCAGTACGAATCCTGGTGGAATTAATAGCCGATACCTTATGGCTGAAAAGTAAAATAGAGACAACATAGGAGTCAATTACTGATAGGTAACAGTATTGACTCCTACGTTTATCTGAGGATTTTATATACAGGAGGGCAGACAGTAATGCGTGTGCTTGTGGTAGAAGATGAGAAAGATCTTAATCGTGTGATCACGAGAAAACTCAAAGCGGAAGGATATAGCGTAGATTCCTGTTTTGATGGTGCAGAAGCCTTGGATTATATGGAAATGACACCTTATGATGTTATTGTTATGGATATTATGATGCCTGAAAAAAACGGATATCAGGTTTTGAAAGAAATGCGTGAAAAGGGCAACCGTTCTCCGGTGCTTTTTCTGACTGCACGAGATGCTCTTGAAGATCGTGTCAAAGGGCTGGATCTGGGAGCGGATGATTATCTTGTGAAACCATTTCATTTTGAAGAACTTATGGCAAGAATCAGGGTGATGCTTCGCAGAAACCATGGAAGTGTTTCCAATCGTCTTGCTCTTGCAGACCTTACTCTGGATTGCGATACACATGAAGTCAGACGGGGAGAAAAACGAATTGAATTGTCTGCAAAAGAATTTTCTATTTTGGAATACATGCTTCGTAATAAAGGAATTGTCCTTTCAAGAGAAAAACTGGAAACACATATCTGGAATTATGAATACCAGGGTGCGTCCAATATGATTGATGTATATATCCGCTATCTGCGTCTGAAAATTGATAAAGAATTTGAGCCGAAGCTGATTCATACAGTAAGGGGAGTCGGTTATGTACTCCGGGAGGTGGATGCATGAAACAACTGACAATCCGTACAAAAGTAACATTTTGGTATGCGATGATTATGGTATTGATGGCGGCATCTACGCTTGGCTTGCTTTTGTCAGTTTCAGAAACGGCTCACCTTTCTGATCAGAAAAGCAGACTGATGGAAACGGTGGAAGAGGCAGCGGAAGACATTTCGAAGGACGGAGAAGATGTATTTGATTCTTTTGAAGACGGGGTTTATCTTTCTCTTTATGATTCGCAGGGTACATTTCTTCAGGGAAATATTCCTTCTGATTTTCAGAAAAATCTGGAATTTTCAGAGCAATCCGTATATTCGATAAAGGCGAACCGGCAGAGTTTTTATGTCTATGATAGAAAACTGTCTGATGGACAATGGATACGAGGGATAATCTCCGAATCAGAGTTCAGTCATTTTCAAGTGACAGTGATACGGACAGCTTTTATTTTGCTTCCCATGTTGGTGATAATAGCTACGGTGGCTGGATATTTTATTACAAAACGGGCTTTTCGTCCGGTACGACAGATTCAGGAAACCGCACAGCAGATTACAAGAAGCAATTCGCTTTCTTCCAGAATTGGACTTCCGGAGGGAAGAGATGAAATTTCTCAGCTCGCAAATACAATCGATGAGATGCTGGAACGGTTAGAACAGAGTTTTGAAAAGGAAAAGCAGTTTACTTCTGATGCATCCCATGAACTTCGCACGCCGATATCTGTAATTTTGATGGAGAGTGAATATGTTCTTCAGGATGCAAGTACTTTTGAAGAGGCCAGGGAATCTATGGAGGCAGTCAACCGTCAGGCAAACAGAATGTCGGAGTTGATTAACCAGCTGCTGTTTTTTGCCCGTGAAGAAAATGGAACACTGGCGGTGAACTTTGAAAAAACAGAGATTCTTCCAGTCCTTCAGGAAATTATAGGGGATTGCCGGCCGCTTGCAGAAAGTTTTGATATTTCGGTTGAATTTACGAATCATCTAAAGGATGGCTTTGCATGCAAAGTTGATCGTATGCTGTTTTCAAGGGCTGTTCACAACTTGATACAGAATGCTGCTGTCTATGGAAAACAAGGTGGACATATCTGGGTATCTGTTTATGTAGAAGGAAACTATCTTGTGGTATCGGTCAAAGATGATGGCATCGGTATCAGCAGTGAACATTTGGAAAAAATCTGGGATCGCTTCTATCAGGTAGATGAATCACGCAGCAGGGCGTATGCCGGAAGCACAGGCCTCGGTCTGTCCATGGTACAGAAAATTATGGAAAAACACAACGGTTATGTAAAAGTGGAAAGCGAAGAGGGGAGTGGAAGTACATTTTGGCTGTATTTTGAAATCTGATGGTTTTCATATTTACCAGCTCCTTTGATTTGCTTCAATAAGAACAGCATACCGCATCACGCTGCGTGAGAGTTAAGCTATTTTTGAAAAAATGTGGTCCTTCATGTGTACTATTTACTAAATCTCATACTTTGGTCTGATTGACGGCGCCACCCTTTGAAAGTAAAATATTTCATATAGAAGCTTACTGCAACGAAATATCTTTTGCCAAGGGGGAGCAAAATGAAAAAGAGAATTCTGAAATTTCGTCTGGCAGGGGCAGTGGTGACGCTGCTGGGCGTGTATCTGATGGTGATCGGGTACGGCGCCACCTGGTCGCTGACGATTGCCACGATCGTGCTGATTTTTGGTATTGCGATCTGGATGATGGCCAAACCGGAGGATTATAATTCCATGACGGACATTGCAGCCATGATCGAGATGGACAGGCCCAGGAAGATTGAGGAGTTTTATGAGGCGTACAAGAATGTGTGGACGCCGCTGGGCTCGGGATGGCTGGGCAAGTTTTATACGATGAAGCAGACGGCTCTGGTGTTTGGCCCGGACGCCAGAGGGCAGTACATTTATTTCTGGCTGACGAAGGACGGGATCGTGGGATATGTGGGGTATTCGTTTGTGGAAAAGTTTATCCGCAAGCAGCTGACGAAGCCGCTGATCCCGGTGCCGGAGGATGTGAGCCTGAGCGTGGCAGGGCATCTGAGCTATCATTCGGATTTTCTTATGTTCCAGAGTGAGCTGAAAACGAATCTGGAACGGTTTGTGAAAACCGGTCGGGTCGAGCCTTTTATGCAGACGAAGCCGTCGCAGATCTACACGTTTACAGAGGACTTCAAGCTGACGGGACAGCATTTTGACCTGGAGGATGCGGACGGCAATCTGGTGTATGCCATCGACAGTACTGTGCCGCTGAAGACGTTTCGGATTTATGATGCGGCGCACAACGAAGTGTTCCGCATGACGAAGGAGCTGCTGCATGTGCTGCCGACATACCGTTTTTATCTGCATGAGGAGCCCTATGGGACGCTGCAGAAGAAGTTTGCCCTGGTAAAAGACAGATTTTCCATGGAATTGCCGGAGGGTACGCTGGAACTGATGGAATATGCGGGCTCCATCGGCCACAATTACCGGGTGACGCTGAATGGGAAAATGCTGGGCGCCATCATGGACAATATGGATCTCACGATCCAGAATGTGTTTTTCGACAATGCATTTCTGATCGTTTATGACACGCGGTATCTGCCGCAGCTGACGGCGCTGGCGGTGATGACGGCCAGAGAACTGGCCCGGGACAAGGACGGCGCGCTGCCGAATCGCAGATAAGAGGGGGAGAAACAGATGAAGGGAAAATGGAGAGCATTTGTGGGGATTTTTACAGCAGCGTATGTGCTGACAGGCTGCGGCGCGATATCATCGCCCATCGAGTATGACAGCGCGGATGCGGCCAAGGAGGCGCTGCAGTCGGCTTCTGTCCTGACGGTGGAGTGTAATCTGGAGGACGCAGACCCGGCGGGAAACCTGCTGGCGGACGGTAAAATAGCAGGCTTTATGAAAAATACCGGTTTTATCAATCTGAAATGGACGGTGAGTGTGGACGATGTGGACTGGTTTTATCTGAAGATTGTGACGGATGAGCCCATCAACGATGTGGAGGGGATCGTATCCGGCACAACGTATGCCTATTATGATATGGACGATACGTGCCTTGGCTATTCCCAGGAGCAGGTCATCGACGGCGCCTTTTTTATCGCATTTCTGGATGCCGACGGCAATCGCAAGGATTATCTGGCGTCGGAGGACGGGACGGTACTGTTTGACAGCTCCTTCAACGTGATCGGCAGAGCAAAGGGACAGCATTCTATCCTGGGTTCGGACTGCCAGATCACCGTGACGATGGAGGATGGCGTGGATCAGGAGGTGGATCTGAAGGATAAACTGGCCATGACCATGCCGATTTATGATGAGGAGAAACGCTGGTATCTGGATAACAAGTAATCGGTTCCCGCTTCTCGAAAAATGAAAAAAATAATAAAAAATTATAGAAATCCTGCAAAAAAATGCCGGGAAGATCGTTTTCTCTATAGGTAAAAAAGAGAGGGGATTTTTTATGGGGGAGCAGGAACTGTTGAGAAAGCTGGGGATATGGCCGAATCTGAGCGGATATCAGTATCTGATGAAGGGATTTGAGATGATCAGAATGGATCCGGACTATCTGCAGTATGTGACGAAGCGGCTGTATCCGGATATTGCCGATGTTTATCAGATGAGCTGGCCCAGCGTGGAGCGGGCGATCCGCACCTCGCTGATCACCTGCTGGGACAGAGGCAACCGGGATTTCCTGGATCAGATGGTGGGGTATCATCTGCGGGATCGCCCGACGGTCAGCGAATTTTTCGCACTTTCGTGGTTGTATCTGTGCCGGCAGGAACAGGAGAACGCATAGACGGGGAAATCCCGGGAAGGAAGAACAGATGACCTTTCCGGGATTTTTTGATAAAATATATTAATAAGCAGGTTTTCACTGGCAAGGTGATTGACAGGCGGCAGGAAGAAGAATATACTCATAACAGTGTTATATAACACTGTTACAGATATGGAGGTACAGGTGTCAAAATTAATTGAAGGTGTTTCTGAGAAGATAGAAGCATGTGCGAAAAAGGAATTTCTGGAAAAGGGTTATGTGGATGCATCGCTTCGGACGATCGCGACGGAGGCCGGGACAACGACCGGGTCTATTTACTCCCGTTATGGCGGGAAGGAAGGACTTTTCTCTGCGATCGTGGAGCCGGCAGCGGAAGAATTTGTCGGCATTTTCCGGCAGGTGCAGGAGACGTTTCACACGATGGAGGCAGAGCGGCAGGCGGAGAGCCTGGATGATTTTACCAGAAGCGGGATGCGGCAGATGGTGGATTACATGTATGCGCATTTTGAAGAGTTTCAGCTGCTGGTGATCGGCGCCTACGGAACGAAATTTCAGAATTTTGTGGAGCACCTGGTGGATATCGAGACAGAGTACACCTACAAGTTTATGGAGACGATCGGCCTGGAAGTGAAGAAGGGCAAGCCTATCACGAAGGATTTCATGCACATCATGAACAAGGCGCTGTTTGAAAGCTTTTTTGAGGTGATCCGGCATGGGATGTCGAAGGCGGAAGCGGTGGAGTACATCGATATGCTGGAAAAATACCACAGCGCAGGCTGGAATATCATTTACCAGGAGTATTATTGATGGCAGAGACGCGGCCAGGCTGCTGCCGACGTGTGGCAGCCTCTCTTTTTGATGGGTGGTTAGCCGACGCTTACTCTGTGACAGTGGTCAGCAACAAAAATGTCTGTAGAAAGGAAAAGGAGACTCGTATGAACAAGGGTGGAAAACTGAAAGGAAAAGATCTGATCAATATCGGCATTTATGCTGCGATTTACTGTGTCATCATGACCGCTGTGGCGATGCTCGGCTTTATTCCGATCATGATGCCGATACTTTGCGTGCTGGTGCCGCTGCTGGGTGGCATTCCGTACATGCTTTTTGTGACAAAGGTGGAAAAACCGGAAATGATCCATATTTACGCCATGATCGTGGGGCTGTTCCTGTGGATCACGGGCATGGGATACTGGCCGTTCATTTTCGGCGTCGTGTTTGGCTTTGTGGCCGACAAGATCGTGCAGTCCGGCAATTATAAGAGCAGTTCCAGGGCCATTCTCAGCAATGCGGTATTCAGCCTGGTGATTTTCGGCAATTTTGTACCGCTGCTCATCAATGCGGAGGAATATTTTAAGACCCGCCAGAGTTTCGGCGAGGATTACATCACTTCCCTGATCGCGATCATGGGCCATTCCTGGCTGGTTCCGGCGCTGCTTGCCGCCACCATCATTTTTGGCCTGCTGGGCGGTGTGCTGGGAAAGGCAGTATTGAAAAAGCATTTTGAAAAGGCGGGAATCGCATAATGAAGGGTGCAAACATAACCTTTGATCCCCGGACAAAACTGCTGCTGCTTCTGACCATGGGCATTTTTGTGCTGGGCAGTGCGGGCGGCAATCTGTTTGACGCTTACATGCCGCTGTTCTGTGCGGTACCGGTTGTATTATTTGTACTGGATGGAAAATGGAAACGGGCGGTGTTATATGCCGTGCTGTACGGGGCGGCCTACGCGCTTCTGATGGAGGCGGTTCCCCGGCTGTCGGGCATTGGCGGCTATATTCTGCTGGCATGCTGCGGCATCCTCACCCGGTTCCTGCCGGGCATTATGACCGGCGCGTATCTGATGCAGACAACGAAGGTGAGCGAATTCCACGCGGCCATGGAACGGATGCATGTGACGGACAAGATCACCATTCCCCTGTCGGTGATGTTCCGGTTTTTCCCCACCATTGCGGATGAGTTTTCTTCTATCAATGACGCCATGCGGATGCGGGACATCCGTTTCGGCGGAAAAAATGTGGCGAAGATGGTGGAGTACCGGCTGATCCCGCTGATGATCTGCTCGGCAAAGATCGGGGAGGAGCTGAACGCAGCGGCCATCACGAGGGGGCTGGGATCGGACAGAAGGCGCACGAACATCTGCCGGATCGGCTTTCATATGCAGGACTACATCCTGACCGCACTGTGTCTGGTTCCCTATGTTGTCTGGCTCGGTGCGCTGGTTTTGGGAGGCATGAGGTGAACATGATACAGATCGAACACGTGAATTTTACATACCAGCATTCGGAAAAAGGGGCGCTGAAGGATGTGTCTCTGCAGATCGGCCAGGGAGAATGCGTGCTGCTGTGCGGCAGCTCCGGCTGCGGCAAGACGACGATCACCAGACTGCTGAACGGCCTGATCCCGCATTTTTATGAGGGAACCTTCAGCGGCGACGTGTCCGTGTGCGGCATGCATGTGCAGGAAGAAGAGATTTATCAGATCTCCCGGAAAGTGGGCAGTGTTTTCCAGAATCCCCGGAGCCAGTTTTTCAGTCTGGACACCACCAGTGAGCTGGCCTTCGGCTGTGAGAATCTGGGTCTGCCGGAGGAAGAGATCCATCGGAGAATGGATGCTGCCGTGGAGGCGCTTTCCCTGGAAAATCTGCTGGATCGGGATATTTTCCGGCTTTCCGGCGGGGAGAAGCAGCAGATCGCCTGCGGCTGTGTGTCCGCCATGCAGCCGGACGTCTTTGTGCTGGATGAGCCCACTTCCAATCTGGACGCGGCGGCCATGGAACGGCTGAAGGAGGTGCTGCTGCTCTGGAAAAAAGCGGGAAAGACCATCGTGATCGCGGAGCATCGGCTGTACTGGCTGAAGGACGTGTGTGACCGGGTCATTTACTTGGAGGACGGCGCGGTGAAGGCCGATCTGCCGATGGAGCAGTTCCTGACCTTTTCTCCTGAAAAAATGGAGCATCTGGGTCTTCGTTCCATGGATGCGGAGCGTGCGGCGGAACGGGAAGAGCCGTTTTTGGCGGCGCATGGCATCCAGCTGAAAAATTATACGTTTTCCTACGGGGAAGAACCAGTGCTGCGGCTGGGAGATTTCCAGATCCCGGAGCAAGAGATCGTAGCCATCACGGGAAAAAACGGGGTGGGCAAGACCACCTTTGTGCGGTGCCTGTGCGGCCTGCAGAAAAAATTTAAGGGAAAAACCGTGCTGGGCGGCCGGGAATATACGGCAAAAGAGATGTTGAAGCAGTGTTATCTGGTCATGCAGGACGTGAACCATCAGCTGTTCTGCGAGACGGTGGAAGACGAGATCTGTCTGGGCGCCGGACAGGTGTCCGAAGAGGAAAAGCAGACGGTCATGGAGCAGCTGGGGCTGGTGGAACTGAAGCATCGGCATCCCATGTCCCTTTCCGGCGGACAGAAGCAGCGGGTGGCCATCGCGTCTGCAGTGCTGGCGGGCAAGGATGTGCTGATCTTTGATGAGCCCACCAGCGGCCTGGATTACCGGCATATGGTACAGACAGCCCGGCTGTTTGCGGGGCTGCAGGCCATGGGAAAAAGTGTACTGATCATCACCCATGACCGGGAACTGATCCAAAAATGCTGTACCTGTGAGATGGTTATGACGGAGGCCGGTGCCCGGCTTTATCGGATCAGACAGTAAGGAGGACTGAGAAAATGGCAAAGAAAACCGATGAAAAGCAAAAGCCCATGCAGCAGCTGTTTGTCTATGCCGGGGGATACCGGTATCTGACGATGGCATCCTGGGTGCTTGCTGTGATCAGCGCGTTTATGGCGCTGGTTCCGTTTTATTTTATCTGGCGGCTCATTCAGGAGGTGCTGCGGGTGGCGCCGGATATGGGAAAGGCGCAGAACCTTTCTTCCTATGGCTGGAGCGCTGTGGGCTTTGCCCTGCTTTCCATGCTGATTTATATCGGAGCGCTGCTCTGCTCCCACCTGTCCGCTTTCCGGATCCAGGCAAATATGCGCTCCACACTGATGCGGCACATTCTCTCCCTGCCGCTGGGCTTCATGGACGATGAGGGAAGCGGAAAGATCCGCAAGATCGTCAACGAGTCCACCGAGGCGACGGAGACGTATGTGGCACACCAGCTGCCGGATAAATGTGTGGCGGTGGCAACCCCCATCGGCCTGGCGGTGCTGCTGCTCGTCTTTGACTGGCGGCTGGGGCTCTTAAGCCTCATCCCGGTGGTGCTGGCGTTTGGCATCATGAGTGCCATGATGGGTGAAAACATGAAGAAAAAGATGGCGGAATACCAGAATGCGCTGGAGGAAATGTCCAGTGAGGCGGTGGAGTATGTCAGAGGCATTCCGGTGGTAAAAACCTTCGGCCAGTCGGTATTTTCCTTCAAGCGGTTCCGGGATTCCATCAAAAAATATGAAAAGTGGACGATCGCCTACACGAAGGATCTGCGCATCCCGATGATGGGCTACACGGTGGCGATCAATGCGGTATTTGCCATTCTCATCGCAGCCACGTTTCTGCTGGGCGGTGTGAGAAGCGGCAGCGTGAACAGCACCTTTTTGCTGAACCTGCTTTTTTATATTATCATTACCCCCATCATTACGGTGACGCTGACGAAGATGATGTATGCGGGAGAAAATACCATGGTGCTGGAGGATGCCATGATGAGAATTGACGGCATCCTTGCAAGAAAACCGCTGGCGCAGCCGGAGAATCCAAGACAGCCCGCGGACAGCTCCATTTGCCTGAAAAATGTGTCCTTCCGCTACGAGGGGGCTTCCAAGGATGCCCTGCACGGGATCAGCCTGGATATCCGCGCCGGGGAGCATGTGGCCTTTGTGGGCCCGTCCGGCGGCGGCAAGACGACGCTGGCCCGGCTCATCGCCCGGTTTGCGGATGCGACGGAGGGCAGCATTCTGGTGGGCGGTGTGGATGTGAAAACGATCGCACCTCAGGTGCTGATGGACACGGTGTCCTTTGTTTTCCAGGACAGCCGTCTGTTGAAAATGTCCATTTTTGACAATGTGCGCATGGGCAAAAAGGATGCGACCCGGGAAGAAGTGCTGGAAGCGCTGAAAAATGCCCAGTGTGAGGATATCATCGAGAAGCTGCCGGAGGGCATCGACACGGTGATCGGCTCCAGAGGCACGTATCTGTCCGGCGGAGAGACCCAGCGGATTTCCATTGCCCGGGCCATGCTGAAAAATGCACCGATCCTCATTCTGGATGAGGCGACAGCCTTTGCTGATCCGGACAATGAGGCCAGGGTGCAGGAGGCATTCAGTAAGCTTTCCCAGGGAAAAACGGTGATCATGATTGCTCACCGGCTGTCCTCTGTCGTTGGTGTGGACAGAATCTGTGTGCTGAAAGACGGTCAGATCTGCCAGACGGGCACCCATGAACAGCTGCAGAATGCGGAAGGGCTGTACGCCCATATGTGGGAGGAATATAACAAATCGGTATGCTGGAAGGTAGGTGCATAATATGAAGATCAGGGAAAAACTCATGCATAAATATGCCCTTTCAGAGCAGGGCGCTGCGGATATGCTGAAAGCCTTTGCCGCAGTTACCGTATCGGATCTGGTGCTCATGATGCCGGTATCGCTGCTGTATTTTCTCGTAAAGGATTATATGGAAGGAAACCTGGGGGCCAGAGCGGGATTTTATATCGGCGGCGTGACGGCGGCGCTGGTGCTGATCGCCATTACCACCTATATCCAGTACAATGCCACTTTTCTGTCTACTTATGTGGAAAGCGGCGTGCGAAGGATCACCCTGGCGGAGAAGCTGCGGAAGATCCCCCTTTCCTATTTCGGAAAAAAGGATCTGTCTGATTTGACCAGTACCATCATGGCGGACTGCGCCCGGATGGAAACGGCTTCCTCCCACTTCATCCCGGAGCTGGTGGGTGCCTGCATTTCCACGGCCCTGGTGGCGGTAAGCCTGTTTTCCTTCGACTGGCGGATGGCCCTGGCAGCGCTGTGGGTGCTTCCGGTTTCGTTTCTCATTGTGGGCTGCTCCGGCAGTGTGCAGAAAAACCTGAATAAAAAACAGATGGATCTGAAAATGGCGTGTGCCGACGGCATCCAGGAAGGGCTGGAGAGCATGCGGGATCTGCGGGCATACAACACCCAGGACGATTATATGAAGGGACTGGACGCCAAGATCAAAGCGGTGGAAAAGCATGCCATCGTGACGGAGCTGGGAACGGCGGCGTTCGTGGGAAGTGCCCAGATGATTCTGAAGCTGGGCATCGGCACCGTGGCGCTGGTGGGCGGCAGCCTGCTGATAAAGGGGCAGCTGGATGTGCTCACGTTCTTTATGTTCCTGCTGGTGGTATCCCGGATCTATGATCCCATGCAGGTGTCCCTGCAGAATCTGGCAGCCATCATTGCCTCTGACGTGCAGAGCAGCAGACTGGATGAGATCCTGTCCCATGAGGTACAGGAGGGCAGCACGCAGATGAACCATCAGGGCTATGATATCACGTTTTCTCATGTGGGATTTTCCTATGATACCGGAGATGTGGTATTGAAGGACGTGTCCTTCACGGCAAAGCAGGGACAGGTGACAGCGCTCATCGGCCCGTCCGGCGGCGGCAAGACGACTGTATCCCGGCTGGCAGCCCGGTTCTGGGATGCGAACAGAGGCAGGATCACCGTGGGTGGTATGGATATTTCCACCATCGATCCCGAGACACTGATGTCGCTGTATTCCATCGTTTTCCAGGATGTGACGCTGTTTAACAATACGATCATGGAAAATATCCGGATCGGAAAAATGGATGCCACGGATGAGGAGGTGCTGGCGGCAGCTAGACTGGCCCACTGCGACGAGTTTGCGGAAAAGCTTTCGGATGGCTGGCATACGATGATCGGAGAAAACGGTTCCGAGCTGTCCGGCGGAGAACGGCAGAGAATCTCCATCGCCCGGGCATTCTTAAAGGATGCGCCCATTATTCTGCTGGATGAGGCCACGGCTTCTCTGGATGTGGACAATGAGACGATGATCCAGGAATCCCTGTCCCGGCTCATCCAGGATAAGACCGTGCTCATCATTGCCCACCGGATGCGTACCGTGGCAGAGGCAGATCAGATCGTGGTGCTCAAGGACGGTACTGTGGCGGAAAGCGGCAGCCCGGCAGAGCTGGAACAGAAGGACGGCATTTATGCCAATATGGTAAAGACTCAGCTGCTGGCAGGCGGCTGGAATCTGTAATGACAGGATGACCTGTCAGCGCAGGACATGGTCAGAAGCGGATAAAGATAAAAAAGGCCCGGCTGATATTTTTCATCAGCCGGGTTATTTTGTGATTGCTTTCGATGTATCGATTTACTTTACAAGTGCAGCATCTGTAACGTCATACGGGCACAGAGCGTTCTCGCCGTCATCCGCCTTGAAGGTCAGCTTGTAGGTGCCAAGCGTTCCCTCGCTGGTGCCAAGCTCGATGATGCCGGTGAAGGTGCCGTCCGCATTCTTGTAGGCCTTCTTCACCTCAAAGGACATATCGCCCATGTCACCGGCGGTGATCACGTAATTGTCCCCATCCTTCTTCACGTAGCTGACTTCTGTCGGGATATCCGGCAGGGACTGGTCTGTGCCGAAGCAGGCCTTCGCATAGGTGGAAACCACATCTGCGGGGATGGTGTAGATGCCGGTGTTCTCGTCATAGGATACGCCTTCGATATCCTTCCCGGCGTTGTTGGCAGCGAAGCAGACGGTCAGCCAGAAAAACTGGGCGTCAGAGGGCACATAAGCCACGCCGTCCTTGGAAATATCCGGCTGGTACATGGCGTAAACAACAGCCTCGTAGGCAGCAGCGGATTTCTTTAACTCGGTGACAACCGCTTCGTCATTATCCGGCTCGGCCTGGGTGGCATCCGCGCTGGTGTCATCCTTCTTTGTATCTTCTTCGGTGTCTTTCTCATCCTGCTGGAAGGTCTCATCCACCTGAGCGGGGGCATTGGTCTCTTTCTTCTTACCGCAGCCGATCATGGAGCAGGCCAGAGCAGCCAGCAGACAACCGGCAATGATTTTCTTTTTCATCGTATCTTCCTCCTTAAAAAAAGTATAGGCTTTTTCATTTCGGGATCTGTCTTCATTATACATGGTCTGGTGGAAAAAGTCCTGTGGTTTTTCTTAAAGTTTCATTACATTCCGGCAGAATCCGAAAGAGGATGCCGTCGTTGTTTCTATGTTAAGATTCCTGCGGTTCGTAATATCGATACAGGTTCACATCCCCCAGCAGATATTTCAGCCCGGTGCCGGATTCGAAGGCGAAGGTCAGCGTCTTCACCCCGCTGACATCCAGATCAAAGGTCTGGGGTTCGGATTCCTCGGACAGGTCACCGGCCTCGAACAGCAGTGTATCGTCGCCGTAAATGCGGAAGGTGCCGGTGTGGCCGTTCTGGATGCCCCGGGAACCGGCTTTGACGGCCAGGGTGCCCTGCAGCCTCATGTAGCGTCCGTTCAGCTGGCACAGGTCTTTTCCTTCGGAATAGGTCATGGTCTGCATGGAAATGGCGCTGGGTTCTGTGTAGATGATGGCATGTCCGTACAGGTTGCCGTGGGTGTCTTCCACATTGTCCCCGGTGGTCTTTGTGCCGCGGAGTGTATCGTTTTCCCAGGAAAGGGCATCCGCGGCTTTGGGCAGGTGTCCCTCGGCCTGATCATACAGCGAAGCGATGGTGTCATTCTCCGGGAAAATATCGTAGGCCGGGGAAACGATGTCGAAGGCCTGCCGGTACTGCCGTTCCTCCAGCAGCGGGGTGGCGGCCTCCGCGATCTGGGCGCAGTAGGAAGCCTCATACTGATCGGTCAGGGCAGACAGGTCGGCATCATCCGGATAATCTTTTTTCAGCGGCGCCAGAATGCGCAGCGCTTCTTCCAGATTGCCCTGATCCAGAGCGGCCTGTGCCTCTGCCATAGAAGTCTGCTTCCGGTAATCCCTGTAGGCGTTGTAAATGACTTCCTTCTGGGCGGTCAGCGTGGCGTCCTCCGGGAAGCGGGTCAGCGCCTCCTCCACGGCAGTCATGGCGTCCTCATACTGGGACTGCTCCATCAGCGTGCCGGTCTGGGTGACGATCTGCTGGCAATACCCCTGCCGGGCTTCCTGGCTCTTGTCCGTTCCTTCTATATATAAAGTGTCATTTTCGGACATGGAAGAAAACTGCGCAATGGCATCCAGATACTGTCCGGCCTCCAGCAGGCGGCACCCTTCCTCGTAAGCGGCCCGGGAGGCATAGAGAAGGGTGAGATCGGGTTTTAGTGCTGCCAGATCTTCTTCCAGTGCCGGATATTTTTCGGCGACGGCGCATGCTGTCTCCATCTGTGACCGGTCAATGACTGCGTCCCGGTACTGTGCCCAGGCGTGCTCCAGATGATCCCGCACACACTGTTCTGCCTTGCGGGCATTGCCGTCCACTTTTGACAGGGTATTTTCGTACAGTGTCAGTGCCGCTTCATACTGCCCGTCGGTATAAAGGGTGCGGAAGTTGTCCACCGGGCGTATGCAGTTGACATAATACAAAAGAATGCCCAGCAGCAATATCGTGATCATGACACAGAAAATTGTGATCAGCCGTCGTTTGCCTCTGGCTGCCGCTTCCTGGTCAATCGGTTGTTCCTGCATAAAAAAACTCCTCCTTTGTATGCCTATTATACAGGAAGGAGGAGTGGAAAAACAACAGTGACAGGAATTCTTAAGAATCTGTTCAGCCATGCGCGGCGTGGCAGAGGATGCTGCGCAAGCGTGCTTGCAGGCAGCAGGCGCTGACAGGACGCATA
This sequence comes from Oscillospiraceae bacterium Marseille-Q3528, assembly GCA_018223385.1. GTDB lineage: Bacteria > Bacillota > Clostridia > Lachnospirales > Lachnospiraceae > JAGTTR01. The sequence continues at coordinate 32,216 of JAGTTR010000003.1, forward strand.
TGGCGCTCTGCCATAAGCGAAAGTCCAGCTGCGGATGCAGCGGGAAAGCTGTGCATACAGCGAGGACTTGAGCTGGGGCTGAACAGATTCGAATTGTTTTATGCATAGTGTTCTTTGATAATATGTCTTACGATTTCAAAGATATGGGGTTTTAATTCTTCCAGCGGTGCGGGCTGGTTATACAGGATGGAGCTGTAGCTGGCGCCGCTGACAAGCTCGATGATCAGATAGATCATGATCTCCGGTTCTTTGAATACATGACCGGATTCCTCCAGCATTTTTACAAAGAGGGAAGAAGTGCAGGGCTCTCCGCTCTCGGCACCGGTCAGTGCATTTTTGAAGACCCCCCAGCTTAAATGCTTGGAGATGAAGGTCATCAGCATGGTGTCTTTGCTGAGCTTGTCCAGAATAAAGTCTACCATATAAATAATCTGTTCTTCAAAGCTTGTGATGCCGGTTTTTTTCATGGCCGCATAGGCAGACTGAAACAGCTGGCTGGCTTTGTGGCTGATCAGCTTGTTGCGGATATCGCTTTTGTCCTGAAAATACAGATAGAACGTCCCTTTGGCCACACCGGCTTCCTCTGCGATATCAGAAATAGAAGTCTTCTGCATCCCTTTTGTCGAAAATAGATGAAAGGCGGTGTTCAGAAGCGCATCCCGTTTCTGCTGTTTATTGCGTTCTGTTTTTACTCCCATTGGGCATCCCTCCGTTAAGTTCTAGTACAAAATATAATAGAAAAATGACCAACAGTCAATAGTTAAAAGAAAATCCACCTGGGTTTTTTGACAAATCAGCCGATATGTCGTATTTCAGGAAAAAAGGAATTGACTATTGGTCATTTCTATCGTATAACTGACAGTGACGAAAGAAAAAATGACTAATGGTCATGTTTTAAAACGGCATGAGGAGTGATTGAAAATGGTAAAGTTTGGCAAATGGATTGCAAAACATAAGGTGATTGTGGTAGCGATCTGTATGCTGCTCCTGATCCCTTCGGTGATCGGACTGGTAACGACAAGGATCAATTATGATCTGCTCAGTTATCTGCCGGAGAGCCTGGAGACGGTAGAGGGGCAGGATATCATGGTAGATAAGTTCGGAATGGGAGCTTTCTCCATGATCGTTGTGGAGGATATGCCTGCAAAGGATACCCAGAAGCTGAAAGAGACAATTAAGAGTATTGACCATGTAGAGAAAGTGCTCTGGTATGATGAGCTGGCAGATATCACCGTTCCCACGGAAATGCTGCCCCAGAAAATCCAGGATGTGTTCATCAAGGGTGATGCAACCATGATGATTGCCTTATTTGATAATACCACTTCTTCGGATGAAGCGATGGAAGCCATCACCGAGATCCGGAAGGTGACCGGCGAACAGTGCTTCGCCAGCGGCATGAGCGGCGTGGTAACGGATATCAAGAACCTGTGTCTGCAGGAGCTTCCGATCTACGTTGTCATCGCAGCGATCCTTTCCTTCTGTGTACTGGCGCTGACGATGGATTCCCTCATTGTTCCGCTGCTGTTCCTTTTCAGCATCGGCGTGTCGATCGTATATAATATGGGAAGCAATGCTTTCCTGGGAGATGTTTCCTATGTCACACAGGCGCTGACCGCAGTGCTGCAGCTGGGCGTGACGATGGACTACTCCATTTTCCTGCTGGACAGCTACGAGGCCAACAAGGAACGGTTCCCGGGAGATAATCAGCGGGCCATGGCCCATGCGATTTCCAATACGTTCAAGTCCATCACGGCAAGCTCCATCACCACCGTGGCAGGCTTCCTGGCTCTGTGTGGTATGACCTTTGCACTGGGACGCAACATCGGTATCGTTATGTCGAAGGGGGTTATCATCGGCGTGATCTGCTGTATCACCTTCCTGCCGGCACTGATCCTGATGTTTGATAAAGTGATCGACAAGACAAGACACAAAGTACTCATGCCGGATATGAGTAAGCTTTCCCTGTGGATCACAAAGCATGCGGGAATTTTCCTTGTGATTTTTGCAGTGCTTCTGCTTCCTGCCATTTACGGCAACAATCATACCAAGATTTATTATAAGATTGACAAATCCCTTCCTTCCACTCTGGACAGTGCCATTGCCAATGAGAAGCTGAAGGAAGATTTCGACATGAGTAACATGCATATCCTTCTTCTGAAGGACGGACTGACTGCCAAAGAAAAGCAGCAGATGCTCAGTGAGATGGAAGATGTGGACGGTGTGAAATGGGCTGTAGGGATGGATTCCTTTGTGGGACCGGCATTCCCGCAGGAAATGCTTCCGGATAAAGTGTCCAGCATGTTAAAAAGCGGTGGTTATGAGCTTTGCATGGTCTGCTCCGATTATGAGACAGCAACCGACGAGGTAAATGCCCAGATCGACAGCCTGCAGAAGATTTTGAAGAGCTATAGTCCAGAATCTATGATCATCGGTGAAGCGCCGCTGACCAAGGATTTGCAGGATGTGACGGATGTGGATCTGAATACGGTAAATATTCTTTCCATTGCGGCAATTTTCGTCATCATTATGATTTCCTTCAAATCGATTTCGCTTCCCATCATTCTGGTGGCAGTGATTGAATTTGCAATTTTTGTCAATATGGCAATCCCGTATTACATGGGCGTGGAGCTTCCCTTTGTAGCCAGCATCGTCATCGGCACGATCCAGCTGGGCGCCACCGTTGACTATGCGATCCTGATGACGAGTACGTATCAGAAGATGCGGATCAAGGGACTGGATAAACATGCGGCCATTCAGGAAGCCCATAAGTCCTGTATGAAGTCCATTGTGACCAGTGGCCTGAGCTTCTTCGCAGCAACGTTTGGTGTGTGTGTGTACTCGAAGATCGATATGATCAGTTCCATCTGTACACTGCTTTCCAGAGGTGCACTGATCAGTATGGCAGTTGTTATTTGTATCCTTCCGGCAATGCTTTGGGTATTCGATCCGCTGATCTGCGTGACGACCCTTCATTTCACCGGAAAGAAAGAGAAAACGAGTAAAAATGAGATCAGCAAAGAACAGCCGTCCGCATAAAGGCTGCTTCCATTGAAACAGGAGGAATTTATCATGAACAGAAACAGAATAAGAAAAGCACAGGCAAAGAAATTAACGGCAGCAGCACTGGCAGTCCTGATGAGCGCACAGCTGTGTGCGACCCCGATCACGGCACAGGCTGCAAATACCACCGACAGTGATAAGGATAAGGACAACACAGAAAGCCAGAAGGAAGAAAGCAAGACCGTCGGCAAAGACGAGACTGTCTATGTCAAAACAGATGCCTCTGGTAATACGAAGGACATCACCGTCAGCGACTGGCTGAAAAATACAGACGGCACTTCCTCCATTCAGGATGCCTCTGACCTGACAGATATCACCAATGTCAAGGGCGATGAGACTTACGCCCAGGAAGACAACGGCGATATGCTCTGGACTTCCGATGGCTCCGATATTTATTATCAGGGCAAATCCAACGGGCAGCTGCCGGTGGATGTGAAGATTACCTACTATCTGGACGGACAGGAGATCGCGCCGGAAAATCTGGCAGGCAAGTCCGGTAAGGTGAAGATCCGTTTTGATTATACGAACAACAGCAAAAAGACCGTAAAGATCAACGGAAAGGATGAGGAGATCTATACGCCTTTCCTCATGGCTTCCGCTATGATCCTTCCGGGAGATAATTTCAAGAATGTAGAGGTGTCTAATGGTAAAGTGATCTCTGACGGCAGCAATAATATTGTTGTGGGAATTGCCTTGCCTGGACTGGAGGACAGCTTAAAGCTGGATGAACTGGATCTGGGGGACAGAGATGAAATTCCGGATTATGTGGAGGTAACTGCGGATGCCACAGATTTCAAGCTGGAGATGACAGCTACCGTAGCAAGCTGCGGCAACCTGGATGATCTGGGATTTTCAGATGTAGACAGTCTGGATGATCTGAAGGATGCACTGGATGAACTGGCGGACGCCTCCCAGAAGCTGGTAGACGGTTCCGGTGATCTGCTGGACGGGGTGAAGGAGCTGAAAGACGGCTGGTCTGATTTCCGGGACGGCGTCAATAAACTGGATGACGGTGCCGGTGATCTGAAGGATGGCGCAAGTACCCTGAAGGACGGCGTGGATGCATACACTTCCGGTGCAGATACATTGGGAACCAACGTACAGGCTTATGTAACAGGCGCCAAGAATTTGGTAAACGGTGTGAATGATTACACCACAGGTGCTTCTGACCTGGAAAGCGGTATCAAGACTTTCATCGGCAGCATCAATGAAAAGCTGGGCACTGTGGGCGGCGTGGCAGGACAGCTTAAGACAGAGGGCACCGAGAAAATGCTGACAGATGCAGCAGAACTGCCGGACGGAAGTGCAAAAGTAGCCGGAGGCGTTACACAGTTAAATGCTGACCTGAATAAGCTCCATGAGAGTGCTGTGAAGATTGCACAGGCAGCAGGCGGCAAGGGCACAACCCAGACACCCGGCACCCAGGTGGATCTGTCCGGTGCCAGACAGGCAGCCTCCGATGCCAGTGCGGCGAATGACAGTGCGGTGACACAGTTACAGTCCATCCAGGCTTCCTTAAGTGCAGTGCAGGATCAGTTAAATGGTCTTACTGTCACCGATGAGGAGGGCAATGAGATCCAGGTGGCTGACGGTCAGGCGGCATCCATCAGTGAGCAGATCGCATCCATCAGCGGTGCCATCGACAGCATCCAGGCAGCCAGCGGCAGCACCGACAGTGCGGTATCCCAGATGGATGCAGCAGAGGATGCGGCCAATGCGGCGGCACAGGCACAGCAGGGAGCAGGTACAGCCAGCCTGGCAGATCAGCTGGATGCACTGGCAGACGGTATCGGCGCAGCAGCAAAAGCAACTTCCGAAACTTCTGCATTGGGTGCAGGATCCACATCTGTAGCAAAGGGTGTCAGCGATTTATACGCAGGCATCGGAGCACTGGACAGCAATATCAGTACTTTCCAGACCACACTGGCAGCTATGACCAGCGAAGATTCTGAGCTGGCCAAGGGCGAGGCGGAACTGTTAAAGGGTGCTTCTGACCTGACCTCCAACAATGCAGCGCTGACCGCAGGCGGCAAGGAGTTATCTGACAAGGGCGATCTCTTAAGCGCAGGCAGCGTACAGCTGTCTGGCACCAGCGGCAAGCTGAAGAAGGGTGCTTCTGATCTGTCTGATGGAGCCGGCAAGTTAAAGGATGGCACCAAGGAACTGAGAGATGCCGGCGGCGATTTGACCGATGGTATTGATGAGCTGGAGGACGGCGCACAGGAGCTGGCAGATGGCATGAAGGAATTCGACGAGGACGGTATCCAGGAGCTCACCGGTAAGGAAAGCGATCTGGAGAACGTGATGGATCGTCTGGATGCCCTGCGTGACGCAGACAGAGAGTATCAGACCTTCACCAGACTGGCTGATGGCGTGAAGGGTAAGGTAAGCTTCTTCATTGAGTCTGATCCGGTAAAGAATGAAGATTAATTAACGGGTTAAAAGCATTTGGGCATAAAAGAAACAGAAAAAGTACAGAACAATTCGAATGTTTGTTCTGTACTTTTTTTCTGTGGAATGGTATACTAAACAGGAACCACAGGAAGGAAAACACCGAGGAATCCTCGATAGTGTAAAACGAAGGAGTATTTCATGGATCATTTTGAACTGGTATCCGAATATCAGCCCACAGGTGACCAGCCTGCAGCGATCGCAGAGCTGGTGAAGGGGTTTCAGGAGGGCAATCAGGCGGAGACGCTTCTGGGCGTGACAGGCTCCGGTAAGACATTTACCATGGCCAATGTCATCCAGCAGCTGAACAAGCCGACGCTGATCATTGCCCACAATAAGACGCTGGCGGCGCAGCTGTACGGGGAATTCAAAGAATTTTTTCCAAACAATGCGGTAGAATATTTTGTATCGTATTACGATTATTACCAGCCGGAAGCGTATGTGCCGTCTACAGACACGTATATTGCCAAGGATTCGTCCATCAATGATGAGATTGATAAGCTGCGGCTGTCGGCCACGGCGGCGCTCATTGAGCGGCGGGACGTGATCATCGTGTCCAGCGTGTCGTGTATTTATGGTCTGGGTGAACCGGAGAACTTTGAGAAGATGATGGTTTCCCTGCGGCCGGGCATGGAGAAAGACCGGGATCAGGTACTGCGGCAGCTGGTGGATATCCAGTATACAAGGAATGACATGGATTTCAAGCGCGGCACGTTCCGGGTACGGGGCGATGTGCTGGAGATTTTTCCTGCGGATCGGGGCGAGACGGCCATCCGAGTGGAGTTTTTCGGGGATGAGATCGACCGGATCCGGGAGATTGATGTACTGACCGGAGAGATCGTGGGAGAGCTGGAGCATGCGGCGATTTTCCCGGCATCCCATTATGTCGTGCCCATGAAGCGGATTCTGGAGGCGGCCAAGGACATCGAGGCGGAGCTGGAGGAACGGATCCGGTATTTTAAAAGCGAGGACAAGCTGCTGGAGGCCCAGCGGATTTCCGAGCGGACGAATTTTGATATTGAGATGCTCAAGGAGACCGGGTTCTGCTCCGGTATCGAGAACTATTCGAGACATCTGGCCGGGCTGGCGCCGGGAACGCCGCCCAACACGCTGATGGATTATTTTCCGGAGGATTTTCTCATCATCATTGACGAGTCCCACAAGACGATCCCGCAGATCAGAGGCATGTACGCAGGGGATCAGTCCCGGAAAACAACGCTGGTGGATTACGGGTTTCGTCTGCCGTCAGCCAAGGACAACCGCCCGCTGAATTTTGAAGAGTTTGAAAATAAGATCGATCAGATCCTGTTTGTGTCGGCGACACCGGGAGATTATGAGGCAGAGCATGAGCTTCTGCGGGCAGAGCAGATCATTCGTCCCACAGGCCTTTTGGATCCCAGGGTGGAGGTGCGCCCGGTGGAGGGCCAGATCGACGACCTGGTGGGTGAGGTCAACAAGGAGATCAAGGCCAAACACAAGGTGCTGATTACGACGCTGACCAAGCGGATGGCGGAGGATCTCACGGATTATATGAAGGATCTGGGCATTCGGGTGCGGTATCTACATTCAGATATCGATACACTGGAGCGGACAGAGATCATCCGGGACATGCGTCTGGATGTATTTGATGTGCTGGTGGGTATCAATCTGCTGCGAGAGGGACTGGACATTCCGGAGATCACGCTGGTGGCGATCCTGGATGCAGACAAGGAAGGCTTCCTCCGTTCGGAGACATCCCTTATTCAGACCATCGGCCGTGCGGCCAGGAATGCAGAGGGGCATGTCATCATGTATGCGGATGTCATCACAGATTCCATGCGGCTGGCCATTGAGGAGACCGAGCGCCGTCGGGAGATCCAGGAGGCGTATAACAGGGAACATGGCATCACGCCCAAGACGATCCAGAAGTCTGTCCGGGATCTGATCCGCATTTCCAAGGAAGTGGCCAAGGAAGAAGTGAAGTTCGAGAAGGATCCGGAGTCCATGAACCCGGAGGAGCTGAAGAAGCTGATCGCCAAACTGACGAAGCAGATGAAGTCTGCGGCGGCGGATCTGAATTTCGAGGCGGCTGCCGAGCTGCGTGACAAGATCGTAAGCCTGAAGAAAATGCTGGATGATGCAGAGTGAACGATAAAGTGATGCAAGGATAAATTTTGCAATAAAAATTAGCGAGGAAAGAAATGTCAGAGAAAACGGTAAAACAGTTTATAAAAATACGTGGGGCGAAGGAGCACAACCTGAAAAACATCAGCCTGGATATCCCAAGAGATGAGCTAGTGGTGCTGACGGGCTTAAGTGGTTCGGGAAAATCCTCCCTGGCGTTTGATACGATATATGCGGAGGGACAGCGACGGTATATGGAGTCCCTGTCTTCCTATGCAAGACAGTTCCTGGGGCAGATGGAGAAGCCGGACGTAGAGAGCATTGAAGGACTTTCCCCGGCCATTTCCATTGACCAGAAATCCACGAACCGCAATCCCCGATCTACGGTGGGCACGGTGACAGAGATTTACGATTATTTTCGTCTGCTGTATGCGAGAATCGGTATTCCGCACTGTCCAAAATGCGGACGGGAGATCCGCAAGCAGAGTGTGGATCAGATGGCGGATCAGATCATGCAGCTGCCGGAGCGGACGAAGATCCAGCTGCTGGCGCCGGTGGTGCGGGGACGCAAGGGCGAGCATGGAAAGCTGTTTGAGCAGGCACGGAAGAGCGGCTATGTGCGCGTGCGGGTGGACGGCAATCTGTATGAGCTGTCCGAGGATATCCCCTTGGATAAAAATAAAAAACACAACATCGAGATCATCGTGGATCGTCTGGTGGTAAAGGATGGGATCCGGCAGCGGCTGACGGACTCTCTGGAAAATGTCATGGCGCTGGCGGATGGTCTGGTCATCGTGGATGTCATCGGCGGGGAACCTATGACGTTCAGCCAGAGCTTTTCCTGTCCGGACTGCGGCATCAGTGTGGAGGAGATCGAGCCCAGAAGCTTTTCCTTCAACAATCCCTTCGGTGCCTGCCCGGACTGCTTTGGCCTGGGATACAAGATGGAATTTGACGAGGATCTGATGATCCCGGATAAGAGCCTGTCCATTGCCGGCGGGGCGGTGGCGGTGCTGGGGTGGCAGTCCTGCACCGATAAGGGCAGTTTTACCTACGCCATTCTGGACGCCATGTCCAAAGCCTATCATTTTTCTCTGAATACGCCCTATCAGGATCTGCCGGAGGAGATCCGTCGGGTATTCCTGTACGGAACGGACGGCAGGGCGCTGAAGGTACACTACAAGGGCCAGCGGGGCGAGGGTGTCTATGATGTGCCTTTCGAAGGACTGATCGAGAACGTGAACCGCCGGTATCGGGAGACGGGCTCCGATATTATGAAGCAGGAGTATGAGACGTTTATGCGGATCACGCCCTGTAAGGCATGTAAGGGCCAGCGTCTGAAAAAATCAGCTCTGGCGGTGACAGTATGCGATAAGAATATTTATGAGGTGACCTCCCTGTCCATCGCGCAGCTGCAGGCCTTTCTGCAGGAGATGCAGCTGACGAATCAGCAGGAGCTTATCGGCCATCAGGTGCTCAAAGAGATCCGGGCCCGGGTGGGCTTCCTCATGGATGTGGGGTTGGATTATCTGAGCCTTTCCCGGGCTACCGGTACGCTGTCCGGAGGAGAAGCCCAGCGCATTCGGCTGGCAACCCAGATCGGTTCCGGACTGGTAGGCGTTGCCTATATTCTGGATGAGCCCAGCATCGGCCTGCATCAGAGGGACAACGACAAGCTGCTGAATACGCTGAAGCATCTGCGGGACCTGGGAAATTCTGTGCTGGTGGTGGAGCATGACGAGGACACCATGCGGGCAGCTGACTATATTGTGGATATCGGGCCGGGAGCAGGAGAGCACGGCGGCCGGGTGGTGGCAGCGGGCACCGCAGAGGACATCATGAAAAATGAGAACTCCATTACCGGCGCTTACCTGAGCGGCCGGATGAAGATCCCGGTGCCCAAGACGAGACGGACACCCACAGGCTGGCTGACGGTAAAGGGCGCGCAGGAAAATAATCTGAAAAATATTGATGTGGACTTTCCGCTGGGCGTGCTGACCTGTGTCACCGGCGTGTCCGGTTCGGGAAAAAGCTCCCTGGTCAATGAGATTCTGTACAAACGACTGGCCAAAGAGCTAAATCGGGCCCGGACGATCCCGGGCAAGCATGCGGATATCGTGGGCATGGAGCAGCTGGACAAGGTCATTGCCATCGACCAGTCGCCCATCGGCAGAACGCCCCGTTCCAATCCGGCCACCTATACCGGCGTGTTTGACCAGATCCGGGATCTGTTTGCGGCTACGGCGGATGCCAGAGCCCGGGGCTACAAGAAGGGCCGTTTCAGCTTCAATGTGAAGGGCGGCCGCTGTGAAGCCTGCAGTGGAGACGGTATCATCAAGATCGAGATGCATTTCCTGCCGGACGTGTACGTGCCCTGCGAGGTCTGCCAGGGAAAACGGTACAACCGGGAGACGTTGGAAGTCAAATACAAAGGAAAGAGCATTTACGACGTGCTGAACATGACGGTGGAGGAGGCCATGCACTTCTTCGAGCCGGTACCGTCCATCCGACGGAAGATCGAGACGCTGTACGATGTGGGACTGTCCTATATCCGGCTGGGTCAGCCGTCCACCGAGCTGTCCGGCGGAGAAGCCCAGCGGATCAAGCTGGCCACCGAACTGAGCCGCCGCAGCACCGGCCGGACCATCTATATTCTGGATGAACCCACCACCGGTTTGCATTTTGCGGATGTGCACAAGCTGGTGGAGATCCTGCACCGGCTGGCAGAGGGCGGCAACACCGTGGTGGTCATCGAGCACAATCTGGATGTCATCAAGACGGCGGATTATCTCATCGACATCGGACCCGAGGGCGGTGACCGGGGAGGCACTGTTATCGCCCGGGGAACGCCGGAGGAAGTGGCGGCAGCACCGATGTCCTATACCGGACAATATGTGAAAAAATACCTGTAAAGCTGCAGGGACGGCTCATTTGAAAAATGCGGCTTCCTTTGCTTGCTTTTGATGGGCGCAAGCGGTATAATAACGGAAGTATCATTATCGTTCACCCGTATGTTCTGCGGACAGATTTCATGCTGGCATGAAGATCTGGACACAGGAATATACGTAGGGGGCGCCCTGTGATGAGCAAAAGTAAGCTGCAACGCAGCGGGGAGCATCGAAGATGCGGTTTTGCGAATGGCGCGTGTGAACGATAATGAAGGTCATACGTGAGGTGCAGACAAGTGGCAGAGGTTTTCACAGACAGACACCAGGAAGTCATGGTCATAACGATGGCACGCAGGGAAGCCAACAATGCGTTGAGCGAGGCGTTTATGGCCGAGATTACAGCGGCCTTTGATCAGGCGGAGGCAGATCCTGCGGTGAAGGCAGTGGTGCTTACCGGTTCCGACCGGGTTTTCTGCATGGGGGCAGACATCGAAGAGATGCTGCCGCTGACCGGTGCGGAGGCGCTTCGGTGGGGCAGACTGGGCACAGACCTGAATCTGAAGATCGAGCGGTTTTCCAAGCCCGTGGTGGCGGCGGTGAACGGCATGGCGCTGGGCGGCGGCAATGAGCTGGCCATGGCCTGTCATGGAAGGATCGCATCCCGGAGAGCCCGTTTCGGACAGCCGGAATGTACGCTGGGCATTACCCCCGGTGCGGGGGCGACGGTGCGTCTGCCGCGGCTGGTAGGGCCGGGCTGGGCGAAGCAGCTGCTGTTTACCGGAGAGATGATCAACGCCCAGATGGCGCAGAAGATCCACCTCATTGATCGTGTGACACAACCGGAAAGCTTGCTGGAGGAAGCAGTTCAATGGGCCAGGGAAATGGCCGCTCCTCCGGTTTGTGAATATAAGGAGGATAAATAAGATGACAAATTTAGAGAAGTATGACAAAGCATTTCTGAGCAACCTGAAAGTGACTAAGGATCAGCTGCCGGGCCTGAAATACCGTGGCATCGAGGCATGGGATTCTGTTGCACACATGGATCTGATCGCTGATCTGGAGGATGCATTTGATATCATGATGGAGATGAAGGACATTCTGGATTTCAACTCCTACGAGCATGGCAAAGTGGTTCTGAAAGAGGTTTACGGCGTAGACGTAGAGAAGTAGGATGACAGAAAGGTCGTGTTACAATGCTGTTGGAGAATAAGACAGCGGTCATCACCGGATGTATGCAGGGGATCGGCCAGGCGGTCATGGATCTTTTTGCAAGAGAGGGTGCGGACATTTTTGCCTGCTGTCAGTGTGAGACAGAGGAATTCAAGGAGCATATCGCTGCGCTGTCCGCAGAGACAGGCAGAGAGATCATCCCGGTGTATTTTGACCTGCGGGATGACGACGCCATCCGGGAAGGTGCCCATACCATTCAGAAAGCGAAGAAGAAGATCGATATGCTGATCAATGTGGCAGGCATCGCAGACGACGCCTATTTCCAGATGATGAGCATGGAGAGCCTGAAAAATACATTCCAGGTGGATTTCTTTTCCCAGATGCTGCTGACCCAGTATATGGTGAAGCTGATGATGCGCAATAAGAAGGGCAGCATCGTGAATGTTTCCAGCATGATCGGCTTGGACGGCAATGCCGGACAGCTGGCCTACTCTGCTGCCAAGGCAGCCATGGCCACAGCCACGAAGACGCTCTCCGCAGAGCTGGCAGAGAAAGGTATCCGCGTCAATGCGGTGGCGCCCGGTGTCATTGACACTGCCATGACGTCCGTTCTCTCGGAGGAGATCCTGAACCGTCAGCTGGCAAATGCGGACATCAAGCGCAAGGGAACGCCTGCCGAGGTGGCAGAGGTGATCCTGTTCCTGGCCAGCGACCGGGCAAGCTATGTGACCGGACAGGTGGTTCGGGTAGATGCCGGGATCGGCTGATTTTGCGTGATAGAAAATGAAAAAGAACTGTCGGCCTGTCGGGAAGAAATTTGCAGCAGACCCTGTGTGAACAGAAAATGCTGCATCTTTTTCCCGGGCCGGATGACAGGAGTATACGGAACATGGAAACGATAAGAATAGAGCGGATCACAGATCCGCTGACCACCGGGAATTGTTATATCCTCCTGGAAAACGGTCACGCGGTGATCATTGATCCTAACGACGAAGACAGAATCGAAGAGGTATTGCGTCAGTATGAGGCAGAACCCGACTATGTGCTGCTGACCCACGAACATGCGGATCACATCAGCGGACTCAACGGGCTGCGGGAGCATTACCGGTTCCAGACAGTGGCTTCTCTTCCATGCAGCCGACGGATACAGGATATCCGAAGCAATCTCTCGAGAATTTTCGGGGTATATTTGATTTTCATAACGGGAGAACGGGTTCGGAATTATCCGAAGTTTGTATGTGAGGCAGCCGATGTGACCTTTGAGGAGCGGCTGCTTTTTGCGTGGCAGGAGCATAAGTTTGAGATGGTGCTGACGCCGGGACATTCCCCGGGCAGTGCGGCCATCCGTCTGGACGAAAAATGGCTGTTCAGCGGAGATTCCCTGCTGGGAGACCGGGAGGTGGTCGTCCGGTTTGACGGCGGCAGCGAGGAAGATTTTCTGACAAAGGCAGTGCCTTATTACCGGTCATTGCCGGAGAACACGCGGGTATATCCGGGACACGGGGAGCCGTTTCTTTTGAAAGACGGCATTTTCCAACCGGCAAGACCGCAGGTGGAACCGTAAAGGGGGAATTGATATGGATTATGCAAAATTGCTGGAGCAGGATCCCTATTCCATGGATCGCCGGGAGAAGACCCGGGTCATGACAGAGGGACTGCTGGAACTGACCGAGCATCACCGGTCCCGCTGTGAGGACTACAGAAGGATCGTGGACGGGCTGGGCTATGATCCGAAAAACATAAAAGACTACTATGACATTCCCATGATGCCGGTGCGGCTTTTCAAGGAGAGAGAGCTGAAAAGCATCAACGATGACCAGATTTTCAAGACGATGACCTCCTCGGGTACCACCGGGCAGCAGGTGTCGAAGATTTTTCTGGATGAGCAGACAGCGGCCAACCAGCAGCTGACGCTGGCGAAGATCGTGGGAAGCTACACGGGAAAATCCCGTCTGCCTATGATCATCATTGACTGCCCGTCGGTGATCCGCAACCGGGCCATGTTTTCCGCCAGAGGTGCGGGCATCCTGGGGTTCTCTATCTTCGGCTCCCGCAGGATTTATGCCCTGGACGACGACATGAACCTGAACATTGATGGCATCCGGGAATTCCTGGAAAAACATAAGGGAGAGCGGATCCTGTTATTCGGCTTTACCTTTATGATCTGGCAGTATTTTTACCGGGAACTGCTGAAATTATCGGAGCCGCTGGATCTGTCCAATGCCATTCTCATCCACGGCGGCGGCTGGAAGAAGCTGCAGAACGAGGCGGTGTCCAAGGAAGAGTTCAAGGCGCGTCTGCGGGAGGTGTGCGGCATCCCCACAGTGCTGGATTACTATGGCATGGTGGAGCAGACCGGCTGTATTTATATGGAGTGCGAGTGCGGGCATCTGCACGCCAGCAATTTCTCTGATGTGATCCCCCGGCGTATGAAGGATTTCTCCTCCTGTGCCATTGGAGAAAAAGGCGTGCTGCAGGTGGTGTCCCTGTTGCCGGAGTCCTATCCCGGCCACTCCATTCTGACCGAGGATGAAGGCGTGCTGCTGGGAGAGGATGACTGTCCCTGCGGCCGCAAAGGAAAATATTTTGAGGTGACAGGAAGAATCCGCAACGCGGAGGTAAGGGGGTGCAGTGATACCTATGAGCGAAAATAAAGAGATTTTGGGCCGGGTGCGCTGCCTGGCCGGTGTGCCGGAGCCGACGGTTTGTCCGGAGGTGCCTTTTGCAGAAGAACGGATGGAGTTTTTAAGTGCCTTGTCCGCCCGGCTGCGCAAAGACCCCAGGACTGCCCAGTATACGGATGTGGCGGCCTTCGCTTTCTGGTGCCGCAAGGCCAACACCAAGCGGCTGTCGGAGCAGCTGACCAGAGATGGCATCCGCATCGGCAAGGGACTGGTGTTCCACATTGCGCCGTCCAACGTGCCGGTGAATTTTGCCTATTCCCTGGCGCTGGGGCTGCTGTCCGGCAATGCCAATATTGTCCGGGTATCGTCCAAGCCCTTCTCACAGGTGGATATCATCTGTGAAGCACTGGCGGCATTGTTTGCCGGAGAGGAATATGCGGCCATCCGGGCGTGCACCTCGGTGGTGTCCTACGGGCATGACAAAGAGATCACGGACTACTATTCCGCCATCTGCGATATGCGGGTGATCTGGGGCGGCGACGCCTCCATCCAGACGATCCGGGAGTCGTCCACCCAGAGCCGCTGCGGCGAGATCGCGTTTGCAGACCGGTATTCCTTCGGCATCATCCGCCCGTCTGCGGTAATGGCCATGGACGACGAAGCCCTTCGCCAGCTGGCGGTGAATTTTTACAATGATACGTATCTGCTGGATCAGAATGCCTGCTCGACCCCCCACCTGATCGTGTGGCTGACAGACAGTGAGGCGGAAAAAACAGCCCGGCCGGAGGCGGCAGCGCGTTTCTGGCAGGCGGTGTATGAGGCGGCGGCTTCCTATGATCTGGCAGATATCAAGGTCAGTGGAAAATATGATGCGCTCTGCAATTTCCTGGCAGATACGGGACTGGAAAAGGCACGGGTGCAGCGGTATGACAACCGGCTGTACGTGCTGACCCTGTCCGAACTGCCGGAGAAGATCGACGGGCTACGGGGCAGTTTTGGTATGTTTTTCCAGTGTGGGCTGGAAGCACTGGACGATCTGGCGCCTCATATCACGAAAAAAGTACAGACCGCTGCGGTGTGCGGCGTGGAGAGAAAAGAGATCACCGACCTGATCCTGCGCTGTCATCTCCGGGGCATCGACCGGGTGGTGGGCTTTGGCCAGACGCTGGACATGGGCACCATCTGGGACGGCTATGACATCATCGGCGATCTGACGAGGATCATCGGATAAAAGGAGGAAAACGGTATGGCTTATTATAATGACTACAGAACCTTCGGCAATCGGGTGATTGCCACAGAGGATAACGGGCAGAGCGCCACCTACAATGATCTGGCTGATTTTTCGGCGCAGATCGGCAAAGCGCTGCCGAAACGGACGCTGGTATTTTCCTTCTGTGAAAATAACATCGGTTCCATGTTTGGCTACTTAAGTTTTCTGGAAAACCGGATCGTGCCGCTGCTGCTGGACAACCACATCCATCAGGATCTGGCGGAGCAGCTCATGGAAGCGTACCGTCCGGCCTATGTGTATGCGCCGGTGAGCCGGGCAGAGGAATTTGCTGGGGACGCCTGCGTGTTCAGCGGCATGGGCTATGGCCTGTACCGGACCCGGTACCCGGAGGATGTGCCGCTGTATGACGATCTGGCATTGCTGCTGACCACTTCGGGCAGCACAGGAAGCCCCAAGCTGGTGCGCCAGAGCTACGAGAATGTACAGTCCAATGCAGCTTCCATTGCAGAGTATCTGGAGCTGGACGAGACGGAACGCCCCATCACCACCCTGCGGATGAACTATACCTACGGCCTGTCCATCATCAACAGCCATGTGCTGATGGGCGCAGAAATGCTGCTGACCAATTACACCCTGTGGGAAAAAGAATTCTGGGATTTCTTCCAGGAGGCGGGGGCGACTTCCTTTGGCGGTGTGCCCTATACTTACGAAATGCTGAAAAAGCTTCGTTTCTTCCGCATGAAGCTGCCGACGCTGCGCACCATGACCCAGGCAGGCGGCAAGCTTTTGCCGGAGCTGCACCGGGAGTTTGCGGAATATGCCCAGAAAGAGGGCAAGAAGTTCATCGTTATGTACGGCCAGACCGAGGCCACAGCCCGGATGGCTTACCTGCCGGCAGAACGCTCTCTGGAAAAGTACGGCAGCATGGGCATTGCCATCCCCGGCGGCCGGTTCAGCCTCATTGACGTGGACGGCCAGGAGATCCAGGAGCCGGAAGTGGTGGGCGAGCTGGTATATGAAGGGCCCAACGTGACGCTGGGCTACGCCGAGACCCAGGAGGATCTGATCAAAGGGGACGAGCGGCACGGACGGTTGGTCACCGGCGATATGGCAAAAAGGGATGCGGACGGTTTCTATTATATTGTGGGCCGGAAAAAACGGTTCCTGAAGATCTACGGCAACCGGGTCAATCTGGACGAAACCGAGCGCATGGTGAAAAACCGTTTTGAAGGGCTGGAGTGCGCCTGCACCGGTGTGGACGACCATATGGATGTGTATGTGACCGAGCCCTCCGAGGAAAAACGGGATGAGATCCGGGCGTACCTGGAAGAGCAGACGAGACTGCACGGCAAGGCGTTTACCGTGCGTTTCATCGAAGAGATTCCCAAAAACGAGGCGGGCAAGACGCTGTATAAAGAATTGAAGTGATATGGCGGCGTACCTGTAACAGGGAAATATTTGGATAAAGAAAATCCCCGGGAGTGTGGTGAAGATTTACCACGCGCCTGGGGATTTTCTTGTCTGTAGTGTATGCCAACAGTCATAGTTTCAAGATTTATAGGACAAAATATGCTGATGAAAACTGTCTTTACCTCCGATGAATAAAGGCGTGAAAGCAGTTTGATCTCGAAGAAAACTGTTTCTGGCAGGTTTTCCAGGCTGTCACGCATCCAACAGTAGTGCGGGCATTTTATGTCAGTTCGTGCCAGAAGTATCGGTTTCGGCGACCGGTTTTCTCATATTTTTCAAGATCTGCCGGAACTGCACCGCGAACATGATGGAGGTGGTGCACACGGCCAGGGTGTCTGCCACCGGTTCTGCCAGAAATACCGCCATCACTTTATCTGCAAAGAAATGGGGCAGAATGAAGATCAGCGGGATGAGCAGGATGATCTTTCGCAGGACAGCCAGAAACAGGGAAGTCTTGGCGTTGCCCAGCGCCACAAAGGTCTGCTGGCAGGCGATCTGTGCACCGAAGATGAGACACATGGCCATGTAGATCCGCAAAGACCAGACCGTGAAGGCGGTGAGCTCCGGGTCGGAGGTGAAGATGGCCGTGAAGATCTGGGGGCGGAACACGGAAATGGCCCACAGCAGGGTGGAATAAGCCAGGCAGGCTTTCAGCAGGAAGAAAAAGGCTTTCTTCACCCGGTCGGCGTTGCCGGCGCCGTAGTTGAAGCTGACGATGGGCTGGGCGCCCTGACTTAAGCCCTGCAGCGGCAGCATGGAAAACTGCATGACGCTGGAGAGGATGGTCATGGAACCCACGGCGATATCGCCGCCGTATTTTAATAAGGAAGAATTAAAGCAAATGGAAATGAGTCCTTCGGTGGACTGCATAACGAAGGGGGACATGCCCAGTGCCATACAGGGCAGGTACGTTTTCCACCGGATGTGCAGGTTTTCCCGGCGAAGCTTTAACTGGGTTCTGGGGCCGGACAGGAACCGGAGCACCCAGAGGGCGGACAGTGCCTGGGAAATGATGGTGGCCAGCGCGGCACCCTGTACGCCCAAGCCCAGTCCAAAGATGAGAATGGGATCCAGGATGATGTTGGTGATGGCGCCGATGAGGGTGCTCATCATGCTGGTGGTGGCAAAGCCCTGGGTGGAGATAAAGGGATTCAACCCCAGTGCCACCTGTACAAACAGGGTACCACAGGCATAGATGCGCATGTAGGCGGAGGCGTAGGGGAAGGTGTTGGCGCTGGCACCGAACAGCATGAGCATGGGATCGGAAAACAGCAGGAAGACCACTGTCAAAACCAGGCCGGACAGCAGGGTGCCGCAGGCGCAATTTCCCAGGATGCGTTCTGCTTCCTCATGGTCGCCCCGTCCCATCATAATGGCAGCCCGGGGAGCCCCGCCCATACCGGTGAGGGCGGCGAAAGCAGAGATGACGGTGATCAGCGGAAAGCAGACACCCATGCCGGTGAGGGCAAGAGACCCTACCTCCGGGATATGACCGATGTACATCCGGTCAACCATGTTATACAGGACATTGACGATCTGGGCGGTGATGGCAGGCAGTGCCAGCTGGAAAAGAAGCTTTCCGATGCTGTCGTGGCCCAGGTCTGCGGCTTTTTTTGTACTCATAAAATCAGTTCTCCTTTTTGATGCGGTTGGCAGTGATGACGGCATTTTTGCCGTACCGTTTCTGAATGGATTCCAGCGCCGCATCCAGTTTTTTATGTTTTTCATCCTTTTTATAGGAGTTGTAATCCAGGTCAAATAGGTTCATCTGGACGGGCTCCCCTTCCCGGACAAGACGGGTGCCCCGGACGCCCAGCAGACGGATGGGTTCTTCGTCCCACAGCTGATCGAACAGCGTACAGGCCGCCTCGTAGAGGGCTTTTTCTCCGTTGGAGGGGGAAAGCAGAGAGGTCTGGTGGGACACACTCTGAAAACTGCTGTATTTGATCTCCACCGTGACGGTGCCCGCCAGCTGCCCGGCTTTTTTCAGGCGGCCGGAGACACTGCGGCACAGGGCCAGCAGGGTGGACTTGGCTTCCGCGCGGCTGGTGACGTCGTGGGCCAGGGTGGTGGAATTGCCGATGCCCTTGGCTTCCGGTTCCTCGGTGATCACCGGCCGGTCATCGATGCCGTTGGCGTATTCCCACAGAAGGGCGCCGTGGCTTTTCAGATGGGATTCGATGAGGCCGCGGTCAGACCGGGCCAGATCGCCGATGGTGAGGATGCCCAGCATATGTAAGGTGGTGACGCTGGAGTGTCCGGCCATGTAAAGCTCGCCCACCGGCAGCGGCCACATTTTTTCTTTGATTTCCTCCGGAAAAAGGGTGTGGGTCTTGTCCGGCTTCTGAAAATCCGAGGCCATCTTTGCCAGCACCTTCCGGGAAGAGATGCCTACATTTACCGTGAAACCAAGCTTGCGCACCTCTGCGCGGATCTCTTCTGCCAGCGCTTGGGCGTGCTCCCGGCGATAGCCCCGGCGGCCCATGTCCAGAAAGCATTCATCAATGCTCAGCTGTTCCAGATAAGGGCAGAAGCTTTCCAGAAGCGTCATAAGCCGCTGGCTGTAGGCGTGGTACAGATGATGATCCGGCGCGGCCATCTGCAGCGTCGGGCACTTCTTGAATGCCGTGGCCACCGGCTCCCCGGTGACAATGCCGAAGGCCTTGGCGGGAATGGACTTGGCCAGCACCACACCGTGGCGGGTCTTCTGGGCGCCGCCGATGATGGCAGGAAGGAGCCGCAGATCCGGCCCTGTGCCCGTGCGCACATTCTCCGTGGACGTCCAGCTTAGGTAAGCGGAATTCACATCAATATGAAAAATCAGCGGTTCCATGGGGCCTCCCTTCTCCCTGCCGGGGAAATACACATTAGTATAGTTATACCATGTTTGCGGGGGAAAAGCAAAGCTTCATAATATCTTAAGAGTTCTCCTTCCCGGTCCTTAAAAATCCCCTGCTATATTAAATCATGAAAGAAGAGGGCGCCCTTTCCAATCTCTCTTTCCTTCGGTATAATGGAAGAAGAGGTGAGCATATGTTAAATATTTTAGTTTGTGATGATGATAAAGAAATTGTGGAAGCGATTGAGATTTATCTGATACAGGAAGGATACCATGTATACAAGGCGTATGACGGCGTGCAGGCGCTGGAGCTCCTGGAGAAGGAGGAGATCCATCTGCTGATCATGGATGTGATGATGCCGCGGCTGGACGGGATCCGGGCCACATTGAAGATCCGGGAGGAGAGCAGCATTCCGATTATTATCCTGTCAGCGAAATCCGAGGACACGGATAAGATCCTAGGGCTGAACATCGGGGCGGACGACTATGTGACGAAGCCCTTCAACCCGCTGGAACTGGTGGCCCGGGTGAAATCCCAGCTGCGTCGGTATACGAAGCTGGGCAACCTGCCTGCGGAGGACAGCCAGGTGTACCGCACCGGCGGCCTGATGGTGGATGATGACCGGAAGGAAGTGACGGTGGACGGGGAGCCGGTGAAGCTGACGCCCATGGAGTACAATATTTTGCTGCTGTTGATCCGCAACCAGGGAAAGGTGTTTTCCATCAACCAGATTTACGAGAGTATCTGGAATGAGGACGCCTACGGCGCGGAAAATACGGTGGCGGTGCATATCCGGCATATCCGGGAGAAGATCGAGATCAACCCCAAGGAGCCCCGGTATCTGAAAGTCGTATGGGGCATCGGCTATAAGCTGGAAAAGATCTGATCATCGCAGGCGCGGGATGAGGAGGAACAGGATGAAAAAAGAGAACAGAACAACGGCCATCTGGGTCTGCCGGGTGCTGGTGCATGTGGGCATTGCCGGGATCGTGTCGGGACTGCTTATGATCGGGTATTTTCTTTACAAAGGAAATTTCACCACGCTGAACAGTTCTTTTGAGGCAAGCCAGGGTTTTTACGATGCCTATGACACCATGATGACGTGGGCGGAGGATGCTATCTGGATCAAAAATAATGTGGCGCCAAACGGCACCATCGAGGAAGACCGGCTCATGGCTGTGGATTTTACGGCGGACAACGGAAACACGCTGACGCTGCATTATCGGCTGGGGGATATCAACCGCTGGTATATGAAGGGCGTGACGATTTTTGACGATCCCTATGCAGACTATGTGCAGCTCATGAAAGAAAAAGCGGACACGCAGGAAGCAGCAGATCAGGCCGAAGCCGGAGCGCAGGCAACGGACGGTGCGGCAGCAGAAGTCCAGGGAACAGACGGCACGGACGAGGCAGCATCTGGATCAGATGCGGAGGCGACAGATGCTTCCAGTGAAGCAGAGAGCTATACCTGGCTGGAGGAGGAGTACGCCCCGCAGGAATATGGCAGTCTGCTGGAGGTGGCGCTGAACAATGAACTGACGGTGTCAGAGACTTCTCAACTGAATCGGATCGTAAGGGATTTTATTGAGGATACCGGTGACCGGGTCAGTCAGTTTTACCAGAGAAAGGACCAGCTGGATCCGGCAAACACCAATTTCCGCTATTTTGCCCAGGATGAGGACGGCGGGATCTACACGAATATGGAGGGCATTTCCACAATAGAAGATGCCGAGGATGCAGTCATCAACCAGGCGGACATGATGTTTTACTGCTGGAATATGTCCAATGGTGCACAGCAGTACAATTTCCCGGAGGGCAGCTTCCATGAAAGCGCAGAAGGGGAAATGTGGCGCAGGAACTGGCTTTCCCGGACGGATCAGGGGGATGACTGGGCGGTCGTGACTGCCGTGGATACCACCTATTCGGCGGAAGATATTTTTTCTCTGGCGAGGAAAGAGCTGGACAGTGAACGGCCCCTGTTTGTGGTCGGCGTCGTATTTCTGGCGGTGGGCGGCCTGATGTACCTGATCTGCTTTTTATACCTGACATTCACGGCCGGCTGGCAGCCGGCAGGTGAAGGATGCCGGCTGTATGTCATTGACCGGGTAAATACGGAGATGTCAATGGTTTTGTTTGGTGTGCTGGCGCTGGTACTGCTGTGGGGAGATTATCTGGCGATAGTTCTGGCGGGAAACCTGTTATACACGCCGGATGATGTCGCATCGGCTGTTGTGGTCATCTCTGCCGCAGCAGTTGCATCCAATCTGGGGCTCATGGCGGGCTGGCTCAGTCTGGTGCGGCGGCTAAAAGCCGGTCTTCTGTGGAAAAACAGCCTGTGCCGGAAGCTCTGCTGTTTTATATGGGACTGCTGGCAGGCACGCAGCGTGACACTGCGGACAGGACTGTGTTATGTGGGATTTCTGATCGTTCACTTCTTTGTATATCATGTGATGGACAGTTTCTGGCTGCTGCTGGTTCTGGACATCGGCGTGGGGGCATTCCTGCTCTGGCGGGCGATCCAGAAACAGCGGGTAAATCAGGGCATCCGGCAGATCACCGCCGGGGAAGTGGATTACAAGATCGACACCACCCATCTGCGGGGAGATTACCGGACGGAAGCCGAGGCGGTGAACCATATCGGGGAGGGCCTTTCCAACGCGGTGGAGAAGAGCCTGAAAAACGAGCGGCTGAAAACAGACCTGATCACCAATGTTTCTCACGACATCAAGACGCCGCTGACATCCATCATCAACTATGTGGATCTTTTGAAGCGGGAAAATATACAGGATGAGAAAGTCAGGGGTTACATTGATGTGCTGGATAAGAAATCCCAGCGCCTGAAAAACCTGACGGAGGATCTGGTGGAGGCGTCCAAGATCAGTTCCGGCAATATCAAACTGGAGTTCATGCCCATTGACTTTGTGCAGCTGATCTGGCAGACCAACGGGGAATTCGAGGAAAAATTTGCCGCCAGAGGCTTAAATCTGGTGTGCAGCATTCCCGAGGGGCCCATCTATGTCATGGCGGATGGCCGGAGACTGTGGCGGGTGGTGGAAAACCTGTACAACAACACGGCGAAATACGCCCTCCAGGACAGCCGGGTATACGCAGACCTCAAGGCAGATGAAGAGCAGGTGGTATTTTCGCTGAAAAATATTTCCGAACAGCCGCTGAACATTTCGGCGGATGAGCTGACGGAACGGTTCGTGCGGGGAGACGTGTCCCGTACCACGGAAGGCAGCGGCCTTGGCCTGTCCATCGCCCAGAACCTGACGACATTACAGAAAGGAAAGTTTGAAATCTATCTGGACGGCGATCTGTTCCGGGTGACGCTGACATTCCCAAGAGTGAAAGCGGATTCATCTGAGAAAACAGAAGAAGCGGTTTCACAGGAAAATGGTGAGAATCAGGAGGTTATCATGGATGCCGGGGAAAAGGATGCGCACTGATGGTATATCTGTGGATAGGAGAGACGTACTACTTATGGGTGAAACTAATTATTTATAAGTAGAAACAGATGGTAAATAAGTAGAAAAACAGACAAAACTATCCAAAAGAATGCGGGGATTTTCAGCGGAAAAACGGGGAAAATCCTTGCATTCATTTTTATGTGTGGCTATAATGAGAACCAGAAAATATCTGTGTAAAGATCACAGAACATGCAGAAGCAATACGGGAGGAAATCATATGGTTACATTATCCAGGGGCGGTGCCTGGCTGCTGAACGGCACCGAGATCGTGGAAGAGGGACAGGAAGCTGCCCTGCAGGCAAAGCTTGGCGCAGTGCCTTCCAAGGAGGAAGCTGCACAGCAGACCATCGCCTACGGTATTTTGAAAGCACACAACACATCTGACAATATGGAGAAGCTGAAGCTGAAATTCGACAAGCTGACTTCTCATGACATTACCTTTGTGGGCATCATCCAGACAGCCCGGGCATCGGGACTGGAGCGGTTCCCCATCCCCTACGTGCTCACCAACTGCCACAACAGTCTGTGCGCGGTGGGCGGCACCATCAACGAGGATGACCACATGTTTGGCCTTTCCTGTGCAAAACGCTACGGCGGCGTCTATGTTCCGCCGCATCAGGCAGTCATCCATCAGTTTGCCAGAGAGATGCTGGCAGGCTGCGGCAAGATGATCCTCGGCTCCGACAGCCACACCCGTTACGGCGCGCTGGGTACCATGGCCATTGGCGAGGGCGGCGGCGAGCTGGTAAAACAGTTACTCTGTCAGACCTACGATGTGAATATGCCGGGTGTGGTGGGCGTGTATCTGAAAGGAGCGCCCCGCAAGGGTGTGGGCCCTCAGGACGTGGCGCTGGCCATCATCGGTGCGGTGTTTGCCAACGGCTATGTGAAAAATAAGGTGATGGAGTTCGTGGGCCCCGGCGTGGCTTCCTTGAGTGCCGATTTCCGGATCGGCGTGGACGTGATGACCACCGAGACCACCTGCCTGTCCTCCATCTGGAGAACCGATGAAAAAATCGAGGAATATTTTGACATTCACGGCCGCCGGGAGGAGTATGCAGAGCTGAACCCGGGGGCAGTGGCTTACTACGATGGCATGATCACCGTGGATTTGAGCGAAGTAAAGCCCATGATCGCCATGCCTTTCCACCCCAGCAACACGTACACCATCGAGGAATTAAAAGCGAACCTGATGGATATTCTGGAGGACTGCGAGAAAAAGGCAGCTGTCAGTCTGGACAATGCGGTGGATTTCACACTGAAAAATAAAGTACATAACGGAAAATTATATGTAGACCAGGGCATCATCGCAGGCTGTGCCGGCGGCGGATTTGAAAATATCTGTGACGCGGCGGATATCCTGCGGGGCAGAAGCATCGGCCCGGATGAGTTTACCTTAAGCGTTTACCCGGCCAGCACGCCGATCTTCATGGAGCTGGTGAAAAACGGTTCCGTGGCAGACCTTCTGGGCGCCGGTGCCGTGGTGAAGACCGCGTTCTGTGGCCCCTGCTTCGGTGCGGGAGATACCCCGGCCAACAACGGCTTCTCCATCCGACACTCCACAAGAAACTTCCCCAACCGGGAGGGCAGTAAGCTCCAGAACGGCCAGATCGCTTCTGTGGCGCTGATGGATGCCCGCTCCATTGCGGCAACCGCAGCCAACAAGGGCTTCCTGACGGCAGCAGATGAGATGGATGTGGAATTCCGCGGCCCGAAATACTTCTTTGACAAGACCATTTATGAGAACCGGATTTTTGACAGCAAGGGCGTGGCAGATCCTTCCGTGGAGATCAAGTTCGGCCCCAACATCAAGGACTGGCCGGCCATGTCGGCACTGCCGGACAACCTGGTGCTCCAGGTCGTATCTGAGATCCACGATCCGGTGACCACCACCGACGAGCTGATCCCCTCCGGCGAGACATCCTCCTACCGTTCCAACCCTCTGGGACTGGCAGAGTTCACTCTGTCCAGAAAAGATCCGGAGTATGTGGGCCGGGCAAAGGCCATCCAGAAAGCTCAGAAAGCTGTGGAGGCAGGCACCTGTCCGCTGGAAGCCGTGGAAGACCTGAAAGCAGTTATGGCTGCGGTGCAGAAGGATTACCCGAACGTGGGCAAGGGCAATGTGGGCTTCGGCTCTACGATTTTTGCCGTGAAGCCGGGTGACGGCTCTGCCAGAGAGCAGGCGGCTTCCTGTCAGAAGGTACTGGGCGGCTGGGCCAACATCGCCAACGAATATGCCACCAAGCGGTACCGCTCCAACCTGATCAACTGGGGCATGCTGCCCTTCGTCATTGATGCGGGAGAGCTGCCGTTCCACAATCTGGACTACCTGTTTATTCCGGATGTCCGCACAGCCATTGCGGAGAAAAAGACAGAGATCCCGGCCTGCGTGGTAAAGGCTGGTGCGCTGTTCCCCTTCACCCTGCGTATGGGAGAGCTGACCGACGACGAGCGGGAGATCATTCTGAAGGGATGCCTGATCAACTATAATCGTCGGTAATTGCGGATAAATAAGCTGACCGGGACAGGCATATCGTATGACGGCACCGGCAGTATAGATTACATGCGAATGATTTCTGTCAGACGTATGATGTGAGGATAAACGATTTGCTTCTCGTCGGATGGATGCTGTCCATCTGAGAAAAACCAGGAATTCCCCGGGGTACTGTGTGGTACCGCCGGGGTGTTTTTGTTGCATGGTCTGTCTGTTATCGATCATTGATGATGGAAGACAGGTGGGAGAAAACTGTGAAATTTTCCCCGGCAGTAGACATTCTGTGGGGAAAGGCGTACAATGAGGAAAGATATTGACAGCATTTGTGCGGAGGATATGCATGTCTGAAAGAGAGAGAGAGCTGCACAGAAGGCGTCGCCGGAGGCGCAGAGGGAAGCGCCGCCGGAGAAGAATGGGGGCAGGCGACATCCTGTTTGCTTCCTTCCAGGTATTCTTGGGGATCCTTCTGATCGGCTGTATGGTTATTTTTTATCAAAAATTCGGTGTCCGGATCGTGGAGCTCTACCAGGAGGCGAAGGCCAAGGTGGAGGCTTCTGACGAGTCCGTGTTCTGGTCATCCCAGACGACGCTGGTGTACGATGACAGCGATAACGTGATCCAGACGCTGAAAGGCGACAAGGATGTCTACTATCTGAAATCTGCGGAGATTCCGGATTATGTAAAGCAGGCCTTTGTCAGCATCGAGGACAAGCGGTTTTACAAACATAAGGGCTTTGACATGAAGGCCATTTTCCGGGCGGTGGTATCGCTGGTGCGCAAGCAGGCCATCACCCAGGGCGGCAGCACCATCACCCAGCAGCTGAGCCGGAATATTTTCCTGTCTCATACGGTGCGCTGGGAGCGGAAGGTGGAAGAGATCTTCATTGCCATGCAGCTGGAGAAGAAGTATTCCAAGGAACAGATTCTGGAATATTACATCAATAATATTTACTATTCCAACGGCTATTATGGCATCGAAGCGGCCAGCCGGGGGTATTTTGGCAAGAGTGTCTCGGAGCTGGATCTGTCTCAGATCGCTCTGCTCTGTGCGATCCCCAACAGCCCGGGCCGCTATGACCCGCGGACGAATCT
Organism: Oscillospiraceae bacterium Marseille-Q3528; assembly: GCA_018223385.1. Lineage (GTDB taxonomy): Bacteria > Bacillota > Clostridia > Lachnospirales > Lachnospiraceae > JAGTTR01. Next base: position 59,109 of record JAGTTR010000003.1, read on the forward strand.
TTCCGAGACGCTGAAACGGCGGGATCGGATCCTGGATGAGATGGAGGAGGACGGTGTCATTGACAGCGCTACCTGTCAGAGTGCCAAGGCCGAGGATATTGTGCTGGCGGATACGAAGACGGAGAATGTCAGCAACTATATGCAGTCCTTTGCGACCAACTGTGCGGTGAAGGAGCTGATGAAGCTGCAGGGATTCACCTTCCAGTATGAATTTTCCAGCGATGCACAGCGGGCAACCTATGATGAGGAATATGCCCAGGTGTATGAGGAATGCCACAATCTGCTGGTGACCGGTGGTTACCGGGTATACACCTCCCTGAATGAGCAGAAGCAGGAGGTGCTGCAGCAGGCCGTGGATGAGACACTGATCGATTTTGTGAACCATGGAACTGACGGCGTGTACGCCATGCAGGGTGCGGCAGCCTGCATCGACAATGCCACGGGTAAGGTGGTGGCCGTGGTGGGTGGCCGGAGCCAGGACGATGTGACCAGCAGCCTGAACCGGGCGTACCAGAGCAGCCGTCAGCCGGGCAGTACCATTAAACCGCTGGTGGTGTATGCACCGGCGCTGGAGGGCAGCTATACGGCAGATACTGTCATTGATGATCACAAATTCGAGGGCGGCCCGGAAAATGCGGGCGGCGTCTATTATGGAAATGTGACGCTGCGGCGGGCGGTGGAGAAATCACTGAACACCGTGGCCTGGCAGGTATTTGAGAAGGTCGGTGTGGAAAACGGCCTGAAACGCCTGTATGAGATGGAGTTTGCCAAGATCGTGGATGCCGATAAGCAGCTGTCCACCTCCCTGGGCGGCCTGACCAAGGGCACCAACGTGGTGGAGATGGCTTCCGGCTATGCGACGCTGGCCAACGGCGGGCAGTTCCGCACGCCCACGTGCATCGTGAAGATCACGGATGCCTTTGACAACCTGCTGGTGGACAACACCGGTGCAGAGACGACACAGGTATACACGGACAGTGCGGCCAGAGCCATGACCAACATTCTGGAGGGCGGCATGAAGAGCGGCACCGGCAGCCGACTTTCCCTGAATGACATGCCATCCGCCGGAAAGACCGGCACGACCAACGACAATAAGGACGGCTGGTTTGTGGGGTATACCGCTTACTACACCACCGCTGTCTGGGCGGGCTGCGACCAGGTGCGGGCGCTGAATGGCCTGTCAGGGTCGTCCTACCCGGGAACGATCTGGAACCAGTTCATGGAGACGATTCATCAGGGGCTGGAGAAAAAACAACTGAATGATTAAGGCAGAGAGCCGTATGCAGAACCGGAAAGGAAAGCGTACGGCTCTTTTTCTGCTCATTTGCTGGCGCTTTCATATTCAAGTGAACTGTTAAAAATATAAAATTAGGATTGACAGAATATAAAACTGGTATTATAATCCATATTAACCTGATAGGAAAAACAGGAAAGGTATAGAAAGTAGGAAATAGACATGAACAGGAAAACAGGACTGGAAAACACCATCATGAATATGTGTTGTTGTATGCAGATCGCAGCGATGTGCAGCTCTTGTTGTACACAGATGATGAATGATTTCCATCCGGGCCGGTTGATGCATGTTTCCTGACAGAGACAGGAAAGAACAGAGAAGAACGACGACAGAGCGGCCATAGGAGGAAATCCCATGGCCATTTTTTATACGATAGAAAATACGCGTATACGCGGCAGCGAGCGTGAAAGGAGCAGCTTATGGATCAGATCGAACGAAAGATCGTACAGCACATTGAGGAAAACCGGGAACAGATCCTTGCCTTTGCGGATGATATTTATCATCATGCGGAGCTGGGCTATAAGGAGTTTCGGACCAGTGAAAAATTTGCCAGTATTATGAAGCAGCATCTGTCCCATGTGGACGAGCACTTGGCGGTGACCGGGGTGAAGGCTTACCTGAATGAGGATCGGAAGGAGCAGTTTTCCCTGGCGCTGCTGGGAGAGATGGACGCATTGAAGATACCCAATCACATTTACGCGGTGCCGGAGACGGGCGCGGCCCACTGCTGCGGCCATCACGCACAGCTGGCCGGTGTGGTGGGTGCCATGCTGGCGCTGACAGATCCGGAGATTGCGGACAAGCTGGACGGACAGGTGATCTTCTTCGCCACTCCTGCCGAGGAGTACGGGGAAGTGGAGTTTAAGAAAAGCCTCATGCAGGAGGGCAAGATCCAGTACGGCGGCGGCAAATGTGAGCTGATCCGTATCGGTGCTTTCGATGATGTGGATGCCGGCATCGCCCATCACATCCGGGAGGAGGGCATCCTGGCCGGAAAGGGCAGCGGCAACGGCTTCGTTTCCAAGGTCATCACCATTCACGGAAAAGCAGCTCACGCGGCGTTCCGACCGGAAAAGGGCGTGAATGCCCTGTCTGCGGCTTCCCTGGGATTACAGGCACTGGCGCTGAACCGGGAGACTTTCCGGGATGAGGATTGTGTGCGGGTACATCCCATTATGACAAAGGGCGGCGATCTGGTGAATGTGGTGCCGGAGGAGGCGGTCATTGAGACGCTGGTGAGGGGCAAAACATTGGAAGCCTTTGCGGATGCGGCAGAGAAGACCGACCGTTCCTTCCAGGCCGGGGCACTGGCCATGGGGGCAGGCATTGAGATCGAGACGATGCCGGGATATCTGCCCGCCATCTATCAGGAGTATCCCGAAGTGCTGACGGAAGCGCTGGAAGAACTGGCAGAGGGACGCCCGGTGGAGCGGGTGAAGCCCGGTACCCACACCGGCGGTTCCACTGATGTGGGAGATGTCCAGCATCTGCTGCCGGTGTACACCTTCCATACCGGGGGCATGTCCGGTGGCCGCCATCAGAGCGATTTCGGCATTGTGGATGAGGAAGAAGCATACATCCTCACCGCCAAGGTTTTCGCAGTCAGTGCTTACCGGATGCTGAAGGACGGCGCGGCGCTGGCAAAACAGCTGAAAAAAGAATACCATCCGGTATTTGCATCCAAAGAGGAATACATCGCATTTATGGATCAGTTCCGTGTGGTGAAGGAGGAAAATTATGGAAACAGGAGCCTATGAGTATCGGGAGAATGCCCCGGAGGAAGAAAAGAAACGCTGGAAGGAACGGTATGAGAAGCTTTCCGAGCCGGTAGAGCGGCGGCAGATGGTATACGAGATCCGAAAGGCAGCCAGACAGTTCGCCATGCTGTACTTCCATTTCTGTAAAACCCTGTATGATACCTTCGGCTTGGAGCGGACGAAGGAGCTGGTACGGCAGACCATCTTTGAACTGGCCGTTGACCGTTCCGACGAGATGCGGGCCAAAGCCAGGGCAGAGGGCGTCTGTTTTGACACGGTGAAGGATTTCCGTTCCGTCACCGATCTTCCCAAATGCGGCTGGATCCCGGAATGGGGCGCTGACCACTGTCCCTACGGCCAGGTATGGCGGGAATATGCGAAAGAATATCCCTGGTTCCTGGAGCTGGCGCCTTACTACTGTGATGTGATCGACACCACAACGATAGAAAATTTCAGCCGTCACCTTTCCCACCGGCTGGTACAGAATGTGATCATCAGCGGGGAAAGCTGTGAAAGAGAATATTTTGAGAGCGAGAAGGTCAGAGAGGGGGCGTTTACCTATGGCAGCAAAAACGACTGACGCAAAGCAGAAGAAATCAAAGATAAACGGCATTCTGATCCTGCAGATCGCGACGGTGGTAGCCCTTCTTCTGTGGATGGAGATTTCCGTCACCACAGGAAGAGTCAGCAAGGTATTCATGGCGGCGCCCAGCGGCATCGTAGAGGAAGCGGTAAAAATCATTTCCAACGGCACGCTGCAGCCTCATCTGCTTGTGACCCTGGAGGAGGTGGCGGTGGGATATGTGCTGGCCGGTGTGGTGGGCGTGGCTCTGGCGCTCCTGTGGACGTTATTCCCCAAAACAGAAGCCTACGGCAGCGTGTTCTGCTCCGCCATCATGGCTATCCCCAAGACGGCCATTTTACCCATCCTGGTACTCTGGTTCGGCATCGGCTTCCAGTCCAAGGTCGTTCTGATCTTCCTGTTTTCGGTATTTCAGATCCTGTACAATACGCTGACCGGCGCCAAGCAGTGTAAAGAAGAATATTTAAAGGTGGCGCGGGTGTTCCGGGCATCCCGGGTACAGACCGTCTTCGGCGTCATTTTACCGGCGGCGCTGCCGTCCATGTTCAACGGCTTCCGGATCGCGGCAGCCACAGCCATGACCGGCGTGGTCTTTTCGGAAATGCAGTCGGCCAAGGGGGGACTTGGGTATCTTTTGCGGGAATCCCAGGAGCTGTTAAACACCTCCCGGATGTTTTTTCTGATCATCCTGGTGACCCTGATTTCCGTATTACTGACAAAGCTTGTGACAGCGGTGGAATACATGATCTGCCATCGCTGGAGAAAAGTATAAAAACACATTGAGAGGAGAAAAGAAGATGAAAAAATTTGCAGCCCTTTTACTGACAGCAGCACTGACCACGGCGGTGTTTACCGGATGCGGCGCATCCACATCCACAGACGGAACAGCGGCAGACACAAAGACAGACAGCGCACAGGCTGGCGATGCATCCGCAGATACGGACGCTGCCGCAGAGACATCGGATGGAAGCGAGGAGCCCATCACCTTAAAGGTCAGCTTTACCACCGGCATGACCGGCGCGGTGAACAGCTTTGCTATCGAGAAAGGCTTCTATAAGGATCTGGGTATCGAGTTCGAGCAGGTTTCCAGACCGGATTACAACGAACTGCTCTCCCTCATTTCCAGAGGCGAGATCGACATTGCGGACGGCGATCCCAGCACCTTTATACCGGCGATCTACAACGGCGTTCCGGCAAAAATGGTCGGTAACCTGTGGCGGTATGCAGGCTGCTACTGGCTCATTGCCAACAATGACATCAAGGATTTCTCCGATCTGAAAGGAAAAACCATCGGAAGCTGCGCAGCATCCGGCGGCCTGCGTCTCTCTGTGCTGAAAATGCTGGAAGCCAACGGCATTTCCGAGGATGAGGTAACCCTCGTTGCCAACGGCAAACACCAGACCGCTTACGCGACCCTGACCTCCGGCGAGGTAGATGCCACCATCATCCACAACCCTTACGCCGCACTGGCAGAGGCAGAGGGAACCGGCCACATTCTCGGACGTGCCTGGGACTACATCCCGGATTACTACACCGGCACCATCGTTGCTTCTGATCGGATCATCAAGGAAGAGCCGGAGAAGCTGCAGCGTTTCCTGAATGCCTACTATGAAGTGCATGAGAAAGTGAAAAACGAGTATTTCGACGAGTTCATCACCTGGCTGGCACAGCAGATGGATGTTTCTGAGGATGTGATGCGCAAAGCCGTAGAGGATGAGATCGACGTATGGTCTGATTATCCGGTGATCCCTGAGGATCGTGTGGAAAAGACCGTAGAGTATCTGAAAGAGTACGGCTGGCTGGATGAAAATGTACAGGCAGAGGGTACTTACACCAACGAGTTTGCCGAGAAAGCGGCAGAGACACTGGGACTGACAGACCCGGCAGAAAAATAAGCATCTGACCGGACAGAAAGGAGATATGCAGGATGCCTTCGATAACGATTCGCAATCTGACCAAACAATATAACGGAGAGGACGGACAGGCGGTAACGGCGCTGGATCACATTGATCTGCACATCAAAGACGGTGAGTTTGTGTGCATTGTGGGCCCCTCCGGCTGCGGCAAGAGCACCATGCTGGAAATTGTGGCAGGCCTGCTGGAAAAAAGCGGCGGCGAGGTGCTGCTGGATGACGAGCCGGTGACCGGGCCCAGCCGGGATATCGGTGTGGTATTTCAGGATGCGTCCCTGTATCCGTGGAAAACGGTGAAGAAAAATATCGCTTTCGGCATGGATATCTCGAAGGTACCCAAGGCAGAGCAGGAGGAACGGCTGAAAAAATATATTCATCTGATGAATCTGGACGGCTTTGAAAGCAAGTATCCGTCCCAGCTGTCCGGCGGTATGCGGCAGCGGGCGGGTATTGCCAGAGCCCTGGTGATGAATCCGAAGGTCATCCTCATGGATGAGCCCTTCAGTGCCGTGGATCATCTGACGAGGACAACCCTGCAGGACGAGCTGGTGCGCATCCGACAAGAGGAGAAAAAAACCATTCTCTTTGTTACCCACGACATCAACGAGGCCGTATATCTGGCAGACCGGGTCATTCTCTTAAGCCCGCGCCCCAGCCGGATCCAGGAGGAGTACGAGGTCAACGCGCCCCATCCCCGCAGCAGAAACGACCGCTACCTGGTGGATCTGGCGGCCCGGATCGTGACTGACATCGGCAGAGGCGCTTCCGAGAAAGAGAATGTGGAGTACTTTATTTAGGATTGCGGGAGTGGGCAGCACGGAGCAATCCTCAGGTATCATGGATGAAAGCAATGATATTTAATATTGACTAGGAGGAAAAACAATGTTTCGAGATACGAGTATGGATTACCTTACCTTAGAGGAAATCCAGGAGATCAAAAACAACAATCAGAAACTGACAGACGAGGATTTCCTGGCCATGGATGAATCGGAATTCCGTGCCAGAGTCCGGGAGAGAAGCCATCACACCCTGGAGATTCAGATGTACCATGCAGCATACAGAAATGAGAAATTAAAGGCTTCCCAGGCGGATTATGTGAAACATCTGCTGGAGCTGTGGAGAAAGAGAGGGCTGGGCACAGACCTGCCGGAGTACAAGTACGCCAGCTTCCTCATCGAGTCTGCGGACAAGCTTTCCAGAGGAGAAGCGGTGGATCTGTCTCCCTACAAGCCGAAGACGGTAACGCCCCAGATGGAGGAGGATTTCTTCACCATCGTAAAGGAGCGCCGTTCCGTCAGAGAGTTTACGGATCAGGAAGTGCCGGACGAGCTCATCGACAAGGTGCTGGAGGCAGGACTGTGGGCAGCTCACGGCTGTAACGTGCAGTCCATCCGCTACATTGTGGTGCGGGAGAAAAACGAGCCCGGTTTGTTCCGGGGCAGTGATGTGCCCGGCGGCCCGGTACATCTGATCGTATTACAGGATATGCGCTGCTACCGTGCCAATTCCTTCACCCCGGTGAGAAACCAGCTGCTGGATGCAGGCGCAGCCGGACAGAATATGGTGCTGGCCGCTCATGCCGTGGGACTGGAAAGCGTATGGCTGACGTTCCGCAACAAGGAGTTCAGCGACCGGTTAAGAGCCCGTTTCAATCTGCCGGATTACATGCGTCTCGTGACCTATGTGGATGTGGGATACGGCGATCAGACGCCTTACCCGCCGCTTCGCTGGGATGTGAAGGACACGGTTCTGGGAAGATATTAAAACTTTTTACTATAGCTTTTTCCTATATCCCATAATAGAATATTCTGATTATTCAGCGCGTTTGTTTGGTGATAAAATATATCTATAAAAACGAATAAAACCTATAGGAGAGATATAGTATGAATAGAGGACGCAATACCCGTTGTCTTCATTTAGAAGAAACCGAAGGAAAAACAGAAAACTATGGTGCGATCAGTTATCCCATTTATCAGACAGCAACGTATGCCCATCCCGGTGTCGGACAAAGCACCGGATATGATTACAGCAGATTACAGAATCCCACCAGAGAACAGTTGGAGAAGGTGGTTGCCAGCCTGGAAGGAGGCATTGATGCGTTTGCGCTTTCCAGCGGCATGGCGGCAATCACGCTGTTGATGGAGATCTTTCAGCCGGGCGATCATTTTGTCGTGGAAGCAGATTTATATGGCGGGAGCATCCGTTTGTTTGACAATGTTTCGAAAAAGAACAACTATGAATTTACCTATCTGGACTGTTCCAGGGACGATATCGAAAGCGCGATCCGGGAAAATACGAAAGCCATTTACATAGAGACACCGACCAATCCCATGATGCATGTATCGGATATTGCGGCCATTGCAGAGATTGCCAGGAAGCATCAGATCCTCCTGATCGTGGATAACACCTTCCTGTCTCCGTATTTTCAGAATCCGTTAAAGCTGGGCGCAGATGTTGTGATCCACAGTGGCACAAAGTTTTTGGGCGGACACAATGATACGCTGGCCGGATTCCTTGTGACAAACAACGAGGAGATACAGGAGAAGCTGCGGTTCCTGATCAAGACCACGGGAGCGGGGCTGGCGCCCTTTGACAGCTGGCTGCTTCTTCGGGGGATCAAGACCCTTGGCATCCGCATGGAGCGATCCCAGGAGAATGCGATAAAAATTGCGAACTGGCTGAAAGCGCAGCGCGTTGTGAAACAGGTGTATTACCCGGGGCTGCCGGAACATCCCGGATATACGGTGATGAAAAAACAGGCAAGCGGTTTTGGCTCCATGCTCACCTTCGATGTGGATACGAAAGCGCATGCCTTACAGATTCTGGAACGTGTAAGGATGATCAAATTTGCAGAGAGCCTGGGAGGCGTAGAAACACTGATCACGTATCCGACGACCCAGACCCATGCGGATGTGCCGGAGGATGTCCGTCTGAAAAACGGAATTACCCACTGTACCCTCCGGTTATCTGTTGGAATCGAAGATATTGAGGATCTGCTGGCCGAGTTATCGGATGTATTTCAGTCGCTGGAATAGCATGCGATCTGGAAAAATGCATGGCGGATGGAACGAACGGGAAAGGATGAATGGAAATGCCGGAAAGAAATTTAAATTTTGATGAGATCATCGAGCGGAAAGGAACCGACTGTTTAAAATATGATTTTGCCGTAAAAAGAGGCAAGCCGGAGGATGTGTTGCCTTTTTGGGTGGCAGATATGGATTTTCGGACAACTTCCTATGTGGAGGATGCGCTGATTGAAAGAGCGAAGCATGGGATTTTTGGATACAGTGAATCCCTGGAGGATTATTTCCGCGCGATCGCAGGCTGGATGCACAGACGCCATCACTGGGATGTGGAGCCGGACTGGCTGATCAAAACGCCGGGCGTGGTATTTGCACTTGCTATGGCGGTAAAAGCCTTTACGGAAGTGGGGGACTGCGTGCTTATCCAGCAGCCGGTGTACTATCCGTTTTCCGAGGTGATCCAGGATAACGGAAGAGTTGTTGTCAGCAATGATTTATACCTGGGAGAGGATAACCGTTATCACATTGACCTGGAAGATTTCGAGCAGAAAATCGTGGAGCATCAGATCAAGCTGTTCCTTCTGTGCAATCCCCATAATCCCTCCGGAAGAGTATTTACGAGGGAAGAACTGACCGGAATGGGCGAGATCTGTCTGAAGCATGGGGTCACGGTGGTCTGTGACGAGATCCACAATGATTTTGTGTTTCAGGGAGAGCATACCGTGTTTGCTTCTATTAAGAAGGAATATGCGGATGTCTCTGTCACCTGCACTTCGCCGAGCAAAACCTTCAACCTGGCAAGTATGCTGATCTCCAACATCTTTATCCCCAATGAAAAGCTGCGGCAGAGATTCCAGCATGAAGTGAATGCAGCCGGCATCAGTCAGTTGAGCGTATTGGGACTGGTTGCTACCCAGGCCGCATACGAGCATGGCGATGAATGGTATGAGAAAATGATGGCTTATGTGAAGTCGAATATTGACTATGCAAGAAACTATGTGGAAGAATATCTGCCGGGGGTAAAGATGATCAATGGCGAAGGCACCTATCTGGTCTGGCTGGATTTCCGGGGAACTGGTATCGAAACAGAAGAACTGGATCGCCGGATCATATACGATGCGAAGCTGTGGCTGGACAGTGGAAAGATCTTTGGAAAAACAGGACAGGGATTCCAGCGGATCAACGTGGCTGCGCCGAGAAAAACAGTGACAGAATGTTTTGAGAGGATTCGGAAAATTTTATAATGAATTGAAAAGCAAATAAGAGGATGTCCTGTAAAAAGGGCATCCTCTTTTCGTGCTGTATAGACTCCTGAATACGCTGCCAGTGGCAGGTTTTCCAGGATTCATTTTCCTTATGAAGCTTAGAAATCCATGGTGCCGTTGCGGTACTGGGTCAGGCGCTTCTGGATACGGTCACTGGGATCCAGAAGACCGCTGATGGAAGCGTCGTGGTTCAGCGTGTCGATGATGTACGCAATGTATTTGCTCATGTCACAGCTGATGTAGTAAGGCTTCTCCAGCAGCTCCGGTGTCTGATATACCAGGTTGGTGGTCAGCACGCGGGTGATATAGCCTTCCTCATAAGCCTTGTCAAACTTCTCCAGACCGTTGGTGAACAGACCGAAAGTGGAGAAGATAAAGATGCGGTTGGCTTTGCGGCGCTTCAGTTCGGAAGCAACTTCCAGAACGCTGTCACCGGAAGAGATCATATCGTCAATGATGATCAGATCCTTGCCGGTCACGTCGGTACCCAGGAACTCATGGGCAACGATGGGGTTGCGTCCATTGACAATCTTCGTGTAGTCTCTTCTCTTATAGAACATACCCATGTCCAGACCAAGAACGTTGGCAACGTAGATGGCACGTCCCATACCGCCTTCATCCGGGCTGATGACCATCATGTGGTCACTGTCGATCTTAAGATCCGGGATGTTGCGAAGAAGGCCCTTGATAAACTGGTAAGCAGGCTGTACGGTTTCAAACCCGTTGATCGGGATTGCATTCTGTACCCGCGGGTCATGGGCATCGAAGGTAATGATGTTGTTGACACCCATATCAATGAGCTCCTGCAGTGCCAGCGCACAGTCCAGAGACTCCCGGCCGCTGCGCTTGTGCTGACGGCTCTCATAGAGGAACGGCATGATGACGGTGATGTTCTTGGCTTTACCGCCTACTGCTGCAATGATTCTCTTCAGATCCTGATAGTGGTCATCCGGAGACATATGGTTTGTCTGGCCGCACAGGGAGTAGGTCAGACTGTAGTTACATACGTCAACCATCAGATACAGGTCATAGCCCCGGACAGATTCACCGAGAACGCCCTTGGCCTCGCCGCTTCCGAATCGGGGAACACGCGCGGAAATAATGTAGTTATCTCTCTGATAACCTTCGAAAACGATATTGGCATGATGCTCGTTCTCTCTTTCATTTCTCCACTCAACGAGATAGTTGTTGACCTTCTCGCCGAGTTCCTTGCAGCTGGCAAGGGGAATGATGCCGAGTTTGCCTACAGGAATGGTTTCCAGATTTCTGGTTTCTTCATTAGACATTGGTTTTCTCCTCCGTTGTGATGATGAACATAATTAATTATACTATAGCACAAATCAGAATGATATGCCAGAGCCATCCGCCGAATCAGCACGATAAGTTAGGTCCAGTTTACTCGCATCGAAAATACGATTTTGCGAATGGCGCGGGTAAACTGTAATGCGCGGTGCTGTTACGAAACCGTATGCTCCAGCAGTTTCTTCCGGAGCCGGATATCATCCCCGAACAGCTTGAGGATCTGGTAGCTGCTGGAGATCCGGGAAAAGATCCGCTCCGAGTACGTGTTGAGAAAATTTTCCGGCGTCAGGTTTGTGGAAATGACCGTGGATTTCCTGCGCATGAGCCGCTCATTGATGAGCAGGAACAGCTGGGAGGAGACGAAGGCGTTCACCATCTCCGTGCCCAGATCATCAATGATGAGCAGGTCACAGTCGAAGACGTGATACCGGAAATCATCGTCCTCTTTTTCACTGGAAAAGCTGTGCCGGGAAAACCGGTCAAACAGCTGCCCGGAGGAAAAATAGAGGACGGAGAAGGAGCGTTCCAGAAGCTCCTTGGCAATGCAGTTGGTCAGAAAGGTCTTGCCGGTGCCGGTGCTCCCGTACAGAAACAGGTTCGGATGTGTCTGGGAGAAATCCTCGATGAACCGGTGGGCTTCCGCCAGTGCAGTCTGGGCCAGACGGCGGGAAGAAAGACCGGTGCCGGGATCGATCATGTCTTCCGGATAGTAGTCTTCCCGGAAATGGGAAAAATTCTCCCGTTCCAGCACCTGCCGCAGGTTGGACTGGTGGTACAGCAGGTCGATCTCCGCCTGCCGGAAACAGTGACATTTCTGACTGCCGATATAACCGGTATCCTGACAATCCGGGCAGATATAGTGCGGTTTCAGATAATCTGCCGGAAAACCGTGCTCGGCCAGAAGGTGATTCCTTTTCTCACAAAGGGTATGAAGCCTGTCGGCGCAGCGTGTGGCCTGTCCGGTCTGGTCGCCCAGCATGAGACGGGCCCGGCTGGCCTGGAGAGAGGAGATCTTTGTCTCCAGATCCGCGAATGCCGGGATCGCGTCGTAGACGGCCTGCTGCCGCTCCTTCTGGCGGAAACGGTTGTCCGCCTGCCGTCTGCTGTAGATGCGCATGATCGTATCGTACTGTTCATTCGTCAGAGACATGGATTGCTCCTCCTTCCTTAATAAGATTTACTTGATATTCAGCAGCTGCCGCTCCAGGTTGTTGAAATCATAGCTGCGCTGTTCGAAGTTGTTGAACCGGTTGCGCCGGTCAGGCCCCTTGCTGTTGTCTGCCGTCTGGGCGGGCTGGGGCTGATTCTGCCGGTGGGCGGCGTCCAGCTTCACAATATCCGACGGATGGCGGACGCCCTGCCGGTTCCAGCTGGACAGGATCTTGTCCGCATATTCGAAGGACGGCTGGTGGATCTGGGTCACTGTGCGTTCACAGGCCTGAGAGATGATCTCCACCGGGAAACCGTACTCGGACGACCACTTCTTGATGTAAGCCAGCTCGGAAGCCACCGGATTGCGGCCCTTGATGCCGAAGCTTTTCAGCACGGTGAACACGTACTTGTTGTACTGGCTCGTCACCTCCTGGGCCTGCTCCACGGTGGTGATGTGCTCGGCATGCCATGCCAGAGCCACTGTCTCTATGTACCGGATGCTGCGGTTCCCGCGGGAAACACAGTACTCCACCAGATACTCGATGAGCTCCTCGGAAAAATGCAGCTCGTCGTACAGGTACAGGATGGTGTTGATGTGGGTGCTGCCCAGCGTCCGTCCCAGATACTGTTCCACGATGAACAGAAGCTGCCGGATGTTGTCCTGCTGCTGCAGCTCTTCCAGCCGCTGACGGGAGATATCGTGGGAACCTGCCTTCTTCGGTTCCGGCTGCACAAAGGTGACGGCTGAGGGTTCGGCACCATTCTGGCCGGTGGTTGTACCGGCGGAGGCCGTCTGCATGGAGGCCTGCGCCTGTCCGGGAACTGTACCGGTCTGCATAGAACCGTTCACCTGCCCGGCAACCGTTGCTGCGGAAAGTATCTTGCCATCTGTGACAGGTGCCTGCAGCAGGGCGTCTGTGCGTTCCGCAGCAGGCGCAAATGCTGCCTCGGGAGCAGCTGTCTGTACCGGCAGCTCCTTCAGGCAGATGCCGCAGGCAGCGCCGCGGTCATCGGTCTCGATGGACAGAAGCCCTTCCTTCTCCCAGTAGCGCAGTGCCCGGCAGATATCCTTCTCCGTGTTGCTGAACCGGTCGGCCAGCGTGCTCACAGACAGGGCATCCTGCCCGGCGGACAGACACCGGAGCAGATACAGATACAGTTTGACAAATTCGCCGTTGGCAGACGGCATGTAATGATCAATAAAATCATTGGAAACCGAAGTATATCCCCGGTCTCCTTCCCGATACAGACGTATAGCCATATGTTCACCCATCTCTTCTCTTCTAAGTATTCGAATTATAGCACATGTCCCGGGAAAAGAGAATAGGGTTTTTGGCGGCGGCAGACCTGTGGGAAAATGGTGATAAAAATGTGGATAATGTGGAAAATGTGGATAACTCAGACGGGGCAACTGCGGGGCAGGTGCGGAAAAGGGCGAAAAAAGGGGGATCAGGGGAAATAGGGACGAAAATCGGCGAGAAGATTATGTCAACGGATAATCCACAAAAAAATCCACATGCTTTTTCACACATTGTGTTGATAAGCATGTGGATAATGTGGATAACTATTTCTCAACGAGGTTTTCGCCGATATTTACGACGTCTCCGGCACCCATAGTTATCAACAGGTCACCGTGTACACAATTTTTTTTGAGAAAATTTTCTATTTGTTCGAAGGAGGGGAAATAGTAGGCTTCTGCACCTTCTTTTTGCAGTGCCTCCTGCAGCGTCCGGGAGCTGATACCCAGCGTGTCGGTCTCTCTGGCGGCATAGATGTCAGCCAGTACCACCTTGTCGGCCAGCTTTAATGCCCGGGCAAATTCCGGAAGCAGCGCTTTTGTCCGCGTATATGTATGGGGCTGGAATACACACCAGATCGTGCGGTGCGGATAATTCCGGGCAGCGGTGAGGGTAGCTGCGATCTCCGTGGGATGGTGGGCATAGTCATCGATGACAGTGACACCCTGGAAGGTACCCTTGGATTCAAACCGGCGGTCTGTACCCTCGAAGGCCAGCAGACCCTTGCGGATCGTCTCCGCCGGGATGCTTAAGCGGTCACACAGGGCAATGACAGCCAGCGCATTGGACACGTTGTGGATGCCGGGCACTTTCAGGGCACATTGGATGCCGGGGGTGCCGTTTTTCACAACGGTGAAGGACGGATGGCCGAAGCCGTCAAAGCTGATATCTGTGGCGGTATACATGGCCTCATGCTCCAGACCGAAGGTGATGACAGAGGCGTTGATGTCTGCAGTGATCTCTTCATAATCCGGGATATCGGCGTTGATGATGACAGAACCGCCGTCCGCCGTCTGGGATGCAAACTGATGGAACGATCTGCGAATATCGTGGATATCCTTGAAGAAGTCCAGATGGTCTTCTTCAATATTTAAGATGATGGAATCCGTCGGATAAAAGTTCAGGAAACTGTTGGTGTACTCACAGGCCTCCGTGACGAACATCTCCGGGCCGCCCACGCGGATGTTGCCGTTGATGGATTTCAGGATGCCGCCCACGGAAACGGTGGGGTCGGTGTCCGCCAGCATGAGGATCTCGGAGAGCATGGAAGTGGTCGTCGTCTTGCCATGGGTGCCGGAAATGGCGATGGAAACTTTGTAGTTGTGCATGAGCTGTCCCAGGAGCTCTGCCCGGGAAAGCATGGGAATGCCCTTTGCCTTGCAGGCAGCGAACTCCGGGTTATCCGGGTGGATGGCAGCCGTGTATACAACGGCGTCGATGTCATCGGTGATATTTTCCGCACACTGCCCATACTGCACGGTGCATCCCAGCGATTCGAGATGGGTTGTCAGGGCAGAACGCTTGGCATCAGAGCCGGAAATGTGGAAATTTTCTTTGAGCAGAATCTCTGCCAGACCGCTCATGCTGATGCCGCCGATGCCGATAAAATGAATGTGGATCGGTTTATGGAAATTAATCTGAAACATAAAAATCCTTCCTGTTCTTCATTATTATAATAGGAAACAAGAGCGCTGCTCCTGTTTGTCACTAAGTATATCACACCCGGGCCGAAAACACAAAAACTATATGGGTGAACACCAAATGGATTGTAAAAACTGCAATAAAATCATGTAAAATCAAAATGAAAACTATGCAAAATATAGATAAAGAAAATAAATCAAAAAGAGAATTTTGAAATAAAATACGACATTATGTAATAAAAAAACAAATAATGGGGCAAAAAAATTGTAAAATATGTTCACTTATCAGAACCAGTATGCTATAATGATAAAAGAACTACAACTACGAGAGGTGATAACGTGATTAGAAAGGAAATGATAGCAATGCTCCTTGCCGGTGGACAAGGCAGCAGACTGGGTGTGCTGACTTCCAAGGTGGCCAAGCCGGCCGTATCCTTCGGAGGAAAGTACCGCATCGTCGATTTTCCACTGAGCAACTGCATCAATTCCGGCGTTGATACCGTGGGTGTGCTGACACAGTACCAGCCGCTGCGGCTGAATGCCCATATCGGAATCGGTATTCCGTGGGATCTGGACCGCAATGTGGGCGGCGTTTCTGTTCTGCCCCCTTACGAGAAGAGCAGCAGCAGTGAATGGTATTCCGGCACGGCCAATGCGATTTACCAGAATCTGGAGTATATGCAGAGTTATAATCCCGAATATGTGCTGATCCTGTCCGGCGACCATATTTACAAGATGGACTATGAAGTGATGCTGGACTACCATAAGGCAAGCCACGCGGACGTGACCATTGCGGCCATGCCGGTGCCGATGGAGGAGGCCAGCCGTTTCGGCGTCGTGATCACGGATGAGAACGGCAAGATCCAGGAATTTGAGGAGAAGCCGGAGCATCCGAGGAGCAACCTGGCTTCCATGGGAATCTACATATTCAGCTGGAAGGTGCTCAAAGAAGCGCTGATTGCCAACGCAGAAGTCCCCGGCTGCGATTTCGGCAAGCATGTCATCCCTTATTGCCACGAGAAGGGACAGCGTCTTTTTGCCTATGAATACAATGGCTACTGGAAGGATGTGGGAACCCTCGGCTCCTACTGGGAAGCCAATATGGAACTGATAGATATTATTCCCGAATTCAATCTTTATGAGGAATTCTGGAAGATTTATACAAGAAGTGAGATCATCCCGCCGCAGTACATTGCAGAGGATGCGGTGGTGACCCGCAGTATCATCAGCGAGGGCACGGATGTGTACGGAGAGGTGCACAATTCCGTCATCGGTTCGGGTGTCACCATCGGCAAGGGCAGTGTGATCCGGGATTCTATTATCATGAAGAATACGGTTATTGGCGAGAACTGCGTCATTGACCGGGCCATCATTGCGGAGAACAGCGTGGTGGGCGACGGAGCCGTGCTGGGCGTGGGAGAGGACATCCCGAATAAGAAGAAGCCCAGCGTATACTGCTTCGGCCTGGTGACCATCGGTGACAGTACCGTGATCCCGCCGAATGTGAAGATCGGCAAGAATACGGCCATAGAAGGTGAGACGACGCCGGAGGATTATCCGGGCGGCGTTCTGGACAGCGGAGAGACTTTGATTAAGGCAGGTGGCGTATTATGAGGGCAGTAGGAATCATTTTGGCAGGCGGCAACAACAACAGGATGCGCGAACTGTCCAACAAGCGGGCGATTGCGGCAATGCCCATTGCCGGAAGCTATCGGAGCATTGACTTTGCACTGAGCAACATGACGAATTCCCATATTCAGAAGGTGGCAGTGCTGACCCAGTACAATTCCCGGTCCCTGCATGAGCATTTAAGCTCCTCCAAGTGGTGGGATTTCGGAAGAAAACAGGGCGGCCTGTTCGTATTTACACCGACAGTGACCGCGGATAACAGCTTCTGGTACCGGGGAACGGCGGATGCCATCTGGCAGAACCTGGATTTCCTCAAGAAGAGCCATGAGCCATATGTGGTCATCGTATCCGGTGACTGTGTATACAAGATGGATTACAACAAGGTGCTGGAATACCACATTGCCAAGAAGGCAGATATCACTGTGGTATACAAGCAGCTTCCTCCGGAAGAGGATGCCACAAGATTCGGCATCCTGAAGATGGATGAAGACGGACGGATCCAGGACTTCGATGAGAAGCCCATGATAGCTACCGGTAATGACGTTTCTGCGGGTATTTATGTGATTCGCAGACGTCAGCTCATTGAACTCATTGAACGCAGCGCCGCAGAGTCCCGGTTTGATTTCGTGCGGGATATCCTGATCCGTTACAAGGGATTGAAGCGCATTTACGGATATCGGATGGATTCCTACTGGAGCAACATTTCCACGGTGGAATCTTATTATCAGACAAACATGGACTTCCTGAAGCCGGAAGTGCGGGATTACTTCTTCAAGCAGTATCCCGATGTGTATTCGAAGATCGATGATCTTCCGCCGGCCAAGTACAATCCGGGAGCGCATGTAAAAAACAGCCTGATCTCCAGCGGTTGTATCATCAACGGAACGGTGGAAAACTCCATATTGTTTAAGAAGACATTTGTGGGAAATAACTGCGTCATCCGCAATTCCATTATTCTGAATGATGTATACCTCGGGGATAACACATATATCGAGAACTGTATTGTGGAGAGCAGGGACACCATCCGTGCCAATTCCTGTTACAAGGGAGAGGATGGCGTGCGCATCGTTGTGGAAAAGAACGAGCGTTATATTATCTGACGGCAAATACGTTTTGGGGTAGGGTATATTGCCGGAAAATACCGACAAGGGGGGCATAATTCGAATGCAGATAACAGATGTTAGGGTTCGAAAAGTTGCAAAGGAAGGCAAGATGAAAGCGGTTGTTTCCATTACGCTGGATGACGAGTTTGTAGTGCATGACATTAAAGTGATCGAGGGAGAGAAGGGCCTTTTCATTGCAATGCCGAGCCGTAAGGCGTCTGATGGGGAATACCGGGACATCGCACATCCGATCAATTCGGGTACGCGGGACAAGATCCAGCAGATGATCCTCGGCAAGTATGAGACAGCGCTGACAGAAGTCGAAGAGGAGGAAGCGTAACGGCATAAGTGCATGGATGAACATGTGTGAGAGCACATGCGCAGGTGCACAGGGAAGGTGATATGCGGGAACGCAGATGGAACGGAAGCACACGCGCAGGGCGAGCCTGCGAACAGTTTTAGAGAGAGGGATCCCGTCATGGACGGGGTCCTTCTTGCGCCTTCCCCCTTTTCAATTTTCCATTTACCTGCTAAAATAGACAGGCGCAGATGCATCCGCAGACGGCGGGAAATGTGTCCGCGCAGGGAAACAGACAATCGTGATGACAAGGAAAGAGGATCATTATGTATATCATTGCAGGCCTGGGCAATCCGGGCGGAAAATATGCCCACACAAGACACAACGTGGGATTTGACACGATCGACCGGCTGGCGGACCGGTACGGCATCCGCCTGGATACGAACAAATTCAAAGGAGAATACGGCATGGGCGTCATCGACGGTCACAAGGTGCTGCTGTTAAAACCCCAGACGTACATGAATTTAAGCGGCGAGTGCATCCGGGACGTGCTCGGCTATTACAAGGCCGATCCCAACGAGGAGCTTATCGTCCTTTTTGACGACATCAGTCTGAACCCGGGGCTCATCCGCATCCGCAAAAAAGGAAGCGCGGGCGGCCACAACGGCATCAAGAATATCATTCTCCACACGGGGACAGAAGGATTTTCCCGGGTGAAGATTGGCGTGGGTGAGAAGCCCAAGGGCTGGGATCTGGCGGACTACGTGCTCAGTACCTTCCCGAAGGAAGACAGGGAGAAGGTGGAAGAAGCCATGGATCACGCGGTGGAGGCTGTGCGGATGATGCTGGACGGCGAGACCGAGGCGGCCATGAACCGGTACAATCGGAAATCCTATGAGGAAAATGAGGCATAAACGGGTCTATACAATCGGAAGTTTTGCAAAATATTGTGTAAGCGGGAGTGCGCGTAAAACAAAAAGGCAAAGAAATTTGCCAAAGCAGAACATCAATAACGAAAGAAAATGAAATGAGGTGAGAGGCAATGCAGACATTTCTGGCGCCCCTGGGGGAACTGGAAGAGTACCATTCCATCAAAAACGCCTGTGAAAAGGATGCAGGCGTGGTACAGATCGCGGGCTGTATGGATTCCCAGAAAACCCATCTGATCTATGGCTTGAGCCAGGGAAAGAAATACCGGCTCATTCTGGCGGCCAACGAACTGAAAGCCAGAGAAATCTATGAGGATTACCGGTTCTTTGATCCCGGTGTGCTCTATTATCCGGCCAAGGATCTGATCTTTTTCAGCGCGGACGTGCACGGCAATTTTCTGGTAAAGGAGCGGATGCAGGTCATCCGGGCGCTGCTGTCCGGGGAGCCTCTCACCGTGGTGACCAGCATTGACGGCTGCATGGATCATCTGCTGCCCCTGGAGGAGATGCGGGAGGCGGCTCTTCGCATCACCCAGACGAGCCTGGTGGAGCCGGAGGCGCTGAAGCTGCGTCTGGTGAACATGGGCTATGAGCGGTGCGCCCAGGTGGAGGAAGCCGGGCAGTTTGCTGTCCGGGGCGGCATCGTAGACATTTTCCCGCTGACGGAGGAGAGCCCTTACCGGCTGGAATTTTGGGATGATGAAGTGGATTCCATCCGCAGCTTCGACGCCCAGAGCCAGCGCTCCATTGAAAATCTGGACGAGATCACCATTTATCCGGCGTCCGAGGTGCTGTTATCCAAGAGCCGGATCAAAAAGGGCGTCGCTAAGATGAAGCAGGAGGCGGATCGGCAGACCGCCCTGTTTGAAAAAGATGGGAAAATAGAGGAAGCAGGACGCGTCCACCGTCTTGTCCGGGAGCTGACAGAGCAGCTGGATTATCTGGACGGGGCAGCAGGCGTGGATGGCTTTGTGGATTATTTTTATGAAAAAACGGTTTCGTTTCTCGATTATTTTCCTAAAGAAGACACGTGCGTATTTCTGGATGAGCCCAACCGGCTGACGGAGAAGGCCGAGGCGGTGGAGACGGAATTCCGGGAGAGCATGGCGGGACGTCTGGAGAAGGGGTATCTGCTGCCGGGACAGCTGAACCTGCTGTACAGCTATAAGGATGTGGTGATGAAGCTGAATCGTTTCCACTGTACATCTCTGTGTATGATGGAAGCCAAAAGCGGTGATTATAAGGTCAAGGACAGCTTTCATCTGGAGGTGCGTTCCGTCAGCAGCTTCAACAACAGCTTTGAACTGCTGGCCCAGGAGCTGGGCGACTGGAAAAAGAAGGGCTACCGGACGGTGCTGCTGTCCGCCTCCCGTACCCGTGCCAAACGTCTGGCGGAGGATCTGCGGGGCTTCGGCCTGAACAGTTTTTATTCGGAGGACACCGACCGGGTCGTGCAGAAGGGCGAGATCCTGGTACTCCACGGCAGCATCCGGCGGGGGTACGAGTACCCTATGATCCGGTTCGGCGTGCTGTCCGAGAGCGATATTTTTGGAAAAGAGAAGAAAAAGAAGCGGAAAAAGACGGTCTACGAGGGGCAGAAGATCCAGAGCTTCACGGAGCTTTCCGTGGGCGATTATGTGGTGCACGAAAATCACGGCCTGGGTATTTACCGGGGCATCGAGAAAGTGGAAGTGGATCACACCGTCAAGGATTATATCAAGATCGAGTACGCAGCCGGGGGCAACCTGTACATTCTGGCCACCCAGCTGGAAGCGCTGCAGAAATATTCCGGCGCGGAGGGCAAGCGCCCCAAGCTGAACAAGCTGGGCAGCCAGGACTGGAACAAGACCAAGACCCGGGTGCGGGGCGCGGTGCAGGAGATCGCGAAAGATCTGGTGGAGCTGTATGCGGCCCGGCAGGCCAGAGAGGGCTTTGTCTACGGCCCGGACACGGTGTGGCAGCGGGAATTCGAGGAAATGTTCCCCTTCGAGGAGACGGAGGATCAGCTGGCGGCCATCGAAGCGGCCAAGCGGGACATGGAAAGCCACAAGATCATGGATCGGCTCGTCTGCGGGGACGTGGGTTACGGCAAGACGGAGATCGCCATCCGGGCTGCCTTCAAGGCAGTGCAAGAGGGCAAGCAGGTGGCCTACCTGGTGCCCACCACCATTCTGGCCCAGCAGCATTACAACACCTTCGTGCAGCGGATGAAGGAATTCCCGGTGCGGGTAGATCTTATGTGCCGGTTCCGCACGGCGACGGAGCAGAAGAAGACCATCGCTGATCTGAAAAAAGGACTGGTGGACATTGTCATCGGCACCCACCGGCTGCTGTCCAAGGATGTGGAGTTCAAGGATCTGGGTCTGCTGGTCATCGATGAGGAGCAGCGGTTCGGTGTTGCCCATAAGGAAAAGATCAAGAAATTAAAGGAAAACGTGGATGTGCTGACGCTGACAGCCACGCCCATTCCCCGGACGCTGCACATGAGCCTCATTGGCATCCGGGATATGAGCGTGCTGGAGGAGGCGCCGGTGGACCGTATGCCCATCCAGACCTTTGTCATGGAATACAATGATGAGATCGTGCGGGAGGCCATCAACCGGGAGCTGGCCCGGAAAGGCCAGGTTTTCTATGTATACAACCGGGTCAATTCCATCGTGGAGATGACCAACCGGATCGCGGCGCTGGTGCCCGAGGCCAGTGTGGCCTTTGCCCACGGCCAGATGCGGGAGCAGGAGCTGGAAAAGATCATGGTGGATTTTATCAACGGCGACATTGACGTGCTGGTGTCCACCACCATCATCGAGACGGGGTTGGACATTGCCAATGTCAACACCATGATCATTCACGACGCGGATCAGCTGGGGTTGTCTCAGCTCTATCAGCTCCGGGGCCGGGTGGGCCGCTCCAACCGCACGGCCTATGCCTTCCTTATGTATAAGCGGGATAAGATGCTAAAAGAAGTGGCGGAGAAGCGGCTTCATGCCATCCGGGAATTCACGGAGCTGGGCAGCGGCTTCAAGATCGCCATGCGGGATCTGGAGATCAGGGGCGCGGGCAATTTGCTGGGAGCCCAGCAGTCCGGCCACATGGAGGCTGTCGGCTATGATCTGTACTGCAAGATGCTCAACGAGGCGGTGAAGAGCCTGAAAGGACTGCCCGTCCGGGAAAGCTACGATACCACCATCGACGTGGACATCGATGCCTACATTCCCGACAAATACATCCGCAACGAATACCAGAAGCTGGATATTTACAAGCGGATCGCGGGCATTGAAAACCATGAGGAATACGAGGATATGCTGGAGGAGCTGCTGGATCGGTTCGGCGAACCGCCTAGATCTGTGCTGAACCTGCTGGAGATTGCCTCTGTGAAGGCCCTGGCCCACAGTGCCTACGTCACCGAGGTTTCGGAAAAAGCAGACTTCATCCGGTTTACGCTCTATGAAAAAGCGGCCATCAATCCGGCGGGCATCCCGGGGCTGGTGGAGGAATGGAAGGGACTGCTGAAATTCACCGTGGACACCCGGCCGTATTTCCTCTATCAGCGAAAGAAAAACAACCGTCAGGCCAAAGAGGACACCATGGAGATCGTGAAGAAAGTGCTGCTGGGGATCAAGGCGCTGGTGGATGAAAAGGCCTGATGTTCTCGGCTGCCTGATGAATATCCGGGTAAACTGGTGAAAAAAGGCGTTGATTGCTGTGTGGAAAACAGATATAATAAAATTTATGATAAAAACGGGAGGACATATAGAAATATGAAAAATAGAAAATTGACAGGTATCATCGCCGGTGTGATGCTGGCGGCTATGGTCATGACCGGATGCAGCGGCAATGGGCTGGATGGCAGCGCCACAGTGGCAACGGTGGGCGACGAGACGATTTCTCTGGGCGTAGCCAATTTCCTTGCCAAGGTACAGCAGTCCCAGATGGAGACCTACTATAAATCCTACTTTGGGGATTCCATGTGGAGCATGGACATCGGCGGCATGACCTACGAGGAATCCGTGAAAAATTCCGTGATGGATACGCTGAAAGAGTATTACATCGTGCGGGATCACGCAGCAGACTACGGCGTTACTTTGAGTGATGAGGACGAGCAGAAGATC
The DNA here is from genome assembly GCA_018223385.1 of Oscillospiraceae bacterium Marseille-Q3528. GTDB lineage: Bacteria > Bacillota > Clostridia > Lachnospirales > Lachnospiraceae > JAGTTR01. The sequence continues at coordinate 82,404 of JAGTTR010000003.1, forward strand.
GCCGATACAGCAGCAGCCTTCATGGCAGATAACTCCGCGCTGACCATCAAGCAGATGACCGCTTCTGAGGATGTGGTAAAGGAGCTTCTGGAGCTGGCTACCATTCGGACAAGAGTGTACAATGCGGTTATCGCAGAGGCAGACACCAACGTGTCTGATGAGGAAGCTGCCCAGAAGAAGGCAGAGTACTTCTACATTTCCGTGGCAGATTACACCAACGATGACGGCGAGACCGTTTCCTATACCGATGAGGAGAAGGCCGAGAAGAAGCAGCAGGCCCAGGATATCCTGGATCAGGCAAAAGAGAGCGGCAATTTTGAGGAAGCCATTACCGCCCAGGATCTGACCATGTCTACCACTACTTTTGGCGGGGATGCCACCACAGCTCTTCCGGATGCGGTGAAGGAAGCCGCAGATGCGCTGGCAGAGGGCGAGTACACCGATGTCATCGAGGCCAACAACAGCTACTATGTGGCACACCTCATCAGCGAGTTTGACCAGGAAGCAACCGACAGCCGCAAGGCAGAGATCGTTTCCAAGCGCCAGACTGAGCATTATGATGAGACATACGAAAACTGGTCAGTGGATGTGAACTTCTCCGTCAACGAGAAGGTATGGAAGAAGGTTACCTTCGATGCACCGCTCACCATCACTACCAACCAGACCGTTGATCTGAGCACCGAGCAGACAACCGATGGAAGCGACGAGGCAGAGGCAGCGGACGAGACGACGGCTGGTGATGAGAGCACAGACAGCACGGATGCAGAAGCAGCGGACACGACAGACGGCGCAGCGGCTGAAAATGCAGATACTGGCGCGGATGCAGAAAACGCAGCCGAGACGGGAGCAGATGCCGGAGCAGCGGACAGCGCAGCTGCCGCCGATGAGACCGCAGCCGACAATGCAGATAACGCAGAAGCAGAGTAAATACAGAAACAGAGATAACATGGGCCGATCACGATTGTGGTCGGCCTTTTCAAATGAAATTATTTTATTCGGTTGGAACTGACTCGGTCGCGACCGAATAAAAATTGACATTTGCGCGCATGCTTATTATACTATATATATCAATTCTTATCATTTCTTCAGTTTGGAGGATGCTGCGTATGTTTTATGGAAGAGAAAATGAGATAAAAAAGCTGTGTGCAATGTTTCGTGCAGACGGGCAGAGGATATCCCTGATTTATGGAAGACGCCGGATTGGAAAAAGTGAGCTGATCAAACAGGTATTAAAAGAAACCGATCGTAAAAGTATTTATTATGAATGCAAGCAGACTACAGAACAGAATAATACAGAAAGTTTGGCGGAGTTGATCGGGGAGACATTTGATTTCCCCAAGCCTACATTTGAAAACATGGAGGCTTTGTTACGATTTTTATTCCAAAAATCAGAAAAAGAACCGTTGATTCTCGTTTTAGATGAGTATCCATATTTGCGGGAAAATACAAAGGGACTTGACAGCGTTTTGCAATCTGTTATTGATCATTACAAAGACACTTCTCATATGAAGCTGATCGTCTGTGGTTCCTATGTGGATACGATGAAGGCACTTCTGGAAAAACAGAATCCGCTGTATGGAAGAATTGATCTTACGCTGAATCTGAAACCGATGGACTATTTTGAATCCGCATTGTTCTACCCTGCATTTTCAGAAGAAGATAAAGTAAGACTGTTCAGCGTGTTCGGCGGCATTCCTTATTATAATCGCTTGATCGATGCCAAGAAAAGTGTGCGGGAAAATATCATAGACCTGATCGCGTCGCCTGGGGCGCGTCTGGAAAATGAGGTATCTATGTATCTGAATGCAGAGATTTCCAAAATTACAAATGCAAATGAAGTTTTTGAAGCCCTCGCAAAAGGATTTTCCAGATATAAGGACATTCTGGATCAGTCCAATGTCTCCAGCGGGCCTGCATTGATTGATGTTCTTGATAAGCTGATGCGCATGGATGTTGTTGCAAAAGAGGCGCCCATTAACGATGAAAACAATAAGAAAAAATCAGGATATTTTATTTCAGACAATCTGTCCCTGTTTTATTACAAGTATATTTTCAGAAATATGTCGAGAATGAATATTATGGACGCAGACATTTTTTATGACAGATATATCGCAGATGATTTTGAAACAAAGCATGTTCCGAGAATATTCGAACGGATTTGTAAGCAATATCTGATCAGAAGAAACCGGAAAGGCTTGATGGACGAGATTTTTGAAAAAATCGGAAAATACTATTACGATGATCCGGTTGAGAAAAAGAATGGAGAATTTGATATTGTAACACAGGATGACAAAGGATACATTTTTTATGAAGCAAAATTCAGAAAAGAGCCTGTAACAGAGAGCAGTGTGCAAAATGAAATTCGTCAGGTAAAGCAAACTGGTCTGGAATGCTATAGATACGGCTTTTTTTCAAGGGCAGGGTTTACCTGTGAGGAAGGAAATGACCGGATATTGATTCCATTAAGTGAGCTGTATCAATAAAGATCTGATGATAGCCGATGCCCTGTTAAAAACAGAGTGAAAATTTGGGACTCCTGGTCTCGTTTTCTGTTGCTGTCGGGTTTTGAAGGTGTTATAATAAATGACACAAGAGAAACCATAGACCGGAAAAGTACGACGAGGGGGAAAACAATGAAGAAACGGATATGCAGTTTGGTGTCTGTCCTGTGCCTGATGTCAGCCATGCTTCCCATGACTGCATTTGCAGAAGCCAGCACCATCGCAGAAGAGACGACGGAAGAGATGGTGGGAGAGGCGCTGGTGGCTGCGCCTGCAGCGGACGGCATCGTGGAAATGCCGACGGAAGAGAAACTGGCAGCTGTGCCTGCAGCGGACGATATGGAGGATGCGAAGACGGAAGAGGCGCTGGAGGCTGCGCCTGCAGTGGATGACATCGCGGAAATGAAGGCAGAAGAGGGAATGATCGCTGTATTTGCGGCGGATGGCATCGCGGAAGTGACGACGAAAAAGGAAATGCAGACGGCACTTGCAGATGACAGCGTGACAGAGATTCATGTGATCCAGGATATGGCATTTACGGATTCGATAGACAGCAGTAAGGTAATCGAGGTTGAACCAGATGTAACCTTAACGGTGGGGGGGGTATCAAACGACCGTATCCGGTACGATTGTAAATAATGGTACGATCAGAGTGACCAGCAGCGGTAAATGTACCTGGAAGGCAGTGACCAGCGGAAGCGGAAAGCTTGTGGCGGCGAATGTCAAGTGGGGAGAATACCAGACTTATGTGGATTATGGATGCGTGCCGGAAGCCATGATGGAAAACTGCCAGATTAACATTGTGAAGGATGTTTCGGTTCGGCCGACAGTCAGCCTGCCGGAGAATATGCAGGTCGGGGACACGATCGCACCGACCGTCACGAATCTGATCGATGGTGTGGACATTGCGAATGTGTTCAAATACACATGGAAGAATGGAAACAGCAGCCAGGTGTATAATGGCGCAGCGACTCCCACGCTGACAGCGAAGGGAACATTGAAGCTGAACCTTGCGGCGAAGAAACCATATGTCATGTGTTCTTCTTCGGGATCTTATGGAAGCATCGATGCATCGGGAACAGTTGCGGCAAAGCTGCTTGATGTGGTGTATGTGGATGCGGCGAATGGCAAGGATTCGAATATAGGTGACAGCACGGCGGCTGCAGTAAAAAACCTTGGAGCAGCAGCCGATAAAATGAAAGATGGCGGAACCATCGTGCTTTGCGGAGATTATTCCGGTTCCATGGCATACATAGAAAAGAATGTGACGATCAGAAGTGCCGGGGAGAATCCGGTGAAACTGGCGCTGTCAGATTTCAGCGGCCTGATGATCGCCGGAGGCGTGAACGTGACCCTGGATCATATTGATCTGGCAGGAACTACCGTATCTGCTTACGGAAGCGGAACAGACAGGGCGATGGTATTCCATCATTGTACAGGAGAGACGACGCTTACCAATGGGAATGCGCAGTTTGGCTCTGTGACACTGAGTAACAGCAATCTGTCCGGTTATCTCTATGCGGCAGACAGCCTGACAATGCATGCTTCGACTTTTTCCGGGCAGTTTGTGACAGACAATTTTGTGGCGACAGGCAGCAATCAGATCGTCTCAAAGAAGAATGCACCGGTCAGAATAAACGGAACGATCACAACAGAATCACCGGTAACGATCGCACCGGCAGTGCTGGAGCGGGGAGAAAAGCTGGTAGAGGTGGCAAAAGATTCTGCGGTTGATACAGCGGATCATTTTGCGCTTACAGATGATCAGAATGGGAAGTATGTGCTCAAATGCAGAATCCGTTATAATGGTACCTATATTGGACTGTCGGAGCGTGTGGAAACGCAGGATGGCAGATTTGCGGTTTCGGATGAACCTGTGATCGGGCAGGAGGTGAAAGATCCTGCGGTAAACTTCAACCGCTCGGAATTTGGGTCAGCAGCCATATCGCTTAAGAGCGCCGTATGGAGCGGTTATACAGATGTGGATGGGAAAACGTGGAGCCTGGGGGATATCCCGGAACTGACGATCACACTGAGTACAGATGTATATGATAATCCATTTTCTCATTTTGATGATACGTTTGATGCCGCCAAACTGAAAATATGCACCTGGGCAGATACGGATGAAATGTCCCGTTTTGATGACGAACTGGTGAATGCGGCGGCAGTGTGCCTTGTGAAAGAGGGACAGGGGGTCAGTGATGATGGCCGGACGTTTACCTTTACGGTAAGATATCCGGAAGTCACCAGACTGTCGCAGCAGATCGCGGTAGATACCGTGGAGCGGACGGCAAATTGCGGGGATGTGCTGGAGGCAAGAGAAGCAGCTGCTCAGAGTAAGATCACCTATGAGAGTAGTGACCCGGAGGTTGCGTCCGTGGATGCACAGACCGGAAAGATCACGGTGCATAAGGCCGGTAGGGTAATGATCACCCTTCGGGCAGAACAGACAGATGTATACGAAGCAGCAGAGACAAAGTATCCGCTCATCGTAACACATGCGTTTTCTTCTGAATGGAAACATGATGATAAAGAGCATTGGAAGGAATGTGCGTGTGGAGAAAAGGGTGAAGTGGGCTCCCATTCTGGCGGGAAAGCAGATACCGCCCATAAAGCGGACTGTGCGATCTGTGGCACCGCGTATGGAGAGATAGCGAAAGCGGATGATATTCCGAAAAAAGACGATGGCCAGAATAAAGATAATGACCAGACGAAAGACAATACTCAGAACAACGGCAACAGTCAGACAAAGGATGATACGCAGTCAACAGGCCATACGGATAATAGCGGAACCCGGCAGCAGGATAATGGCAATCAGAGAGCGGTGGCGACCGGAGATGACCAGCCTGTGATGATGTGGGCAATGTTGCTTCTGATCAGTGGGCTGGCTGTGGCAGCAGGAATGCGGAAAAGAAAAAACAGAGGATAGGAGCATAACCCGGACAGGTTTCAGAAACGATACAGCAAAAAGCAGTCGGAAAATTGACTGCTTTTTTGCTGCATCGGCGTGAATCTGGTATGGGGCAAAAAACGGAATGTTGCCAACATGCTCCCGGCGGTGCATTCTGCTCGATGGATCGATACGCTTCTGCTGTTTACGCAGCATTATTTTCTGTGCTATAATCATTTCAATAAGTTCGTGTAACACGCATCGAACCCGAAGAACCGGACGGCACAGAACCGGCCGAAGCATGGGGCAGAACAATGAAGAAGATTAAACTGACAGAAAGTGATAAAACGGGGCTGCTGGCTGCGCTGGCGGTCTGTCTGATCGGCATACTGGTGGCGGTGGTCATTGTGGTGGGTGTCGATATCTATCGCAAGCATACCTACACCTGCGCAATCCCGCCGGACGGGTACCGCATCATCGACATGAAACGAGAGACACATACGTCTTATTCCGTCAATGGAGACAACACCGAGGAGGTCTATATCCTTTCGGTCGAATACGAAGTGGACGGGAACAGCTACACAGATACGATACAGATTCTTGCCGGGACCAACTTTGCAGCTGAACTGCACGGCAGGTACATCGCTGACGATGCGCCGGAACAGGTGCTGGGCGATATTTTCTATTCTGCCAGGGATCCTTCCCATATCGGACGGTATGGGGATGATTCGATTTTTGTGGAATAAGGGTGGAAAACAGGCGATGGCTGCGATTTCTGAAATTGTGAGGGTAAGAAGATGAATGATCGGTGGGTCGAATTTGCAATCCGGATCCAGAGTATTGCGCAGGCGGGGCTTCAGTACGGAAAAGACCAGTCCGTGGCATCCAATGCGGAAAAGAAAGGAAGAAAACATCATGAATATTACCTATGCAGAGGCAAAAGATATCGCCGCCATCGCTGCGGTGGAGGCAGCGTGCTTCCCACCTGCGGAAGCGGCAACGGAAAAGGAATTTGTGGAAAGAGTCACATATTACGGCAGCCATTTTTGGCTGCTTTATGAAGAGGGAAAGCTGATCGCGTTTGTGGACGGATTTGTGACGGACGAGCCGGATCTGACGGATGAAATGTATGCCCATGCGTCGATGCACAACGAAAATGGCGCATGGCAGATGATCTTTGGGGTCAATACCCTGCCGGACTATCGCCGACACGGATATGCCGGGGAACTGCTCCGCCGTGCCATCGCCGATGCGAAGCAGCAGGGACGAAAGGGACTTGTGCTGACCTGCAAGGAAAGGCTTCTTCCTTATTATGCCAAATTTGGTTTTGTTGACGAAGGGGTGACGGATAAATCCACCCACGGAAATGTCCAGTGGCATCAGATGCGGCTGACCTTCTGATAAGAATTTCCGATAAATAAAAGTGCAGAAATGTATGTAATATTCCCATACATCTCTGCACTTTCTTTGTAAATGGGGGATGCTTTTATGACAGCAGGGAAGCGATGACCTCGTTTACCAGCTTGCCGTCTGCCTTGCCTTTGACCCTGGGCATAAGCTCTTTCATGATCTTGCCCTTGTCCTTGGCGGTGGGCGTCTCGATGCCGAGTCCTGCCAGCACCTCAGCGGCAACGGCGCGGATCTCTGCCTCGTCCATCATGTGAGGAGCGAACTCCTGGAGCACGGCGATGCGGCTCTTGCACTCTTCGATAATGTCGGTACGATCCGGCGGGGTCAGTTCCAGCGTCTCCTGGGTCTGCTTGATCTCTTTTAAGATGACCTGGTTCTCTTCCTCTTCGGTCAGATCTGCGCGCTTATCGATGGCCTTGTTTTTCAGAGCGGATAAAAGCGCGGAAAGGGAATCCTTACGGTCTTTGTCTCTTGCCTTCATGGCAGCAACCATGGCACTTCTTACTTCATCAATTTTGCTCATTGTTCATTCCTCCTGTTGAAATCTAATTATAGCACTGGTGCCCGGAATTGAAAAGGGTTACGTGGCCGGTAGCTGTTCTGTGATCTGCAAGGTGTTTTCCGGGGAACTGCCCGGGCATTTTGGTGTGCAGACGGACAGTACATAGGAATCCCGCAGCAGCCGCTGCTGAAAACACAGGTCTTCGTCCGAACCGATGACCGTTCCCTTGGGGCTGATCCGGAAGGAAAAAGAGGACAGCCGCACGGACATGCCGGTGCCGGACTGCTTGATGCGGCTTTCTTTCAGCGTCCAGAACCGGAAAAACCACTCCTGGCGTTTCTCCTCCGTGGTGCTGAAGGCTTCCAGCTGGGCCTGTTCTTCGGGCGTCAGCACCCGGTGCAGCAGGTGATCCCGGAAGGGCCGGATGTGTTCCACGTCAATGCCCACCGGAAACGGCGCAAAGGCGCAGGCCACCAGACCGTGGCAATGGCTGATGTTGAAATGGATATCCGGGTATGCGGCGAGGGTCGGCTTCTTGTGCGGGCCGACAGTGATCCAGGTGTCGGGTACAGCCATGGATGTTTGCCTGTCCGCTGTTACGTTTGCCATCTGTCTCTTGCTATGGTCAGGTGCGATTGACGTTCTAAGATCGCTATCGTCAGTACCAGTCGTTGTGGCTCGTTGACCGGTATCAGATACGCGATCAGTTTCAGCTGTTCCGGGAAATGGAGTCTCTTGTACGCTGATTCCATACAGTTCTTTCAACCCCACCGCCAGCAATTCCCGTCCGATCCGATGCTCCAGTGCAGGCACCTTTTCACCGGGCGCGGGGGTGTAAAACCGGGTATAAACAGTGATCATCGGGCGATCACATCCGGCAGAGCGACATCATCCAGCATGCGCAGCTGCTCAAATCCTACGCTGCCGCCGGAGATGACGAAGCATACCTTTTCTTCCGGCTGAACGTGGATCAATCCTGCCAGGACAGCACCGATGCCGATGGCGGAGGACGGTTCGCACAGCAGTTTCCCTTCCATGAGAAGCAGCTTCATAGCCTGCAGCGTATCGCGGTCTTCCACAGGAACCACACCATCCGCATGGGCCTGCACGCAGGGGAAACATTTTTCACCGGGCATCTGGGCCACCAGCGCATCCGCGATGGAAGATTTCTGTTCCACCTTGGTGCGGACATGATTTCGCAGGCTGGTGCTGTAACGGGGCAGGGCTGCCGGTTCCGCACCGTATACAAGCGTCTTCGGGGAGATCCCCTTCACGGCTGTGGAAATGCCGGAAAGCAGACCGCCGCCGCTGGTGGGAACGATGACCCTGGAAAGCGCGGGGCACTGGGTGATCAGCTCCAGCCCTGCCGTTCCCTGCCCGGCCATGATCTCCTCATCGTCATAGGGCGGCACCATGACCGCACCCCGCTCCTGGCAGAGCGCCTGGGCGATCTGAAAACGCTGGGACGTCTCGCACTGGACAATTTCGGCGCCCAGTGCGCGGATGGCTTCTACCTTCACCGGCGGTGCGGTGTAGGGCATCACGATGGTGGCTTTGGTGTGCAGCATTCTGGCCGTGTAGGCTACGGCTTTTCCGTGATTGCCGGAGGAGGCGGCCACGATGCCGCGCTGCAGCTGTTCTTCTGTCAGCTGGCAGATCTTGTTCAGGGCGCCCCGCAGCTTGAAGGCGCCGGTGATCTGCATGCATTCCGCCTTGGCGTACACCTGGCAGCCCAGATAGGCGTCCAGGCTGTGCAGCCGCAGCAAAGGCGTCTCGGTGATGTAAGGAGCGATGCGCTCTTTTGCTTTTTGAATATCGTTCAATGTGATTGACATGACAGTAGCTCCCTTTCTGATGGGTTAGTACTTTTGCAGAAATTCTTCTGCGGGCATGGGTTTCCCGTACAGGTATCCCTGGGCGAAGGTACAGCCGGAGGACAGCAGGTAGTCGGCCTGCTCTTTTGTCTCCACGCCTTCGGCCAGAATGTGGAGATCCAGACTTTGGGCCAGCTGGATGATGAACTGAATGATCTCTGCATGGCGTTTGCTGTGGGCGGCGGACACGAGGAAATACCGGTCCAGCTTCAGCAGGTCGATGGGCATCTCTGCCACCATGGCCAGGGAGGATTCCCCGGTGCCGAAGTCGTCCATTTCAATGAAAAATCCCGCTTCCCGAAGCTCGGAAAGTACGTGGAAAATATGCTGAGAATCATGGACATAGGCCCGCTCCGTCACTTCCAGGTGCAGCGCTGCAGCATTTAGTTCATATTTTTTCAGTAAGCTCTGGAGTGTCTGCTGCAGATCCTTCTGGTACAGATCGCCCCGTGCCACATTGACGGAAATGGGAAAGACTTTTTTGCCGGCCTTTTGCCGTTGCTGCAGCAGCCGACAGGTGTCCTCCCACACGTATTTGTCCAGCGGATAGATTTCTCCGGCCTCTTCCAGAAGGGGGATAAACTGATCCGGCGGAATAAAACCAAACTCCGGGTGGATCCAGCTGATCAGTGATTCGGCACCGATGACTTCTCCGGTGCGCATATCGACCTTGGGCTGCACATACAGGTGAAACTGCCGGTCTTCCAGCGCCTGCTGTACCTGATTGCGCATCTGGGTTTCCCTGATGAGCCGCTCCTGCAGGGTCTGATCATAAAAAGCGATCCGCTGTTTGGTTTTTCCGTCAATGGTATCTGCGGCCAGCCTCGCCCGGTCGCAGAGGAGTTCCACGGAAACGGAACGGTCTTTTGTGGAGCAGACCGGGCAGGAACAGCGCCAGGTTCTGCAGCAGCTGATCCCCGGCTTTTCTTCCGAAAACCTCGTTGATGAGCTGGTTGTTCATCTGCTGAATGCAGGAATATTCATCCGTGTAAGGCATCTGCAGGTGATCCTGGGCCCAGTTCAGATATTTTACATAAAGATCGGTAAACCGGGTAAAGCCCTGCTCGTCCGTCACGCGGACGAGAAAGACCAGATGATACCTGGGGAACGGGCAGAGAATGGCACAGAACGATTCCGTCCCGCCTTTCAGCTGCCACAAAGAAACGCTTTGCACCTGATTTTCCAGGGCATCGGGAAGCGGCAGCAGCTCCGGGTTTTCCAGCAATTCCGGTAGACGGGCACCCTCTGACAGCGGACAGGTGGGAGAGCTGTCCATGATTTTCACAATATTCCATTGGTGGTCGCACAGAAAAATACAGTATTTCATGATAAGTGTTTCGAGGGCAGAAGCCGGTTGGCTTCGGTGAGCAGTTGGCGGGCATCGGTTGTGTACAGATCAACGGGCCACTGGTTCCAGATGTCGTGGGTGCTCTGGAATGCCTTGCCGCCCACAGCGATTTTCAGCGTGGGAAAGGCAGCCCGGATGGCGTCCACCAGATCCCGGCACGTCATAAGATGCTGGGGCATGGTGACGGACAGCGCCACCAGATCGGGAGTCTGCTCCCCGATGCTTTGTAGCATGGCATCCACAGGAACGGCGGCACCGAGATAGGTGCTGTCCCAACCGTCGTTTTCGAACAGGTCAGCCACCATGCGGGAACCCATTTCATGAAGCTCGGTGCCGGGACAGGCGCACAGGATCCGCCGGTTTTTGCGCTCGCTGGAAAATAACTGCGGATACATCTGGGACATGGCCATCTGGGTGACGGAGGTGCAGTAATGTTCCTCCGCAACAGAGATCCGGGCAGTGTGCCACAGATCGCCGACACGGTGCATGCTTTCAGCCAGAATTTCCACATAAATATCATTCAGCGGGATGCCCTTTTCCAGAAACTGCTGGATGAGATACAGCGCCTGGCGGGTATCCTCCCGCAGCAGACTGTTCATATACTGTTCAATCTCGGCTTCATAGGGCGAAGACGCTGCGCTTTCGGTATGGGAAAACGGCGTCGCCTTCCCGGATACCGGCCTGGGCACAGTCGATGAGGGCAAAAAGGGCTGCCTGCTTTTCTGCGGGAATGACTTCGCTGATCGCCTGCCGGATATGTTCAAAATGCCGGAAGACGTAATCCTCGGTCTTTTCAGGCAGGTTGTCCTTCAGCACCGATTTCATCAGGCGCAGCAGCCAGCTGGCATAATCCTTCATGATTTTATCATCGTTCAGAACGTATGCGGTGTACAGAAAATCAATGTTGTAGCGGGTATCCCGGTAAATGATCCGCTGTACATGCTTTGGCAGTGCGTCAAAATAGGACGTCTGTTCCTTCTGGCAGTGGTCGAAAGCCGTATCCACCAGATGTAGAAATTCCGGTTCGTGTTCCATCCATAATAAACTCATATTTGCTTCGCCCCCTCTTTTGTATATAAAATATCATACCATTTCGGGAAGAACCCGTCAATGAAGGGGCGCGCAGGAAATGTATCTGCAGAGACAGGTTGCCTCTTGCGTTTGGGAAGAGGACAGCGTATAATTTCTAATTGTGAAAATCTGGAAAAACAGAGGAGAAGACATCATGGAAAATTACGATATTGTGATAAAAAACTGTCAGGTACTGCGGCCGGATATGACCATTTCCGGGGAATGCTCTGTGGCGATCAAGGATAGCTGGATCCGGAAAATCGGTTCCGCAGAGGAAATTGCGGCAGCCGGAACGGCGGCACAGACGCTGGATGGAAAAGGGAAACTTTTGATGCCGGGACTGGTGGACGGTCACACCCATACGTGCCAGCAGCTGCTGCGGGGAAGGGTGGCGGACGAATATCCGATGATCTGGACGCGGTTCCTGGTGCCCTTTGAGAGCAACCTGCAGCCGGAGGATTCCTACGTCAGCGGACAGCTGGCCTGCCTGGAAATGATCAAAAACGGCACCACTGCTTTTGCGGAATCCGGCGGTGTGCACATGGATCGGGTGGCAGATGCGGTCATCGAGTCCGGTATGCGGGCGGCCATCGCCAAATCCACCATGGATATGGGAAATGCCATCACCGGTGCCATGAAGGAGACGGCCCAGGAGGCCATCGACAATACCATTGACCTGTATAAGCGCTATCAGGGAGCCGGGGATGGCCGGATCGATATCTGGTTTGCCATCCGCCAGGTCATGACCTGTTCCCGGGAGCTCATCTCTATGGTGGGGGAAAATGCGAAAAAATATCACACCGGCATTCACGCCCATCTGTGTGAGCATAAGGATGAGGTCAGCTTCTGCCTGCAGAATTATAAAAAGCGGCCGGCCCAGTTTCTGGAGGAAATGGGCATTCTCGGGCCAAACCTGCTGACGGCCCACAACGTCATGCTGTCTGATGCGGATATTTCCATCATGGCAGAGCGGGGCGTGAAGATCATTCACTGTCCCAGAGCCAATCTGGCCAACCACGGCTTTCCCAAGACACCGCAGATCCTGGAAGCCGGCGCCAGCGTGGGCCTTGGCTGCGACGGTGCTGCGCCGTCCAACCTGGATCTGTTCGACGAGATCAAGGTGCTGCGCTATGCCATGATCGGCTACTGGGGGCTTCCGTCCTTCAATCCGGTGGTGATGCCTTGCGCCAAGCTGCTGGAAATGGCCACCCAGGGTGGTGCCAACGCCATCGGCCACGGGGATATTCTTGGTACGGTAGCAGAAGGGAAAAAGGCAGACCTGATTCTGCTGAACATCGATCAGCCACATATCCTGCCCACCCAGAATCTGGTGAATACCATTGTGGACGCAGCCAGCGGACATGATGTGACAGACTCTATTATCAACGGCAAACTGGTGATGAAGGACCGGGAGGTACTGACCCTGGACGAGGAGAAGATCCTGTTTGAGGCAGACCGGCACATGAAAGAGATTGTAAAGAGAGCATATTAAAAAGCTTAGAACAAATCATCGTAGACGAAAAAATACCTGTGGGGAGCTATCTTTCAAAAAAGAAACAGCTCTGCCACAGGTATTTTTTTAATGATGGCCGCAGCTATGGGATCCCTCCGCATGACTACAGCTGTGGGCATCGTCGCCGTGTGCCTGATCGTGATGGTTGCAGTGAACATTCGGGTCATAGCCCAGGGTGCCGTCCAGCAGGCGCGAAACTGCCTCGTCCGCGTCTCCGCTGCATCCGCCGTAAAGCCGGATGCCGGACGCGGCCAGCGCTGTCTGTGCACCGCCGCCGATGCCGCCGCAGATCAGGGTGTCCACGCCGTGCTGCATGAGAAAACCGGCCAGTGCGCCGTGTCCGCTGCCGTTGGTGTCTACAACTTCGCTGCCGGTGATTTTGCCACCGGCAATGTCATAAAGTTTAAACTGTTCGGTATGGCCAAAATGCTGAAAAATCTGGCCATTTTCATAAGTAACTGCAATTTTCATCGGTAATACTCCCTTTCTTTCCGTGAATGGATGTGCTGTATCTGTTCCTGATGGAAAACGGCAGCAGCGTCCGCAGCGGACAGCTTCCTGTCCGGCGCAGATCCGGTAATTGCCGCCGGTGATCACCAGTTTTCTGCCGTGAACAAGACACGCGGCAATTTTACTTCTGGCACTTCCGTAGATCTCCTGCACGGTAGAACGGGAGATATCCATCTGTGCGGCACATTGTTCGTGCGTTTGCTGCTCCAGATCCACCAGGCGGATGACCTCATATTCATCCAGCGTCAGGTAAATGGGATCTTCATTCTGACATTGTCGGGGACAGAAAGTATCTATCTGTGGTGCATGGCAGATTCTTCTGCATCGCTGCGGTCTTGGCATAGGGTACGCCTCCTTTGTTTTCGGTATATACCGATTATAAAACGAAAAGACGAATCCTGCAAGAGGGGAAAGAAGATTATTTTAAGTGCCGGTAATACAAATAGAACATGGGGGCTGTCGTGCAAATGGCGATAGTGTCTGCAATGGGCTCTGCCAGATAGACTCCGGTTACCGCGTCGGGCAAGAGGTGGGGCAAAATGAAAATCAGCGGGATCAGCAAAATGATTTTACGCCAGATGGTGAGAAAAATCGCCTTCTTTGCCTGATCCAATGCCACAAAGCTATACTGACAGGCCACCTGTATGCCATACAGAAAAAGCATTGCCAGGTATATCCGCATGCTTTTCTCCGTATAAGCAATCAGCACTGCATCATCTGTAAAAATGGATGCCATGGCCGCGGGCATGGTCATACATGCAAGCCAGATCAGGAAAGACCCGCTGACACAGCACAGCAGCAATAGCCGGAATGTTTTTTTTACCCGGGAGATATTCCGGGCACCGAGATTATAGCTGAGCAATGGCTGTGCGCCCTGAACCAGCCCGGGAAGGAGCAGCATGACGAACTGCATAATGCTGGTCAGAATGCTCATAGATGCCACTGCCATATCACCGCCATATTTTTGCAGCGAGGTGTTAAAGCTGATGGCCACCATATTTTCAGTCAGCTGCATCAGCGCCGGAGAGGTACCCAGCAAAATACAGGGGCCAAGCAGCCTTTTTTCAAACCGGATATTTCGGAGATAAAGGTGCAGCTGGCTTTTGGGATCTTTCAGATAACGGATCACGAAACAGGTGGATACGCCCTGAGAAAGGACGGTTGCCAGTGCCGCGCCTTTCACACCGGCATGGAAGCCGTTTATAAATAGGGCATCCAGAACGATATTGGTCACTGCGCCTGCCGCAACGTTGCACATGCTGACCAGCGTTTTGCCCTGCGCCGTAATAAAAGCGTTCAGCCCTAAAGTAAGCTGTGTAAATAAGGTGCCGAGACAATACAGGTTCATATAATCGGTGGCATAAGAAATGGTCTCATGGCTGGCGCCAAACAGCTGTAAGATCTGTTTCCCCCAAAGCAGCATGAGTCCGGTTAATACCACGGATAGTACGATAAGCATCCAGGCGCAGCTGCCCATAACTTTTTCGGCCTGTTCCCTGTCCCCTTTTCCCATAAAAATAGATGCTTTCGGCGCACCGCCCATGCTCACCAGTGATGCAAAGGCCGAAATGGCCAGAATGACAGGCGTGGTTATGCCCACACCGGCCAGCGCGTATTTCCCGACACCGGGAATGTGGCCGATAAACATTTTATCCACCAGATTATACAAAATATTAATCAGCTGCGCTGCCACCGCCGGAAGAGCCAGCCTGAAAAAGGCCTGTGGGATGGGCATGGCAGCCAGCATTTCGGCGTCTTCTGTTTTATGTTTATTTTTTTCCATATAAAAATCACCTTTCAACGATTGTCTGGTCCAATTATAGCTGAAAGGTGATTGCCTTTAAAGTTACCATGAAATTTATGAGTGGGAAGTATTTTCTGGAAACTGCTCCAATAATGCGCCGATGTCTTTGCTCAGGCACAGTGCCTGTGCTCGGATCTCCTGCGGACAGAGGGCCTGTCCCTGGTTGATACAGACCATTTTTAGCGGCCGTCTGCCACTATTTGACTTTACTTCTTAGACAACGCGTACCGGGTGGTACGGCTCCCACCGAGCTGCTTGATTTGACCGCTATCCACCATTGCTTTTAGAATACGACCGGCCGTGGACTGGCTAACTTCCAGTAGTACCTGCGCCTCTTTTCGGGTAATCATTGTGTGCTCCTTCAAAAATTGAAGGACTTTTTCTTCGTTTGAATCTGAGACCAGAACTGCTGTATTCTCAATTTTCTTAGGTGCTTTGGATATGGTATTCACATTAGGCAGAATGATCTTGAAAGCGTTATGCGTTGCTGTGATTTTTGGCTGCACCGGGGTATCCGCATAAGCCCCCATGATTTTCTTCACACCTGTGCCGTATGCCTCAATCAGCTGTAAGCGGTAAAAGACATTGGCAAGATGCGGGTTTCTGCAAACAGAAACGCCCATCATCAAATCGTCTAGTTCCAAACCAGGAAGCAGCCCGCCAATGGATACGAATTCAATTCGGTCCTCGTAAATGCTGATCAAGGTGCTGGCTCGGAAGGAATAGTCCCGGTGCACCAGCGAGTTCAGCAGCGCCTCGCGGACAGCAACCTCCGGGTAGTCCCGTGTATCAATCCGCAGGAGTTTCTGGAAGGTCGCAAGGGTCTGATTGTGGAAATCAATATAGTCGTAGACCTCATTGAGCTGCTGCATCAGGGAGCCGGAAAACTCCCGGCGATCTTTAAACACATTCTGATTGGTTCCTTCAAAAACAGCTGCCTTGATGGTATGGGGACACTGTTCAGACAGGAGTAGCCCCAGATTTGTATAAACGCCGTCTACGGAAACGATTTTCAGAGTCTGCATTTGCGGCTGCCCGAAGGCAACATTCCGTTTTTCAAACTCTTTTTTTGTTGCCTCAAAGGTCAACGCCTGATTGGTAGACCGCATATTCTCAAAGCTGTCCCCATCAGTTTCCTTGATCATCTGCCGAATGGCTGTATCCGTTGCCGGAACAGAAGAATAGCCCTGCCGCACATAGACGCCCTCGGGCCGAATCCCTTTCTTTGCCAGGTAATAAGGACGGTTCGTGCCGCGCTGGATGTTGACGGCTACAACTGCTTTTCCCTCGCAGTCCAGCGTTTCATAGTGAATGAACATGGTGACATCCGGCTTTATGGCATCCCGTACCATATTGGAAATCTGTAAGGCGCATTCATCCGCATTCTCGACACCCAGCACTGTGCCATCGTCCGCCACGCCCACATAGACCGTGCCACCGTTGCAGTTTGCAAAAGCAATAATTTCCTTTTTGATGTCATTCAGCACAATGGACTTTAGCTCAACGGTTTCTGTCTCCTGGAATCTCATTCTGCTCACCTCTTAGTCCTATTCTACCCATATTCTAACCATTCTAATCATTATTGTCAATTGCTATGGTTAGAATAATGAGGAGCAGAGACACAATCAAAGTTGAGTAAGAATTTCCCCGATATCCCCGTCAATACAGATGGACTGTCCTTCGATTTCCTTTGGACAGAGGGCCTGCCCCTGGTTGATGCAGACGTAAATCGCCTTGGGATTCTTCGCCGTCATCTGCCAGAAATCATACTTGATGATCCCCGGGGTATTGTACCCCACGCCCAGCTCCAGAAAAACAATCCGAAGTCCCTCGTGCCGCCGGAGAAATTCTGTATATCGTGCGGCAGCCCGATGCCACCCTGCGTCCTGGACGAAGGTGTTGTCACAGCGCAGGTTCATAGACATGGGTTTGCCGCAATGCGGGCAGCAGGGGATCAGATCGGAAGGAACGGACATCAACGGTGCGTCATGATCCGGTGGCTGCAGACATCCGTTCTCATTGATGCGATAGCCCTGGGCTTCTACCATCTGACGGATCTGCGCTTCATTGTCAAAGGTTTCCTGGCAGCAGGGGGTGCTGCACTGGAACAGGCCATAGTCTCCCTGGGTGTAGAAAAGTCTCTTTTTGTCAAAACCTGCCCGCTGGAAACAGTGATCCACGTTGGTGGTGATGACGAAATAATCTTTTCCGTGTATCAGGGATAGCAGCTGCCCGTAAACAGGCTTGGGCGGCGGGGTGAACCGGTTGATCCACACATAACGGCTCCAGAACGCCCAGAATTCCTCCGGTGTGGGATAAGGGTAAAAGCCGCCGGAATACATGTCCGAGAAGCCGTATTTTTTCTGGAAATCAGAGAAGTATCGTGAGAATCGTTCTCCGCTGTAGGCGTAACCTGCCGCGGTGGACAGGCCGGAGCCTGCGCCTATGACAACGGCATCTGCTTTTGCTATCCGGGCCCGGAGGGCATCAGTGGACGGAAAGGAGCCGTTCGTAGATTTTTTTGTCCAGATCTTTGAAAACATTGAAAATCACCTTTCTCACACTGGTTTTGGTTTGCAGAAACTGCTGAACAGTGTTCACTGCAATTTGGGCTGCCTCTTCATTGGGAAAATGGAACACGCCGGTGGAAATACAGCAGAATGCCACACTTTCCAGATCATAGGCAGCTGCCAGCTCCAGGCAGGAGCGGTAGCAGGATGCCAGAAGCTGCCGGTCGCTGGCTGTGACCCGGGATTGTATTATGGGTCCCACCGTGTGCAGCACATATTTGCAGGGCAGATTAAAAGCTGGCGTGATCTTGGCCCGGCCGGTGGGTTCCTCGTGTCCCTGCCGTCTCATCAGTTCGGCGCAGGCCAGCCGCAGCTGTACACCGGCAAAGGTATGGATACAGTTGTCGATACAGCTGTGATTGGGGATATAGCAGCCTGTCAGTCCGCTGTTGGCGGCATTGACAATGGCATCGCACCGCAGAGCTGTGATATCCCCCTGCCACACGCAGATCCCATTCTGCAGGGGTGTCAGATCCTGTACATCGGTGATGCCTTTTTGGGCTGTTTCATCGGTGAGATAGGCATCCTGTACTTCCAGAAATGCCGGGTCGCAGGCCTTTGGGGCACGGACATTCAGCAGCGCCCGCAGCAGCTGCTTCTGCCCGGCGGGATCCCCGGGGATGGCCAGATCCTCATACTGCGGGTTTTCTCTCAGGAGAGACTGGATCAGAAATAATCTTTTTGCGCTTTGATTCATTGTCAAAACCTTCTTTCAATTGCCTGACAGGGGCAGACCTCCGCACAGCGTCCACAGTGCAGGCAGTGGTGCCGGTCAATGATAACCTGTTTAACCGATATATCAATACATTTCTGGGGACAGACGGAATAGCATAGCTTGCAGCCGATACAGTTTTTTCCGACATAGTAACCGGACGCGGCATGCGCAGCCTGTCCGATGGAGATACTGTCCCGCATGATATGGGATGGATCACTGATGTCAAAATATTCGCCCTCAGCCTCGTACAGACAGAAGACCTCCAGGGCACTGCGGGTATCACCGGGGTAAATAGACTGCATATAGGGATTTTTTTCAAAAATCTCGTCCAGTTTTTCACTGCCGATATTTTTGATTTTTCCGCGCAGAGAAATGGAAATCTTGCCTTTGGTGGCAGACAGGGCAATATAGCCCTGTTCCATAAGCTGCGTGTAGAATATCTTGCCTTTTGCGGTCAGAAAATATACGCCCTGTTCGTCCCACAGCATCATATCAATGATACGGGTCTGCGGATGCCCGTCAGCACCAATGGTGGCAACCGTGGTGGAGTGAATGCCTGTTACCAGAAGCTTCAGATAATCATTTCTCTGCATGATACTCATTTCCTTTCAGAATAATTTTAGAATTCGTAGGGCGGGTTACCGGAGAAATCTGCGATGATGCCGTGTGCGTTTTCCAGATAAAACACTTCAAAAATCGGGTTTGCGGCATCTCCGTACTGTCCCTTTACAATGGGATTCTGGATGCACATTTCCTTGGCAGCCATGTTGTTTTCGAAAACAGCCTTGCTGTGAAGACGGATCCATGCATAGGAAGGGCTGGAAACGGAAATCTCAATTTCCGGATTTGCCTGCATATCCTTGTATACTTCTTTGGTGTTGTTGGTGCAGAACCAGAGCTTGCCGTCAAGTTCACCGGCAAACATGAACGGGCGGCATTTTGCTTTGCCATCGCGGCCTACAGTGGCCAGATACTGTACCGGGTTCTCGTTTAAAAATGCAACTACTTTCTTCATGATAATACCTCCTTGAAATAATGGAAAATGTTTTTTGAAAAGGAAGGATTTCCTTTCGATGGTTTTATCATAAAGCAGTAGGGCAGAATCGTAAAGTAAGCACAATAAAGTGCGGTAGTTACCAAAAGGATACTATTGAAAAAGAGGCGGTAAACTGGTACGATAACAGTATTGTAGCAGGAAAGGCTGGGATAGAAATGTCAGAAGATAACAGAATAATGGAAACAGCAGTAACCGGAGAAACAGTGGAAGTAAAACCAGAGACGCCGCTGGCCCGGATACTTCCGGCCTGCCCGGTGGAGACAACGCTGACACTGATCAGTGATAAATGGAAGGTACTGATCCTCCGGGATCTGCTGTCGGGAACAAAGCGGTTCGGCGAGTTGAAGAAATCCATTGGCCATGTGACGCAGAAGGTACTGACGGCGCAGCTGCGCCAGATGGAGGAAAGCGGCCTTCTGACCCGGACAGTTTACGCGGAGGTGCCGCCCCGGGTGGAATATACCCTGACGGATCTGGGCTACAGTCTGAAACCGATTCTGGATGCCATGTGGACCTGGGGAGAAAATTATAAGAAAACCATAGAGAAGGAATGTGAGCGGGATGCATAAGAGACAGGATGCGGGCACCGGCAGAAAGCTGGCAGTTTATTTTCCCGGCATTGGCTATCACTGTGATAAGCCTCTTCTGTACTACAGCCGCCGTCTGGCAAAAGAGGCCGGGTATGAGGAGCTGCAGCTGTCGTATACCTTTTCCGGTGGCAATATCAGGGGAAACAAAGAGAAAATGCGGGAAGCCTTTTTCACACTGTATGACCAGGCTGCGGAGCAGCTGGCCGATGTAAACTGGGAATCCTGGGATGAAGTTTTATTTGTGTCCAAGAGTATCGGCACGATTATCAGCGCAGCTTACGCGGCAAAGCAGCACATTCCCTGCCGCCAGATTCTGTATACGCCGCTGGAAGATACCTTCCGGATAGAGGAAGAACTGGGACTTACCCGGGAGGCGGTACAGGATCGGAAATCCGCAGGAAAAGAGAACCATGCCATTGCCTTTATCGGGACAGCGGATCCCTGGAGCAAGGTGCCCCAGGTGATCTCGCTGAGTGAAGAGAAAGGAATTCCCATCTTTTCCTATGAAGGCGCCAACCATTCCCTGGAAACAGGAAATGCGCTGGCCTGTCTGGATATCCTCACGGATGTGATGGCAAAAACCAGTTCCTTTCTGCACAGAATTTAGAGAGGAATCCTGTGCGGCCGGTGTGATTTTATAAAATGTCGATATATTCTCCGGCAAGTGCTTTGTTCATGCTTCGCACGGCACAGAATTTTCCGCACATGCTGCAGGTGTCGCTGTGGTCATCCTCCGGACTTCTGCTGTCCCGGATGGCCTTGGCGGTATCCGGATCCAGTGCGCAGGCAAACTGGGCATCCCAGTCCAGCTTCTGGCGGGCCTCTGCCATGCGGTCATCGATGTCCCGGGCACCGGGAATGCCTTTGGCGATGTCTGCCGCGTGGGCAGCAATCTTGGAGGCGATAATGCCCTGTTTTACGTCATCCACATTGGGCAGGGCAAGGTGCTCCGCAGGGGTGACATAACACAGGAAAGCGGCACCGCTCATGGCAGCCAGAGCACCGCCGATGGCAGCTGTGATGTGGTCATAGCCCGGGGCGATATCCGTGACCAGAGGCCCCAGGACATAGAAGGGAGCGCCCATGCAGATGCTCTGCTGTACCTTCATATTGGCAGCTACCTGGTCCATGGGTACATGGCCGGGGCCTTCCACCATGACCTGTACGTTATGAGCCCAGGCCCGTTTGGTCAGTTCTCCCAGGCGAACCAGCTCTTCGATCTGGCATACATCGGTAGCATCAGCCAGACATCCGGGACGGCAGGCATCTCCCAGGGAGATAGTTACATCGTATTCTTCGCAGATGTCCAGAATTTCATCGAAATATTCATAAAAAGGATTTTCCTCCCCTGTCATGCACATCCAGGCAAATACCAGACTGCCGCCGCGGCTGACAATGTTGGTTTTCCGCTTGTGGGTTTTGATCTGGTCGATGGTTTTTCTTGTGATGCCGCAATGCAGGGTGACAAAATCTACACCGTCCTCGGCATGGAGCCGGATGACATCAAGGAAGTCCCTGGCAGTCAGAGAGGCCAGATCCCGCTGGTAATGAATGACGCTGTCATAGATGGGAACGGTGCCGATCATCACCGGACATTCCTGGGTGAGTTTCCGGCGGAAAGGCTGGGTATTGCCGTGGCTGGACAGATCCATGATGGCTTCCGCACCCAGATTGACAGCACTCATCACTTTTTCCATCTCAATGTCGTAATCCTTGCAGTCTCTGGATACGCCCAGGTTTACATTGATCTTTGTGCGCAGCATACTGCCCACGCCCTCCGGATCCAGACAGGTATGGTTCTTGTTGGCACAGATGGCAACCTTTCCCTCGGCCACCAGCTTCATCAGCGCTTCCTGCGTCATGTTCTCTTTTCTGGCTACCGTGGCCAGCTCCGGGGTGACAATTCCTTTTCTTGCAGCATCCATCTGCGTTGTGTAGTTTCTCATTTGTTCTTCCCTCCATTTTCTTTTTTCGGGTTCCGGGCAACAAAAAAGAGATGCGGAGGCATCTCTACTAATTGCGTATCATCGGTTCCCTCCGTTGGCATTATCCAAATCAGGTAAAGGGTCGAAGCGGAATCACGCTTCCTCTCAGCCGGCTTTCGCCAGCTCCCCTGCTCTATGTATATGATTTATTATAAGGAAAAGCGGATAAGAAAGCAACAGATTTTTTGTATACTTTCTGTCCTGCAATTCCCAGATTTTGCTTGTGGAAACCGGTTCCCTTCGTGTATGATAGAGAGGAATAGTATTTCAAATCAAACGGAGGATTGAAAAATGGAAAATATGACAGGACGTAATGTGGGAAAAACATGCCGTACCCACTATAGAGGAACCTTTAATGACGGAACACAGTTTGATTGCTCCTATGACCGTGGAGAGCCGCTGGAGTTCGTCTGCGGCGCGGGCCAGATGATCCAGGGCTTCGATGCCGCTGTGGCAGATATGGAAGTGGGAGAGATCAAAGAGATTCATCTGATGCCGGAAGAAGCTTATGGCATGCCGGACCCCAAGGCGATTTTTGAAGTGCAGATCGCACAGCTGCCGGGCGCAGAGGATCTGGAAGTGGGACAGCAGGTATATTTGAGCAATCAGTACGGCCAGCCGTTCCCGGTGAAGGTTGTGGACAAGAATGAGACAATGATTACTTTTGATGCCAACCACGAGATGGCGGGAAAAGAACTGAACTTTTCCATCGAACTGGTAGAGGTTGTCGAATAAATAAAAGCTGAGAGGCTGCTTGTATAATTCCTCCTGTTTTCCGCATACTACCCATACAGCACAAATTATGGAAGGTATGTAAGCTACAGGAGGAATTTTTATATGAAAGCTACGGGAATTGTAAGAAGGATCGACGACCTGGGCAGGGTGGTCATTCCGAAGGAGATACGGAGGACCCTGCGGATCCGGGAGGGCACGCCGCTGGAAATCTTTACAGACCGGGAAGGCGAGATTATCCTGAAAAAATACTCTCCCATCGGGGAACTGGGAGCCTTTGCTGGGCAGTACGCGGAGTCGCTGGCACAGACGACCGGCCTGACAGTCTGCGTCTGTGACCGGGATCAGGTGATCGCTGTATCCGGCGGCTTCCGAAAGGAACTGCTGGGCAGATCCATCAGCAGACAGCTGGAGACGGTAATAGAGGACCGGGAAAATATTCTGGTGGACAATAAGGAATATAAGTATATCCAGATCACGGACAATGACAGAGAAGATTTCACCGGGGAAGCTGTGAGCCCCATTCTCTGCGAAGGGGACGCCATCGGCGCGGTGGTGATCTTAAGCAGGGAACCCAAGCAGCTGCTGGGAGAGACGGAACAGAAGCTGGCCATTTCCGCCGCCGGGTTTCTGGGAAAACAGATGGAGCAGTGATCATAAAAACGCCGCACCTGGACAGAAAAATCTGCTCAGATGCGGCGCTTTTTTAAATTTTATTTATGGATCTTCATAGAGTAGTCCTGAATGAGCTGTTTTTTCATGGCATACAGCTTGTCTGACAGGTCTACATATACCTGGTGCGGGTTGATGAGTCGGCGTGACTCATCCCACAGGGTGTTCTGTTCCTCGATGGCGTACTGCCGGATATCCATCACTGCCGGAGATTCGTACACACAGACGCCGTCCTTGAATACGGGAACCATGATCTCCCGCATCTCGTAGGTGCCGCCCTTCAGGGTGGTCTTCTTCCACGTCTCGATGGGATCGAAGATGGTCAGATCCTGTTCGGGATCGAAGGTCTCCTCCACCAGGGTGATCAGGTCAGCCTTGATCTTATGGGAGTCTTTTTCGTAGATACGGATAATCTTCTTATTGCCGGGGTTGGTAACCTTCTCGGTGTTTTCGGAAAGCTTGATCTTCGGCAGGAAGCTGCCGTCGGGCTGACGGATGGCAGCCAGCTTGTATACACCACCGAATGCCGGGCAGTCCTTGGAGGTGATCAGGTTCGTTCCCACACCCCAGGAGGTGATGGCTGCGCCCTGGGCCTTCAGGCTGTCGATCAGGTTCTCGTCCAGGTCGCTGGAGGCGGAGATGATGGCATCCGGGAATCCGGCGTCATCCAGCATCTTTCTGGCTTTCTTGGACAGGTAAGCTAGGTCGCCGCTGTCCAGACGGATGCCGTAGAACTTCATCGGGTTGCCTTCTTCCCGCATTTCCTTGAAAACGCGGATGGCAGCAGGCACGCCTTTTTTCAGTGTGTCGTAGGTGTCCACCAGCAAAATGCAGGCATCGGGATACAGCTTGGAATAGGTCTTGAATGCAGTATATTCATCGGGGAAGCTCATGATCCAGCTGTGGGCATGGGTTCCCTTGACCGGTACGTTGAAAAGCTGGCCGGTCAGCACGTTGGAGGTACCGATACATCCGCCGATCATGGCTGCGCGGGCACCGTAAATACCGGCGTCAGGGCCTTGGGCACGGCGAAGGCCGAACTCCATGATGCCGTCCCCCTTGGCTGCGTAAACGACGCGGGCCGTCTTGGTGGCGATCAGGCTCTGGTGGTTGATGATGTTCAGGATGGCGGTTTCCACCAGCTGTGCCTCCATGATGGGCGCGATAACCTTGATCATGGGCTCCCGGGGGAACATGACCGTTCCTTCGGGAATGGCGTAAATGTCACCGCTGAAATGGAAGTTTGCCAGATAATCGAGAAAATCATCGGTGAAACAGTGCAGACCCCGCAGATAAGCGATGTCCTCCTCATCAAAGTGAAGATTCTTGATATAATCGATGACCTGATCCAGGCCGGCAGACAGGGCAAAGCCGTTGCCGCACGGATTGACGCGGTAAAAGGCATCGAAAATAACGGTTTCGTTCTTCTTGCTCTCGAAGTAACCCTGCATCATGGTCAATTCATAAAGATCGGTCAGCAGAGTCAGGTTCATTGTACTCATAATTACAATACGCTCTCTTTCATAGTAATAATGTTTTCATTTCCTAAATATAGATTTTTTTGAGTCTACCTTGTAAGTATAACTTATAAAATACCACAACTGCCGCAAATAAGCAAGGTTTTCATAGATATACAACTGTAAAGACAGTAAAAAAGTGTTACAGTTCACACGCGCCATTCGCAAAATCGCATCTTTGATGCTTTCCGCTGCTTCGCAGCTCATTTTTGCTTATTACAAGGCGCTGTTTACAAAAGATATCACCGATGTGCATGGAAAAATTCAGTTCTCGTCGGTATTGTGCGGACGTTTGTCCGCTGCTGAATCCAACATGGCAGGCAACGGCAGCGGCAGCCGCTGGATGAGCCCGATGATCTGGCCGGACAGCAGCACCGTCAGGATGGAGTAAATGATGCGCTGAAAGGGGATATAGCTTAAAGACAGCACCAGTACAACGAAATCCGTCAGCAGGTAGACCGTCTGGATCTTCCAGTGGGTCAGGTGGGAGAGGCTCATGGCCAGGGCGTCATCTCCTCCGGCGGCGCCGCCCACCCGCACGCACAGTCCGGCACCGATGCCCACAAAGCAGGCACCCACCAGCGAAGCGATCAGCGGATGCTGGGCAATCTGGGGCCACAGCGGGGGGAACTGCTCGCAGATGCCGTAAGTCACCGAAAAGCTGGTGGATGCTACAGCAGAGCAGAAGATGAACCACTTGCCGAACAGCCGCCAGCCCATCACGTAGCAGATGGCATTCATGACAAAGTTGGAAATAGACGGGGAAATGTGGAACCAATGCTCCAGCAGCAGGGTTGCGCCAAGCACACCGCCCTCGGTGATCTTGGAAATCGAGTGGACATGGTACATGCCGAAGGCCAGAAAGGCGCTGGCCAGAATGGCGGTCACGGTGCTGATGCCCATATCCCGCCAGGAATATTTTTTCTTATATAGAAAAGACAGCTGCAAAATAAAACCTCCCGAAAACGCAGATTGCGATTGATCTTTTTCAAATATGCGCACATGTTATGATCCGACGCTTCTAGTGCGGCGAATGCGCTCCTATGCTTCTATAGAAGAAGGAAAATGATAAAATCATAGTATCATAGGGGAGAAAACTTTGTAAATAGGGGAGAGTTTCCTTACAGCTCACGCGCGCCATTCGCAAAAAAAAATAAATTTTTCCTCGAAAAACGGAATGAAAATGATTGAGAACAGCGTGCGGTTTTGCTATACTTTATTATATATGTTCCTGAACGTAGAGGGGTATCCCTCTGTCATGGTATGTGACCATATCATGATAATAAACCTGTTCAGTGCACCATTAAGTCAGGGGCGCGCCCCTGACTTATGGGATTGCAGATTCCATAAAATTTGAGGGCCGGTTCTTTCAAAATCAGATTTCCATGAGGAGGGAAACCAATATGAAGAAACAGAACGCAATGAAAAGAATATTCAGTATGCTGCTCTGTTTGTGCATGATGGTAAGTTACTTGCCTGTTGTGGCCTATGCTGCAGAGACGGCTTGTATCTGCACCACAGCCTGCACAGAGGACAGCATCGACACCGACTGCCCGGTGTGTGGTGTGGAGGGCGCCGATTTGGAAAACTGCACCCAGCATAGTCACACGCAGGAACAGGAGCCGTTGGAAACAACCACACCGACGGAAGCTGTTGAGGAAACCTTGGAGTCAACTATGGGATCCACCGTTCCGAAAACTACCGATACCACAGGGTTGGAGGAGACTGTGGACGAATCCGTGTCCGCCGTCCGATCCATGATCGATGCCCTGCCGGATGTGTCCACGGCAACAGAGGAGGAGCTGACCGCTGCCTATGATGCTGCCCAATCTGCCTGCGCTGCCTACGAAGCCCTGACTGCCGAGCAGATGGAGGAAATCGACTTGACCAAGTTGCTTTCTCTCATGGACTGGTACAATGGGCAGACTCAGACACTGGATGAAACTCCCGATACCAGCGGCACTTGCGGTACTGGTGTGAATTGGACATATTCTAATGGAACCCTGACCATTTCGGGTGCTGGTTCTATGGACAATTATAAAGGACAGGTTCCGTGGCAATCTTTCAAGAGTTCGCTTACGAAAGTGGTGATTGAAAATGGTGTCACCAATATTGGTGAATGCGCCTTTTACCAGTGCAAAAAGTTGAAGTCTGTTGAAATTCCTGATACTGTTACAACCATTGGCGGTATGGCGTTTTTCGTTTGTATAAATTTGAGGACCGTTACTATTCCTGATTCCGTTACAGAAATTGGTTACGAGGCATTTTGTAAGTGCACCAATTTAACTTCCGTAACTATCGGGAGCGGAGTAAAGAAGTTAGGCATGGGAGTATTTAGGGAGTGTACAAAACTTGCCTCTATTATTTTCAGAGGAACGAGCAACCCAAGCTACTCAGAAAATACACTCAAACCTACATTTGGCAACATTGACCCCAATTATACAGTTGCAGTCCCGTCCGGTTATCCTGTCGAAGATGGATTCTGTGGGCTTACCATTACAAAGACCATCATCGACACCGTGACCCTTGAACAAAGTTCTGCGGTATATAATGCCGACAATCAGATACCTGCCATTACCGCAGTCAAGGCCGGGACGGTCGATGTTCCGACAACTGACTACACTGTTTCCTACAAGAATAGCAGTGGTCAGACTGTGACCGAGATGAAGAACGCCGGGATTTACAAGGTTGTGGTGACAGCAAATGCAAATTCCAAGTTCGCATGCTCTAAGGAAGTGGAGTGGAAAATCACCAAGGCTACCCCTGCAAGCCCCACCACCCCCACGGCGACAAATGAAATCAGCTATGGCCAGCTCTGCTCCGCTGTCACCCTCTCTGACACCACAAACTGGAAATGGCCTTATCC
The DNA here is from genome assembly GCA_018223385.1 of Oscillospiraceae bacterium Marseille-Q3528. Classification (GTDB taxonomy): domain Bacteria; phylum Bacillota; class Clostridia; order Lachnospirales; family Lachnospiraceae; genus JAGTTR01. The sequence goes on from JAGTTR010000003.1 coordinate 110,531, forward strand.
AGATCAGGTCATAAGAAGCGGCCAGCACCGGGCAGAACTGATTGCAGATTATGATAATTATGATTATACACAGGTTGAGGGCTACGATTCCAACTATGGGACAGTCAGACGCAATGTAGCCGTGACTGTCAAACCGACAACGCCAACCATTACGGTGATGGCCACTCCCGCTTCTGCCTATGCAGGACAGACTATTACCGTCAGTGCCACGGTGAAAAACCCATATTATAATGCCAGTGGAAATACGCTGCCCACACCTGCCTGCACCTATCAAATCGGGGCTGGTGCAGAAACAGCCATCACCGGAAATGCCTTTGTGATTCCCCAAAATACGCCAGCCAACACCACCATCACCATTAAGGCAGCCACTGCGGCAAAAGGTAATGACTATGCGGCGGGGTCAGGTACGGCAACGGTGACAGTGATTGCCAAAGCAGACCGCCCTGCCCCCACAGGCTTAGCAGCCGTTGATGAAACCATCTCCGGCAAGGCCGACGGCAAGATCACCGGAGTAACTTTCGAAATGGAGTACCGCAAGGAAAATGAAGTCATCTACACGGCTATTTCCGGCGGGAAACTGGAAAATCTGGCAGTGGGCAAGTATTTCGTCCGCTATGCGGAAGATGCAAACCACAATGCTTCCCCGGACACCGAGATTGAGATCAAGGAAGGCCGGAAGCTGACCATCACTCTGCCCACGGAGCAGGAGGGCTATGAGATGACCTCCACCGTGACGGAGACAACCTATGGTGATTCCATCGTCCTGTTTTTCAAGCTGAAACCCGGCTACACCAAAGGTGAAAAATTCCAGATTTCCGCTTCTAACGGAACGGTGACGGAATCCTATGGAACATACATTCTTTCCGGTATCACGGAGGATACTGTGATTTCTGTGACTGGCGTGGTAGACACCACCGCTCCTACTGCGGAAATCACGGTGAAGGACAATAGTTGGAATAAGTTTGTGGACACGATCACCTTCGGGCTATTCTTCAATGAGAAGCAGGATGTGACCATCACCGCCAGCGATGCAGGCAGCGGCGTGGACACGATTTCCTGTTATCTGTCCGAAAACACCCTGACGCTGGAGCAGGTCAAGGCTCTGGCTGACACAGACTGGACGGAGTACACGGGCAAGTTCAGTATCAACGCTGAGCGGAAATATGTCATTTATGCCAAGGTAACGGACAACTGGGGCAACGCCACCTATATCAGCTCCGATGGGCTGATTCTGGACATGACCGCCCCGGTGATCTCCGGCGTGGGGAACGGCAAGACCTACTACACCACCCAGAAGGTCACGGCCAGCGATACCTATCTGAAATCCCTGACCGGAACGGAAGCGGATGGCATCATCCCTGGTGATGTGGATAAGGTCTATATCATCAAGGCCACAGACGAGGCTGAAAATTCTACCACGTTCACCATCACCATGAAGCCGATTTCCTCCATCAGCGAGAGGCTGCCTGCCCTGAATACCGTGAAGATCTCGGATAAGACTGCCATTGAAGCGGTCAAAGCTACCGCTTCTAACGTGCTGGCCAGCCAGTGTGCCAATGCTACCGCTGAGGAAAAGGCAAAGCTGGAACAGAACGTTGAGGATTGTGACAAGCTGCTGAAAGCGATCCTGAATGCTGAGCATGCCATCAAGCTGATCGATGCCATGCCCGATGCGAAGAAAACACAGCCGGACGATAAGAACGCCATCGATGCCTATGAAGCCGCCCAGAGCACTTACGATAAGCTGACCGAAAACGAAAAACGTATGGTGGGCGATGAGAACAAGGCTAAGCTGGATGCCATGTACGAAGCACTCACCGCTTATGACATCACCAAGGGTGACGGCAGCACATGGACAAAGGGCAGCACCTCCGGCCTGACCTTCACCGCCAACGGCTACTTCGGAAAGTTTACCGAGATCAAGGTGGATGGCACAACCGTGGATGTGAAGAACTACGAGGCACAGTCCGGCAGCACGATCATCACCCTGAAAGCAAGCTATCTGCAAACCATGAAAACCGACAAACACACCATTCAGATAATTTACACGGACGGCACCACTGATGGTGCGGATACCTTTACCATCAGGGCTGCCAGCACCACCGAAGACAACTCTACGACCAACGGCGTGAATTCTCCGGCTACCGGAGATCATTCCAACATGGCACTGTGGATCTCACTCCTATGCGTCAGCGTTGTGGGCATGACGGCTCTGCTTCTGTTAAACAGAAAGCGCAGAACCACAATGTAAGGCTATATTAGCTGAGTAACTATTTTGAGGGCTAAAAAGCCTTGTTTCAGCCGATTTAAGGCAAAAAATTATGAGGAGTAAGGTCTGAAATGCCTTACTCCTCAATTATGCCTGTCTGTTTCATTTGGTCGTTGGCTTTCAGACAGGTGAAATCTCCATTGGGAGTTGCAGGAGGAAATTTTTAATGAATATTACAGTTTATCTTGGTGCAAACGAAGGAAATGACCCATGCTTACGAAAAGCAGTTGAGGAATTGGGGGCATGGATTGGAAACAGTGGAAATGCACTGGTCTATGGTGGCTCCAAATCTGGGCTGATGGGTGCAATTGCGGATAGTGTTTTGAAAGCTGGAGGCGAAGTAACAGGTGTTGAGCCGAATTTTTTTATCGAAAACGAATTTCAGCATGACGGATTAACCAAGTTAATTGTGACCGAAGATATGACAGAGCGTAAAAAGAAAATGATTGAGTTGGGCGAAGCTTTTATTGCTTTCCCTGGTGGCACTGGAACATTGGAGGAAATTGCAGAAGTAATGTCGAAGGTATCTTTGAAACATCTGGATGCCCCCTGCATTCTCTATAACCTGAACGGTTACTACAATGATTTGAAAGCACTTCTGAATCATATGATTGAAAAAGGGCTGTCCTCCAACGAACGACAGGAAGGAATCTATTTTACCGAGAATCTGGATGATATAAAACGAATCTTGCAGTTTGCATAATTTTGCGTTGCGGAGGACCAGGAAAGAAAAATGAATTTTCAAAAAGCAAGTGAAGTTGATTTCACATGATTCAAAAATTTTACTTGGATGTAATTGATCATATTCACAAGAATAATGTGGAGAATAAAAATTTTTACTGGTATGGATTTATAACGGGGGATATAGAAAAAACTGTAGATAATGATAAAAGGTGTGATAAAATGATAAAAACTATAGATCCAAACACAAGGAGACAATAAGGCATGAAGAAGGAAAATTTTTCGATAATATTCAGCAGTTTAACCGGTAATACGAAGAAGCTGGCTGATACGATCCATGAAATGTTACCACATGATAAGTGTGATTATTTTGGAGAGAACGATTCACGGGTTCCTCAATCCGATCTGCTATATATCGGATTTTGGACGGATAAAGGAAATGCAGACCATAAGACATTAGAATTGTTAGCCAAATTAAAAAACAAGAAGATTTTTCTGTTTGGAACGGCCGGTTTCGGTGGAAGTGATGTGTATTTTAAAAAGATTCTCGAACAGGTCAGACAGTCCATTGATTCAAGCAATGTTGTTATTGGCGAGTATATGTGTCAGGGGAAAATGCCGCTGTCTGTGCGTGAGCGATATATAAAAATGAAAGAAAGTCCGGAACATCCGGCGAATCTGGATATGTTGATTAAGAATTTTGACTGTGCGTTGTCTCACCCTGACGGGGAGGATCTGGAAAGATTAAAAAGGTTGCTATGAAATGACAACTTCCATAAAACATCCATTGCTATCTGATCCTGTATCCGTATAATTCTTTTCCCACGGATAAACAGGAACAGATGCAGATAACAGGAATACAAAGACTGGAAAGATACATGAGAAAATGGTGGCAGGTAATCACGAAAGAAAGGGCAGATATCCGGAAGCGGAAGGAAAGAGACAACAGCAGTTGCGACCGGTCAGACAGTGCCCCAAACAGGGGATACCAATTCCCTGTGGTGGCCGGGAATATGTCTGGGACTTTCTGCGCTGGTACTTGTACGAATATGCAGAGCAAATCGGGATTAACGGTATGAGGACAAGCTGATGTGAATCATGTAGTAAACAATAGCGTATGCGGTACTGGATTTTAGCTAGACGTACATCCCGTCCCCCTCGCATAGATTGTAAAAAACAAACTATGCAGGGGGATTTTTTTGAAGGATTATATCGAGGAGCGAGCCGTTGAGATTGCGGAATATATTATAGAAAACAGTGCAACCGTGCGGCAGACGGCAAAAAAATTCGGAATCAGCAAGAGTACGGTACATAAGGATGTAACGGAACGGCTGAACCAGATCAATCCCGCACTGGCGGGACAGGCGAGGCAGGTTCTTGACGTGAACAAATCGGAGCGCCATATGCGGGGTGGAATGGCAACAAGAGAAAAATATCTGCATCAGCATGAGATAACATGACAAAATATTCTTGATTTCAAGTCATGCGAAACGGGCTGCCGGAATGTAGTCTGACAGCAGATTTCAATCAGTTAGTGGTTAAAGCGTATCAGCTTAGGCGTCAGATTAATCTGTGCAGGTGCAATCGGCTTAAGCTGAAATGCTTTTAGGAGCTAACGTAAAAAGGCTGATGTAAAAACAGATAGGCGTAAAAATGTAAAAACATCAAAAATATCAAAAATCGAAATCAAAAGGATCGAAATCAAAAATAAATTTTTTTGTAAAAAAGGCTTGCATTTTCCTGAAACATCCTGTATAATCCTCTTTGTTGGTAAGCGATGGGCTATCGCCAAATGGTAAGGCAACGGACTCTGACTCCGTCATTTCAAGGTTCGAATCCTTGTAGCCCAGTTTGCAGAAGAGGCTGTCTCAGATTCCTGGGGCAGCCTTTGTTGTTACTAAACAAGCACCGGCCAAGGGAAAGAAAGATGCGCCGGGACTGTGCGGGATGGGTTCCTGCTATTGCTATGGCTAGAGAAGGAAAGGAAGGAACAGGATGTACAGCTTTAAGAGCAGAGTGCGTTACAGTGAAGTGGGCAGTGACCAGAAGCTTTCTCTGGGTGGCCTGATCAATTATTTTCAGGATTGCAGTACATTTCATTCAGAAGATCTGGGATTGGGCATTGAATACATGGGGCCGAAGGGACAGGCGTGGATTCTTTCTTCCTGGCAGATCGTCATCAAACGGTTCCCGAAGCTCCTGGAGGAGATTGAGACAGGTACCTGGGCCTACGATTTCAAAGGTTTTTACGGCATGCGTAATTACGCCATGAAGGATGCGGCTGGGGAGATGATCGCCTGGGCCAATTCCCTGTGGATCTTCATGGATGTGAACACCGGACGGCCCATCCGCATCACGCCGGAGCAGCTGCAGGGCTATACCAAGGAGGAAAGGCTGCCCATGGATTATGCCAGCCGGAAGCTGCCCATGCCGGAGGACATGACGCCCCAGGAGGGGATCGTCGTGCAGAAGCACCAGATCGACACAAATCAGCACGTAAACAACGGCCAGTATGTGATCATGGCCATGGATTATCTGCCTGCGGATTATACGGTGGGGCAGATGCGGGCGGAATATAAGATTTCCGCCAGACTGGGGGATGTGATCATTCCTTATACTAAGGAGGAGAACGGGATCTACACCGTTGGCCTGTGCAACGAAGAGAAGAAGCCCTACGCGGTGGTGGAATTTTCCCCGCAGGAGGCATAGAAAGGACGGAAAGACATGTTAAAATTAGGAGAAGTACAGACACTGACAGTCATTAAAAAAGTAGAGTTCGGCATTTATCTGGGCCTGGAGGACAACCCGGAGGAGCGGGTGCTGCTGCCGGGCAAGCAGGTGCCGGAGGGAACGAAGGTGGGCGATACGCTGGACGTGTTCCTTTACAAGGATTCCAGAGACCGGCTCATTGCCACCACCAGAGAACCCAAGGTGACGCTGGGCGGCCTGGCGGAGCTGACCGTTGCCGAGATCGGCAAGATCGGTGCATTCCTGGACTGGGGCCTGGAGAAGGATCTGTTCCTGCCCTTCCGGGAGCAGACGAGACGGGTGCGCAAGGGCGAGACATGCCTAGTGGCGCTCTACATCGACAAGAGTGAGCGGCTGTGTGCCACCATGAACGTGTATCCTTATCTGCGGACGGATTCGCCTTACAAGAAGGACGATCATGTAAAAGGCACTATCTATGAGACGAGCAAGGAGTTCGGTGTGTTCGTGGCTGTGGACAACTGCTACTCTGCCCTGATCCCCAGAAGGGAGTGCTTCGGCGAGCTGCCGGTGGGCAAAGAGGTGGAGGCCCGGGTCACAGAGGTGAAGGAAGACGGCAAGCTGAACTTAAGTATCCGGGAGAAAAGCTACTTACAGATGGACAAGGATGCAGAGCTGGTCATGCAGGTGATCAACGAGTTCGAGGGTGTCCTGCCTTTTAATGACAAAGTATCCCCGGAGGTCATCGACCGGGAATTTGGTTTGAGCAAAAATGCCTTCAAGCGGGCGGTGGGACGGCTTCTGAAGGAGAAGAAGATCGTCATCACCGAGAATCGAATTATGAAAGTGAAATGAGAACCGATTTCAGACAACGCAAATTTGTCCGGGATGGACAATAATATCCGTGACGAAAGTGGTCTGCATCGGTTCACATACGGACAGGATGAGACGTGGCAGCAGCGAATACCAGATATCATAATAGAAGAATGGTTACAGAATGTGAAAGGAGAATCATCGTTATGACAAAAAAAGCAATCAGCACAGACAAGGCACCGGCAGCCATCGGCCCCTATTCCCAGGCCATTGAGATCGGCAATCTGATCTTCACCTCCGGCGTGATCCCGGTGGTTCCGGCCACAGGGGAGATCCCTTCCGGTGTGGAGGCACAGGCAGAGCAGGCCTTTGCCAACCTGACAGAGCTTCTGAAGGCAGCAGGCACTTCCACAAAGAAAACCGTGAAAACCACCGTATTTATCAAGAATATGGATGACTTTGGAAAGATCAATGAGATCTATGCCAGATACTTCCAGGGCGTTTTCCCGGCAAGATCCTGCGTAGAAGTGGCAAGATTGCCCAAAGATGTGCTCATTGAGATCGAAGCCATTGCTGAAAAGTAGAAAAGAAGCCTTAAAAGCCCCGTTTTTTCGGGGCTTTTCTGCTGTTTTTCACAAACTTCAAAAAAACATCAAAAATCGTTTGATTTTTAACAGTTCCATGCTATAATCAAGGCGAAAAGCAAGAAATGAGAAGAGTACAGAAGATTATGAGGAGGAATTGGGTATGAAGATTCAGAACATTACAAACGTAGACGGATTTTTTAAAGTAATTGACAGCTGCAAGGGCAAAGTAGAGCTGATCACCAGCGAGGGCGACGTATTAAACCTGAAGTCCAAATTATGCCAGTATGTTTCCCTGGCAAATATTTTTTCCAATCAGGCGTACATTCCGGAGCTGGAGCTGAAAGCTTATGATGAGGGCGACGTGGAGAAGCTGATCGACTTCATGATGAGCGGCAACTAAGCGACGGGCAGTCTAACACACATCACCAGAATAAGAAAACGAAGATAGAATGGGAGAAGTCTCCGCTGGCAGAGAATGCCGGACGGGGGCTTTTCTTTTTTTTACACAGGGCATTTGGAAAAAGTTTTATGCCCTCTTTTTTCGCTTATAAAAAAATGTTATACTATAAGATACGCCACGCATAATTACTTTTACATGATAGAAAAAAACAGGGAGGATCGCCATGGAATTTACACATCTGCATGTCCACACGGAGTACAGCCTGCTGGACGGTTCAAATAAGATCAAAGAGTGCATTCAGCGGGTAAAGGAGCTGGGCATGGACAGCTGTGCCATCACCGACCATGGCGTCATGTTCGGCGTCATTGATTTTTACCGGGCGGCCAGGGAGGCGGGCATCAATCCGATCCTGGGCTGTGAGGTGTATGTGGCGCCCAATTCCCGGTTTGACCGTGAGGTTGGCGGCGGTGAGGACCGGTATTATCATCTGGTGCTGCTGGCGGAGAACAACACGGGCTATGCCAACCTGATGAAAATTGTGTCCAAGGGCTTCGTGGAGGGCTACTATTACCGTCCGCGGGTGGACAAGGAGCTTTTGAAAAAATATCACGAGGGCATCATCGCTTTGAGCGCCTGCCTGGCCGGAGAGGTGCCCCGTTATATTCAGAAAAATTTATACGATGAGGCGAAGAAGCGGGCGCTGGAGTACCGGGATATTTTCGGGGAAAACAATTACTTCCTGGAGCTGCAGGATCACGGCATCCCCCAGCAGCAGACGGTGAACCAGCAGCTGCTGCGCATGAGCCAGGAGACGGGCATTCCGCTGATGGTGACCAACGACGTGCACTACACCTACGAGGAGGATGCGGTGCCCCACGACATTCTGCTCTGCCTGCAGACGGGCAAGAAGCTGGCGGACGAGGACCGGATGCGCTACGAGGGCGGCCAGTATTACCTGAAATCCCCGGAGGAGATGGAGCGGCTGTTCCCCTATGCCAAAGAGGCCATTGCCAATACCCATAAAATCGCAGAGCGTTGTCACGTGGAGATCGAGTTCGGCGTGACGAAGCTGCCCCGGTACGATGTGCCCGACGGGTATACGTCCTGGGAATACCTGAATAAACTGTGTGATGAGGGATTTGCAAGGCGTTACCCGGACGACGACGGGACACTGCGCGAGCAGCTGGATTACGAGCTGTCCATCATCCAGAAAATGGGTTACGTGGATTATTTTCTCATTGTGTGGGATTTCATCAATTATGCCAGAAGCCAGGACATCATGGTGGGCCCAGGCCGTGGATCGGCGGCAGGCAGCATCGTTTCCTATGCGCTGGGCATCACGAACATTGATCCGGTGCGGTATCAGCTGCTGTTTGAGCGTTTCCTGAATCCGGAGCGGGTGTCCATGCCAGATATTGACGTGGATTTCTGCTTCGAACGGCGGCAGGAGGTCATCGACTATGTGGTGCGCAAATACGGCAAAGACCGGGTGGTGCAGATCGTCACCTTCGGTACGCTGGCGGCCAAGGGTGTCATCCGGGACGTGGGCCGAGTCATGGATCTGCCCTATTCCTTCGTGGATTCCATTGCAAAAATGGTGCCCAACGAGCTGAACATCACCATAGACAAGGCGCTGGTGGAAAATCCCGAGCTGCGCAAGATATACCAGACTGACGAGCGGGTGAAGAACCTCATCGACATGTCCAAGCGGCTGGAGGGGCTGCCCCGGCACACGTCCATGCATGCGGCGGGCGTGGTCATCAGCCAGAAGGAAGTGGACGATTACGTGCCCCTGTCCCGGGCATCCGACGGTTCCATCACCACCCAGTTTACCATGACAACGTTGGAAGAACTGGGCCTTCTGAAAATGGATTTCCTGGGCCTCCGCACCCTCACGGTGATCCAGAACGCGGTGCGCATGGCGGAGAAAAGCAGCGGAAAACACATCGACATCGACCACATTGATTTTGACGATAAAGCGGTACTGGATTCCCTGGGCACCGGTAAGACCGATGGCGTGTTCCAGCTGGAAAGTACGGGCATGAAAAACTTCATGAAGGAGTTGAAGCCCCAGAGCCTGGAGGACATCATCGCCGGTATTTCCTTGTACCGTCCGGGCCCCATGGATTTCATCCCCCAGTACATCCGGGGCAAAAACCATCCCGAGACGATCACCTACGACTGCCCGGAGTTGGAATCCATCCTGAAACCCACCTACGGCTGTATCGTTTACCAGGAGCAGGTCATGCAGATCGTGCAGAAGCTGGCCGGGTATACGCTGGGCCGAAGCGATCTGGTGCGCCGTGCCATGTCCAAGAAAAAAGCGGCTGTCATGGAAAAGGAGCGCCGCAATTTCGTGTACGGCAACCCGGAGGAGGGGGTGCCCGGCTGTATCGCCCGAGGCATTTCCGAGCAGGTGGCCAACAAGATTTACGACGAAATGATCGATTTCGCAAAATATGCCTTCAACAAATCCCATGCGGCGGCCTATGCGGTGGTATCTTATCAGACAGCCTGGTTAAAATACTACTATCCGGTGGAATTTATGGCGGCGCTCATGACGTCGGTCATTGATAACCCGGGAAAAGTTTCCGAATATATTCTGACCTGCCGGCAGATGGGTATTCAGATCCTGCCCCCGGACATCAACGAGGGCGAGGGCGGTTTTTCCGTTTCAGGGCAGAACATCCGCTACGGTCTGACGGCCATCAAGAGCATCGGCCGCCCGGTCATTGCAGCGCTGGTAAAGGAACGCCAGGAAAACGGTCCCTACAAGGATCTGAAGGATTTCATCAGCCGTCTGACCAGCAAGGAGGTCAACAAGCGTACCATCGAAAACTTCATCAAAGCCGGCGCCCTGGACAACATGGGCGGTACAAGACGGCAGCTGATGATGGTATACGTGCAGATCATGGATCAGGTCAATCAGGAGAAAAAATATTCCATGACCGGCCAGATGAGCCTGTTTGATTTTGTGGGGGAAGAGGAGAAAAAGGATTTCGACATTCCCATGCCCAACGTGGGCGAGTATGATAAGGAAACGATGCTTGCTTTTGAAAAAGAAGTGCTGGGCATTTATGTCAGCGGCCATCCGCTGGAAAAATATGAGGAGCGCTGGAGAAAGAGCATCACGGCGGTGACGGCGGATTTCCAGTGGGACGACGAGGTACATGCGGCCAAGGTACACGACGGCGCCCGGGCGGTCATTGGCGGCATGCTCGCGGAAAAAACGATCAAATATACGAAAAACAACCAGGTGATGGCATTTCTCACCATCGAGGATCTGGTGGGAACGGTGGAGGTCATCGTTTTTCCCCGGGATTATGAGAAAAACGCCCCGCTGCTCACGGAGGATGCCAAGATTTTTGTGGTGGGACGGGTGTCCGGCGAGGAGGAGAAGGCCAGCAAGCTCATCTGCGAGAAAATCGTGCCCTTTGACGAGGCCAGAAAAGAGCTTTGGATCAAGTTCCCGGATCCGGCAGCCTATCAGGAAAAGGCAGCTGAACTGATGCCCATTCTGCGCCAGTCCGACGGGCAGGACAGTGTGGTGATCTATGTGGAGAATCCGAAAGCCATGAAGCGTCTGCCGCCTTCTGACAGCGTGTCTGCGGATGATGGGCTCATCGAACAGCTGGTGTCGGTTTTTGGCAGAGAGAATGTGAAACTTGTGGAGAAAGGCATTGAAAATACAGGGCGGATGCTTTAAAATAAGATGGGATTAGGAGTATTGGGTACAGATAAACAGGGACAGGAGGAAGAGTTATGGCAAAGGAAATCCATACAATAGGTGTCCTGACCAGCGGCGGAGATGCGCCGGGGATGAATGCTGCCATTCGGGCAGTGGTTCGCCGGGCGATTATCAGTGGCCGGAAGGTGAAAGGCATTAAGAAGGGCTATAATGGTCTTCTCAATGAGGAGATTGTGGATATGGATGTGACATCGGTTTCCGATATCATCCAGCGGGGCGGAACCGTTCTTTATACCGCAAGATGTAAGGAATTTGTTACCCCGGAGGGGCAGAAGGAAGGCGCAGAGATCTGCAGGAAGCACGGTATCGACGGGCTTATCGTTATCGGCGGAGACGGATCTTTCAGGGGCGCACAGAAGCTGGCCGCTCTGGGCATCAATACGGTGGGCATTCCGGGAACCATTGACCTGGACATTGCCTGCACCGATTATACCATTGGATTTGACACGGCAGTGAACACGGCCATGGAGGCCATTGACAAGGTGCGCGACACCTCCACCTCCCATGAGCGGTGCAGCATCATCGAGGTTATGGGAAGAAATGCCGGATATCTGGCGCTCTGGTGCGGCATTGCCAACGGCGCGGAGGATATTCTCCTTCCCGAGCGATACGATTACGATGAGCAGAAGCTCATTGACAATATCATCAACAACCGGAAAAAAGGCAAGAAGCATCATATCATCGTCAACGCAGAGGGTATCGGCCACTCCGCCAGTATGGCGAAACGCATCGAGGCAGCCACAGGTGTGGAGACGAGAGCAACGATCCTGGGCCACATGCAGCGCGGCGGCAGCCCCACCTGCAGAGACCGGGTATACGCATCCATGATGGGCGCCTATGCGGTGGATCTGCTGTGCGCAGGCAAGAGCAACCGCGTGGTGGCATACAAGAACGGTGCATTTGTGGATTATGATATTGATGAGGCGCTGGCCATGAAGAAGGACATCTCGGCTTACGAGTTCGAGGTCAGCAGAACCCTGTCGGTGTAAGATTACGGGAGTGCGCAGCACGGAGCAATTCGGGTAATCTGTATATGTAGATAAATAATAGGAAGCGTAAAGGGCAGTTTCATGGGCGAGAGACGGGAACTGCCCCTTTTGCTGAAAATAAGATCGATCATTGACGGCAGAGCGGAAAATGGTGTTTGTTGTAAAACACGATGACCAGCTGTGAAACGTGATAAAGAGAGAGAATAGGAAATGACGATGATAACGAGTACATCCAACAGTCAGGTAAAAGAAATTATTCAGATCAATACGAAGGGAAAAGCGAGACGGGAGAGCGGCCTGTTTGTGACGGAGGGCATCCGCATGTTTCGGGAGGCCCCGGCGGACCGGATCGAGAAAATTTATGCCTCCGAAAGCTTTTCTCAGAATGAGGCACACGCTCGGGTATTGGAAGAAAAACTGGCCCAGTGTGGAAAAGACCGGCTGGAGCTGGTGTCAGACCGGGTGTTTGCTGCTTTGTCGGATACCAAGACGCCCCAGGGTGTCCTCTGTCTTGTGCGGCAGTACCGCTACGGACTGGACGATCTTTTACAGAAACCATCTCCCTGCGTCATGGTGCTGGAAAATCTGCAGGATCCCGGCAATCTGGGCACCATTCTGCGGGCGGGCGAGGGCGCCGGGATCTCCGGTGTGCTCATGAACCGGGGCTGTGTGGACATCTACAATCCCAAGACTATCCGCTCCACCATGGGTTCCGTGTACCGTGTGCCTTTTTGTTATACCGAAGATCTGGCAGCGGGGATCGCAAAGCTGAAAAAAGCCGGGATCCCGGTATTTGCGGCCCATTTGCAGGGCAGCTGTGCCTATGATGAGCCGGATTATCACAGAGGCTGTGCTTTTCTCATCGGAAACGAGGGAAACGGCCTGACGGAGGAGACGGCGGCGCTGGCTGATCAGTACATTCGCATTCCCATGGAGGGCCAGGTGGAATCCCTCAATGCGGGTGTGGCGTCCGCGTTGCTCATGTACGAGGCATTCCGACAGAGAAGACAGGGGTAGCAGGTATTATCACGTTCGATTTTCTGACCACTTTTGGATGCTTGAATAAGGTTGTTTGTGACAGAGCTGCCGGTGTTCATTTTTGCTGCGACCAGGTTGGCAATCGTGTTCGGAAGAAACGAGCAGAGTTTTGTAAAGAAAAAACTTTACAAATGATAGGAGAACTGCTAGTATAATTATTACAAATATATTACGACCGGGTGTGTTTATGAAAAGAAAAAGTAACAATTCAGGCAGACAGGTTCGCTCCCAGGAGGAGATCGAGGCGCGTCGGGAGGCCCGCCGCAAGTACTACGAGGAGATGGAAGCCTTCGAGCGGGATCTGCCGGATTTTATTTTTGCAGATGAGCAGACGGACAGCAGGGAAGAACTGACAGAAGAATTTTATGCAAATACACATAATAATATAGAAGAAAACGAAAATCACGAGGACTTCGGGAGCGGGAAAGCTTCCGGAGCTGTTTTTGCGTCTGCTGGAAAGCGGCAGAAGCGGGCAGCAGATGAAACCCTGGAGGAATCTCGTCAGGAGCAGGCAGCAGACGGAATCTTTACAGGATCTCGTCAGGAACAGACAGCAGGCAGAATTTTTACAGAGCCGCGATATGCAGCAACGCAGCAGACCGAAGAGGAGGATGAGGACATCCCCCGGCGGCCCAGAAAAGCAGTGGTACAGTCCGAGGAGATCAGCAAGCAGCTGACGGCCATGATGGATACGGATGCCGTGCAGGAAGCTGTCCGGGCATCCAGGACGAAGGCAGCGAAAAAATCCAGCCGGATGGAAGAGAAGAAGGCTGATACCATACCCTATCAGACAGAGGATATGGCTGATTTTGACGAGGCAGAGATAACAGAAGACACAGCAGCAGAAGCAGCCCCTGTGAAGAAGAAAAAGGCGTCCGCCAAGTCCGGCAGAAAATCTGTCAGTGATAAGTCTGGCACAGGAAAGACCGACAGGAAAAAGTCCGGGCAGTTGAAATCCGTCAGCTCCAAATCTGCCACCGAGAAAAAGAAAAAGTCTTCCGGCAAACGCACATCCTCTTCCAGAAAACACAGAAGGCGCAGAAAGAACTGGAAACCGGCAGTGATCGCGGCATCTCTGGCAGTGGTGGTACTGGGCGGCGGCGGGTTTGGCCTGCACGCGCTGGGCATCATCGGCGGAAGAGAACTGTATGCGGTGTACGTCAACAACACGCTGGTGGGTAAGGTGGAAGATCCCAGTACTGGCCGTGACACCTACCTGCAGGTGCGCAGAGAGGTGGTTTCCAACGCGGACTCCATGGTGCTCATGGAGGCGGACTGTGACATCCGCAAGGTGGAGACGCTGGTGAAGCTTCCCTCCAAGGAAGAAGACCTGCAGAACAACATGAAGCAGGCGCTGGAAGATACCATTGTGGGCACGGTGGACAAAGCCTACACGGTGAAAATCAACGATTATATTGTAAACCTTCAGGATAAAAACGAAGTGGTGGAGCTGCTGGATGCGGTGAAGAGCCCTTACGATACGGATAATCAGTATTCCGTACAGCTGGTGGCCGACACTTCCAAGGAACTGACCGGCCTCACAACCCAGATTGTGAAAACCGAGGAAAGTTCCGATATTGCCGGTGTGGCATCGGCAGATGACGGCCAGGCGCAGGAATTACTGGCAGCTGCGGGAGAGGGAGAAGATGCCGGTGCAGAGGAAGAAGCCGCTGCTGATACGGAAAATCTTCCCGAATCCACTGGGGAAGGCGACGGCCTGAAAAACCTGGCATTTGTGGAAAATATCGAGATCGCGGAGTCTTATGTGTCTGCGGACAGCATTTCCACGCTGGAGCAGGCCATTGAAGATGTGACAAAAGAAAAAGAAGAGAACCAGACCTATGAGGTGACTTCCGGCGACTGTCTTTCCGTTGTGGCAGAGAAAAATGACATGACGGTGGCAAAGTTGCTGGAGATCAATCCTGACCTGGACGAGGACACCGTGCTGCAGATCGGCGACGAGATCACCGTCACCACGCCGGAGCCGGAACTTTCCGTGGTAACCCAGGAAGAAGTTTCCTATGAAGAAGACTATGAGGAGCCGGTGCAGTACGTGGACAACGACAGCTGGTATACCACTAAAGAAGTGGTGACCCAGGAAGCTTCCACGGGACATCGGAAGGTCACCGCTCTTGTGACATACAAAAATGGAAATGAGACCGGGCGGGAAATCATTGCCCAGACCATTGTGACAGAGGCAAAGCCCAAGATCATTGAGCGTGGTACCCAGGCACCGCCTACCTATATCAAGCCCATTTCCGGCGGCCGTTACAGCTCCGGATTTGGAAAACGCTGGGGCAGAATGCACAAAGGTGTAGACTGGGCATGCTCTGTGGGAACCGCAGTAAAGGCATCCTGCGGCGGCACCGTTGTCAGCGCTGGCTGGTCCAACGGCTACGGCTATTGCATCACCATCCGTCATCCCGACGGCAAACAGACCCGTTATGCACATTTGAGCAAAATCCTTGTTTCGTCCGGAAAATCCGTCAAGCAGGGAGACAAGATCGCTCTCAGCGGCAATACGGGAAGAAGTACCGGACCGCATATCCATTTTGAAATACTGGTCAACGGCTCCCAGGTCAATCCGCTGAAATACCTGAACTAACCAGTGCAGGCATGATTTGAAATGTACAGCCGATCATGCTCGCATGAAGCGGCGTACAGATCAAAGCATGCAATGAGCGCCCGATCATGAGCAAAAGTAGCCTGCTTTGGCAGGCGGAGAGCGCGTATAGCGCGGTTTTGCGAATGGCGCGGTTGAACTGGTTACGGCAGTATTTACAAATGGTGATGATGTGGTATAATATAGGGAACATAAATAAGTTAAAAAAATGACATAGCAGGTGTTTCCCATGCCTGCGCGGGTTTATGATAGAATATGCAACAACAGAGTTCGAGGTGTGATATGGAACAATACGTAATTAAAGGCGGCAACCCCCTGGTCGGCGAAGTAGAGATCGGCGGTGCCAAGAATGCCGCACTTGCCATTCTGGCAGCAGCAATTATGACAGATGAGACCGTATTGGTTGAAAATATACCGGATGTAAGAGACACTAATGTCCTGCTTCAGGCCATTGAAGGCATTGGCGCGCGGGTAGATCGCAAGGATCGCCACACTGTGGAGATCAACGGCTCCGCCATTGACGCGCTGAACGTGGACAATGAGTATATCAAGAAGATCAGAGCTTCCTATTATCTGCTGGGCGCTCTGCTTGGCAAATACAAGAAGGCCGAGGTGCCGCTTCCGGGCGGATGCAACATCGGCAGCCGTCCCATTGACCAGCATCTGAAAGGATTCCGGGCACTGGGCGCAGACGTGAAGATCGAGCATGGCTTTGTTATTGCAGAGGCACAGAACCTGCACGGCAGCCATATTTATCTGGACGTTGTTTCTGTGGGCGCTACCATCAATATCATGATGGCCGCTTCCCTGGCAGCAGGCAACACCATTCTGGAAAATGCAGCCAAAGAGCCCCACGTGGTAGATGTGGCCAACTTCCTGAACAGCATGGGCGCCAACATCAAGGGCGCAGGCACCGATGTGATCCGTATCCAGGGCGTGCCGAAGCTCCATCAGACGGAGTATTCCATCATCCCGGATCAGATCGAGGCCGGTACCTTCATGTTTGCGGCAGCGGCAACCCAGGGTGATGTGATGGTAAAAAATGTCATCCCCAAGCATCTGGAAGCAACCACAGCGAAGCTTATTGAGATCGGCTGTGAGGTAGAAGAGTTTGACGATGCGGTGCGTGTCGTATCCTCCAAGGGACTGCACCATACCCACGTGAAGACGCTGCCTTACCCGGGCTTCCCTACAGACATGCAGCCGCAGATCGCGGTGGCACTGGCGCTGTCCGAGGGAACCAGTATCGTGACAGAGAGTATTTTTGAAAATCGTTTCAAATATGTGGACGAGCTTTCCCGCATGGGTGCCAACATCAAGGTAGAAGGCAACACCGCCATCATCAACGGCGTGAGCAAATACACCGGAGCCCATGTCAGCGCACCAGATCTGCGTGCAGGCGCGGCACTGGTCATTGCCGGACTGGCAGCGGAAGGCATCACCATCGTGGATGATATCGAATACATCGAGCGCGGTTATGAGAGCTTTGAGGAAAAATTAAGCAGCCTCGGCGCCATGATGGAAAAAGTATCCAGTGAAAAAGAAATCCAGAAATTCCGCTTAAAAGTCGGTTGATAAAAGAAAAAAGAGCAAAGCCGCTGCAGAGAAATTAAACATGCAGCGGCTGATTTATTTACAAATAAAGAAGAAAGGAAAAAACAATGAGAAGAAGTGACAGAGAGATCAAAGACCGGGCAGAGCTGCTGGATGTGATATCCCGCTGTGATGTGTGCCGCCTGGCGCTGAATGACGAAGAAGGCTATCCCTATATTTTGCCGTTGAATTTTGGTGAAAAAGACGTGGACGGGCAGCTGACCCTCTATTTTCACGGTGCCATGGAAGGTAAGAAATATGAACTCATGGAGAAAGATCCCCGGGCCAGCTTCGAGATGGACTGCTCCCATGAGCTGTTCATGAATGATGAGAAAATGAGCTGTACCATGAAGTATGAGAGCGTCATCGGCCGCGGCAGACTGGAACTGGTGCCGGAGGAAGAAAAAGAAGAAGCGCTGGCCATTCTCATGCGACACTATCATCAGGAGGATTTCCCTTTTGGACGGGCGGCTATGCCAAAAACGAAGGTATTTCGTCTCGGTGTAGAGCAGATGACGGGAAAACGAAGATAAGGATTATTATAAAAAAAATAAGAGGACTTCCGTCGAGGTGCCATGAGTGGCATTCCTGACAGAAGTCCTTTATTTTTATGATAGAAAATTGCGTCCTATCTTTTGCGATAAATTACGCCTGTGAAGCGCCGCGGAAGATCACATCTTTATAACCGTTCAGCAGCTTCAGAACAATATATCCCAGGATCCCACAGCCGAGCACTTCTCCGGCGCCAACAGTCAGCATCATAAAAGGAATGCTCAAAGGCTCGCCGTAGCCGTATTTCAGTACAAACGGAACGATCAGCGTGTTGGCAATGATCGGCGGAAGCGGCACCAGAATGGGGTGCTTACGCACATACCAGGAACCATAGGCACCGATCAGCGTGGCGATACTGCCGAACACAATATCCGGTAAGATCGCACCGCCCAGCGTGTTGGCGATCAGGCATCCGATAAACAGGCCGGGGATCGCTGCCGGTGTAAAATAAGGCAGGATCGTCAGCGCTTCTGCAAATCGAAGCTGCACCGGGCCGAAGCTTACGCTTGCGCCTACAATGGTGAGCACCACGTAGATGGCAGCGATCATGGCTGCCTGGTTCATGAATAAAACCTTGTTCTCTTTCATATTCAGTTCTCCTTTAGTTTTGTTTTACGAGTGGAAGGTCACGAACACTCGATTCATTTTCGCGCAGCAATGAGTCAGGCAGCCATGCTTGCATGGATATCTGACGAATGCCGCGGAGGCATATACCACCGGTATATGACCTACGCCGGGAATCGGCGAAAGCCCGATAAGACCTTGTTTTTGTGGGCTTTGTAACAGGCGATAGTATAACATGGTACAAAACAAAAATCAAGGTTTGTCCGAAATTTGTCCGAGCCGGGAAATAAACCTATATTTCAAAACTGCTGAAATCAATGTACAGATCTTCATAGATACCGGCCTTGACGGTATCTGCGAAGGTATATTGCTCGGAATCGCTGGCATCGAAGTTATAAACCAGGATCAGATTTTTGGCAGGATCAACAATCCAGTATTCCCGGACGCCAGCCGTGCGGAAATTCGTTGGTGTCTCCGTGAGGGCGGTGCCATATAGTAAATCTGTCCGTCAATGAGTTCCGCGCGGGTTCCTTCCGGCAATGCGTAAATATCTTCCGTGGTGTAATCTTCTCGCTGCGGGAATGGCATAAAAACACATCCTTTCTGAAGGTTAAGATATTTGTATTTGTCTGCTCTGTACATAGTATAACATAAAAAACAAATAACGTGTAATTATATGGTAGGACGAATTTTCCTATCATATAAAAATAGCATTTGCTATCTTTATAAATCCCTCTCTAAGAAAGTTGCAAACTGGCGTTTCCTGCGCTATAATCAGGGGTGACACTTCGGTTCTGCCGGAGGCAAAGGAAAAAGGGAAGCTTCCGGGATTTCCGGGAGCGAGAAGAGAATTTATAAACAGGGAGAAAGAAAATGGAACTGATTACCGTAAGAGAGATTTACAGAAACAAAGAAGAATATATCGGAAAGCAGATTCAGGTGGGCGGATGGATCCGAAGCATCCGTGATTCCAAGGCATTTGGATTTATCGTCCTGTCTGACGGAAGCTTTTTTGAGCCACTGCAGATTGTATACCATGACACCATGGACAATTTTGCGCAGGTTTCCAAGCTGAACGTGGGAAGCGCGATCATCGTCACCGGTACGCTGGTGGCAACGCCCCAGGCCAAGCAGCCTTTTGAGATCCAGGCAGACACGGTGGAGATCGAAGGCATGTCCACACCGGATTATCCGCTGCAGAAGAAGCGCCACAGCTTTGAGTACCTGAGAACCATCAGCCATCTCCGCCCGAGAACAAATACGTTCCAGGCTGTTTTCCGCGTGCGTTCCATCATCGCCTATGCGATCCACAAATTTTTCCAGGAGAGAGATTTTGTTTACGTGCACACTCCCCTGATCACGGGCAGTGACTGCGAGGGTGCAGGCGAGATGTTCCAGGTGACGACGCTGGATCTGAACAACGTGCCGAAGACCAAGGACGGCAAGGTGGACTACAGCCAGGATTTCTTTGGAAAAGAGACGAACCTGACGGTCAGCGGCCAGCTGAACGTGGAGACGTTTGCCTGCGCATTCCGCAATGTGTATACATTTGGCCCGACTTTCCGCGCAGAGAATTCCAACACCACCCGTCATGCGGCTGAGTTCTGGATGATCGAGCCCGAGCTGGCATTTGCCGACCTGAAGGACAACATGATCGTGGCGGAATCCATGCTGAAATACGTGATCCGCTATGTGATGGAGCATGCGCCGGAGGAAATGCAGTTCTTTAACCAGTTTGTGGACAAGGGCCTGCTGGAGCGCCTGAACGCCGTGGTGAATTCCGAGTTCGGCCATGTGACCTACACTGAGGCTGTGGACATTCTCATGCAGCACAACGATGAGTTTGAGTATAAAGTATTCTGGGGCTGCGATCTGCAGACCGAGCATGAGCGGTACCTGACCGAGAAGATTTACAAGCGTCCGGTATTTGTCACCGATTACCCGAAGGAGATCAAAGCCTTCTATATGAAGATGAACGAGGACAACAAGACCGTGGCAGCTATGGATCTGCTGGTGCCGGGCATCGGCGAGATCATTGGCGGCAGCCAGCGTGAGGATGATTACGGCAAGCTGAAAGCCCGCATGGATGAGCTGGGTCTGAAGGAAGAGGATTATGATTTCTATCTGGATCTGCGGAAATACGGTTCCGTGCGTCACTCCGGCTTTGGCCTGGGCTTCGAGCGCTGCGTCATGTACCTGACCGGCATGGGCAATATCAGAGACGTGATCCCGTTCCCGAGAACAGTCAACAACTGCGAGCTGTAATACCAAAACTGAGAAAATAACGGGGAGAATGGTGAGAAAGGAGGGCGCATGGCAGAGAAAATTGTCATCGTAGATGATGAGAAGGAAATTGCAGATGTGGTGGAGCTGTATCTGAAAAACGAAGACTACGAGGTGCACAAGTTTTATAATGGAAAGGATACGCTGGCTTTTCTGGAAAAAGAAGAACCGGATCTGGCCATTCTGGACGTGATGCTCCCGGACATTGACGGTTTCACCATTCTCCAGAAGATCCGTGAAACGTACAAGTTTCCGGTGATCATGCTGACGGCAAAATCCGAGTATCTGGACAAGATCACTGGTCTGACGCTGGGGGCGGACGATTATATTGCCAAGCCCTTCAATCCGTTGGAGCTGGTTGCCCGAGTAAAAGCGCAGCTGCGTCGGTTTACCCAGTACAACAGCGAGGAGCGGCGGCAGTCGGACAATGTGATCGATTTTGCCGGGCTTTTGCTGAACAAGGACACCCATCAGTGCATTTATAATGAAAAAGAACTGACACTGACGCCCATTGAGTTCAACATCTTGTGGATCCTCTGTGAAAATCGGGGCCAGGTCATCAGCTCTGAGCGTCTTTTTGAGCAGGTATGGGGCGAAAGATATTTTAAAAACAGCAACAATACGGTGATGGTGCATATCCGGCATCTGCGGGAGAAAATGAGCGACACCACCGGCAGAAGTGATTTCATCAAGACCGTGTGGGGAGTGGGGTATAAGATTGAAAAATAGCTATCGCACGCTGAAACGGACCATCATTCTGCGCACAATGGAAGTCACGATCCTGACCATTTTTGTGGGTGCGTTCATTCTGGTGTTTTTCGTGGACGGCATTTTGCAGGATGGATTCATCGATGCATTTGTGCGGGCGCTGGGTTTTCTGCATGTATCCGAGCCAACGGCGATCCGCATTTATCAGCTGATCTTCCAGCAAAACAAGCTGCTCATCGTGGTCATCGGCTTTTTCATCCTGTTCATTGCGATTTTTTATCTGACCCTCAACGGTCTGACGAAATACATCGACCAGATCGGCGCGGGCGTGGAAAATATCCTCAGCGATTCCACAGAACCCATTCATCTCATACGGGAGCTGCAGCCGCTGGAGGTGCATATGAACAGCATCAAACGCAAGCTCCGGCAGCGGGAAGAGGAGGCCGCGGAGAGCGAGCAGAAGAAAAATGATCTGCTCATGTATCTGGCCCACGATCTGAAAACGCCGCTGACGTCCATCATTGCGTACCTGAGCATTCTGGATGAGTCGGAAAATATGCCGCCGGAGGAGCGCAAAAAATGTACCCATATTTCGCTGGAAAAGGCGGTGCGGCTGAAAGAACTGATGGATGAGTTTTTCGAGATCACCCGTTTCAGTCTGGAGGATATGGTGCTGGAGCAGAATCCGGTCAACGTGTCCATGATGCTGGAACAGATCGCGGATGAGGCTTATGCGGTGCTGGCGGAAAAGGGCCTGCGCTGTGAGGTGGACATCCACGAGGATCTGACGGTCACAGGCGATGCGGACAAGCTGGCCCGGGTATTTGACAACCTGCTGCGCAACGCCATCAATTACAGCTACCCGGATACGTGCATCCGGATCAGTGCCTGGTCGCAGCAGCAGTGGGTGTATATTGATTTTGTCAATCAGGGGCCTGCCATCCCGGAGAAACAGTTGACCATGATTTTTGAAAAATTCATCCGCATGGACAGTGCGCGTTCCAGCGAAACCGGAGGTGCCGGGCTGGGGCTTGCTATTGCCAAGCAGATTGTCACCGCCCATGGCGGGGAAATCCACGCGGAAAACTGTTCGGAGGGCATCCGCTTCGAGGTGAAGCTGCCCGGGGAAGAATTATAAAAGAATTATAGTTCACGAGCGCCATTCGCATATTTATATGAAAATAAAAGTCGTCGGAAATCGAACGTTTGTTTGAAATTCCGGCGACTTTATGATATGATGAGTGAAAAAGAAAAGGAAGCGCCGTCGAAGACGGCATTTACTTTTCTTGCACGATCAACGAACGAACGGTCTGCGGCAGCAGACAGAGGAGCGCGGTATGAAATTTTATCACATTGCGGATGTGCATCTGGGGGCGGTGCCGGATCGGGGGCGCCCCTACAGTGAGCAGCGCCGACAGGATATATGGGACACTTTTCGGGATATGATCCACCTGGCAGTCCGGGAACAGCCGGATTGTCTGTTTGTGTGCGGCGATCTGTTCCACCGGCAGCCATTAAAACGGGAGCTGAAGGAAGTGGATTACCTTTTTTCGCTCATCCCGGATACCCGGGTGTTCCTTATGGCGGGCAATCATGATTTTTCCGGGGAGGGAAGCGCTTACCGGCGGTTTTCCTGGAGCCCCAATGTGTTCTTTTTTTCGCAGGAGAAGTTATCAGCGGTGAGCCTGGAGCTGTCCCAGGAGACGGCACGGCGCAGCGGGATCCGCCATCTGACAGTGTACGGTCACAGTTATCAGAAAAGGGAGTACCGGGAGGCGCTGTATGATCGGGTGTGTCCACTGGAAAAAGAAGGCGTGCATGTGCTCATGGCTCACGGCGGGGATGCGTCCCATATTCCCATGGATTACGGAAAAATCGCGTCTGGCGGATTTGACTATGTGGCCATGGGACATATTCACCGCCCGGCCATCTGGCGGGGCGGAAAGCTGATGCCTGTTGGTGTCGATGGTGTGTCTGCCTCCACAAGTATGACTGGTAACAGGACAATGCCGCCGGGAACGCGTGCAGAAAGTGCCGCCGGGATGGCCGGTGACAGGATGATGAAGGCAGGAGTGCGTGCAGAAAATGTCACTGAGATGTCCGGTAATCTGACGATGCGGTCAGAAGGGTATAGTGAACTTGGAATATCAGAGAATCTGCGGCATACAGCAGGAGCGGCATTCGTGGATAGCTGTATGGCTTACGCGGGGGCGCTGGAGCCTTTAGAGGTCAACGACGTGGGAATGCATGGATTTATCCGGGGCGAGATTTTTATAGACCCACGCACGGGGGACCATCGTACCCGAGTGGAATTTGTACCCGTGGCCCGCAGAACTTACGTGTCAGTGGAGATTCCGGTGACCGCGTCCACCACCGGGCTGGAACTGGAGGATCGGGTCAGACGCTTGACTGGGGGTAAGGCAACGATCAGTCAGCAGGATCAGGAGAGGCTACTTTCCGTGGATCCGATCCATGCAGAGCGGTATGCAGGGGGATATATCGGGCAGAAGTCAGATAGTCAGAGATACCGGGGAATGGATCGGGAAGTGCAGGTGGCTTCGGGTTATCTGTACCGTATCGTATTGACCGGAGAGCGGGATCCCCAGTGGGAACCGAACGTGGATCGCCTGCTGGTACTGGAAAATGTGGCGGATGTGACAGATTATACCCGCCCGGCCTGGGACTGGGAAGCTCTTTCCCGGCAGTATCAGGGGCAGCTGATCGGCCGTTTTCTGGCGGAATATGAAGGTCGGGAGCTGTCTCCTGCGGAACAGCTGAGCCGTACCTATGGGCTGGAAGCGCTGCTGACGGCCCGGGGAGGAGAAATATGATCATAGGGGAACTGGACTGCAGGGATTTTGGCTGCCTGCATGAAAAGAAGATCGCACTGTCTCCGGGCATCAACCTGATCACCGGCGGCAACGAAGCGGGGAAGTCCACGGCGGCTTCCTTCCTTCGCTGTATGCTTTACGGGATGCGTCGCGGCAGAGGAAGGAATGCGGTCAGGGACGATTACCATCGACTGATCCCCTGGAATCAGACCCAGGCTGAGGGAAGCCTCTGTTTTTCCTGTCAGGGGCGGAATTTCCGGCTGCATCGGGTGTTTGCAGACCGGCAGGAAAAGGTGGAACTGTTCTGCACGGATGACGGGGAAGTGCTGGATGTGTCCATGGGTGACCTACAGATGCTGCTGGGGGGCTTAGGGGAGGGCCTCTATGAAAACGTGGTCAGCAGCAGGCAGCAGACAGAGCTGTCCGCAGACCTGTGGAAATCACTGGAAAACTACTTATTAAATATGGAAACGGTGCAGGAAGAGCAGACGGACGTGGAAACAGCGGTGAAGCTTCTGGAAGAGCGCAGCCGGGCGGCGCGGGCCAACGGCAGGCGGCTGGAAAAAGAGCGGCACCAGCGGGAGCAGGAGCTGAACAGTCAGATCCGTTACGTGGAGCAGCGAGAGGGCCTGTTACAGGAGAAAATCGCACAGATGGAAGCGCAGTGCCGGGAGTTGGCGCAGAAACAGCAGGAGCAGCAGAGATATCCGTATTCGTATGAGGATGCGGCACTTGAAAATCAGGCAGAGAAAGAATGGCGGCATCGAACAGGGACTGCCCAAGGAGCTCCTGTTACGGAAACTTTTTCTGGTATGAGGAAACAGAAAGCAGAGAATGACACCCGGGAAGAGCGAAAGGGCACAGGGCAAAAGGAAAGACCTACATCTGGCTGGGTGTGGTTGTTTCTGCTGACGTCGCTGGTATTTTTTGCAGGAGCAAGGTTCCTTTTCTGGAAGGGACAGCTGCCGCTGGCCGTGACAGGTATTATTACAGGCGCTATTTCACTGATTATATTTGCAGTGAATAAATGGCGGGCGGGCAGAAACCAGAACGACACAGGAATGGGTGACGGTGCTGGCGGAATGTCTATGGCTGCGGGCGATCAGACGGAATCTCTCACCACAGGCTTGCAGGAGCTTTCTGCAAGAATTGCACAGCTGCAGGAGGAGCTTCTGGACGCCGGACAGGAACGACAGAACTGCCTGGAAGAGCTGGGAGAACTGGATCGGGCGCTTCCCCGGGAGCAGCAGGCCTGGCTGGAGGCGATGGCGGCGGAGGATGCCCGGGACAGGATTCGCAAGGTGTCTGCAGAACTGTCCGGCAACTGGGCAGACCGTCTGACGGATCAGGCGTCGGAGATCCTTCGGGCTATCACCGGTGGACGATATTTCGGCATTCAGGTCAATACGGGAACAAGAAATGGTTCCCTGACGGTGACAGACGGTGTCCGCATCTATCAGCCGGAACAGCTCAGCACCGGAACCGCAGATCAGATCCGGATGGCGGTCCGTCTGTCGGCAGCACAGCTGCTGGAAGAGGAACCGATGCCACTTGTTTTTGACGATGCCTTCCTCACCTGGGATGATGTGCGTCTGTCCCAGCTACTGGAATATCTGGCCGGATGCGGCCGACAGGTGCTCATTTTTACTGGACAGAATCGGGAAGAATTGTTGCTTATCGGGGAAAAATTGTCATATCACAAAATAATGCTTGACGAAAACCGGGCGGCGGTGTATAGTCATACCGATATGAGATATGACAATTCAATATTGCAGTAATTATTCCTTTATTCAGAGTGATGGAGATACATAGGATCTGTGAAGTCACGGCAACCCCGGTATGGAAGGTGCCAGCCTGAGCGAGTAATCGAACAATAAAGGGATTTGATTATCGATGTCGAATCCTGTAAAACAGGATTCTTTTTTTTGCGAGCTACGAGCAGCGCGGACAGAATGCAAGCATGCTGGATGGGATGCTCGCATACCAGACAGTGTGCTTGTGATTCTGGACATGCGGCGACAGCCGCAGAAGCGAGAAGAAGCGAAGCGGATTCGAGCCTAGCGCTGCTCGTAACGAGCAAGCAACAGGAGCTCGAATAGCCTGGCGTTGCCCATAGTGAGTAGTCAGGCGCGCAATCAGGAGTATAACGGAAGATAAGAAGGAGGAGAAGAAATGGAGAGAAGATTATTTACATCTGAGTCAGTAACAGAAGGACATCCCGATAAAATCTGCGATCAGATTTCTGACGCAATTCTGGACGCATTAATGGAGCAGGATCCCATGAGCCGTGTGGCATGCGAGACATGCACAACCACCGGTCTGGTGATGGTTATGGGTGAGATCACCACAAAGGCAAGCATCGATATTCAGAAGATCGTTCGTGATACGATCCGTGAGATCGGCTACACAAGAGCAAAATTCGGTTTCGATGCAGATACCTGCGGCGTGATCACTGCGCTGGACAAGCAGTCCACCGATATTGCTATGGGTGTTGACAAGGCACTGGAAGCGAAAGAGAACAAGATGAGCGACAGCGAGATCGAGGCCATCGGCGCTGGCGACCAGGGTATGATGTTCGGTTATGCCACCAATGAGACCGAGGAGTACATGCCTTACCCCATCGCACTGGCACACAAGCTGGCAAGACAGCTGACCCTGGTGCGCAAGAACGGCACCCTCAGCTACCTTCGCCCGGATGGCAAGACCCAGGTAACGGTAGAGTACGATGAAAACGGCAAGCCCAGCCGTCTGGATGCGGTTGTTCTGTCTACCCAGCACGACGAGAATGTGACCCAGGAGCAGATTCACGCAGATATCAAGAAATATGTATTCGATGAGATCCTGCCGCAGGATATGGTAGACGAGAACACCAAGTTCTTCATCAACCCGACAGGACGTTTCGTCATCGGCGGCCCGCACGGCGACAGCGGTCTGACCGGCCGTAAGATCATTGTAGACACCTATGGTGGATACGGCAGACACGGCGGCGGCGCATTCTCCGGTAAGGACTGCACCAAGGTTGACCGTTCCGCAGCTTACGCAGCCCGTTATGTGGCAAAAAATATCGTTGCAGCAGGTCTGGCTGACAAGTGCGAGATCCAGCTGTCCTACGCCATCGGTGTGGCACAGCCTACTTCCGTTATGGTAGACACCTACGGCACCGGCAAGCTGGCTGACGATGAGCTGGTGAAGATCATCCGCAGCATGTTCGATCTTCGCCCGGCAGGTATCATCAAGATGCTTGACCTGAGACGTCCGATCTACAAGCAGACCGCAGCATACGGTCACTTTGGACGCAACGATCTGGATCTTCCGTGGGAGAAGCTGGATAAGGTTGACGAGTTAAAGAAATATCTGGCATAATATAAGAAAAACGAGTAATCGCTTGCATGCAGGAAGCGGCGGGGAGGACCGGAGACGGGAAATCCTGCGGGCTTTTGCCATGCAGGCGATTTTTTCATATGATTACCTAAAAAAGGAGGGCATTGTATGGACGCAATTTTAAAACGAAGAAGTATCCGTAAATTTCTGGATCAGCCGATCCCGGAGGAAGCGCTTGAGAAAATTCTCCGGGCCGGAATGGCGGCACCCAGCGCAGGCGGCAGCGCCGAATGGGAATTTGTGCTGTTTGCGGATCCGAAGAAAAAAGAAGCGCTCATGGAAGTGAGCGAGTATGCGTTCCCGGTAAAAACCGCGCCGGTGTGTATGGTGGTATGCGGCAACCTGGATCGGGAGATCCACAAGGACCGGGGCTGGTGGGTGCAGGACTGCAGCGCAGCCATGGAAAACATGCTGCTGGAGGCAACGGATCTGGGCATCGGCAGTATCTGGCTGGGCATTTACCCGTATGAAGAGCGGGTGGAGGCTGTGAAAAAGCTGTTCTCACTGCCGGAGCGGGTGATGCCGCTGGGCATCATGGCCCTTGGCTATGCGGCAAAAGAAAAACCGGCCAATGACCGTTATCTGGCGGACCGGGTGCACTGGGAGCAGTTTGGAGCGGCTTATACCGGCCAGGCAGGCGGCCCTGCTGTTTTATAAAAAGTTCATAAAATATACGGATAAGTTTATAGAGGAAGCAAACATGCTATGCTATAATAAGGCAAGACAAACGGATGAAGGAAGGATTGCCGGATGAAACTGAAAAATCGCCTGATCATAGGCTTTCTGATCATAGCTATTGTGCCGATGCTTATGATGACTGCCGCAACCGTGGGTTTTGGACGTTACCAGATGCGGGTTATGAAGAAAGATTTTGGCATTGATCTGCCTGCATATGAGTCATTTTCCAACACCCCCCAGATCATGATGCGTTACACCAGGAACATTCATGAGGAGTTGAATGCACAGGTGCAGAAAGATCCGGATGTGCTGGTGACAGCGGAATCCATTCAGAAGCTGGATGAGGAACTGAACCGGCGGCTTTCTTATGTCATTGTCCGGAAAGGGGATACCATTATTTATGAAAGCCCGCAGATGGATCAGCCGGATATCGTGAAATATCTGCCGGATTTCGGGGATGCGGATGCGGATCTGGACGGCTGTACCTATCTGGGCGGCGATATTCAGTCCATGATCAAGCAGGTGGATGTGACGACGACAGACGGCGGGGAGTACAGTTTTTTCCTGATCACATCGGCGCAGAAGGCCATTCCGCAGATCCAGTCACTGGCCATTGACATCATTCTCATGGTGTTCCTGATCCTGATCATGACCGGCGGCATTCTGACAGCCTGGATTTACCGGGGCGTGATCACGCCGGTGCGCAAGCTGAAGGTGGCAACCCAGAATATTAAGGAGGGCAATCTGGATTTCCGGCTGGAAGTCGAGGGAAAGGACGAGATCAGTGAGCTTTGTTCGGATTTCGAGGAAATGCGGCAGCGGCTGAAGGCATCCACGGAAGAGAAGATCCAGTTTGACCGGGAAAACAAGGAGCTGATCAGCAACATTTCCCATGATCTGAAGACACCCATCACTGCTGTGAAGGGTTACGTGGAGGGTATTATGGACGGTGTGGCGGATACACCGGAAAAAATGGACCGCTACATCAAGACGATTTATAACAAAGCCAACGACATGGACCGGCTCATCAACGAGCTGACCTTTTATTCAAAGATCGACACGAACCGGATTCCGTACACCTTCAGCAAGATCAACGTGAAGGATTATTTTGACGACTGTGCGGAGGAGCTGGGGCTGGAGCTGGAAGAGCGGGGCATGACGTTTACTTATCAGAATCACGTGGATCCGGCCACGATGGTCATTGCGGATGCGGAGCAGCTGAAGCGTGTCATTGACAATATCGTGGGAAATTCCGTAAAATATATGGATAAGGAAAACGGCCACATCGGCATTGAAGTCAAGGATGTGGGCGATTTCATACAGGTGGAGCTGTCTGACGACGGAAGGGGCATTGCCATGAAGGATGTGCCCTACATTTTCGACCGTTTTTACCGGGCGGATGCGTCCCGCAACTCGTCCAAGGGCGGCAGCGGCATCGGGCTGTCCATTGTAAAAAAGATTATTGAAGACCACGGAGGCAAGATCTGGGCCAACAGCCGGGAAGGCGAGGGCACCACCATGTACTTCGTGCTGAGAAAATATCAGGAGGTACCGGCAAATGAGTAAAATTTTGATTGTAGAGGATGAGGAGAGCATCGCAGATCTGGAGAAGGACTATCTGGAACTCAGCGGTTTTGAGGTGGCCATCTGCAACAACGGCGATGACGGCCTGAAAGCGGCGCTGGAGAAGGACTATGACCTGCTGATCCTGGATCTGATGCTTCCCGGCACGGATGGTTTTGAGATCTGTAAACGGGTGCGGGAAGTGAAAAATATGCCCATCATCATGGTTTCGGCCAAGAAGGATGACATTGATAAAATCCGGGGCTTAGGTCTTGGCGCGGATGATTATATGACAAAACCGTTCAGTCCCAGTGAGCTGGTGGCCCGGGTAAAGGCACATCTGTCTCGGTATGAACGGCTCATCGGCAGCAACGCCCAGGAAAACGACATCATTGAGATTCGGGGCATCAAGATCGACAAGACCGCCCGCCGGGTGTGGGTCAACGGCGAGGAGAAGAACTTCACCACCAAGGAATTCGATCTGCTTACCTTCCTGGCCCAGAATCCGAACCACGTATTCACCAAGGAAGAGCTGTTTAAGAAAATCTGGGACATGGATTCCATCGGCGACATCGCCACGGTGACCGTGCATATCAAGAAAATCCGTGAAAAGATCGAGTTCAATACGGCAAAACCCCAGTACATCGAGACGATCTGGGGCGTCGGCTACCGGTTTAAGGTATGATGCGGCCACTCATGTATCGCGGGAAAAATCTGCTGCTGTATGCGGATGACGCCATTGTCGTGGTGTACAAGCCCGCCGGTCTGGCCGTTCAGACAAAGAAAATGGGAGAAAAAGATCTGGAAAGCCTGCTGCGTACCTGGCAGGCAGGACAGGGCGCAGGCACGTACATCGGTGTGGTGCATCGGCTGGATCAGCCGGTGGAGGGCGTCATGGTGCTGGCCCGGACAAAAGAGGCTGCGGCAGTTTTGAGTGCCCAGGCAGCAGGCACCGATATGCAGAAAACCTACGTGGCTGTCACCCGGGGCGTATTGCCGAAAGCCAAAGGACAGCTGACGGATTTTCTGCTGCGGGATGGCAAGACCAACACCTCCCGGGTGGTGGACAGAAAGACAACCGGAGCGAAGAAAGCTTCGCTGGATTACAGGATACTGTCGGTACAGACAACGGAAGCGAAACAGTCTTTGGTGGAAATCCATCTGCATACCGGCCGCCACCATCAGATCCGGGTACAGTTTGCCCACGCGGGAACGTCCCTTGTGGGGGATAATAAATACGGCAGTATGTCGAATGCGGTACAGGAAGCGGGGAATGGCAGTGTCTGTGCATCATCTCAAGTTGTCGAGAATGCGACAGAAAATCTGACGATTGCTCCCGGACGGCGGCGCGGTGTTTTGAAAGACACGCCCGCTCTCTGCGCCTGTTCCCTGACCTTCACTCATCCGGTGACGGGGCAGCGCATGTGCGTTTCCTGTCGGCCGAACAATCCGGCTTTTGCGGCGTTTGGGGTTGACAAACTGCCTGAACCGGGCATAAAATATCTAATATCATGTGATACAGGCAGTGAAGAGGAATAGTACAGAAAACGGCACGCCACAGAGAGGAAACGGCAGGTGAAAGTTTCCGCGGAAGCCATCTGGAACCGGCCTTGGAGCCCCGCAGAAGATGCGGCGCAGTTCAGCGTTACGGGCATAAAGTGAACATCAGACCAGAACTTGTGGGGATGTTAACGAGGGTGGTACCGCCGGCGCAGCCGGTCCCTTACCGGGTATCAGCTCGTTGACGTCCTTTTTGTATGATAGGAATTGTATCCTAATTATACAAAAACATTCCGCGAGTATGCAAAATGCTGGTGGCGCTTGTTATGCACCGACCGAAGTGGAACGTAGACACACTGCAGCGGTAGAGGGCTGTGTCGCAAAACGCAGATATCATAGTCTGATGGTTAAAACTTTTGTAGAACACTCATAGAAGAGAATAAAAATAAAGGAGTAAAGACATGGCAAAGGATAAGAAATTAGTAGAAGCGATCACATCCATGGATGTGGATTTCGCACAGTGGTATACGGACGTGGTAAAGAAGGCCGAGCTGACCGATTATTCCAGCGTAAAAGGCTGCATGATCATCAAACCCGCCGGTTATGCCATCTGGGAAAATATTCAGAAGGAGCTGGACCGTCGGTTCAAGGAGACAGGGGTAGAGAATGTATACATGCCCATGTTCATCCCGGAGAGCCTGCTGGAAAAAGAGAAGGATCACGTAGAAGGTTTTGCACCGGAGGTTGCCTGGGTGACCAAGGGCGGCCTGGAGGATCTGCAGGAGCGCCTGTGTGTCCGTCCGACTTCTGAGACGCTGTTCTGTGATTTTTACAAAAATCTCATCCAGTCCTACCGTGACCTGCCGAAGGTATACAACCAGTGGTGTTCCGTTGTTCGCTGGGAGAAGACCACCCGTCCGTTCCTGCGTTCCAGAGAGTTCCTGTGGCAGGAGGGCCATACCGCTCACGCAACCGCAGAGGAAGCAGAGGCAAGAACCATCCAGATGCTGAACCTGTACGCAGATTTCTGTGAGGAAGTGCTGGCGATCCCGGTGATCCGCGGCCAGAAGACCGAGAAGGAGAAATTCGCAGGCGCAGAGGCAACTTACACCATCGAGTCCCTGATGCATGACGGCAAGGCACTGCAGTCTGGTACCAGCCACAATTTCGGCGACGGCTTTGCAAAAGCCTTCGGCATCCAGTACACCGACAAGGACAACAAATTACAGTATGTGCACCAGACATCCTGGGGCATGACCACCCGTATGATCGGCGCCATCATCATGGTACACGGCGACAACAGCGGCCTTGTGCTGCCACCTCGCATCGCACCGACCCAGGTCATGATCATCCCGATCCAGCAGCGCAAAGAGGGCGTTCTGGAGAAGGCACAGGAGCTGAAAGCCATGCTTTCCAACTATCGCGTCAAAGTAGACGACACCGACAAGAGCCCCGGCTGGAAGTTCAGTGAGCAGGAGATGCGCGGCATCCCGCTTCGTGTGGAGATCGGCCCGAAGGATATTGAGGCAGGCCAGGCAGTCATTGTTCGCCGTGACAATGGAGAGAAGTGCGTGGTTGCCCTCACCGAGCTCAATGCGAAGGTGGGCGAGCTGTTAGAGCAGATGCAGAAGGATATGCTGGAGCGCGCAAGAGCACACAGAGACAATCACACCTACACAGCAACGACTTATGAAGAGTTCAAGGATACCATCGAGAACCGTCCGGGCTTTGTGAAAGCCATGTGGTGCGGCAATCAGGCCTGCGAGGACAAGATCAAGGAAGATACCACAGCAACCTCCCGCTGCATGCCGTTTGCACAGGAGAAGCTTTCCGACAAGTGCGTATGCTGCGGCCGTCCCGCCAAGACCATGGTATACTGGGGCAAGGCATACTAATTATTTTTTATGAGGAGGCGTCAGGATGCGGATGGAACTGCCGGAGCACGTGAAAACCATTATACAGAAGCTGGAATCCCACGGCTATGAAGCCTACGCGGTGGGTGGCTGTGTGCGGGACACGCTGCTGGGCCGTACCCCGGGAGACTGGGACATCACCACATCTGCGGCGCCCCAGCAGGTCAAAGCCATTTTCCGCAAAACGGTGGACACCGGCATCCAGCACGGTACGGTGACGGTGATCCTGGATCATGTGGGCTACGAGGTGACCACCTACCGGATCGACGGGGACTACGCGGACAGCCGCCACCCGTCAGAGGTGACCTTCACCTCCAATTTGGAAGAAGACCTGAAACGCCGGGATTTTACCATCAATGCCATGGCATATAATGAGAAAACCGGTTTAAAGGACTGCTTCGGCGGCTATGAGGATCTGCAGAAGGGCATCATCCGCTGCGTGGGTGACCCGAAGGAGCGGTTTGGCGAGGATGCCCTGCGGATGCTGCGGGCGGTGCGCTTTTCGGCCCAGCTGGGATTTTCCATTGAGGAAAATACGAGACAGGCGGTGCGGCTGCTGGCAGGCAACCTGCGCCAGATCAGTGCGGAGCGGATCCAGACGGAGCTGGTGAAGCTGCTGCTGTCTGCCCATCCGGACACCCTGCGGACTGCCTGGGAGCTGGACATCACGGCGGTGATCCTGCCGGAATTTGATGCCATGATGGACACCGAACAGCACAATCCCCACCACTGTTTCACCGTGGGCGAGCATACGCTGAAAGCGCTGACCTGCGTACCGGCTGACCGGTATCTGCGGCTGGGCATGCTGTTTCATGATTTTGGGAAACCACTGTGCCTGTCCACGGACGCCAAGGGAATCGATCATTTTTACGGCCATCCAAAGGAAAGTGCCCGGCTGGCATCGGAGATCCTGCACCGGCTGAAATTCGACAACGACACCATTTCCCATGTGACGCGGATCGTGCGGTGGCATGATCTGGATCTGGGCGACACCCCTGCGGAAGTGCGCCAGGCAGTACACCTGGTGGGCGAGGACATTTATCCCCTGCTGTTTCCGGTGAAACAGGCGGACATGGACGCCCAGAGCACGTACCAGCGGGAAGAAAAACAGGCTTCCCTGGACCGGAGCCGCCGGATTTATGAGGAAGTGCTGGCAGCGGGTGACTGCCTGTCCCTGAAAACACTGGCCGTCGGCGGCAGGGATCTCATTGCGGCGGGCATCCGTCCTGGCCCCCGGATCGGCGATATCCTGGAAAAACTGCTGGCGGACGTGCTGGTGCACCCGGCGCACAATACCCGGGAATATCTGCTGTCCCGGCTTCCTGCAAAAACCGAAGAGCTGTAATCATACTTCCCCCCACAGTCTCATAAGATGAAAAGAACATCAAGAGATTGCGGGGGGATTTTGCGTGGAAGATACGAAAACAGAGGTGCTGGAGCAGTATGATTTTCAGGTAAATAACAGCTATCGCGGGCGGGACGCGCGGATTCTGGACACAGATCAGGGGCTTTTATCGTTGCGGGAATACAGCGGCTCCCAGCGGAAGCTGCAATTTCAGGACAGCCTGCTGGAGCATCTGCGCGGGGAAGGGTTTCTGGCGGATTTTATTGTAAAAAATAAAGAGGGCGGCCTCACATCGAAGGATCGGGAGGAGCGTCCCTTCGTGGTGCGTGTCTGGTATGAGGGAAAAGAATGCAGCCTGCGGGAGGAAGCCCAGGTGAAAAAAGCGGTGGAATGCCTGGCCCGGCTGCACCGGTGCTGCCGGGGCATCGCACTGCCGGAGGGGGTGGAGGCGGCGGATTTTGTGCAGGACGTTTCCGGCATTCTGGAGCGGCACAACCGGGAAATGCGAAAAACTCGCTCTTATGTGCGGAGCCGCCGGGGAAAGACCGACTTTGAGGCCGCTTTTTTGCAGTGTTATCCGGAATTTTATGAAAAAGGCGCCCGGGCGGCGGAGGCGCTGGCTCAGTCTGCCTACGGAAATCTGTACGCCCGGGCGGTGCAGGAGGGGCGGGTGTGCCATGGCAGCTTTCATCAGCACAACGTGCTTTTTTCGGGAGGAAAAACGGTGCTCCTGCAGTTTGACCGCTGCCATGTGGGCGTGCAGCTGTCGGATCTGTATGATTTTATGCGAAAAGTCATGGAAAAATGGGACTGGAATCCGCGGATCGGCCTGCAGATCATGAGCTGGTACGATGGGGTGCTCCCCCTGTCCGACGACGAGCGGGAATATGTGCGCCTGCGGCTCTCCTACCCGGAGAAATTCTGGAAGATCACCAATCATTACTACAACAGCCGGAAATCCTGGATCCCCGACCGGACGAAGGAGAAGCTGGACATTCTCATCCGGCAGGAAAAGAAAAAAGAGGATTTCCTGAGACGAATGGATTAGATATCATGATAACTCGAAAACCGGATGAAACGCCACAGGCCGTTTTTTAGTAGATGGGGTGAATCTTTGATGGGAATAACAGCTTACCATTGAGAAAATTTGTCGAAAGTGTTTTGTCTGTCGGTGAATTTTTATGAAAGCGTAAGTTCCTTTTTTTACAGGAGTATAGTATAATAAACCTATCAAAAAGGTGAACCGCAGAACTGGTGCACGATTACAGGGAGGTAATACCAATGGACTACAGACAGGCATACAACGACTGGCTTGAGAACCCTTATTTTGATGAGGCGACGAAGGAGGAGCTTCGCTCCATTGCCAATGATGATAACGAGATCCGCGAGCGTTTTTACACAGATCTGGAATTCGGAACCGCAGGACTGCGGGGCGTGATCGGTGCAGGAACGAACCGCATGAACATTTATACCGTACGCAAGACGACCCAGGGACTGGCGAACTACATCTGCGCAGTGAACGGACAGGAGCGCGGTGTGGCCATCGCTTTTGATTCCAGAAGAATGTCTCCGGAATTTGCAGACGAGGCGGCGCTTTGTCTGGCGGCCAACGGCA
Source organism: Oscillospiraceae bacterium Marseille-Q3528 (assembly GCA_018223385.1). GTDB lineage: Bacteria > Bacillota > Clostridia > Lachnospirales > Lachnospiraceae > JAGTTR01. Next base: position 146,911 of record JAGTTR010000003.1, read on the forward strand.
TCCGGGCGTATGTGTTTGAATCTCTGCGCCCCACACCGGAGCTTTCCTACGCCGTGCGTAAGCTGCACTGCATCGCAGGCATCAACATCACCGCCAGCCACAACCCGCCGGAATACAACGGCTATAAAGTGTACTGGGAGGACGGCGCACAGATCACCCCGCCCCACGACACCGGCATTATGGCAGAGGTACGCGCGGTGGCAGATTATAACCAGGTGAAAACCATGGACAAGGCTGCGGCAAAGGCGGCCGGTCTGTATCAGAACATCGGCAGCGACATCGATGATCCGTACATCGCAGAGCTGAAAAGCCAGGTGATCCATCAGGATGCCATCGATGCGGCGCAGAAAGATATCCGCATTGTATACACACCCCTTCACGGCACCGGCAACATCCCGGCACGCAGAGTGCTGCGGGAGATCGGCTTCGAGCACGTGTACGTGGTGCCGGAGCAGGAGCTGCCGGACGGCGAGTTCCCGACGGTGAGCTATCCGAACCCGGAGGCCGCAGAGGCATTTACGCTGGGACTGAAGCTGGCAAAGGAAGTGGACGCCGATCTGGTGCTGGCTACCGATCCCGATGCGGACAGGCTGGGTGTCTACGTGAAGGATGCGAAAACCGGTGAATATCATGCCCTCACCGGAAATATGTCCGGCTGTCTGCTGGCAGATTATGAGATCGGCCAGAGAAAAGAGATGGCAGGCGGCAAGCTTCCTGCGGACGGGGCCCTGGTGAAGAGTATCGTGACGACCAACATGGCAGATGCCATTGCGAAGGCTTACGGCATCCGGCTCATCGAGGTACTCACCGGCTTCAAATACATCGGTCAGAAGATTCTGGAATTTGAGACAACGGGCAAGGGTACTTACCTGTTTGGCCTGGAGGAGAGCTACGGTTGTCTCATCGGCACCCATGCCAGAGATAAGGATGCCATCGTGGCAACTATGGCGCTGGCGGAGGCTGCCGCTTACTACAAGACCAAGGGCATGACCCTCTGGGATGCCATGCTTTCTCTCTATGAAAAATATGGCTATTATAAGGATGCCATCAAATCCATTGAGCTGAAAGGCATGGAAGGACTGGCGAAGATCAAGGAAATTCTGGAGACGCTGCGTCAGGAATCCCCGAAGAAGATCGGCAGCTGGACCGTACAGGCAGTCCGGGATTACCGGGAGGATACGGTGACCGATCTGGCTACCGGAGAGGTACATCCCACGGGGCTTCCCACATCCAACGTGCTGTACTACGAGCTGGATCAGGATGCATGGTTATGCGTCCGGCCTTCCGGCACCGAGCCGAAGGTGAAGTTCTACTACGGCGTGAAGGGTGCTTCTCTGGCAGAGGCAGATAAATTATCTGAGGAAATGGGAGAAGCAGTACTTGCAATGATCAACAAAATGCTTTAGAATGAGGAACGGGACTTTTGCGAAACGTGCAGAAGTCCCGTTTTGAACCTGAAAACTGACGGAAAAGAAAGACAAGAAGAGAAAGAAACCGGAGGAAGAAAAAATGCTGATGACCGTAGTTTTATTTGTGATCGGTCTTTTGTTGATCATGTTCGGCGGTGACCGTTTTGTGGATGCCGCCGTGGAAATTTCGAGAAAACTGGGCATTCCCCAGCTGGTGGTGGGTGCCACCATCGTCAGCCTGGGAACGACGCTGCCGGAGATACTGGTATCCACCACAGCAGCGCTGCAGGGATCCTCGGACATTGCAGCGGGCAATGCCTTTGGCTCCATCATCTGTAATACCGCTCTGATCGCTGCAGTGGGACAGCTGGTGCGGCCGACCAAAAATGCAGAGGCCAGGACCTTTCGCTGGCGGATCGTTTATTTTGTCCTGTTTGCCCTGTTTCTCATGGCGGACGCTGCGGTGAAGGGACGGTTTGGCAGAGTAACGGGCATCACCCTGCTGTTGGGCTTCGTGGTATATGCCCTCATCAGCATCCGTTCCGCGGAGGAAGAAGAACAGGAAGAGGGGATCAAACCGGACGGCGGCTTTGTGCGTCCGCTGGTGACCCTGGTGGTGTGTGCGGCGCTGTTGTTCGAGGGCGCCAACCTGCTGGTGGACAACGGCATTCTGCTGGCCCAGGCCCTCCATGTGCCGGAGCGGGTCATCGCTGTCACCTTCATTGCCCTGGGCACATCTCTGCCGGAGCTGGTAACCGCCATCAATGCCCTGATCAAGGGATATGAGGACGTATCCCTGGGCAACATCATCGGCGCCAACCTGCTGAACCTGCTGCTGGTCATCGGCATTCCCGCCGCCATCCGCGGCATCCCGGTGACACCCCAGGTGGCATCCCTGGATATTCCGCTGGGCATCGGGGTGATGCTGCTGCTGGCCGTGCCGATCCTGGTGAAAAAGAGAGGATACCGTTGGCAGGGGGCACTGCTGCTGGTGATCTATGGGGCGTATTGTGTTATTCAATTATAGCACTCATTATATTCGTTTTCACATAACTGGTCTTACATGCGAGCGGGGCGCAGTCAAGTTCAGTCGCGCCATTTGTAGCCGCCAGTCAGATAATTCAGCCGTGCCATTCGCAGAATCGCATCTGCGATGCTTTCCGCTGCTTACGCAGCTGATTTCTGCTCATGATCTGGCACTCATCATATTCGTTTCCATAACTGGCCTGACATGCGAGCATGTCGCCCAGTTACGCGAAACGAATAGCTGAATTATCTTGACAAATGCCCGTAAAACAGGTATAAATAAGCATGTAGGTTTTAAGCATAATAAAAGCAGGGTGCGTGCACCTTCACTTTATTAGATAATTTGAGTATTTTTTAAGGAGGAATTACCATGAACAAAGCTGAGTTAGTAGCAGCCGTTGCTGAGAGAACAGAATTATCCAAGAAGGACGCCGAGAAGGCATTAAAGGCTTTCGTTGATGTTGTAGCTGAGGAGTTAAAGAAGGGTGAGAAGATCCAGCTCGTTGGCTTCGGTACTTTCGAGGTTTCTGAGAGAGCAGCAAGAGAGGGAAGAAATCCTGCTAACGGACAGCCGATGCAGATTGCAGCTTCCAAGGCTCCGAAGTTCAAAGCCGGCAAAGCATTAAAGGATGCAATCAACGCATAATCAAATCATGAGATTAGATAAATTTCTGAAGGTCTCAAGACTGATCAAGCGGCGTACCGTAGCCAATGAGGCATGCGATGCCGGGCGTGTGTTGGTGAATGACAAGCCCGCCAAGGCTTCCCTGAACATCAAGGAAGGCGATGTCATTGAGATTTTATTCGGGACAAGATCCGTGAAGGCCAGAGTTCTGAACGTACAGGAGACGGTGCGGAAGGAAGAGGCCAAGGATATGTACGAATATTTATAAGTCATAAGATAAGAATCCCCCTAATATAATTTATGAGAACAGCATAAATGGACAGGGGGATTTTTTATATGGAAGAACGGATGGCGGGAAAAGCCCACCGGCTGACGGTGGAAGGGAGACGGACGGGGACGGTCACCGGCGTGGTGGATGTGCTTTCCTTTGACCTGACGGAGATTTTGCTGGAGACGGATCAGGGGATGCTCATGATCAGGGGCAGTGACCTGCACGTGAACCGGCTGACGCTGGAAAAGGGCGAGGTGGACGTTGAGGGCAAGATCGACAGCCTGACCTATTCGGATTCCGTTGCCAAACCCACCGGTACTTCCATTTTAAGCCGTCTGTTCGGCTGACGGCTTGACGCAGCTTTTGATCCGGGAGGAGCTGATGCTGTTTCTCCACTCCCTTCTGTGCGGTGGGTTCCTTCTGGCGGTCTACGATGGAATCAGGATTTTCCGGCTGTTCGTGCCCCACAAAACGGTGGCCGAAGGGGCGGAAGACCTGTTCTACTGGGTGTTTGATGCGCTGTTTATTTTTCACATGCTGTACCGGGAAAACAGCGGCGCCGTGCGGGGGTATGCCATTGTCGGCGTACTGCTTGGCATGCTGGCCTATCACCGGGCGTTCAGCCCGCCGGTCATGTGGCTTGGTATGAAGCTGGCCCATGGTTTCAGAAAAATCATGGAAATCGTAAAAAACACATTGAAAAAAATTGTGAAACCTTTTACAATGATGGTATATAACTTTAAGGGTGAAGCGGGTAGAAGAGATGGCAAAGAGAAAGACTAAGAAAGCCTCGGGCGGCCGCAGGGCGTGCTTCCTGATGTTTCTTTCGGTCTGTATTCTCCTCGGCGTCATGTTCGTGCAGGGAACGCGTCTCCAGGCCAGGGCGGAGAGTTATGAGGCCAGGGAAGCTGCGCTGGAAGCGGACATTGAAGCGGAGAAGGACAGAACCCAGGACATTGAGGAGCAGCGCAAGTACATGCAGACGAAGAAGTATGTGGAGGAGGTCGCGCGGGAGAAGCTGGGGTTGGTGTACCCCAATGAGACCATTTATAAGGCAGACAAGTAGAACAGCTGTGCATTCGGAAAATATGTGCGGCTGTTCTACTTTTTTTCAACGGTTCACTCGTATGCAATGCAACGAGGGTGAACTGTGAAACAATTTGCAGGCATCACAGGAGTGCAGCCTGAGAAGGATTGTGATGGGAAAATCTGGCGAAAAAATCTGGAAAACGGGTCTGTTTTTTGACAAAGATTTTATCGCCCGTTTTTTATAATTACTCCCATGATTTTGGAAAAGGGAGGGTGCACAGGATGGACTATCCGGGAAGAGAACGTGTGGAAGAGTGTGCCAGAAGCTTCGGGGAGCTGGCGGACATTTATTATCGGATGCCCTGTCGGAAGGAAGGCTTTGGCAGGCAGGATATAGAGGATATTTTTGAGGAACTGACAGGAACGGTGTGCCGGGGCTGCCGGTCGTTTGGAAAATGCTGGAAGGATCAGGCGGCGGGCACATATCAGCGGCTGTATGAGGCGCTGACGGCCATGGGCGAGGGAAAAACAGAAGGGGATATCCGCGCCGGGATGAGCGATGCGTGTATCCGTGCGGGAAAAATGGCGGGCAGTATGGTGTGGGCGTTCCGCAATATGCGGATGAAGCTGTACTATGCCAACCGGCTGCTGGAGGGTCGGGAGGCAGTGGCGGATCAGTTGTGGGAGATGGCCCGTCTTCTGGATGATATGGCGGAGGAAATGCAGCGGACGGGAGAGCTGAAGGAACCGGTCAATCGAAGGCTCTGCCGTCTTTTTGACCGACGCGGGGCCCAGGTGCGCAAAATTTTCCTCATGCACAAACGCAAGCGGCGGGACGAGCTGTACATCACCATGCACGCCCGGAAGGGGGAGTGCGTGCCCATCCGGGATCTGGCGGGCATTTTGTCTGCGGTGCTGCACCGGCGGATGGTACCGGCCAGAAACAGCCGTACCGTACTGGGGGCCGAGGACGAGACCGTATTGTTCGTGGAGGAAACCAGGTATTGCCTGCTTTACGGCATCAGCCGGGTACCCAAGGAAGGGGAACTGCTGTCCGGGGACAGTTTCTCTTATTTTCAGAACGACCAGGGCGCGGCGGTGCTGAGTCTGTCTGACGGCATGGGAAGCGGCCGGGAAGCGGCGGCGGAGAGCCGGAAGCTCATCGAACTGCTGGAACAGTTTCTGGAGGCGGGGGTCAGCGAGGAGACCGCCCTTGGGCTCATCAATTCGGCCTCCGTTTATGAGAAGAAAAGCTGCTCCACTTTGGACATCTGCTCCGTGGATCTGTACAGCGGCAGCTGTGACATTCGCAAGCTGGGGGCGGCACCCACGTTTCTGCGGCGGGACGGACAGGTGGAGATCGTGCAGAGCTTCCGCACCCCGGCGGGACTTTTTCACCATCTGGATCCCGAGACCCAGAGCTTCCGGCTGGGGGACGGGGACACCATCGTTCTGGTGACGGACGGAGCGCTGGATGTTTTCTCCGGCCAGAAAAAGGAAGAACAGTTTGCGGCACTGCTGGAGGAACAGACCGCGGCCAATCCCCGGGAGCTGGCTGCCGCTCTCATGGAACAGCTGATGGAGCGATGCCAGGGAAAGGCCCGGGATGATATGACCGTGTTCGTGGGGGGACTGTGGCAGCGGGTGTAGGGCTTGCTTTTTTTATCAATTCATGTAATCATGGAACAGGAGCAAACGTGGATGCAAGATTCAAGCCATTTGATATAGGATTGATCAGAACGAAAGAAAATCCGAGAGAGAGGTGAGCGCGGTGGATGCTTTTCCGGAAAAAATCATGAAATATGTAGATCAGCATGCCCTGCTGTCACCGGGGGATCGCATCGTGGTGGGGCTGTCTGGTGGTGCGGATTCTGTCTGCCTGCTGCTGATTTTGCAGGTGATTTCCGGGAAAATGCCGCTGTCTCTCTGTGCGGTACATGTAGAGCATGGCATCCGGGGGCAGGAGGCGCTGGAAGATACGGCCTTTTGCCGTCAGCTGTGTGAAACGCGTGGCATTCCGTTTCGGGAAGTACACTGTGATGTGCCCGGAATGGCCCGGCGGGAAGGGCTCTCTCTGGAGGAGGCGGGCCGCAAAGCCCGTTATGAGACCTTTGCACGGGTGCGGGAGGAATGGGGCGGCACGAAGATCGCCGTGGCCCATCACCGGGAAGATCAGGCAGAGACACTGCTGCTGCATCTGTTTCGCGGCACCCATCTGGCGGGGATGCGGGGTATGCGCCCCCGGCAGGGTGTGATCATCCGTCCGCTGCTGGATGTCAGCCGGGAAGAGATCGAGGCGTGGCTCTGTGCCCAGGGTGTATTCTGGCGGACAGATTCCACCAATCTCACCGACGACTATGCCAGAAACCGTGTCCGGCACCGGATCCTGCCGGAAGCCCGGCAGATCAATGCTGCGGCCACAGCGCATCTGGCGGAGGCCTGCGATGCCATCGGCGAGGTGATGGACTACATGGAGGCGGAGGCGGATCGGCTTTACAGGCAGTGCCGGATCGTGCAGGAACCAGATCAGCTTTACGGCAAGTGTCTGATGAAACGGGAAGAGAATGATCTCTCCGTAGAGGGAAGGATTGCCGTAGAGAGTGATTGCGGCGTATCCGCCGAGCCTGCGCAGGAAATGGCAGATAAATTCCAAGAACTGGAACGAACGACAGATGATGAGATGTCGAAACAAGAGGATGGAAAACAGTCGCTGACAGGCGTAGATTGTCGAACAACACAGAAGGAAATTGAGAATAATCAGCTGGAGTCGCAGGAAGGGGTCACATTAAATGTGAATATCCTTGCAGCTGCCCCACCGGTACTGGCCCGGTTTGTTTTGAAGAAGGCCTACACGGACTGCTGTGGCCAGTGCAAGGACGTGGGCGCAGTGCATTATGTGGCGCTTATGGGGCTGCTTGCCGGGGAGACAGGAAAACAGCTGGATCTGCCTCACGGTGTGCGGGCGGAAAAGAATTATGACCGGCTGACGCTGTATACAACGAAGCAGCAGGAAAACCGGAGAGACAACAGATGGAGGGCGAGTACGGAACCGATCACAGAAGGAGCGCCGGAATATTCTCTGCCTATCCAGGAAGCTGCCACTGCCCCCGGCGCGGTTTCGCAGACGATTTTCCTGCCGGACGGCAGCCAGCTCACGTTTTCCCTGGAAGATTTCAAAAAAGGTACCGGGATTCCGATAAAAACATATACGAAATGGCTGGATTATGATACAATAAAAAGAAGTCTTGTGCTGCGTCACCGCCGCCCGGGAGATTACCTGATCATCAATGACCAGGGCGGCAGGAAGAAGCTGAAAGACTATTTTATCGATGAGAAGATCGAACGCCGGGAACGGGACCGATTGTGGCTTCTGGCAGATGGAAGCCATGTCCTGTGGGTGATCGGCGGCCGGATGAGTGCGGCCTGCCGGGTGACAGAACGGACGGAGAAAGTTCTGAAAATACATGCAGATGGAGGAGTATGGAATGAGTGAGAAAATCAGTGTATTGATTCCAGAGGAAGAGATCCGGAAACGGATTGCCGAAGTGGGAGCACAGCTCAGCAGGGATTATGAAGGAGAGGAAGTACTCATGATCTGTATTTTGCGGGGCGGTGTGTTTTTTGCGTGTGAACTGGCGAAGCATCTGACCGTGCCGGTAAGCATGGATTTTATGTGCGTTTCCAGTTACGGCAGCGGCATCGTTTCTTCCGGCCGGGTGAAGATCATCAAGGATCTGGATGAGAACATTGAAGGGAAACATGTGCTGATCGCGGAAGATATTGTGGATTCCGGCAATACTTTAAGTACACTGATTAAGATTCTGCAGGTGAGAAAGCCTGCCAGCATCAGGCTGTGTACGCTGCTTGACAAGCCGGAGCGCCGTGTGGTGGACATCAACGCAGATTACAGCTGCTTCGAGATCCCGGACAAATTTGTCGTGGGCTTTGGCCTCGATTACAACCAGCATTACCGCAACCTGCCGTATGTGGGCGTTGTGGAGCTGGATGAGGAAAAATAACGTGCCTGCCGCGTTTTGGGCCGGGCATTGATATATGGATGCGTAGGAGAGAGGAGAAAAAGGTTTGGACAGACGAGCGAGGGGAATGAGCACCTACCTGCTTCTGATGGCGGCACTGATGCTGTTTCTGTACTACTGGGGAGGCGGCACAAGCCAGTCGAAGGGCTGCACCCGGCAGGAATATCAGACAGCCGTGGAGAGCGGGGATGTAAGTTCCGTTACAGTAAAGATGAATCCGGAAGGATCCACCGGACAGCTCCTTGTGAGCATGAAGAACGGCGATTCAGAGACGCTGTACACCCCGGATGTAAAAGATGAGATCAATTATCTGGAAGACAACCAGGTGGCGGTGAATGTCACGGAGGTGGCAAAGGAAAGCTGGTTTACGGCACATCTGCTGCCCCTTCTGGTGGTACTGGTCATCATTATCGTATTTTTCATGATGATGAACCGGCAGGCAGGCGGCGGCAATGCCAAGATGATGAACTTCGGCAAGAGCCGGGCCAAGATGACCGTGGACGGCGTGGGCAAGATCAATTTTGACAAGGTTGCCGGGCTGGAGGAAGAGAAAGAAGAATTACAGGAGATCGTGGATTTCCTGAAAACACCGGAGAAATATATTGAGGTGGGCGCAAGGATCCCCAAGGGCGTGCTGCTTGTGGGCCCTCCGGGAACCGGTAAAACCCTGCTGGCCAAGGCAGTGGCAGGCGAAGCGGGCGTGCCGTTTTTCTCCATTTCCGGTTCCGATTTCGTGGAAATGTTCGTCGGCGTGGGTGCTTCCCGTGTCCGGGATCTGTTTGAGGATGCGAAGAAAAACGCCCCCTGTATTATTTTTATCGATGAGATCGACGCGGTGGCGAGACGCCGCGGCACCGGTATGGGCGGCGGACATGACGAGCGGGAGCAGACATTGAACCAGTTGCTGGTGGAGATGGACGGTTTCGGCGTCAATGAGGGCATCATTGTGATGGCTGCCACCAACCGGGTGGATATCCTGGATCCCGCGATTCTGCGTCCCGGCCGTTTTGACCGGAAGGTTGGCGTGGGCAGACCAGATATCAAGGGAAGAGAAGAGATCCTGAAGGTGCATTCCAAGGGAAAACCGCTGGGAGACGATGTGAATCTGGCAGAGATCGCCCAGACAACGGCTGGCTTCACCGGCGCGGATCTGGAAAATCTCATGAACGAGGCTGCCATCAATGCGGCCCGCCACAACCGGAAATTTATCTGCAATCAGGATGTGAAGGAATCCTTTGTCAAGGTGGGCATCGGCGCGGAGAAGAAGAGCCGCGTCATTTCTGAGAAGGAGAAGCGCATCACGGCTTACCACGAGGCAGGCCATGCGATCCTCTTCCATGTGCTGCCGGATGTGGGCCCGGTGTACTCCGTTTCCATCATTCCCACGGGCATGGGGGCAGCAGGCTACACCATGCCGCTGCCGGAGAAGGACGAAATGTTCATGACCCGGGGCAAGATGCTCCAGGAGATTATGGTTTCCCTGGGCGGCCGGATCGCCGAGGAGCTGATCCTGGACGACATCACCACAGGCGCTTCCCAGGACATCAAGCAGGCCACCCAGATGGCCAAGGACATGGTGACCAAATATGGTATGTCCAGTGAGATCGGCCTGCTCAGCTACGACAACGACGATCAGGAAGTTTTCATTGGCCGGGATTTTGCCCATGCCAAAGGCTACGGTGAGAACATGGCCACCAAGATCGATCTGGAAGTGAAGCGGATCGTGGATGACTGCTACGCGCAGGCTTCCGACATTATCCGACAGAATATGGACGTTCTGCACCGCAGCGCACAGCTTCTGCTGAAGAAAGAAAAGATTTCCGGCGAGGAATTTGCAGCCTTATTTGAGGCACCGCAGACGACATCTGAGGCCTAAAAGAACAGAACTTGTGAAAAAATACAGAAGGATTTTTCGGGACAGGAAAATTCTTCTGTATATTTTTTATAGAAACTTTTCCAAAATTCCTTCATGTTTGTGCACACTTATTCTGCGGTGTGTGGTACTATAATTCTCGTAAAACCCCCCCCAATACATTATATAGTTTTTGCTACACCCCATAAGAAAGAAGAAATACCTTCTCCGAAAAAGACAGCGGATCGTTTGGCTGTCTTTTTTGCTGTCCAGGGAAAATATTACCACAGGAGAAAAGAACATGGATCAGAGCAGAGAGCAGAAGGCGCTGCGGGCGCTTTACAGTGATGAGACAGAAAATTATCGCTTCCCGATCGAACCGTCGGCCGGAGACTGGGTGACCATCCGTTTCCGTACGCTGAAAAACAGCGCCGACATGGTGTGGATCGTATATGGCAGCCGCAAGAGCAAAATGCTCCGGTGCAGCATGGACGACTGGTTTGATTATTATGAGATCCGGATTCGGCTGGGGGAGGAGAAGTTTTCCTATTATTTTGAAATCTTTATGGCAGGAAACTGCTATGTGTATACAAGAACCGGGATCGAGGATGGAAATGACATCGGAAAGCGCTCTGACCGGGGCAACGTGGAAGGTGTTGTGCCCAGCAGTGCGGCGGAGCAGACACTGTTTTCTGCGGATCAGGTGCGCCGCTGCTTTGTCATTCTGCCGGGCTTTGTCACCCCTGCCTGGGCCAAGGGCGCAGTCATGTATCAGATTTTCGTGGATCGTTTCTGCAACGGCGACCCGTCCAACGACGTGCTGGATCGGGAGTACGCCTACATCAGAGGCTACGCCAAACAGGTGAAGGACTGGAATACAAGGCCTGAGGCCATGGACGTGCGCTCCTTTTACGGCGGTGATCTGGCGGGCGTCATGAGCAAACTGGATTACCTGAAAGAGCTGGGCGTGGATGTGCTCTATCTGAATCCCCTCTTTTTGTCGCCCTCCAATCACAAATACGACATTCAGGACTATGATTATGTGGATCCCCATTATGGAAAAATCCTCCGGGACGGGGGAGAGGCGCTGGCGGAAGGTGACATGGACAACACCCATGCCTCCCGCTATATCAGCCGGGTGACAGACCGGGAAAATCTGGAAGCCAGCAACGAGCTGTTTGCGCAGCTGGTGCATGAGGCCCACGCCCGGGGCATGAAGGTCATTCTGGACGGTGTGTTCAACCACTGCGGCTCCTTCAACAAATGGATGGACCGGGAGCGGATCTACGAGGGCTGCGACGCTTACGAAAAAGGTGCCTATGTGGCCCAGGAAAGCCCCTACCACGACTTTTTTTCCTTCCGGGAGGGCGGCAGCTGGCCGTATAACGGCGCGTATGAGGGCTGGTGGGATCACGATACCCTGCCCAAGCTGAACTACGAACAATCGGTCTGTCTGCAGGAATACGTGCTGCAGATCGGCCGCAAATGGGTGTCAGCGCCCTACTGTGCCGATGGCTGGCGGCTGGACGTAGCGGCAGACCTGGGCCACAGCAGCGCTTTCAACCATGATTTCTGGAAACGGTTCCGACAGGCGGTGAAAACGGCTAACCCGGAGGCGGTCATTCTGGCGGAGCACTACGGGGACGCCAGCGACTGGCTCCAGGGCGATGAGTGGGACACAGTGATGAACTATGACGCGTTCATGGAGCCGGTGACCTGGTTCCTGACCGGTATGGAAAAGCACAGCGATGGCCGCAACGACGACCTGCTGGGCGATGCGGAAAGCTTTCGCGGTGCCATGAAGCATCACATGTGCAGCTTCGCCTATCCGTCGCTGGTAACGGCCATGAACGAGCTGTCCAACCATGACCATTCCCGTTTCCTCACCCGGACGAACCGGAAAGTGGGACGGGTGGGAGACTTGGGCTCCGACGCGGCAGAGGAAAATGTGCGCAAAGCCGTATTCAAGGAGGCGGTGCTGCTGCAGATGACCTGGCCGGGCGCGCCCACCATCTACTACGGCGACGAGGCCGGTGTGTGCGGCTTCACCGATCCCGATAACCGGCGCACCTATCCCTGGGGCGCAGAAGATCAGGAGCTGGTGGAATTCCACCGGCAGGCCATTGCCATGCATAAGCGGTACCGCACGCTGACCGACGGCTCCCTGAAGGCCGTACACGAAGACCGGGGCGTGCTCTGCTATGGCCGTTTCGACAGCCAGGAGCAGCTGCTGGTCATCCTCAACAACCGGGAGGAGGGCGTTTATCTGGATCTTCCCGTGTGGGAGATCGGCGTCTGCGAGGACGACTGCATGGAAAACGTACTCACCAGCTGGGAGGACGGCTTCTCCACCCGGGAAGAAAGCTGGGAGACGGAAAATGGCTGGCTGCACATTTATGTACCGGCGGAAAACGGCATGGTGCTGCGGGCGGTGCGGTAGAAAATATTGTGTAAAAAATATTTTATATATATTTTTAGAAAAACTGTTGACAAATAGGAAAACATGTCCTATAATAAGCTTCGTTGCCGGTTCAATACCGGAACATGCGACAGTAGTACAGTTGGTAGTACGCCACCTTGCCAAGGTGGAGGTCGCGGGTTCGAGTCCCGTCTGTCGCTTTTTTATTTTGTTTTTTTGCGGGTGTAGTTCAATGGTAGAACACCAGCCTTCCAAGCTGGACACGTGGGTTCGATTCCCATCACCCGCTTTTTTGTTACAGTTTACGCATATGTTCTTGTATACAGATTCCATGCTTGCATGAAAATCCGGCTGCACGAACATGCGAAGGGAGCTGTAACTTTTTTTGTTTTTACAGGGAATTGCGTTTGTAAATTTTATATGCAAAGCGCAGGCAATCATGGTATAGTGGAAATATCGTAAAAGAAAAGGGGATGGGTTTTATGAAGATGCAGCATGTAACGATTATGACCAGATGTCTGGAGGATTCTGTGAAGTTCTATCAGGAGCAGGTGGGCCTGACGATCGTGCGGGATATGCGGGACAACCCGGCGCACCAGATCGTGTTTCTGGCTAATGCAGCAGGGGAGCCCTGCGTGGAGCTGATCGCCAACCCGGAGGCGGTAGGCAGCAGCGAGGGCATTTCCATGGGCTTTGCAGTGGATGACGTGGAAGTGGAGCGAAAGAAAAAAGAGGAGGCAGGACTGCAGCCGGGGCCGATGGTTTCTCCCAATCCGAAGACGAAGTTTTTCTTCGTGAAGGATCCTAACGGTGTGTCCATCCAGTTTATTCAGGAACTTTAAGAAAAATATGAATGATAGAAAAGGCTTATATTTAACCTTACCAGGGTCGAATATAAGCCTTTTGTTATTTCTCAGCGTTGCCTGAAACCAAACGCTTTTAGACCGTGATTTCCATACCGAATGAAACGCGCATCAGATCATTTACGCCCGATTCAGAATGTCCATGAATTCTTCGCCGGTGATGGTCTCTTTCTCGTACAGATATTTGGCCAGCTCATGCAGCTTGGGTAGGTTGTCCTGGAGGATCTGCAGTGCTTTCTGGTGCTGCTCTTTGACGAGGGTGATCACCTTCTGGTCGATGACGGAAGCGGTGTCGGCTGCGCATGCCAGGGAAGTATCTCCGCCCAGATACTGGTTGGTGACAGTTTCCAGTGCAACCATGTCGAAATCTTCACTCATGCCGTATCGCGTGATCATGGCCCGGGCAAGCTTGGTGGCCTGCTCGATATCATTGGAAGCGCCGGTGGTGACAGAGTGGAAGATCAGCTCTTCTGCCGCACGGCCACCGGTGAGGGTGGCGATCTTGTTCTCCAGTTCTTCCTTGCTCATCAGGTTCTGTTCCTGGGCTTCTACCTGCATGGTATAGCCCAGGGCGCCGGAGGTACGCGGGATGATCGTAATCTTTGTAACCGGTGCGGAATTGGTCTGTCTGGCAGCAACGAGAGCATGGCCGATCTCATGATAAGAGACGATGAGCTTCTCCTTGTCGGAGAGCACCTTGTTCTTTTTCTGGTAACCGGCAATGACAACCTCCACGCTTTCTTCCAGATCTGCCTGGGTGACGAACTTGCGGCCGTCACGGACAGCACGCAGGGCACCTTCGTTGATGATGTTGGCCAGCTCAGCGCCGGAAGCACCGGCTGCCATACGGGCGATGGCATTGAAGTCGATGGTATCTGCCAGCTTTACTTTTTTCGCATGTACCTTCAGAATATCTTCCCGCCCTTTCAGGTCCGGCAGCTCTACCGGTACCCGGCGGTCAAAACGACCGGGACGTAAGAGCGCCGGATCCAGGGAATCCGGGCGGTTGGTGGCAGCCAGGATGATGACACCCTTGCGGCCGTCGAAGCCGTCCATCTCGGTGAGCAGCTGGTTCAGCGTCTGTTCCCGCTCGTCATTGCCGCCCATGGCGCCGTTGTCACGTTTTTTGCCGATGGTATCGATCTCATCGATAAAAACGATACAGGGCGCTTTCTCATTGGCCTGCTTGAACAGATCCCGTACCTTGGCGGCACCCATGCCGACGAACATTTCCACGAATTCAGAACCGGAAATGGAGAAGAACGGTACATTTGCCTCTCCGGCAACTGCCTTGGCCAGCAGCGTTTTACCGGTTCCGGGAGGGCCTACCAGCAGGGCGCCTTTCGGCAGGGAAGCGCCGATCTCGGTGTATTTTTCAGGATTGTGCAGGAAATCTACAATCTCTGTCAGGATTTCCTTGGCCTCGTCCTCGCCTGCCACGTCAGCAAACTTGATGCCGGTCTTGGACTCCACGTAAATCTTGGCATTGCTTTTTCCAAAGCTCATGGCCTGGGGGCCGCCGCCCATGCGCTTCATCAGCATGGAATAGAACAGCTGGCCGAGAACGACCATGATCACAACAGAGATGATCCAGTTCAGCAGCGGGGAGCGTTTCCGGGTGGCGATGGCGGAGAAGGTGGCACCGGAATCGTGCAGCCGGTCAACCAGTTCCGGGTCGTCCATCCGACCGGTGGTGTAGTAGCCGGTGGGATCGGCGTTGTCGGTGAAGACGATCTGCTCGTCCTCAATTTCCACTTCTTTTACATTTTTCTCATCCAGCATATCCAGAAACGTGCCGTAATCCACACTCTTGATCTGCGTTTTCACAAGGCGGGGATACACGAAGCTGTTAAACAGAATGATGATCAGCAAAGCGATGCAATAGTAAGAAAATATTGACTTTTTGGGTGGCTTTACTTCTTTCATGGCAATAGTACCTCACTTTCTTATGGCCGAAACAGGCGGCCAGTGTTTTTTATCTGATTTTGAAAATAGAATACTCCCGCGGAAACCATTTGTCAATGATTATAT
>JAGTTR010000004.1 GCA_018223385.1 Oscillospiraceae bacterium Marseille-Q3528
ATTGTATGCAGAATATGAAACAACAAAAATAAGAAACGACAATTCGTGAATTATGTATGTTAATAATATAATTATTCTTGAATTATCATAAAAAACTCGTTAAGATAAGAGGCATAGAATTACATTTCGTATTCTGGTTATATTAAGGAAATAACTCTGAAAGGAGGGATAAGATGTCAATCGAGAATATGAAAATGGTTTCCGAAGCCGAGGCACAGGCCGTGACCATCCGCAAGGACGCACAGACCGAAGCCAGGAAGACGCTGGATGCGGGCAGGAAGGAAGCGGCGGCGCTTCTGGAGGCGGCCAGGGTAAGAGCCGATGAAGCTTACCGGCAGGCGCTTGCGAAAGCGGAGGAAGAGGCCCAGGAAGCGTATGACGCCCATCTGAAAGCTGTGAAGGAAGAATGCGCCGGAATGAAAGCGCAGGCACAGGGACATAAAGAGGAGGCCGTAAAACGAATCATAGGAAAGGTTGTGGGTACAGGTGGCTATTGTTAAAATGAGCAAGCTCTCTGTCATCGGCCTGGAGACCGACAAAGCCGATCTGTTCGACCGCCTGATGGATCTGGGTGTCACGGAGCTGCGTGACCAGAGCCAGAAGCTTCAGGAAGAAGACTGGACGAAGATCACAAGACGGGATGGCAATGAGGACGAGGTATCTGTTCTGGATGGACAGATCGCCGAAGTCGGAACGATCCTGGACATGATCGGCCGTTACGACAACGGGAAGAAGCCACTGTTTCCGGAACGGAAGGTCATCAGCCGCATGGATTATGACAGGCTGCTGGGCGACGGCAGTCAGGCCCGTAAGGATGTGGAGGAGCTGAACGCACTCTACGAAGAGTGGAATGCATGCAAGACACAGGAAAATGTCCTGACCTCTGCAAGGGCAGCGCTGATGCCTTGGGTGGATTACGATCTGCCGCTGGAATACGGCGGAAGCGAATCAGTCCGGGTGCTGTGTGGTGTCATCCCCGCGGTGGCGGATGTACAGGAGCTCAAGAACAAGGTGACAGAGGTTTCTGATGCGACGGATGTGGCAGTCATATCCAAAGATCAGGAACAACAGTATTTAAGCGTCATGTATATGAAGGCAGACGAAGAAACTGTGATGGATGTGTTCAAATCCTTCGGTTTCACCCAGACGCTGTTCAAGGACATGACAGGAACGGTGTCAGACAATCTGACACGGCTCAACGAACAGCTTGCGCAGGCAGGCGAGAAAGAAAAGCAGGTGGAGGCTCGCTTCACCGCCGCAGCTTCCCTGAAGGAAGAGCTGCAATATTATTATGACTCCCTGATTATGGCCAGGGACAAGGCGAAAGCCTCGGAGAACCTTCTGCGGACAAAGGAAAGCTTTTATCTGGAGTGCTGGGTCATTTCCAAATCAAAAGACAAGGTGCAGAAGCTTCTGGAAGAGAAGGGCTGCTGGTATGAATTTACCGAGCCTGCCAAGGATGAGGAGACACCGGTGCTTCTGGAGAACAACAGTCTGGTGACACCCTTTGAGACCGTCACGGATCTGTACTCTCTGCCGAGCTCCACGGAGATCGATCCGACGCCGATCTTCTCGATCTTTTACTTTATTTTCTTTGGAATGATGTTCGCCGATATGGGATATGGCATTATCCTGGCAGTTGTGTGTTTCGCGGCACTGAAATGCATCAAGCTGGAGGGGCTGGCATACAAGCTGGTCAAGATGCTTGCCTTCTGCGGAATCTCCACCTTTATCTGGGGCGCGCTGTTCGGCGGTTTCTTCGGAAACATTATCACTGTGATCTCCGAGACGTTCTTCGGACATGCGATCACCATCAAGCCGCTCTGGTTTGACCCGCTGGCAGACCCGATGAAGATGCTGATCTTCTCCTGCGTCATCGGCGGTGTGCACCTGCTCATCGGTATGGGCGTCAACGCTTACCTGCTTCTGCGGGACGGCAAGGTGCTGGATGCCATCGAGAGTGTTTTCGTATGGTATGCATTCCTCATCGGCGTGGTACTGCTTCTGTTCGGCGGCAGCCTGTTTGACGGCGCAGCAGGCATCGGCAAGTGGCTGGCCATCATCGGTGCCGTTGGCATCGTTGGCATTCCGGTATTCCGGGGCAAGGGCGTCGGCAAGCTGCTGGGTCTGTGGAACCTGTACGGCTGTACCGGATATCTGGGAGATGTACTTTCCTACTCCCGTCTGCTGGCTCTGGGCCTTGCATCCGCAGTTATCGCGCAGGTATTCAATGCGCTGGGCGGCATGCTGGGACATGGCGTGGTGGCAGTTATCGGATTTATCATCATTGCAGTGATCGGCCATGTATTCAACTTCGCCATCAATGCGCTGGGCACGTTCGTACATGCCAGCCGTCTGCAGTATGTAGAGTTTTTCGGAAAGTTTTACACGGGCGGAGGCGTTCCGTTCAAACCTTTTAAAAAGAATACGAAATATGTCAATATCGTAAAGGAGGAAAAGTAAATGAATTTAGGATTAGCTTTAGCTGTTATAGGAGCTGCAATCGCAGCATGCGCAGGTGTTGGTAGTGGTATTGGTGTTGGTATTGCCGGTGAGGCAGCTGCCGGTGTGGTTGCAGAGGATCCCAACAAATTTGGTCAGACACTGGTTCTGCAGGCTCTGCCCGGTACACAGGGTATCTACGGTCTGCTGATCGCTTTCCTGATCTTACAGAAGATCGGTATGCTGGGCGGCGCTCCGGCTGACCTGACATGGATGCAGGGTCTGTATCTGCTGGCATGCGGTATCCCCATCGGCGTGGTTGGTATTTTCTCCGCTATCGCACAGGGCAAAACAGCAGCAGCCGGCATCATGCTGATCGCAAAACGTCCCGGAGAGCTGGCAAAAGGCATGGTTTACGCAGCAATGGTTGAGACATACGCAGTGCTTGCTCTTCTTGTATCCTTCCTTATGTACAACGCAATTTCGCTGTAAGAAAGGTCAGGTGCAGGTATGGGCATAGAGAATATCACCGCACGGATTTTGCAGGAAGCAAAAGACGAGGCGAAGAAGACACAGGAAGCAGCTGCGGCACAGAAGGCCGCTATGCTTGAGAAGGCTGCCCAGGATGCTGCCGCTGCAGAGGCGAAGATGGCGGAAAAGGCCACAGAGGATGCCAAGGTGCTGCTGGAGAGAAGAAACTCCGTAGCCGAGCTGGAAGCGAGAAAGCTTCGCCTGGCTGCCAAGCAGGAGGCACTGGAGGAGACTTTCCAGGAGGCTGCCGAGAAGATCGCATCACTGGACGGCAGTGTTTATCTCGATTTCATCGTAAAGACACTGGAGCCGTACCGGGAGGAAGGCGGCGAGATCTCCCTGAACGCGAGAGATTACGCCAATCTGAAGGACAGCCTGGAGAAGGCACTGGCAGGTTCCAAGCTGACGGTAGGCGCCGAACAGGCGAACATCGCAGGAGGATTCATCCTGAAACAGGGAAAAGTATATGTGAATGCTTCGCTGGAAAAAATTCTGGAGACAGAGAAGAAGCAGATGACCGGAGAGGTAGCCGGAATTCTGTTTGGCTGATCCCTAAAAAGGAGGAATCGCTGTGGGAGCAGATTTTATATTTGCCTGCGCGAGAGTCCGCGGCGCGGAACGCAATCTTCTTGGAAGAGAGAAGCTTGGAATCATGACAGAAGCCAAGACGATGGAAGATGCGCTGAAGGTGCTTTCGGAAGCGCAGTATGGCAATGAGGGCGAGGTCACCCAGCCGGAGGCGTATGAGCGCCTGCTGGAGCAGGAGACCACAAAGCTTTACGATTTTATGAAAGAAATCGCACCGGGAGAGGAAGCATTCAAGATCTTTTCCTATCCCTTTGATTATCACAATATCAAGGCATTACTGAAGGCGGAGTTTCTGGGAACGGATGCCAAGAGCATTCTCATGAGCGGCGGAACGATCGATCCGGCTGCCATGGCCGTTCTTGTGAAGGAGCGCAATTACATGGGGATGACCCGTCACATGCGCGCAGCCATTGAGGAGTCGGTGGACACCCACGCCAGAACGAAGGATCCCCAGTGTGTGGATCTGATCTGTGACAGGGAGTGTTACGCAGACATCTGCGAGGCGGCAAAACGCTCCGGCAATGCATTTGTGATCGGATATGTGAAGCTTCTGATCGATACGATCAATCTGAAGACGTTTGTGCGGGCCAGGAAGATGGGCCAGCCCTGGAGCTTCTTCGGAACGGTATTTATCAGCGGCGGCGACATTTCCGAGAAAGTATTTGTGTCAGGTTATGAGGAGCCTGTGGCGCAGTTTGCCGCAAGGCTGGAAGGCACAGCGCTGAAAAAAGCGGCTGAGGAAGGGCTGGCTTCCATGAAGGAGACCGGCAGCTTCACAGACATTGAGCGGCTGTGCGATGATGCACTGATGGATTATGTGAAGGACGCGAAATACATTTCCTTCGGTATCGAGCCGCTGATCGCCTACATGGCGGCGAAGCAGGCGGAGATCCGATGCGTCCGCATCGTGCTGGCGGGCAAGGCGGCCGGTCTTGCACCGAATCTGATCCGGGAAAGGTTGAGGGAAACATATGGCTAAAATAGGAGTGATCGGGGATGCCACGAGCATCCTGGGATTCAAGGCGTTCGGCCTCGATGTGTTTGCCTGCAATACGGCAGAGGAGGCCGCAGCAAAGCTTCATCAGATTGCAAAAGAAGGATATGGGATTATCTACATCACGGAGCGGTTCTGTCAGGAGCTGCAGGAGGAGATGGACCGGTATGTCAGTGAACGTACCCCTGCCATCATCCCGATCCCCGGCGTGGACGGCAACTTCGGCATCGGCATTGCCAATGTGAAGAAGTCCGTGGAACGGGCCGTTGGTGCAGATATTTTATTTGGAGGTGACAGGTAGATGACGCAGGGAAAGATTGTTAAGATATCCGGCCCGCTTGTTGTTGCAGAAGGCATGCAGGACGCGGATATGTTTGATGTGGTTCGTGTCGGCGAGCAGAACCTGATCGGAGAGATCATCGAGATGCGCGACGGCATGGCATCCATACAGGTATATGAGGAGACTGCAGGTCTGAAACCGGGATCCAGCGTGTATTCCACGGGAGCACCGCTTTCCGTAGAACTCGGACCCGGACTGATCGAGACCATGTACGATGGTATCCAGAGACCGCTGAAGGGCATGATGGAATTATCCGGCCCGAACATCACAAGAGGTATTTCCGTTCCGGCACTGGATCGTGAGAAAAAATGGGAGTTCGTGGCTACGGCTTCTGTCGGCGACGAGGTAGAGGCAGGAGATATCATTGGCACCGTACAGGAGACCGCTGTCGTTGAGCAGCGGATCATGGTGCCTTACCGTGTGAGAGGTAAGATCAAGAGCATTGCTTCCGGTTCTTATACCGTAGAAGAGACGGTGTGTGTGGTGGAGAAACCTGACGGGACGGAAGAGAAGCTGACCCTTATGCAGAAGTGGCCGGTTCGTGTAAGCCGCCCGTATAAGACCAAACTCGTTCCGGAGACACCGCTGATCACAGGACAGCGTGTTATCGATACCATGTTCCCCATCGCCAAGGGCGGTGTGGCAGCCATCCCCGGACCGTTCGGCTCCGGTAAGACGGTAACCCAGCATCAGCTGGCAAAATGGGCTGACGCAGACATCGTTGTTTACATCGGCTGCGGCGAGCGTGGTAACGAGATGACCGACGTACTGATGGAGTTCCCGGAGCTGAAAGACCCCAAGACCGGAGAGAGCCTGATGAAGAGAACCGTCCTCATCGCCAACACCTCCGATATGCCGGTTGCAGCCCGTGAGGCTTCTATTTATACAGGTATCACCATTGCAGAGTATTTCCGTGACATGGGGTATTCCGTAGCCCTGATGGCAGACTCCACCTCTCGTTGGGCCGAGGCTCTCCGTGAGATGTCCGGCCGTCTGGAGGAGATGCCCGGTGAGGAAGGTTACCCGGCATACCTGGGTTCCCGTCTGGCACAGTTCTATGAGAGAGCAGGTAAGGTCATCAGCCTGGGCAAAGAGGGCAGAGAAGGTGCCCTGTCCGCCATCGGTGCGGTATCCCCTCCGGGTGGTGATACATCCGAGCCGGTATCTCAGGCAACCCTTCGTATCGTTAAGGTTTTCTGGTGCCTGGATTCCTCTCTGGCATACAAGCGTCATTTCCCGGCCATCAACTGGCTGAACAGCTACTCTCTGTATTCCGACCGTCTGAACAAATGGTATGCAGAGCATGTAAATAAGGAATTTCCGGAGCTTCGTGCACAGGCGCTGAGCCTTCTGCAGGACGAGGCAGAACTGAACGAGATCGTACAGCTGGTCGGCGTGGACGGACTGTCCGCAACAGACCGCCTGAAGCTGGAGACCTGTAAGATGATCCGTGAGGACTATCTGCATCAGAACTCCTTCCATGAGGTAGATACCTACACCTCCATGAACAAGCAGTACAAGATGCTGAAATCCGTTCTTCTGTTCTATGAAGAGGGACTGGAGGCACTGAAAAACGGCGCAGACTTCAACAAGATTTCCGCACTGGCAGTCCGGGAGGAGATTGGCCGTTACAAATATGTGACAGAAGACAAGGTTAACGGTGAGTTTGAACGGATCCGGACGATTTTACAGGATTCCCTTCATGAGCTGATCGGGAAGGAGGCAGAGGAATAATGTTGAAAGAATATAAGACCATATCCGAAGTTACCGGCCCGCTGATGCTGGTGAAAGGAGTAGAAGGCGTCGGATATGACGAACTGGGAGAGATTGAACTGCCCAACGGCGATATCCGTCACTGCCGTGTTCTGGAGATCAACGGCAATAACGTACTGGTACAGCTGTTTGAGAACTCTGCAGGTATCAATCTGGCAGAGAGCCGGGTACGTTTCCTGGGTCACGGCATTGAGCTGGCCGTATCCCCGGATATGCTGGGACGTGTCTTCGATGGTATGGGACACCCCATCGACGGCGGTCCGGAGATCATCCCGGACAAAATGGCTGACATGAACGGCCTGCCCATGAACCCGGCAGCCCGTGACTACCCGTCCGAGTTCATCCAGACCGGTGTATCTGCCATCGACGGACTGAACACGCTGGTTCGTGGACAGAAGCTTCCGATTTTCTCCGGATCCGGTCTGCCCCACGCAGAGCTGGCCGCACAGATCGCCCGTCAGGCAAAGGTGCTGAATACAGACAGTAACTTTGCCGTTGTATTCGCAGCCATCGGTATTACTTATGAGGAAGCAGACTTCTTCATTTCCGACTTCCGTCGGACCGGCGCCATCGACCGTACCGTCATGTTCATGAACCTGGCAAACGACCCGGCCGTTGAGCGTATCGCAACCCCCCGTATGGCGCTGACCGCTGCCGAGTATCTGGCTTTCGAGCAGCATATGCACGTACTGGTCATCATGACAGATATCACCAACTACGCCGAGGCACTGCGTGAGATCTCCGCAGCCCGGAAAGAGGTTCCCGGCCGTCGTGGATACCCGGGCTATCTGTACACCGACCTGGCTACCATGTATGAGCGTGCCGGAAGAAAGAAAGGCATCGACGGTTCCATCACCATGATCCCAATCTTGACCATGCCGGAGGATGACAAGACCCATCCCATCCCTGACCTGACCGGATACATCACAGAGGGACAGATCATTCTTTCCCGTGAGCTGTACCGCAAAGGCGTGAAGCCGCCCATCGACGTACTGCCGTCCCTGTCCCGTCTGAAAGATAAAGGTATCGGTAAGGGCAAGACAAGAGAAGACCACGCAGACACCATGAACCAGCTGTTTGCCGCTTATGCGCGAGGTAAAGAGTGCAAAGAGCTCATGTCCATTCTGGGTGAGGCAGCCCTCAGCGATGTAGATAAGATGTATGCGAAATTTGCAGACGCATTCGAGAAAGAATACGTATCCCAGGGCTACGAGACCAACCGTCCCATCGAGGAAACGCTGGAGATCGGCTGGAAGCTGCTGCGTGACATGCCCAGGGCAGAGCTCAAGCGTATCCGTGACGAATACCTGGATAAATACTATGACCAACCTGTCTAGGCATGCAAAAAGCAAGGCCGTCACGCGTGAGGATGCTTGCATCCAGAGAGCGGGATGGACGAAGCTTTTTATATGGCGATCAGGTATATAATATAGTCATAGTAAGGAAGGTGAGAAGATGGCAAGATTAAATGTGAATCCCACCCGAATGGTGCTTACCAACCTGAAAAAACAGATGAAGGTCGCTGTCCGCGGCCACAAGCTGATGAAGGATAAACGGGATGAGCTGATGAAACGCTTCCTGGAGCTGGCGCGTGAGAACAAACGGCTCCGTGAGGAAGTGGAAGCCCAGCTGATGGAGGTATATGCAAGCTTTTCCATTGCCAGTGCCGTAATGACACCAGCCATGATGGAAGAGGCACTCATGTATCCCAAGCAGGGCGTGTCTCTGACCGTGGGAAGTAAGAACATCATGAGTGTGGACGTTCCTGTTTTCGATTTCGAGACCGAAAACGGCGCAGGAGCGGAAGGAAACGTCTTCCCCTATGGTTTCGCCAATACCTCCGGTGAACTGGATACCGCCATCGAGAAGCTCTCGGAAATCTTTCCGAAGATGCTGGAGCTGGCGGCTATGGAAAAGGAGGCCGGGATGCTTTCCGATGAGATCGAAAAGACCCGCCGCCGTGTCAATGCGCTGGAGTATGTGAAGATTCCTCAGTACGAGGAGACCATCCGTTATATCTCTATGAAGCTGGATGAGGACGAGCGAGGCAACCAGACCCGTCTGATGAAGGTAAAAGATATGATGGTAAAAGAGGCAATCGAGGAGAAGCGGGAAAGAGACAAAGAGTCTCTGGAAGCGTTTGCGGGTTAAGAGAGCGGATTTTTGCCCGGAAACGAAAAAGAAAAGCAATCAGGAAGAATATCTTTTTAGAAAAAGAGTCGAAAGGCCCAGGTGCAGGGCCGGTCGGCTCTTTTTCGGCGTGTCTTGCAGCGTATCTTTTGCATATATTTAACTGATATGATTCATGAAGGAGGTTCCCCTCTCTATGCTGCCGATCTTTTATGGAATACTTCTTCCGTTTTTTGGTACAACGCTTGGTGCGGCGTGTGTGTTCTTTATGAAAAAGGCACTGGATGACATGGTGCAGTGCGCACTGCAGGGATTTGCTGCCGGTGTGATGGTTGCTGCCTCTGTGTGGAGTCTGCTGCTTCCTGCCATTGAGCAGTCGATGTCCCTGGGAAGATTTTCGTTTCTGCCGGCTTTTCTTGGATTCTGGGCGGGCATTCTGTCATTACTGCTGCTTGATCAAATGGTCAGGTGCCTGTGCGTAAAAAGTGGGGAGGCTATGATTTCCCAAAGTCAGCCTCAACGGACAAGGATGATGGTATTGGCAGTAACCCTTCATAATATTCCGGAAGGGATTGCGGTTGGTGTGGCATATGCAGGGTATCTTTCGGGAAATGCACAGATCACCATGGCCGGGGCACTGGCTTTATCCATAGGAATCGCTGTTCAGAATTTTCCGGAGGGTGCGATCATTTCACTTCCGCTTCGGGCAGAAGGAATGAGCAAAGGAAAAGCGTTTGGCAGCGGCGTCCTGTCAGGCGTGGTAGAGCCTGTTGGCGCCGGAGTGACGATGGCGGCAGCGCAGATGATGGAAGCAGCATTGCCTTATCTGCTGAGCTTTGCTGCAGGTGCTATGTTTTATGTCGTGGTGGAAGAACTGATCCCGGAAATGGCGCGGGAAAAAGATAAAAACAGAGGTGCCATCTTCTTTGCCGCAGGCTTCAGTATCATGATGATGCTGGATGTGGCGCTTGGCACATAAAACAGGAATGCTGGGATGGCAGATATCCGGGCAATAAAAAAATCGATGCGACAGGATTTGAACCTGCGACCCCTACGTCCCTAACGTAGTGCTCTACCAAGCTGAGCCACGCATCGATTGCTTATAACTACTCGTCAAAAGCAAATCTATTCTATCATGGATATAGAAAAAATGCAAGCGTTATTTTAAGAACTTCATGAAAAAAATCCCCTCAAATTTACGCAAATACCACCTGTACCAACAGCATATAACAGATTGTTCCGCCGGCGATGCTCAGCAGGTTGTTCCGCTTCCATACATGCAGGATGACGGTGAGGGCCGAGGCCAGCAGTTCCGGGGCACCAAAAGGTGTCTGCAACAGGGAAATATTTTTCAGGCAGTACACAACGAGCACTGCCATGATGGCAGGGGGCAGGATTTTTCCCAGATAACGGATGGGTTCGGGGATGCCGCGGCTGCCGCCGAAGAAGAGGAAGGGCAGTGCCCGGGTGAAAACAGTGCAGATAGCCGCAGCGGCAATGATCAGCGCTGCATGGGTGTCGAATGTGGTCATGGGCGTTCTTCCTCCTTTGTGAATGGTTCCAGATATCTGCGGCAGATAAACAGCATCGTCACGGTGGCGATCAGTGCCGGCAGGATGAAATTGGAAGGCCCGAAGATTACCAGGCTGATCACCGCGCAGCACAAGCCGAGAATGGCCGGCAAATGGGTGGGACAGGACAACCATTGTTCGGTGAAAATGACGATGAATAGGGCCGTCATGGCAAAATCAATGCCGGTGGTGTCGAAGGGAACGATTTGTCCCAGCAGGGCGCCCAGTACGGAGCCGAAGATCCAGTAAATATGATCCAGCAGAGAGATCAGGAACAGGGCATCGTCCTCGGAGTATTCCGGCGGCACTTTCAGAGAGCAGATGAGGGAGTATGTCTCGTCTGTCAGGGAAAATACCATATAAGGATATCGCCGCCCCATCTGGCGGAATTTTTCCAGGAAAGACAGCCCGTAAAACATGTGGCGGCTGTTGATCAGCAATGTCATAATGGAAACAGTCAGAATCGAAGTGCCTCCTGCGAGAAGGCCCGCCAGCATGAACTGAGCGGAACCGGCATAGACAAAAATACTCATAAAAAGGGCCCAGGGGGCGCCGTAGCCTGCGTCAGCCAAGAGCAGCCCGAAGGCGATACCCAGGAACAGATAGCCGAAAAAAACCGGCAGTGTTGTGAGGAATGCAAAGGATAGTAATTTTTTCTTCATGTAAAAACCTCCCGGCGTATTTTATCAAAAAATAACATGAATGACAACTACAGCTTACTTTTGCGCATGAAAATGAAAAGGTGTTTGTTGCATGCCGGAACTGTTGTACCAAAAAAGGAGAAGATTTTCAAAAAAAGGTATTGATTTTTGGAAGAAAGTATTTTAGAATATATGAAAAGTTCATGCGAAGGAGCATACCGTTCCCCGACATGAACTTTTTTCATTATGAGAGGAGTGTATTGCCCATGGCACTTTTAGAGACAAATGACTGGATGGTTCTTAACAATATTATTTATCAGATCAACTACCTGAAGGATTCCCAGGAAATGCGGGAGAATCTGTTGAAGCAGCTGCTGCTCATCATCGACTTTGACAGTGCCAATTTTTTTGTGACGGACAGTGATGATCCCCGCATTCTGAAAAATATGGCCGGTTATAATTTCTCAGAGAAGCTGGGAGAGGATTATGTGGGGCTGTATGAGAAGCTGGACTACCAGAAGGGGCTGATGTTCGACGGCAAGAGCCGGGTTTACCGGGAGACGGACATTATGGAGGACAAGAAACGGCAGGAGACGGAATATTATAAGCAGTTTTATCAGCCCAACGGCTGGCACTATTCGCTGCACGCGTCGCTGGCCTTCGAGAAGCGTTCTGTCGGGACGCTGGCGCTGTTCCGCAGGCAGGGCAAGGAGGATTTCAACTACAAGGACGTATTTGTATTGGAAATGCTCCAGGATCATCTGGCGCTGCGGTTGTATCAGGATATGAGTGAACATCCGGACTCCGATCCGAAACACACCGTCCATGAATGTGTGGAGCTGTACGGACTGACACGCCGGGAGGAAATGATCCTGCGCTGTCTGGTGGACGGACTGGAGGCGGACGTGATCTGTCAGAACGCCTGTATCACCAACAACACGCTGAAAAAACACATTCTCAATATTTACAAAAAGCTGGGCATCCGCAACCGGGTGCAGATGTTTAAACTCGTAAAAGAAAAGGAAAATTAGCAGAAAATGGCAGGATCGGACAATCAGAAAAAGCGCCCGGTCCTTCTTTGTTTCCCTTTACAAATGGCAGGCAGAATGGTATGATGAAACTATCAGGTTACGAATGAAACTTATACCGGAAATGGGAAATGGAGGAAAATAACATGAGATTTTTTATCGACACAGCGAATGTGGAGGACATCCGCAAAGCCAATGACATGGGAGTGATCTGCGGAGTAACCACCAACCCTTCTCTCATTGCAAAGGAAGGACGCGTGTTTGAAGAGGTGATCGCAGAGATCGCATCTATCGTAGACGGCCCCATCAGCGGCGAGGTAAAGGCAACCACGACAGATGCAGAAGGCATGATCGCAGAGGGCAGAGCGATCGCAGCGATCCACCCGAATATGGTAGTGAAGATCCCGATGACCGTAGAAGGCCTGAAGGCTGTCAAGGTGCTGTCCAAAGAGGGCATCAAGACCAACGTGACACTGATCTTTTCCGCCAACCAGGCATTACTGGCTGCAAGAGCAGGCGCTACCTATGTATCCCCGTTCCTGGGACGTCTGGATGATATTTCCCAGCCGGGCATCGATCTGGTCAGCGACATCGCAGAGATCTTCAATATTCATGGCATTGAGACCGAGATCATCGCAGCAAGCGTGCGCAACCCCATCCATGTGACAGACTGTGCACTGGCAGGCGCTGATATTGCGACGGTTCCGTATGCGGTTCTGGAGCAGATGACCAAGCATCCGCTGACCGCACAGGGCATTGAGAAGTTCCAGGCAGATTACCGGGCCGTATTCGGCGACTAATCTCCGGGAAAACGTACATACTGGAACGAAGGAACCTGTGATTCGATATGCGGAAGAAAAGGAGAGAAACAGATGAACGAGGCATTTATTACCCTGACAATCCCGGTGAAGAAGAGCATTGCGCTCATTGCCCATGACAGCAAAAAGCACGAGCTCATCGAGTGGTGCCGGGCGAACAAAGACATTCTTGCAAAGCATGATCTGTGCGGAACCGGGACGACCGCGCGCATGATCACAGACCAGACCGGCTTAAGTGTCAAAGGCTACAACAGCGGCCCGCTGGGCGGCGACCAGCAGATCGGCGCCAAGATCGTAGAGGGCCGGATCGACCTGGTGATCTTCCTTTCTGACCCGCTGACCGCAGCGCCTCACGACCCGGACGTAAAGGCGCTCCTCCGTATTGCGCAGGTATACGATATTCCCATCGCCAATACGAAAGCCACCGCTGATTTCATGATCACTTCCCCGTATATGGACAAGGAATACGATCATGAGGTCATCAATTTCCGAAGAAATATCGAAGAACGGGCAGAAACCCTCTGATTTAAAATGAGAAAGTTTCTCAAAATATCATCAAAGCAAATAAGAGATAAAAACCGCAGGCGGGATGTAAAAATCCTGATTCCTGCGGTTTTCTGTATTCAAAAAAGTATTACTGTTAGCACTTAATGAACGCAAGTGAGTCACCATGCTGGCATACGCGACGAGCGGTGAATGTGATTCTGTTGATCATGCGAATTTTGCGTGTTTTAAAGGTTTGCGAGGAAAGTTTCTTCCATGGACTCTTTCACTTTCACGCCAAGTTGGGGCAGTACATCGTCCAGTGCCCGCATGGAAGCCTGCAGTGGCTCTTTGTAGGCATTTTCGCCCATGTGGCCGATGCGGAACAGTTTTCCGGAGAAGCAGCCGAAGGAGCCTGCCAGCAGGATGTTGTGCTGCTCCCGCACGGCGCCGAGCAGAGCCTTGGAGGTGGTCTCCTGCGGGATGACAACAGCTGTTACGGTAGGAGAGTAGGCGCACACCGGGTAGAGCGTAAGGCCTGCGGCCTGAACGGCTGCGCGGGTGGCTTTGGCCAGGGTCGCGTGGCGCTGTTGGATGCCGGGCTCTGCCTTGATGTTTTCGGCAGCCTGGCGGAGACCGGTGATGTCGCTGATGGGCATGGTGTACGGGAACCACTGATCCTCATAATAGGTGAAAAACGGCTGCAAATTGGCGTAGAAGGAGGCCACCGGTGTCTTACGGTTCCGGATGGTCTCTTTTGCCAGCGGGCTTAAGGTGACAAAGGACAGTCCGGGAGGGGCGGAGAGTACCTTCTGGGAACCGCCGCACAGGATATCGATCTGGTCGTTTTCCATGCTGACATCCACAGCGAACATGGCGGAGACGGAATCCGCAACGGTCATGATGTCGTAGGATTTCAGCAGGGTGCACAGGGCGTGCAGGTCATTGAGCACACCGCTGGGCGTCTCGCAGTGGACAACGGTGGCATATTTGAAGTCGTGGTCTTTGTCCAGAAACTTCTTGAGAGCTTCCGGGTCGATGGGGCGATCCGAGGGGACGGTGTAGAGGACGGGTGTGCCGCCGTACAGACGGACAAAGTCCTCAAAGCCCCGGCCAAAGACCCCGTTGTCCAGCACAAGCACCCGGTCGCCGGGCTCTGTCAGGGAGGCGCAGGCCGCTTCCAGAGCCAGGATGCCCTCGCCGCCAAGGATGAGTGTCTCATCTTTTGTGTGGAGCAGGTCGCTCATGAGGCGGCAGGTGTCGCGGTAAAAGTCATAAAAATCAGGGTCGATATCCGGGTTGCCCACAACCAGGCTGCGGGCCTGGCGCACATTTTCCCGCACCATGGTGGGGCCGGGGGTCATGAGTGTATACATAAAATCATTCATCCTTTCTGTTTATATTTATTTATACGCATATAAAACAGTGAGATTCCGATGCCAAAAGGCAGCGTCTGTTCCTGTTTGGGTAAAAGCAGATGAAGAACCAGAAGTAGGTGCTGTCATCCATATCGTTGTATGCTAGTATGATAAATAAAAAATGGCACTTTGAAAATATCCAGTTTATTTCAAAATAACCATGCCAGTACTGTGGCTTTGTATTTCTGTAAAACTTTTCTAAAAAGGAGAATTTACTAGTGACATTTAATAATAAACTGTGATATAATGAATTGAAAAATGTTAATAATGCACATAAAGTGTGGGAAGGGAGAAGATTCTATGAAAATAGGATTCATTTCCAGCACTTCCAAACGTATGCTGATTCAGAATTTCTGTATTGCATACAGGGGTATTCTTAGTAAACATGAACTGTATGCAACGAACACGACAGGTAATCTGATCGAGTCGGTTACGAATCTGAAGATTCACAAATGCATCGCTGGAAGTCTGGGTGGTGTGAAGCAGCTGGAGGCGCTCATCGAGCAGAATCAGCTGGACATGGTCATTTATTTCAAAAATACGGAACTGGTGGATCGGAATGATCCCAGCGTCAACAACATCCTGGCGCTTTGTGATCAGTACAATATTCCGATAGCAACCAACCTGGCGACGGCAGAATTGTTGATCAAAGCCCTGGACAATGGGGATCTGGAGTGGAGATCTTTGTATAATTAGCAGAAAGTGAGCCATATGAAGAACAGACGATAGGCAGAGCCGAGAATTGCGGGCTCTGCCATTTTTCTGTGCGTATATTTTCCGGACATTGTCAGAAACTATATTGCAAAATGATGATCAGACAACAAATGCAGGCGGACAAGGAGCCTCTGTGGCTGATTGTCAGAATACAGAAAAAGGATGGATGCGTCATGGGAAATCATATGGATCTGGATTATGAAATGTTTTGCTATCAATGTGAGCAGACGGTCAATGGCAAGGGCTGTACAAGGCAGGGCGTCTGCGGAAAAACACCGCAGATTGCCGGTTTGCAGGATCTTCTGCTGTTTCAGCTAAAGGGGATCAGCGTCTATGGAAAGCAATTACTGGACGCCCACCAGGCGGTGGAGGAGCCGGTGATCCGTTTCATCGAAAACGGGCTGTTTACAACACTGACGAATGTGAATTTTGATGAAAAGGTACATGTGGAGCTGCTGCGGGAATCCCAGAGGATCAAGGAAAAGCTGCGGGAACAGGCGGGAGAGGCAAAAAAACCGGTGCCCCAGACGACCTACACGCTCCCGGAGACGGAAACGGATATGTGGAAGGATGCGCCGCTGGCGGGCATCATGTATGACCGGCTGCTGGATGAGGATATCCGCTCGCTGCGGCAGACGGTGCTGTACGGACTGAAGGGCATCAGCGCCTACGGCCATCAGGCCCGGGAACTGGGGTATCGGGATGAAGCTGTGGATGCTTTTTATATAGAAGCGCTGGCGGCGCTGACAGATGATGAAAAAACGGTGGAGGAGCTGATCCGGCTGGTGATGCGCACCGGGGAAATGGCGCTGGCCATCATGAAAACGCTGGATGAAGCCAACACGGCCTGTTACGGCAACCCGTCGCCGCACCGGGTGGAGGTGCACCGGAGAAAGGGACCGTTTATCGTTGTATCCGGCCATGACCTGAAAGATCTGGAAATGCTGCTGCAGCAGACCGAAGGAACGGGCGTGAACGTGTACACCCACGGCGAGCTGCTGCCGGGCCACGGCTATGAGGGACTGAAAAAATATCCGCATCTGGTGGGCAATTTCGGCGGCGCCTGGCAGGACCAGCAGAAGGAATTTGACGATCTGCCGGGCTGTATCCTGATGACAACCAACTGTCTCATGCGGCCCCGGGAGAGCTACAGGGATCGGATCTACAGCACCAATGTGGTGGGCTGGGATGGGGTCAAGCACATCGGGAAAAAAGAAAACGGAGAAAAGGATTTCAGCGAGATCATCGCCCAGGCCCGGGCGCTCGGCGGATACACCGAGGATCAGGCGCCCAAAGAGATTCTGGTGGGATTTGGACACGAGGCAGCGCTGGGGTATACGGGACAGATCGTGGAAGCGGTGAAAAACGGAAAACTGCGGCACTTTTTTCTCATCGGCGGCTGCGACGGCGCCAGACCCGGACGGAACTATTATACAGAATTTGCCCGGATGGTGCCGGAGGATTGTATGATCCTGACGCTGGCCTGTGGAAAATACCGGTTTAACAAGATGGAATTCGGGGAAGTGGCCGGACTGCCGAGACTGCTGGATGTGGGCCAGTGTAATGACGCATATTCCGCGGTCCGGATCGCCACCGCACTGGCAGATGCCTTTGAAACGGATGTGAATGCGCTGCCGCTGTCGTTTATCCTGTCCTGGTATGAACAGAAGGCAGTGGCAGTGCTGCTGGCGCTGCTGCACCTGGGCATCAGAGGGATTTATCTGGGCCCTACGCTGCCGGCATTTTTAAGTCCCAATGTGCTGCAGTATCTGGTGGATACCTTCGACCTGCGGCTCATCAGCAACCCGGAGGATGACCTGAAAACCTGCCTGGGGCAATTTGTGAAAAGCTGAGCGCTTATGGCTGGTCAGTCCCGTCAGGCGGCATCATGGGCAGATATTCGTATTTTGGGTAGAAATTCCCCTTACCGTACAGCCGGTAATACTGGGCAAAGATCCGCTCCATGATGGGCGGAATCTGTTTTTCCTCAGATTCAAATAAGATGATCAGGTACTGCATGGAGCTGTTCCGGGTGCAGATATCCACAGCCCGGATCTTCCGGCGGATGGCCTGTTCCATGCAGGAAAGTGCCTGCTCAATGTTTTCGATATACATGACCGCATCCGGCGTGGTGCTCATGGTGACCATCACCAGATAGCAGTGGTACGCATAGCGCTGGCTGAGCTGGTTCATGTAGGCGTACAGCTTGGCAAAATCCCGGTAATCCAGATCCAGGGCGCCGCTGTAGGTGCCACTTTCCTGCAGCGCCTTTGCCACAGTCGCCAGATCCTTGCTGGTGCCGCCCTGGGCCAGGTTTTCCTGCTCCATTTGCTGATAGAAGAAAAAGTTTTCTTTGCCGTTTTGCTTCACGTAATAGAGCGCCTTGTCGGCTTTCACATAGCAGTCGGCGAAGGCCTGGCCCCGGTGGGTCATGCACAGGCCGGCGGACATGGCAGCGCCGCGGATCTCCAGATCGGACTCCTTGGCAGCCTGGAACTGGGCAAAAATATTTTTTACCAGCTGGGCGCTGGCGTCTCTGGAAATATCGGGAACGAAGAGCAGGAACTCATCGCCGCCCAGACGGCAGGCTGCGGCATCTGCTTTCTGCGAAGCCAGAATGCTGCCGAATACTTTTAACGCACGGTCACCGGCTTTGTGGCCGTAAATGTCATTGATCTGTTTCAGATTATCCATATCCATGAAGATCAGGCAGCCGTCGTGCTCCTCCATGAGCCGAGCCGCCAGCTTTTCCCCGGCGTTGCGCATGGGGAGGCCGGTGAGAAAGTCAAAATTCTCACTGTCTTCCTGGGCTTTCATCGTTTGCATAATATCGGAGACAAATTTTCCAATCTCAAATTCCATATTGGGCTGATCGGCATTTTCCGGGGTGGTGCTGTCTGCCTCCTGCACCTGCAGCCGGTCTTCGGTGAGAAGCCGCAGGAACATCTCTGCGATGACGGGGTCAAACTGTTTGCCCTGATTGCTGCGGATCTCCTCGCAGATTTCCTGGCGGGAGAGAGCGCTGCGGTAAATCCGGCGGGAGCTCATGGCATCGTAGCTGTCAGCCACGGCGATCACCCGGGCATAGAGGGGAATATCCTCTCCCTTCAGGCCGTCAGGATAGCCAGTGCCGTCGTAGCGCTCGTGATGGCTTCTGGCCACCTCCGCCGCATGGGGAATGAGGGTGATGTTTTTCAGGATTTCCGCGCCGATGACAGTGTGATCCTTGATGATGATATATTCGTCCTCCGTTAATTTGGTCGGTTTGTTCAAAATCGTATCGGGCACGCCGATTTTGCCGATGTCGTGCAGGTCGGCGGTATTTTTCAGGTTGATGATCTCCTCCTGGCTCCAGCCCAGCTCCCGGGCGATGAGGGCAGCATATTCGCCCACCCGGTGGGAATGGCCGCGGGTGTATTCGTCCTTCGTCTCAATGGTGGTGGACAGGGTACGCAGAACCTGGAGGGATAATTTTTCCATCTGTTCCCGGCGGCGGTGCATTTCTTTCTGCCGGCGCTCCAGCTCCAGATTCCGGATCCGGGCGATGGTGCGCAGGATATTGATAAACAGCAGGATCAGCAGACCGATGCCGAGGAAAATGCCGGAAATGGTCACCATATAATAGGTAGCGATCGTTTCGATGACTACCGTGATAAAAATGACGATCAGTCCGGCCAGCACAAGCCGATCTGCTTTATCGGTGCTGTGCCGCAGCGTCCGGATGGTGGTGATGAGAACGACTGCCAGGGTGGCGACCAGCATCAAATGTCCCAGAGGAAGCGTCTGGATGTAATCCAGAATGCCGAACATATGTAAAAAAGAACAGACAAACAGATTGCCGGTGGCAATATAGCCAATGATCTGATAAAGTCGGTGATATCTGCCGCACAGGATCGTATCCACATAAAAAAGGATGGGCACCGGGCAGAACAGGATCATGACAAAGCATAAGGATGCTATGGCGGAAGCGTTGGGCAGAAACAGCTGCCGCAGCTTGGATTCCCCCAGCATCCAGATGGCGCCCATGATCATACACCAGCCCAGATATTCCATGTCGAATTTGGTCTTGTATGCAACGCCCAGGGCAATGCTGAACAGGATCGTCACCACGCCTGCAAACAGAATGAAGGCGGCGATGATCGTCTCAGAGGCGTGGCACCGGAAAAGGTACTGCCAGATATCCACCTTGTCTCCCCAGTAGACCGCATTTACCACCCCGGCATACTGCGAGGTATTGGTGCGCAGCAGAATACGGACTTCCTTTCCGGCGTCGGCGGCAGAGGTGGGACAGAACACATAGCGGCTGGCGGAATTCTTGCCGAACGGACGGGTGTCGGAGGTGTCATAGACTTCCCGAAGCTCGTCGCCCACGTAGAAGGTCACATCCTGTAGGGAGCCGCGGATGGCGAGAGCGGTTTTGTCAAAATCGGCGGGTAAAACAGTGCTGATGACCATGGTCTCTTTGGCTGCCACGTCGTAGCGGCCTGGCACGGCGATCTTCTCCCGGCTGCCGTCCTCCTTTTCCCAGTAAAAAATCCCCGGATAGGTGATGTGTGTCTCGTCATCGGTGATGCCCCGTTCGCTGGGCACAAGGAACTGTGTCATGAGAAAACCGAGCAAAATGGCGGCCATGATGAGATATAAAAGGGTGGTATTTTTTCTGCTGATGCGAAAATTGTCTTTGGTGATGGACATATATGGGGATTCCTCTCTGGAGATTTTTTACAGTTAATGTATTTCTTAATTATACTGTACGGCAGGGGGATTTGCAACGTTTCCCCGGTGCTTTGGAAGGATATTCTTGTAGACAGATTTCGAGGTTTCATGACAAGGCGAGGCAATTAATTCCAGTTCAGCCGCGCCAATTAATTCCAGTTCAGCCGCGCCATTCGCAAAATCGCCCGTGACCGGGCTTTCCGCTGCTGACGCAGCTCATTTTTGCTCATGACAAGGCGCTCAGCCTATGCTTTTCTAAAACCAGTCCCTCATGCAAGCATGGTGCCTGGTTTTCTCAAGCATAGCTGAACTGGGATTGACAAAACTTTAACATTATGAGAAGATAGCTGGGTAGGGAGATTTTGATAAGGAGAGAATTTTCAATGGGTAATTCAAACAATCAGATCAAGTGGTACATGCTTGCGTTTATGTGCTTTTCCACATTATGGAGCTTTGGAAATGTGCTGAACGGCTTTATGTACTTCAACGGAACACAGGTGATTTTTTCCTGGATCCTCATGTTTGCGCTGTACTTTGTGCCGTATGCGCTGATGGTAGGTGAACTGGGATCCGCGTTCAAAAATTCAGGCGGCGGTGTGAGCTCCTGGATCCATGAAACAACTGGGGCGAAGGCGGCCTATTATGCGGGCTGGACGTACTGGGCCTGCCATGTGACGTATATTGCAGCCAAGGGCTCCGGCGGCCTGAAAGCGCTGAGCTGGATGATTTTTCAGAATGCGGAGAAGTATGCATCCTTTCACACCCGGGCGGTACAGCTGGCGACGTTCGGCGTACTGCTGTTTTTCTGCTGGGTGGCAAGCAGGGGATTAAATCCGCTGAAAAAGTTTGCGACCATTGCGGGCACGAGTATGTTTGTCATGAGTATCCTGTACATCCTGCTCATGTTTGCTGCGCCGGTGATCAATCCCGGAGGCGGTTTTCTGTCAGTGGATTTCAGCCTGAAGAACCTGATCCCCGTCTTTGACTGGAAATATTTCGGCAGTCTGTCTATTCTCGTATTTGCAGTGGGCGGCTGTGAGAAGATTTCCCCGTATGTCAACAAGGTAAAGGATCCGGCCAAGGGCTTCCCCAGAAGTATGATCTTTGCGGCAGTGATGGTTATTGTGTGCGCGATTTTTGGTACCATTGCCATGGGGATGATGTTTGATCCGGCGGTGATCGCGGACAACTTCGACTCTTACAATGCCAACGGCGCCTACTGGGCATTTGAGCGGCTGGGTGAATACTATGGCGTGGGCAATCTGCTCATGATCATTTATGCGGCCTGCAATGCCATCGGCCAGTTTTCCACGCTGGTGATCAGCATCGACGCACCGCTTAGGATGCTGCTGGACAATGAGGACGCCCGTCAGTTTATTCCGACGAAGCTGCTGAAAAAGAACAAATACGGCGCGTATGTGAACGGCATCTGGATGGTGGTCATCCTGTCCGGCTCCATCATTCTGGCGCAGGTGCTGGTACCCAATGCGGATACGGTGCTGCGGCAGCTGACCCAGCTGAACTCCGTCACCATGCCCATGCGTTATCTGTGGGTATTTTTTGCCTATATCATGCTGCGAAAACACAACGAGAAGTTTTCACGGGAGTACAAGTTTGTGAAAAACAACGGCGTGGCGCTGGGCTTTGGCATCTGGTGCTTTTTCCTGACGGCGGCCTGCTGTCTGCTGGGCATGTACAAGCAGGGCGACCTGTATACCACGCTGCTCAATGTCATCACACCGGTGGTGCTGGTAGCGCTGGGCCTGATTTTACCGGCAATTAAAAAGAGAGAAGGGAAGGCTTCCTGATGAAGACAGCAAGAGAATTACTGACATTTATAGAAAAGAGCCCGAGTATGTTTCACTCGGTGAAAACCATCAAAGAAAAGCTGGATGCGGCAGGGTTTGTATACCTGCCGGAGGCGTCCGGCTGGGAGCTTGCAAAGGGCGGATGCTATTATACGATCCGCAACCATTCCAGTATCATCGCGTTTCGCGTTGGCCGGGAGCTGTCTGACTACCATTTCCAGATGTGCGCGTCTCACAGTGATTCCCCTACGTATAAGGTGAAAAGCGTACCGGAGCTGAACGGGCCGGGCGAGTACCTGCGGCTGGATGTGGAGGCCTATGGCGGCATGATCGACAACACCTGGTTTGACCGGCCTTTGAGCGTGGCGGGCCGGGTGCTGGTGAGAGACGGCAGCCGGGTGGTGTCCCGTCTGCTCTATATCGACCGGGATCTTCTGCTCATTCCCAACGTGGCCATCCATTTTAACCGGGAGGTCAACAACGGATATAAGTACAACCGGCAGGTGGATCTGTGTCCGCTGTTTTCCGCGGGCGCACTGGAAAAGGGTGCGTTTGATGAGATGATCGCGTCCGAGCTGGGTGTGGCGAAGGAGGACATTCTGGGCAAAGACCTGTTCCTGGTGAACCGGCAGCCCGGCACCATCTGGGGCTACGGGGACGAGTTTATTTCAAGCCCCAAGCTGGATGACCTGCAGTGTGCTTTCGTGTCCCTGGAGGCATTTTTACAGGCAGAAAATGAGAAAACCGTGAATGTGTACTGCTGCTTCGACAACGAGGAAGTGGGCTCCAACACGAAACAGGGCGCCATGTCCACGTTTTTGCAGGATGTGCTGCACCGGATACATGTGGGTCTTGGGAAATCTCTGGAGGATTATTATCGGGCCGTGGCGGCTTCCTTCCTGGTGAGCTGTGACAATGCTCATGCGGTGCACCCGAACCATCCGGAGAAAACCGATGCGGTGAACTGCGCGTGGATGAACAAGGGCATCGTCATCAAGGAGAGCGCCAACCAGAAATACACGACGGATGCGTTCAGCCGGGCCGTGTTCACGGCGCTCTGCCAGCAGGCGGACGTGCCAGTGCAGAACTTTGCCAACCGCAGTGACAGCGCAGGCGGCTCCACCCTAGGCAATCTTTCCAACACCCAGGTGAGCGTCCACGCCGTGGATATCGGCCTGCCCCAGCTGGCCATGCACTCCTGCTATGAGACTGCCGGGGTGAAAGATATTGATTATGCGATCCGGGGGCTGAAAAAGTTCTACGAGACGAATATTCAGATCGAAGAGGCGGAGGCTGTAAGCTTCCTGTAATTCTGTCATTTGATTTTAAATCTATCGAATTTGATAAAACGGGGCACCGCAGGATTTTCTTGAAAGAGAGATTTTGCGGTGCTCTTTGTCGTATCGGTTGACAGAACACCTGTTTCTTCCTATAATAAAACCTATCGAATAAGCAGGAAAATCCATGATTTTACACATAGAAGGAGCAGAAAAAATGTTGACGCAGTTTTCGAGAACGGAATTATTATTTGGAAAAGAGGCCATGGAGAAGCTGGCCCATTCCCGGGTGGCCGTGTTTGGCATCGGCGGTGTGGGCGGTTATGTGTGCG
Source organism: Oscillospiraceae bacterium Marseille-Q3528 (assembly GCA_018223385.1). GTDB lineage: Bacteria > Bacillota > Clostridia > Lachnospirales > Lachnospiraceae > JAGTTR01. Next base: position 23,605 of record JAGTTR010000004.1, read on the forward strand.
AGGCGCTGGTGCGCAGCGGCGTGGGGGCTTTTGATCTCATTGACGACGACAAAGTGTGCCTGACAAATCTGAACCGGCAGATCATTGCTACCCGCAGCACCGTTGGAAAATATAAGACAGATGTGATGATGGAGCGGATGAAGGACATCAACCCGGACGTGGAGGTACAGGTGCACAAGTGCTTTTTCCTGCCGGAAAATGCGGATTCCTTTCCGTTTGCGGACTATGACTATGTGGTGGACGCGGTGGATACCGTGACAGCCAAGATTTCCCTTGTGATGAAAGCCCAGGAGGCAGGCGTGCCCATCATCAGCAGCATGGGAGCCGGCAATAAGCTGGATGCCAGCGCTTTCCGGGTGGCGGATATTTACAAGACGAAGGTGTGTCCGCTGGCCAAGGTCATGCGCCGGGAGCTGAAAAAACGGGGCGTGAAGAAATTAAAGGTGGTATATTCCGAAGAACAGCCCACCCGGCCGCTGGAGGACATGGGGATCAGCTGCAGAACGAACTGTATCTGCCCGCCAGGCGCAAAACACAAATGCACCGAGCGGCGTGACATTCCGGGAAGCACCGCTTTCGTGCCGTCGGTGGCAGGGCTGATCATCGCGGGCGAGGTTGTTAAAGATCTGACTGGAAAAAATACCAAATAAAGGAATGAATGCGTAAGAACAGACAATGGCGCGGAATGCAGGAAGGATAAAAAATAATGTTCAATATAGAAGAGGAATTAAAAAAACTGCCCGGGAAACCGGGCGTCTATATTATGCACGATGCATCGGATGCCATCATTTACGTGGGCAAGGCCATCAGCCTGAAAAACCGGGTGCGGCAGTATTTTCAGTCCAGCCGGAACAAGGGCGCGAAGATTGAGCGGATGGTGACCCAGATTGCCCGGTTTGAGTATATCATCACGGATTCCGAGCTGGAGGCGCTGGTGCTGGAGTGCAACCTGATCAAAGAGCACCGTCCCAAATACAATACCATGCTCAAGGATGACAAGAGTTATCCGTTTATTAAAGTGACGGTGGAGGAGGCCTATCCCCGGGTGCTGTTTGCAAGACGGATGAAGAAGGACAAATCCCGGTATTACGGACCTTATACGAGTGCAGGGGCGGTGAAGGAGACCATCGAGCTGTTGCACAAGCTGTACCAGATCCGGACGTGTAACCGGAATCTGCCCCGGGATATCGGTCTGGACCGGCCCTGCCTGAATTATCACATTCACCAGTGTCAGGCCCCCTGTCAGGGCTATGTGAGCAAAGAGGAATACCGGGAGTCGGTGAACCAGGTGGTCAGTTTCTTAAGCGGCAATTACGAGCCGGTGCTGCAGATGCTGGAGAAGAAAATGCAGGATGCATCGGATTCCCTGGAATTTGAGAAGGCCATCGAATACCGGGAGCTGCTTTCCAGTGTCCGGGCGGTGGCCCAGAAGCAGAAGATCACCAACAGCGACGGTGAGGACAAGGATGTGCTGGCGCTGGCGAAGGACGAGCACGATGCCGTGGTGCAGGTGTTCTTTGTCCGGGACGGACGGCTCATCGGTCGGGATCATTTCTACCTGAACCATGTGGAGGGCGAGAGCAAAAGCGCCATTCTGGGCAGCTTTATCAAGCAGTTTTATGCCGGAACGCCGTTTATCCCCAGGGAACTCATGCTGCAGTGCGAAGTGGAGGATGCGGAGGTCATGGAAGAGTGGCTGTCCGGACGCCGGGGGCAGAAGGTACATCTGCGGGTGCCCAAAAAGGGCACCAAGGAAAAACTGGTGGAGCTGGCGGCCAAAAACGCGGAAATGGTGCTGAGTCAGGACAAGGAGCGGATCCGCCGGGAGGAAGGCCGTACCATTGGAGCCATGAAGGAGATCGCGGGCTGGCTGGGACTGCAGAACGCCACCCGGATGGAGGCTTTCGATATTTCCAATACCAACGGCTTCGAGTCCGTGGGATCCATGGTCGTTTTCGAGAAGGGCAGACCTAAGCGCAGCGATTACCGGAAATTTAAGATCCGCACCGTGCAGGGGCCGGACGATTATGCCAGCATGCGGGAAGTGCTGATGCGTCGGTTTACGCATGGCATGGAAGAAGAAAAAGAACTGGAAAAGAAAAACATATCCGCAGAGTTCGGCAGCTTTACCCGTTTCCCTGATCTGCTCATGATGGACGGCGGACGGGGCCAGGTGAATATCGCCCTGTCGGTGCTGCGGGAGCTGCACCTTGCCATCCCTGTGTGCGGTATGGTAAAGGACGACAACCACCGTACCCGCGGCCTGTATTATAATAATGTGGAGATTCCCATCGACCGGAATTCCGAGGGCTTCCGTCTCATCACCCGGATCCAGGACGAGGCCCACCGGTTTGCCATCGAGTATCACCGTTCCCTGCGCAGCAAGGAGCAGGTGCATTCCGTGCTGGACGACATCCCCGGCATCGGCCCGGCCAGACGGCGGGCGCTGATGAAGCATTTCCAGTCACTGGAGGCCATTCGGGATGCGGATGTGGACGCTTTGCAGGAGGTAGATTCCATGAACGAGGCTGCCGCCCGCAGCGTTTACCAGTTTTTTCACGGGAACGGGAAAAAACAGCAGGATCCCTCTTGACAAAAAAATATCCGGCAGATAAGATGGTACTGATATGAAAAAAACATGGAAGAAGAGGAGTATTTCCGTCGATGCTTGCCAGAGAGAGAAGCCCGTGGCTGTGAGGCTTCTTGAAGAAATGCGGAAAGAAGGTAGCTTCGGAGTTGGATTGCTGAATGTAGCAGTAGGCAGTCCCGCCTGATCCCCGTTACCGGATCGTGAGAGCATATGCGGCAGTTTTGACAGCCGGATATGGAAAAAAGGTGGTACCGCGTTTCATTCGCCCTTTACAGATGCATGTCTGTAAGGGGCTCTTTTATTTATTAAAAAAAGGAGAACGATCATGGAGAAGAATCTGGAAAAAACCTATGACCCCAACGGGATTGAAGGCCGTCTGTATCAGAAATGGCTGGATAAGAAGTATTTTCACGCGGAGGTAGACCGCAGCAAGAAGCCGTTTACCATCGTGATGCCGCCGCCGAATATTACCGGACAGCTGCACATGGGACATGCCCTGGACAACACGATGCAGGACATCCTCATCCGTTACAAGAGAATGCAGGGCTTCAATGCACTCTGGCAGCCGGGCACAGACCACGCCAGCATCGCCACAGAGGTGAAGATCATCGAGGCACTGAAAAAGGAAGGCATCGAGAAGGAAGATCTGGGCCGGGAGAAGTTCCTGGAGCGTGCCTGGGACTGGAAGAAAGAGTACGGCGGACGGATTGTCAGCCAGTTAAAGAAGATGGGTTCCTCCGCAGACTGGGATAGAGAGCGGTTTACCATGGATGAGGGCTGCTCCAAGGCTGTAGAGGAAGTGTTTGTGAATCTGTACAACAAGGGTTACATTTATAAAGGAAACCGGATCATCAACTGGTGTCCGGTGTGCCATACATCCATTTCCGATGCCGAGGTGGAGCATGTGGAGCAGGCAGGTCATTTCTGGCACATCAAGTATCCGCTGGTGGGCGGTGCAGAGGGCGAGGGTGTCGTTGTGGCAACCACCCGTCCGGAGACGCTGCTGGGTGATACGGCACTGGCTGTGAACCCGGAGGATGAGCGGTACCAGCACCTGATCGGCAAAAAGGTGATTCTGCCGCTGGTGAACCGGGAGATCCCGGTGATCGCCGATTCCTATGTAGACAAAGAGTTCGGTACCGGCGTGGTAAAGATCACCCCGGCCCACGACCCCAACGACTTTGAGGTGGGCAAGCGCCACAATCTGGAGCTGATCAACGTGCTGAACGACGATGCCACCATCAACGAAAAGGGCGGCAAGTACGCAGGCATGGACCGCTACGAGGCAAGAAAAGCCATGGTGGCTGACCTGGATGCCCAGGGCCTTCTGGTAAAGGTGGAGGATCACAGCCACAACGTAGGTACCCATGACCGCTGCAAGACAACGGTAGAGCCCATGGCAAAACAGCAGTGGTTCGTTGCCATGGAGGAGCTGGCAAAGCCGGCCATCAACGCCCTGAAAACCGGCGAGCTGAAATTTGTTCCCGAGCGTTTTGACAAAATTTACCTGCACTGGCTGGAAAATATCCGCGACTGGTGTATTTCCAGACAGCTGTGGTGGGGCCACCGGATCCCGGCATACTACTGCGACCAGTGCGGCGAGACCGTGGTGGCAAAAGAAATGCCCAAGGTTTGCCCGAAGTGCGGATGCACCCATTTTACCCAGGATCCCGACACGCTGGACACCTGGTTCAGCTCCGCGCTGTGGCCTTTCTCCACGCTGGGATGGCCGGAAAAGACAGAGGATCTGGACTACTTCTATCCCACAGATGTGCTGGTAACCGGCTATGACATCATTTTCTTCTGGGTCATCCGTATGGTATTCTCCGGCTACGCACACACCGGAAAAGCACCGTTCCACACCGTTCTGATCCACGGTCTGGTGCGTGACTCTCAGGGACGGAAGATGAGCAAATCTCTGGGCAACGGTATTGACCCGCTGGAGGTTATTGACAAATACGGCGCAGATGCCCTGCGTCTGACGCTGATCACCGGCAATGCACCGGGCAATGACATGCGTTTCTACTGGGAGCGTGTAGAGGCAAGCCGGAATTTTGCCAATAAGGTATGGAATGCGTCCCGGTTTATTATGATGAACATGAAGGATACCCACATGGCGCCGGTGGATCTGGCAACCCTCACCGATGCGGACAAGTGGATCCTGTCCAAGGGCAACCGCCTGGCAGAGGAAGTCACCTCCAACATGGACAAGTATGAGCTGGGTATCGCCGTACAGAAGATTTATGATTTCATCTGGGAGGAGTTCTGCGACTGGTACATCGAGATGGTGAAGCCCCGTCTGTACAACCAGGAGGATACCTCGAGAGATGCGGCTCTGTGGACGCTGCGCACCGTGCTCATCCAGGCACTGAAGCTGCTGCACCCGTACATGCCGTTTATCACAGAGGAAATCTTCTGCACCATCCAGGAGGACGAGGAGTCCATCATGATTTCCGACTGGCCGAAATTTACGCCGGACTGGGATTTCCCGGAGGAGGAAAATGCCATCGAGACCATCAAGGAGGCCGTTCGTGCCATCCGTAATGTGCGCACACAGATGAACGTGCCGCCCAGCAGAAAGGCTGCCGTATATGTGGTTTCCGACTCTGAAAAAATAAGAAAAATTTTCGAAAATGGTAAGACTTTCTTCGCAGCTCTGGGCTATGCAAGTGCTATCATGATACAGGAAGACAAGACCGGTATCGCAGACGATGCGGTTTCCGCTGTGATCCACAATGCAGTCGTATACATTCCGTTTGCAGATCTGGTGGACATCGACAAGGAGCTGGAGCGCCTGCAGAAGGAGAAGGAACGTCTGGAAAAAGAGCTTGCCCGTGTCAACGGCATGCTGAACAATGAGAAGTTTATGAGCAAGGCACCGGAGAAGAAGGTGGCTGAGGAGCGCGAGAAGCTTGCGAAATACACACAGATGATGGAGCAGGTGAACGAGCGTCTGGAGCAGCTTCATAAATAGGAGGACATAAGACAACCAAAATGGTGAAAATAAACGGGAAGCCGGATTGGAACATGGAAAAATGGAATCCGAAGACATGGACAAAGCAGGATGTGCGGGAGCACACGAAATGGATCGGGTATGTCTGCCTGGCGGCGGTCATCAATTTTATCATTGAGACTGCTTCCCGGCATTCTGCCGTGGAAGCGTGGAAATATCTGACAGGAAGGCCGCTGGTCTTCCTGTACAATACGCTGCTGATCAGCATCTGTTATCTGCTCGTCTATCTGGTAAAGCGAAAGGCCTTTGCAGCCATTCTGGTCTCTTTTATCTGGCTGGCAGGCGGCATTGCCAACGGGGTGATCCTGGCCAACCGGGTAACGCCGCTGACAGGGCCGGATCTGAAGCTTTTTAAGGATGCACTGGAGGTGGCCAGCCATTATCTGACGGGATTTCAGATGGTGCTGATGATCCTGGTGCTGGTACTGGCGGCGGCAGCACTGGTGGTGCTGTTTCGGCGAATGCCCCGGCTGGATGAGAAGCAGCGGTTTGGCCGGAAGCTGGTGGTGACGGCGCTGGTGATATGGGGATTTTCCATCGTGACCCATGCGGCCATTGAAAAACGGGTGGTGACGACTTTTTTCAGCAATGTGGCATATGCCTATCAGGATTACGGATTTCCGTACTGTTTTACCACCAGCTTGTTTGATACCGGCATGAGCCAGCCCCACGATTATTCGGAGAAAACCATCCGAAAGATCGTGCGGCGGGATGAACAGGAGACGCTGTCGGAGGAAGAGGGCGGCAAACGGCCCAACATCATCTTTGTACAGCTGGAGACGTTTTTTGATCCGACGCTTCTGAACTGTATCCGGCTGTCTCAGGATCCGATCCCGAATTTTCACCGGTATATGGAGGAGTATTCCTCCGGTTACTTTGAGGTGCCCGTGGTGGGGGCAGGGACCGCCAACACGGAGTTCGAGACCATTGTGGGCATGAACCTCCACTATTTTGGGCCTGGGGAATACCCGTATAAAACGGTACTGAAGAAGACAACCTGTGAGAGTATGGCTTACGCACTGAAGAAGATCGGCTACCGGGCCCATGCCGTCCATGATAACACGGCGGAATTTTACGGCCGAAATGAAGTGTTTGCCAACCTGGGCTTTGATACGTTTACGCCCATCGAATCTATGTACTGCACCCAGCGGACACAGACGGGCTGGGCGGATGACAGCATTCTCACAAGGTATATTCTGGAGTGTCTGGATTCCGGTGAGGAGCCGGATTATATTTACGCGATTTCTGTGCAGGGACATGGGGCTTATCCGGAAGAGCAGGTGCTGACAGACCCGGTGATCCGAGTGACCGGTGCTGAATCCGAGGAAAAACGGAATCAGTGGGAATATTATGTAAATCAACTGTACGAGATGGATCAGTTTGTGGAAGAACTGATCACTGCCCTGTCCCACCGGGACGAGGAGACCGTGCTTGTCATGTACGGCGATCATCTGCCCACCATGGGACTGGAGGCCCGGGACATGAAGAATGGGCATCTGTACAGCACAGAGTATTTTATCTGGGACAATATGGGGCTGGAGAAGACGGACAAAAATCTGGCCACCTACCAGATGGGGGCAGCGGTGACGAACCGTCTGGGCATCCACGAGGGCACCATGATGACGTATCATCAGAAGCGCCAGGGCACGAAATACTACATGCAGGACATGGAAATGCTGCAGTACGATATGCTCTACGGCAAGCAGTATGCCTTTGGCGGGGAGAATCCCTACGTGCCCACTGACCTGAAGATCGGCGTGGAGGATGTGCGGATCACCAGTGTGCAGAGCACTTCCAGAAATTATACGTACATTTTTGGAAGGAACTTTACCCAGTACAGCAAGCTGTATGTGAACGACAAGGAACAGGAAACGCAGCTTTATAATGAAAATGCGCTGATCCTGCGGGACATGAAACTGAAAAAAGGAGACGTCCTGATGGTGAAGCAGGTGGACAAGAATGGCCTGGTGCTGACACAGTCCAAGGCGTGGGAGATGCGATAAAATGACTTATACAGAGGCGGCAGCGTATCTGTTGCAGGTACCAAAATTCACAAGCAAGAACCGGCCGGAGAATCTCCGGCTGCTTCTTGCTCATCTGGGGAATCCCCAGGAGCAGTTTGCGGTGATCCATGTGGCGGGCACAAACGGCAAAGGTTCGGTCTGTGCGTTTCTGGACGGCATTCTGCGGGCCGCGGGGCAGAACACCGGCCTTTTTACATCACCCCACCTGGTTGAAATGACGGAACGGTTCCGTGTCCGGGGACAGGATGTGAGCCGGGAACGGTTTGCCGGTTGCTTTGCCAAGGTGAAGCAGGCAGTGGAAGAGCTGCTGCAGGCGGAACCGGACTTTTGCCATCCCACCTTTTTTGAATGGCTGTTTGCCATGGCGGCGGTGTTATTTGCCGAAGAAAAGGTGGATTACGGCATTCTGGAGACAGGCCTTGGCGGGCGGCTGGATGCCACCAATGTGGTGGAGCATCCGCATCTGACGGTCATTACCTCCATCAGCCTGGATCACACGGAGATCCTGGGGGACACCATTGGAAAGATCGCCCGGGAGAAGGCGGGGATCATCAAGGAGGGCGTGCCGGTGATCTGTGACGGGCAGTGTGAAGAGGCGCTGCAGGTCATAAAAGAAGTGGCCCGGGAGCATCACGCGCCGGTATTTCCATTGATGGCCGGCATGTATGAAATTTTTATGAATAGCGATAAAGTCATTGATTTTTCGCTGGATACTGGTTATTATTTATACAATGATATCACGGTGAGCAGTCCGGCCGGATATCAGGCGGTCAATGCTTCGCTGGCTGTGATGGCGGCAGAAGTGCTGTACCGGACAGAGAACATGGAGATGGACAGACAGGCCATGCTGGAAGGCATCCGTAAGACACGGTGGCCGGGACGGATGGAAGAGATTCTTCCTGATGTGTTCATCGACGGCGGACACAATGAGGCAGGCATTGCCGCATTTACGAATACAGCAGAGAAATTTCAGAAAGACAGGGCCATCACCCTGTTATTTTCCGCTGTAAAAGAGAAGAATTATACACATATGATTCAGACCATATGTGAGAGAATACAATTTCGTACAGCGATTGTGACGCGTGTGGGCGGTGCCCGCGCCGTGGCAGCGAAGGATCTGGCGTCCGTGTTTGGACGGTATACGGACCGGGAAGTGCTGTACTGTGAAGATGTGGAGGAAGCATTTCGGCTTGCCCGGGCAAAACAGGGCGACGGGATGCTGTTCTGTGCCGGATCGCTGTATCTGGCAGGCGAGATCAGACGCCTGGCACTGCAGGACGGCAGGCAGAAGGAGGAAGGGCTATGATTAATTACGAAGAAGAACTGAAGAAGTTTCAGCCGAGCCTCGAGGTCGAGGACATGGCAGATGCCATCGCACAGGAGGATCTGACAGATCTGACTGATGTGCTCAGAGACATTTTGTCACAGATGGGCATTCGCAGCAGATAGGATAAGGGGACAGGAACATGAGATGTTTGATGTGCAACGAGCCCATCGCAGAAGAAGATGCCGTGTGCATGAACTGCGGGACGGACTTGCGATTATATAAAAGAATCCTGCACCTTTCCAACAGTTACTACAATGCGGGTCTTTATAAGGCGAGAGTAAGGGATATGACCGGTGCAGCAGACTGTCTGCGGCAGAGCCTGAAGCTCAACAAGAAGAATATCGATGCCCGGAACCTTCTGGGACTCATTTACTATGAGACCGGAGAGACGGTGCAGGCGCTGGCCCAGTGGGTCATCAGCACCAACTATCAGCCGAAGAAGAACATCGCGAACTCGTACCTGAACGAGGTGCAGACGAACAATACGAAGCTGGATCTGGTGGATCAGACGATCAAGAAGTTTAACCAGGCGCTGCTGTACTGTCAGCAGGGCAGCGAGGATCTGGCGATCATACAGCTGAAAAAGGTACTTTCCATGAGCCCCAAGCTGGTGAAAGGCCATCAGCTCATGGCCCTTCTGTACATGAAGGGGGAAGAGTACGGCAAGGCGAAGAAGGCACTGCGCCGGGCGCAGTTGCTGGATACGAACAACACGCGGACGCTGAACTACATGAAGGAGATCATCTCCATTGAGAAGAACCGCCCGGGCGGCGGCAAGAAGCGTTCTGACAATCTCACATACCAGAGCGGCAACGAGCTGATCATCCAGCCTACAGACAGCTACCGGGAGCATTCCGCTTTCTACACGGTGATCAATATTTTTATTGGTCTGGCAGTGGGTGTGGCGCTCATGTGGTTCCTGGTCATTCCGGCCCGCACCCAGAATATCCGCAGTGAGCTGAACAAGACGACGGTGGATATGGGCGATCAGATCTCGGCCAAGACGGCTCAGGTGGAGCAGCTGCAGAAGCAGCTGGATGAGGCGCAGCAGCAGCTGGACGAAGCCCAGCAGAGTGCCGAGGATCAGAATTCCGGCGTGGATATGTATGACAAGCTGCTGGATGCCCAGAGCCTGTCGGAGGAGGGCAAGAATGTGGAAGCCCGTGCGGTGCTCTCGGAGATCAATGCCACGGTGCTGTCCGACAAGGGAAAAGCGCTGTACAACAGCATTTCCGCCACGGTGGACACGGAAGCCTTCAAGGAGCTGTACGCCAGTGGCCAGTCGTCCTATGACAGCGGCGATTATGCGGCGGCGGTGGACAGCCTGAAACAGATCATTGATGTGGATGACACCTATGACAATGGCGGCGCTCTGTATCTGTACGCCCGTGCGTTGCACAGAAGCGGCGACACAGACACGGCGGCCCAGATGTACCAGAAGGTCATCGACAATTACGGCGGCACGAAGAACGCCACCGATTCCCAGCGGTATCTGGAGGAGATCCAGGCGCAGTAAGTGATGCGCTGGCTGATTCCTGTGGATAAATGGGCAGCGGTAAGAAACAGAAGAGAAAATGATATGAAGATACAGAGGAGAAACCTCCAGGAAGAGGCTGTCTTCGGGTAGAAATACCCGGGGGCGGTCTTTTTTTGTAAACAGTTCAGCCATGTTTGAACAATTTCACGGCGGGACAGGAATAAAAAATAGAAAAGGGGGAATCCTATATGGAAGGAAAAAAGGAAACGGCACAGACGGATATAGACGCAGGCAGTTGCACGGTGGATCGGACGATCCTGTATGTCCGGCTGCCCCGGGAGCTGGATCACCACAACGCGGAGGCCGTGCGCAGACAGGCGGACCGGATGTTGGAACGGTTTATGATCCTGCGGCTGGTGTTTGATTTTCAGGATACGGAGTTTATGGACAGCTCCGGCATCGGCGTCATCATGGGGCGGTACAAGAACATCCATTTCCTGGGCGGAACGATGGCGGTGGAGCACGTGAATCCCCGGATGGAGCGGATGCTGCGCATGGCGGGCGTGTACCGGCTGATGGAAAGCAGGGAGGGAGAATGATGAAAATGGAGGGACTGGAAATGCAGGGGGAACAGATGCGGCTGGAATTCGAGAGCCGGTCAGAAAACGAAAAATTTGCCCGCATGGTGGTGGCGGCATTTATGCTGAAATGCAATCCCACGGTGGAGGAGCTGGAGGATGTGAAGACCGCTGTGTCGGAGGCGGTGACCAACTGTATCATTCACGGCTATGAGAATGAGATACATACGATCCGGCTGACAGCGGCGCTGGACGGCGCCTGGCTGACGGTGACGGTGGAGGATGACGGCGTGGGCATCCCGGATATTGAGAAAGCCATGGAACCCATGTATACGACAAAACCGCAGCTGGATCGTTCCGGCATGGGCTTTTCCTTTATGGAAGCCTTTATGGATGAGCTGCATGTGGTGTCCGGGCAGGGGCGGGGCACATCGGTACGAATGAGAAAGAAAATAGGCAGTGACCGGGCAGAGAGCGGGAAAGCATGCGATGGAAGCTGTAACCGTACTGATTGAACAGGCACATAAGGGAGATAAAGAAGCAAGAGATCAGCTAGTGGCCAACAACATCGGTCTGGTGTGGAGCATCGTCCGGCGGTTCCTGAACCGGGGCTGCGAGGCGGAGGATCTGTTCCAGATCGGCAGCATTGGCCTGATGAAAGCCATCGACAAATTCGATACCGGCTACGAGGTAAAATTTTCCACCTACGCGGTGCCCATGATCGCCGGGGAAATCCGCCGGTTTTTGCGGGATGACGGCATGCTGAAGGTAAGCCGGACGATCCGGGAACATGCGGGGAAGGTGCAGAGCGTACGGCAGCGGCTGCAGGCGACACTGAACCGGGAGCCGACGGTGGGGGAGCTGTCGGCGGAAACCGGGCTTTCGCCGGAGGATATTATGCTGGCGCTGGATTCTTCGGGAGAGGTGGAATCCATTTACAAGACGGTGTACCAGGGGGACGGGGCGTCCATTACCCTCATCGACCGGCTGGAGGAGAAGCGGGATGCCCATGAGGAGGTGCTGAACCGCCTGCTGCTGGAGGAACTGCTGGAGGATCTGGATGGCCAGGAACGGCAGCTCATCCAGCTGCGGTATTTTGAAGAGCGCACCCAGGCAGACATTGCGGCCCGGCTTGGTATTTCCCAGGTGCAGGTGTCCCGGATGGAGAAACGGATTTTGAAGCGGATGCGTTCGCAGGCACTGCGGGAGTAAAAATGGCTATGCAAATATGTCGAAATCAGGTAAAATGAGTAGAAAGAGGAAACAAATGAAGGACGAATGAACCCCGGAAGGGAACGGACAGGAGAAGGAACCCGTCGGGGAACAGAGGAATCTACGATGTGTAAGAGAGAAAACGAAGGAAACGAGCAGCAGAGAGAGCTGGAAGTGGTATTTGCACAGCTGGTGGCCATTGACCGGGCGAGGAACAGCGCCGAGGTGGATCTGGCGGTGAATACCCTCCTGCAGGCCATTGGAGAATATACCCAGGCGGAGCGAACATATATTTTCGAGATGATGGAAGAGGAACGGATCTTTACGAACATTTATGAATGGTGTTCAGAAGGGGTGACTCCACAGATCGATAATCTGCAGGCGTTGACGGCGGATGATATGCCCGTCTGGTACCGGATTTTTCTGCGGGGAGAAAGTATTATCATAGACGATCTGGAGACGGTGAAGGAGAGCATGCCACTGGAGTATGATATCCTGAAAGCGCAGGATATTTATTCAGAGATTTCTTTCCCCATCTGGTATCGGGGCAAGCTGATGGGATTCATTGGCGTGGACAATCCCCGGGTTGCAAAATTCCGGTATTTTCTCAATCTGCTGGCTGTGGTGGGCGGTTATGTGGGCAATGCCTGGGAGAACTTCCGCGTGGCGAGACAGCTGAAACAGAACAGGGATGCCCTGCAGCAGAATCGCCGGGATCTGGAAAAGGCCCGGGAGGAAGTGACACTGAACAATGAGATTATTTCTGCCATCAGTAAGATTTACGTGCTGATTTTCCGGATTGATCTGGAAAAAGATTACTATGATGAGATTTCCAGTCAGGATGAGCTGCACCGTTTCACCGGAAAACACGGCAGAGCGTCTGCGCGGATGCAGGAGATCTGTGATGCCTTCGTGGCGTCCGGTTACCGGGAAAATGTGCGGCAGTTTCTGGATCTGTCCACGCTGGCAGGACGGCTGGGGGAAGAGGATACGGTGGGAATGGAGTATCTGACCCAGGACGGAGACTGGCATCTGGCCCGGTTTATCGTGAAAAACCGGAATGCCGCCGGAGAAGTCACCCATGTGCTCTATGTCACCCGGGTGATCAGTGACACCAAGCGGCGGGAGCAGAGCTGGATCGCCATTGCGGAGGAAGCCAACCGGGCGAACATGGCCAAGACAGAATTCCTTTCCCGGATGGCCCATGATATCCGTACACCCATGAACGCCATTCAGGGATTTACCACCATTGCAAAAGCGAGTCTGAACAATGTTCAAAAAGTGGAAGAATGTCTCCAGAAGATCGAAATCTCCAGCCATTATCTGCGGGAGCTGGCGGATAATATTCTGGATCTGACCCACATCGAGAGCGGACAGATGAAGGCTGCCCATCAGAAAATGCAGCTCACCTCGTTTTTCGCGGAGTTATGTCTGCTGGTGGATGGGATCTGCATCGGCAGAAGCCTGCGCTTTGAGAAATGTTTGCACGATATCTGGTATGACCGGATCGTGGCAGACCCGGTGCTGCTGCGGCAGATCTATATGAATCTGCTGTCCAATGCGGTGAAATACACGTCGGACGGCGGCACTGTGACGCTGGAAATGTATGAGGAAATGCTGCCGGAGACGAACTGCATCCGTCTGGTGTCCCGGGTACAGGACAGTGGCATCGGCATGTCCAGAGAATATATGGATGTGATGTACGCCAAATTCAGCCGGGCAGTGGATACCCGGGTCAATCAGGTGCGGGGAAGCGGTCTGGGGCTTTCCGTGGTAAAGGAACTGACAGATCTTCTGGGCGGACAGGTGCAGGTGGAGAGTGCGCCGGAGCAGGGGACGAAGTTCGTGCTGTCCTTCACCTTCCCTTATGTGGACGCAGCGGAGGCATCTGCCTGTGCGGGGCAGGAGGAAGATGTGTCGGAGGTTTGTAAGGGAATGCATCTTCTGGTGGCGGAGGACAACGACCTGAATTATGAGGTGGCCTCGGAACTGCTGGCTATGCAGGGGATTTCCTGCGACCGGGCGGAAAACGGCGCTGCCTGTGTGGAGCGGTTTCAGCATGCGCCGGAGGGCACGTACAATGCCATTCTCATGGACATGCAGATGCCGGTGATGGACGGCGTTCAGGCCACAGAGACGATCCGGCATATGACCCGGCGGGATGCGGTGACCATTCCCATTATTGCCATGACGGCCAATGCTTTTCAGCAGGATGTCGCCAGCTGCATGAACGCCGGAATGAACGGACATCTGGCCAAGCCCTTTGATCTGGCCAAGCTGCTGCCCATGCTGGCGGATGCGTGCCGGCGTCAGGTGAGGACGGAGAAGTAACGGAAATGAAGAAAGGGCGTGAATCCTGAATCGCGGACAGACCGGGAGAAATGAAAGTGATGATCTGACAAGTGGGACAAATCCGGGAGAATGGAATAATGCTGACCAGACGAGACAGGGATTGACCGAACGGAATCAGGCAATCGAACATAAGAAATCGAGAAAAAGAGTAATATGCGCGTATAGTATAAGAAAATGTAGAGAAAATAGGAAAGGAGGGATGGACGAAAGAAAGAAGGAATGCAAATGGGAAAAACGAGATGGAAGAACCTGCTGCTGAGCATGCTTCTGGTGCTGCTGGTGGTGGGGATGCTTCTCTATATCAAGGAGAAGGCCGGGGATACCGGACAGACGGAGGCGACATTAGTGGAGCAGACAGAAGATCAACGGCATCCGTTGAAACAGGAGCTGCAGAATCTGCGACTGCCGGAACGTGGGACAGCTGTTGTCTGTGTGGAAGCCTATGTAAGCAATGACTGTGAGCAGCCGGGGATGATGGTATTTCCGGTCATTGTCTGCACAGGGGGCCTGGGATGAGCGCCGGCACCACCCTGTACCTTCTCCTGGAGCAGAATACGGAGGTTTCCACCAGGGATGTCCGGCTGTCAGACGTGGCGAAAATGGCCTGCACGGACGAACATGCGCTGAACCGCCTGAAAACCATCAAACTGTTTCGCATTCCTTCGGGGAAAAAGTTCCGCAAAACGATGACGGTTGTGGATATCATCGAAAAGGTGCAGGCACTTTATCCGAACATGGAAGTAAATAATCTGGGTGAGACAGACTTTATCGTGACCTATGTGGAACAGGGAAAGGAACATCCGGTGTGGGATTTTGTGAAAACCGTACTGATCAGTGCGGTTATCTTTTTCGGTTCCGCTTTTTCCATCATGGCGTTCAACAACGATATCAACGTGACGGAGCTGTTTGCCCAGGTTTATGAACAGTGTACAGGAGCGGTGTCCGACGGGTACACGATCCTGGAAATCTCGTATTCTCTCGGCCTTTCCGTGGGCATCATCCTGTTTTTCAACCATTTTGCAGGAAAAAAGATCACTATGGATCCGACGCCGCTGGAGGTGCAGATGAAGCAGTACGAGCAGGACGTCAACACGGCGATCATCCAGGAAAACAGCCGAAAGGGGAAAGGAGCGGGCCATGGGATGGACGATTCTGCTGGCGATTAGCGGATTCAGTGCCGGGACAGTGGTGGCGGGCGGCATCTTTGCCCTGATCGTGGGCCTGAAAATCGTGCCCCGGTTCGCGGGCTTTACCCACACCGCCCATCACATGATGCTGTATGAGAGCTGCATCGTGTGGGGCGGCATTGTGGGAAATATCGTGAATGTGTTTCAGATTCCGCTGTACTGCGGGGCGGCAGGGCTGCTGCTCTTTGGGCTGGTGGGCGGTATCTATGTGGGGGCCTGGGCCATGGCGCTGGCGGAGATCGTGGACACGATCCCCATATTTTCCAGACGTCTGGGGCTGAAAGGAGGACTGGGGATCCTGGTGGTGCTCATGGCACTGGGAAGAAGCATCGGGGGGATCCTTCATTTTTACATGCGCTGGTAAAAACAGGAAAAGACGGGCGATCACAAGGACCTGGGGAAAGGAGATTCTATGAAAAACAACAAGCAGCAGTTAAACGAGACAGAGAAGCAGCAGTATGCGGACTATGTGAAAGCGGTGACGCCCACCCACAGCCTGTGGATGAACATGGTGCGGGCATTTCTCGTGGGCGGGGCCATCTGTGCCATCGGGCAGGGGATTTTGAACTGCGTTCAATCTCTGGGGCTGGATGAGAAAAGCGCCGGGACATGGACATCCATTGTACTGGTGCTCATGAGCATTATTTTAACGGGGTTCAATCTCTACCCGTCCATTGCCAAGTTCGGCGGCGCCGGGGCGCTGGTGCCCATCACCGGCTTTGCCAACTCTGTGGCGGCCCCGGCCATCGAGTTCCAGAAGGAAGGGCAGGTGTTCGGCATCGGCTGCAAGATTTTCACCATCGCCGGGCCGGTGATCCTGTACGGCGTGTTCACCAGCTGGGTAGCGGGGCTTTTGTACTGGCTGGGAAAAATGCTGGGGATGGGGTAAATGAAGTCAGAGAATGCTCTGTCACTGGGCAAAGGATTATGAGAAAAAAGATGCCAGATGCCTGGAATATTATTCCCTGGATAGCGTGGCGGATGTAGAACGGGCAATCGGCAAATGGAATGCATCACACGGCGCGGCAGCTGTACTGGGTTCTTTTTCTGCGGCTGCCCGGTATGCGCCGACGGTGCGTTACCAGAAGGTATATGTGTACGTGGAGCAACAGGATCTGGAAGAGTTTGTCAAAGATCTGGAGCTGGAACCGGTATCTGTAGGGGGGAATGTGGTTTTGATAATTCCGCACGATGAGACCCCCTGCATGTTTGCCAGAAAGATACATGGTGATCTGGTGACTTCGCCGGTGCAGACGGTGCTGGATCTTCGGAACAGCAGCGGACGGGGAGAGGAAGCCGCAGATGCGGTGATGCAGAAGGAATTTTGTCTACAGGGGGATGATGAGAATACAGAGAGAGGAAAATCTGAAACAGGCGATTGATTACTCGCAGGGTCAGAAGGATGCTGCTTATTGTGTCCTGGGAGAGATCGTAAATCTGCTGGGAGAATTTTCAGATCATATGCGTATCATAGGCGGCTGGGTTCCGGCGCTTTTATATCCGAAGGAGGATCATATCGGTTCCATAGATGTGGATGTTTTACTGAATCAGCTGGAGATCCGGCGGGCAGAAAGCTATGAGACGATCAAGCGTCTGCTGGAGAAAAACGGATATCGCAGGCACAGGGAGAAATATTTTACATTTATAAAGACGGTTACCATCCAGGGCATTGATTATGATGTGGACGTGGATTTTCTGTCTGGAAAATATGGCGGCGATGGGAGCAATGTGAGTAAGCATGTGAACGGGATCAAAACACTTCCGGCGACGGGTGGAAATTTTGCTTTTGAATTTCCGCCGGAGGATGTTCCCATTACGTACCGACGGGCGGACGAGGAAATGTACCGGGTGAAAACGATGTATAAAAAACGGCGGGAAGAGGAAGCGGGCAGGAAGGCGCCGGTCGGATAAAAATTGCATAAGTCGAGATACTAACAACAAAGGATTCTGTAAAAGCAGGATCCTTTTTCTATATACATTTTGAAAAGAAGAACAACGTGAGAACTATGTGAAAAATGGACTTGGAGGGATTTTGATGGAACAGAGCAGAGGAAAACAGAGCATTGCGTTTGCGCATCCGCCCTGTATCGAGAGCAGTGCGTCCGTGGCCGGGAAAAAGGAGGGCGACGGGCCGCTGGGCCATCTCATAGACCTGGTGGATGAGGATCCCCTGTTTGGGGAGGACTCCTGGGAAAAGGCCGAGAGCACCATGCAGAAGGAGGCGGCTCGGATCGCGCTGAAAAAGGCGGGGCTGGAGCCTGCGGATATCCGCTATATATTTGCCGGAGACCTGCTGGGGCAGCTCATCGCCACCTTTTTCGGCATGAAGGAACTGCCCGCGCCGCTGTTTGGGCTGTACGGGGCGTGCTCCACCGCCGGGGAGGCACTGCAGCTGGGAGCAATGACGGTGAATGCCGGGTATGCATCGCATGTGCTGTGCGTGGCGTCCAGCCATTTTGGCAGTGCGGAGAAGCAATTCCGGTATCCGCTGGCATATGCGAACCAGCGTCCCCTGTCAGCCACCTGGACGGTGACGGGCTGCGGTGCTTTCGTGGTGGGAAACACGGGCCGGGTGAGGATCACCGGTATCACCACCGGGAAAATCGTGGATTACGGCGTGCGGGATTCCATGAACATGGGCGCCTGTATGGCACCGGCGGCCGCGGATACCATTTTGCAGAATCTGGAAGATTTCGGGAGAAAGCCGGAGGACTATGACCAGATCATTACCGGCGATCTGGGAAAGGTGGGAAAGGAGATTCTGCTGACGCTCATGAAGGAACAGGGTGTGGATATCAGCAGGCAGCACGCGGACTGTGGCATCGAGATCTATGACGCCGAGACCCAGGACACCCATTCCGGCGGAAGTGGCTGTGGTTGCTCAGCGGTGACGCTGGGCGCCTATATTCTGGATCAGCTGGCAGAAGGCCGATGGAAACGGGTACTGTTTGTGCCCACCGGGGCATTGCTGTCCCCGGTGAGCTTTCATGAAGGGCAGACGATCCCCGGGATTGCCCACGGGGTGGTATTAGAGACTGCATGACAAACCGCATGACAAACCGCATAATAAAACCCCTGTCAGGAAAGATGATATCATGGTTGCATACCATCTTTTGACAGGGGGCTTATCACATCTGCCTACCGGTTGATGTTATGTGCCGGTGCATTATGCAATCAATGTAATAATTTCTTTTTTTCGTATTTCGGTTCGCTGGTCAGGTTTACACCCAGTTTTTTGAAGATGTTGATGTCCACCTTGGACAGCAGCACGGAGGTGTGTACCTGGCAGCCCCGCAGCTTGGGCAGCTGTTCCATGGCCAGCAGCGCGTTGGGGTTCTTGGAAGCGCTGGAGGACAGGGCGATGAGCACCTCATCCGTGTGCAGCCGCGGGTTGTGTCCGCCCAGATATTTGACCTTCAGGGTGCGGATGGGATCCAGTGCATCCGGGGAGATCAGGTGCATGTCGGCGTCCAGACCGGCCAGCACTTTCAGGGCGTTGAGGATCAGGGCTGCGGAAGCGCCCAGCAGATCCGAGGTCTTGCCGGTGACGATGGTGCCGTCGGAAAGTTCGATGGCGGCAGCCGGTGCGCCGGTGGCCTCTGCCCGGACATTGGCAGCGGATACGACCTTGCGGGCCTGGACGGTGACGGAAGCCTGCTTCATCAGCAGCTGGATCTTGTAGATCTCGTTCTCCGTGCCGGTGCCCTCTACATATTTTTCCTGGGCCTCATAGTACCGGCGGATGATCTCCTGGCGGGAAGCCTCGCAGCATGCCTCATCATCGATGATGCAGTTGCCGGCCATGTTGACGCCCATATCTGTGGGAGATTTGTACGGGCTCTCGCCGAAGATCTGCTCGAAAATGGCGTTGAGCACGGGGAAGATCTCCACATCACGGTTGTAGTTGACGGTGGTCTTGCCGTAGGCTTCCAGGTGATACGGGTCGATCATGTTTACGTCGCTTAAGTCAGCGGTGGCAGCCTCATAGGCAAGGTTCACCGGGTGGCGCAGCGGCAGGTTCCATATGGGGAAGGTCTCAAATTTGGCGTAGCCGGCCTTGATGCCCCGTTTGTGTTCGTGATAGAGCTGAGACAGGCAGGTCGCCATCTTGCCGCTGCCCGGCCCCGGTGCGGTAACGACAACCAGGGGGCGGGTTGTCTCGATATAATCATTCTTTCCATAGCCCTCGTCGCTGACGATCAGCGGAATGTTGCCCGGATAACCGGCGATCACGTAGTGGGTGTACACCCGGATACCAAGGAAGGTCAGGCGGCTGCGGAAGCTGTCGGCGGAAGGCTGTCCGGCATACTGGGTGATGACAATGCTGCCCACGTAAAGCCCTTTGGAATGGAATTCGTCGATGAGACGGAGCACGTCCTCGTCGTAGGTGATCCCTAAGTCTCCGCGGATCTTGTTTTTCTCGATGTCGGCCGCGCTGATGACGATGACGATTTCGGCCTGATCCTTTAACTGCAAAAGCATCTGCAGCTTACTGTCGGGATGGAAGCCGGGAAGCACGCGGGAGGCGTGGTAGTCGTCGAACAGCTTGCCGCCGAATTCCAGGTACAGCTTGTTGTCAAACTGGGCGATCCGCTCCCGGATGTGGGCGGACTGTGTCTGCAGGTATTTTTCATTATCAAATCCAATATGCATAAATAAGTACCCCTTTGTTGTAGTTTGTCCTTATTATATAGTATTTGTCCCGGGGAAGCAACGGGCAAAACATTACAGTTCACGCGCGCCATTCGCAAAATCGCATCTGCGATGCTTTCCGCTGCAATGCAGTTCATTTTTGCTCATGAACCGGCGCTCCCTTCGCGCTTTCCCGCTTCCGGATTCTCATGCAAGCATGGAGGAATGGCCGTCCCAGTTCACGCGCGCCATTCGCAAAATCGCATCTGCGATGCTTTCCGCTGCAATGCAGTTCATTTTTGCTCATGAACCGGCGCTCCCTTCGCGCTTTCCCGCTTCCGGATTCTCATGCAAGCATGGAATCTGTCCGCATGAACGCACGAGGGAATTGTGTGTCGATTTCTGTGTGTTTGCAGATTGAATTCTTCCAGAAATCGTGGTACGATATTAACAAATTGTTTAATTGCAACCATAAGAAATTTGTGAAAAAAGCATTTGAAAACGTTAGGAGGGCTTTGTGTGAATAAAAAGACGACAGTTCCGTTTCGGGGAACAGATGAACAGAAGAGAAAGCTCCTGGCAGTGATTTCTGAGCTTAAGGATGAGAAGGGTGCGCTGATGCCGATTATGCAGCACGCACAGGAGATTTACGGATATCTTCCGATCGAAGTTCAGAAGATCATTGCTGAGCAGACCGGAATCCCGATGAGTAAGATTTACGGAGTGGCAACTTTTTACTCCCAGTTTAACCTGAATCCCAAGGGTAAATATCAGATTTCTGTCTGTCTGGGGACCGCATGCTATGTCAAGGGTGCGGGGAATATTATGGACCGGGTAGAGCAGTATCTGGGGATTGAGGATGGCGGATGTACGCCGGACGGCAAATTTTCCCTGGATTCCTGCCGCTGTATCGGTGCCTGCGGCCTGGCACCTGTCATGATGATCAATGACAAGGTATTCGGCCGTCTGGGTGCAGATGATGTGGACAGGATTCTGGAAGACTATGAGAAAATGTAACCTGGGTGCGGGAAAGGAAGGAAAGCAGTCATGAAGAGTTTAGAAGAATTAAAAGCAATCCGTGACCGGATGAAAAATCAGGTAGAGTTAAGAGATCAGGGCAGTTCCAACATCCGCGTGGTGGTTGGTATGGCTACGTGCGGAATTGCCAGCGGTGCCCGTCCGGTGCTCAATGCCCTGGCTTCCGAGGTACAGAAACGCGGCCTGACCAATGTGACCGTCACGCAGACCGGCTGCATCGGCCTGTGTCAGTATGAACCGATCGTAGAAGTGTTTGAACCGGGCAAAGAGAAGGTAACTTATGTGAAAATGGATCCCGAGAAGGCCGTTGAGGTGGTAGACAAGCATCTGTGCAAGGGCTTTGTCGTTTCCAAGTATACCTTAAGCTCGACAAACTTATAATGGAGGTGGAAATATGTTTCGTGCGCATGTATTGATTTGCGGCGGTACCGCATGTACTGTCTCAAACAGCCAGGCCGTCTATGAAAAGATGGTGGAAGAAATCAACAAAGCAGGCCTTCAGGATGAGATTCAGGTCGTAAAGACCGGCTGCTTCGGCATGTGTAAGGTCGGTCCCAACATGGTCGTTTATCCGGATCAGGTTTTCTATACCATGGTACAGCCCGAGGATGTGGAAGAGATTGTTCAGGAGCATCTGCTGAAGGGCAGAGTCGTGAAGAGACTTCTGTTTGATGAGTCTCTGACTGACGGCAATGTAAAAGCATTAAAGGATACCAATTTTTATAAAATGCAGACGCGTATCGCGCTGCGCAACTGCGGCGTCATTGACCCGGAAAATATTGATGAGTACATAGGCCGGGACGGCTATCAGGCACTGGGTAAGGTGCTGACAGAGATGACTCCGGATGAAGTCATTCAGACCATTCTGGACAGCGGCCTCCGCGGCCGTGGAGGCGCAGGCTTCCCCACCGGCCTGAAATGGAAGTTCGCATCCGGCAACCGCGGAAAGGTGCAGAAATACGTCTGTTGTAACGCGGATGAGGGTGACCCGGGCGCCTTCATGGACCGTTCGGTTCTGGAGGGCGATCCCCACGTGGTGCTGGAGGCCATGGCCATCGCAGGCTATGCCATCGGTTCCAATCAGGGTTATATCTATGTCCGCGCAGAGTACCCCATTGCGGTACAGCGTCTGAACACCGCCATCAAGCAGGCAAGAGAGTATGGTCTGCTGGGCGAGCATATTTTCGGAACGGATTTCTCCTTTGATATCGAGCTGCGTCTCGGTGCCGGTGCTTTCGTCTGTGGTGAGGAGACGGCGCTGATGACGTCCATCGAAGGAAAACGTGGCGAGCCCCGTCCGCGTCCGCCGTTCCCGGCAGTGAAAGGTCTGTTTGAGAGCCCGACCATCTTAAATAACGTAGAGACCTATGCAAATATCCCGCGGATCATCCTCCAGGGAGCAGAATGGTTTGCTTCCATGGGTACGGAAAAATCCAAAGGAACCAAGGTGTTTGCACTGGGCGGCAAGATCACCAACACCGGACTGGTGGAGATCCCCATGGGAACGACGCTGCGTACCGTCATCGAGGAGATCGGCGGCGGCATCCCCAATGGCAAGAAGTTCAAGGCAGCCCAGACCGGCGGCCCGTCCGGCGGATGTATTCCGGCAGAGCATATGGACATCCCCATCGATTATGACAACCTGATCTCCATCGGCTCCATGATGGGATCCGGCGGTATGATCGTTATGGATGAAGATACCTGTATGGTAGATATTGCCAAATTTTTCCTGCAGTTCACGGTAGATGAGTCCTGTGGTAAATGTACCCCGTGCCGTGTGGGAACAAAGAGAATGTACGAGATCCTGGACAAGATCACCCGGGGCGAGGGTACGATGGAAGATATTGATAAGCTGGAAGAGCTTGCTTACTATATCAAGAACAATGCACTCTGCGGCCTGGGGCAGACAGCGCCCAACCCGGTACTGTCAACCCTCCGGTATTTCCGCGATGAGTACGAAGCCCATGTCAAAGATCACAAATGTCCTGCCAAGGTATGTAAGGCACTGTTTGATTACAAGATCGATCCGACCAAGTGTAAGGGCTGTACGCTCTGCGCAAGAATCTGTCCGGCACACGCTGTCACCGGCAAGCCCAAGGAGCCGCATCAGATCGATACGTCTATCTGCCTGAAGTGCGGCGCCTGCATGGAGAACTGCCACTTTGGTGCAATTTACAGAGACTAGGAGGGACAAGCGATGGGAGAAGTAACAATTAAATTAAACGGAATAGAGCGCAGAGTCCCTGAGGGCATTACCATTCTGGAGGCCGCAAGACTTTTTCAGGTGGAGATCCCCACACTCTGTTATCTGAAAGATATCAACGAGATCGGCGCCTGCCGGATGTGCGTTGTAGAAGTAAAAGGAGCAAGAAGCCTGGTGGCTTCCTGTGTTTACCCGGTCAATGACGGCATGGAGGTATGGACCAATACCCCTGCCGTGATGGATTCCAGAAAGAAGACACTGCAGCTGCTGCTGTCCAATCACCGCAAGGACTGCCTGTCCTGTGTACGCAGCGGGAACTGTGAGCTTATGAAGCTCTGCCGGGAGCTGGGTGTGGATGATACCGAGAAATATGCCGGTGAGATGACACCTTCCGAGCCGGATGAGAGTGCGCCGCATATGATCCGCGACAACAGTAAATGTGTGCTTTGCCGCCGTTGTACCGCTGTCTGTGAAAAGGTACAGCATATCGGTGTTATCGGTGTCAACAACCGCGGCTTTGCGACAGCCATCGGTTCCACCTTCGAGATGGGACTGGCGGAGACAAGCTGCGTATCCTGCGGCCAGTGTATCGCTGTATGTCCTACCGGTGCTCTTCGCGAGAAGGACAGCACTGCAGAGGTATTCGCGGCGCTGGCAGACCCGGAGAAGTTCGTGGTCGTACAGACCGCACCGTCTGTGCGTGCCGCACTGGGTGAGGAGTTTGGTTATCCGATCGGCACCCAGGTAGAGGGCAAGATGGTAACTGCCCTTCGAAGACTGGGCTTTGATAAAGTGTTTGATACCGATTTCGCGGCAGACCTGACGATCATGGAGGAGGCCAACGAGTTCCTTGAGCGCGTGAAAAACGGCGGAACTTTGCCGCTGATCACCTCCTGTTCCCCGGGCTGGGTAAAATACTGTGAGTATTATTATCCTGACATGATCCCGAACCTGTCCACCTGCAAATCCCCGCAGCAGATGTTTGGTGCGGTATTAAAGACCTACTATGCAGAAAAGATGGACATCGATCCGAAGAATATCGTCAGCGTCAGCATCATGCCCTGTACCGCCAAGAAGTTCGAGATCGGCCGTGACAACGAGAACGCTTCCGGTTACCCTGATGTGGACATTTCCCTGACCACAAGAGAGCTGGCCAGAATGATCAAGAAATCCTGCTTAAGCTTCACCGATCTGGAGGATGGCACCTTCGATCATCCGTTGGGTGAGTCCACCGGCGCAGGCGTCATCTTCGGCGCTACCGGCGGCGTGATGGAGGCAGCTCTCCGTACCGCAGTGGAGACACTGACCGGCGAGACACTGGAGCATGTGGATTTCCAAGCCGTTCGTGGAACCGCAGGCATCAAGGAAGCTGAGTACGATGTGGCAGGCATAAAGATCCGCGTGGCAGTCGCTTCCGGCCTTGGCAACGCCCAGACGCTGCTTGACCGTGTGAAAAACGGCGAGGCAGACTATCAGTTCATTGAGATCATGGGATGCCCCGGCGGCTGCGTAGATGGCGGAGGACAGCCCATCCAGTCTCCGGATGTGCGCAGAAGAGTGGATGTGAAAGCAGCCCGTGCGAAAGCCCTGTATAATCTGGACGCTTCCATGACCTACCGGAAGTCCCATGACAACCCGGCCATCAAGAAGCTGTACGATGAGTACCTTGGCATGCCAGGCAGCGAGAAGGCACATCATATCCTGCATACCAGCTATGTCAAGAGAGAGGTCTACGACATCTGACAACAGTTCAGCCATACGATGTATGCGGCTGGGCGCCGTGCTTGCACGGAAGGCCAGTTGTGTCATCGAATGAGGTGAGCGCCCGCAGATGAGCAGAAATGAGCTGCGCAGCGGCGGAGAGCGCAGTTATGCGCGGTTCTGCGAATGGGCGCGCCTGAACTGTTATTATACAACTGCATATGATAATGAGAAGAGGCACCCCGGGAGTTCCCTGTGGATGCCTCTTTTCGATATTCAGGAAATCTTAAAATGACATTCCTCTCCATTTATGATAGGATAGAAGTTAGAAAACAGTGACAGGAGGAATGCCGGATGTTTGATCTGATTATACTGTTAATTGTCATAAAAATTATCATCAGTGTGGCGAACCGGAATAAAACAGGGAAGAAGAAAGATGCTTCTGCCCGCCCCAATGAGCCAAGAAAACACGGGTTTGGCGGTTTTTCCTTTGGAAATGCCAGAGAATGGGCATCGAAACGGATGCCGGAGGCGGAAGGGCTGACGAGACATACCGCTTCGCGCAAAGAACCGGCGCCGGAACCGGAGATTTTAAAACGGGTGAACCAGCAGATCAAAGGCACGGACGCCAGCGCAGCAGATCTGGAGACGTACCGGAGACTGCTGGAGCGGCAGCAGTGTACGGATATCCGGGAGATTGCAAGGCAGATGAACTGTACCATGTATCAGGTCATCCATGAGATCCGGGATTTTCAGGAGCTGGGATATTTTCAGGGAGCGGTCATCGACGACAGCAACTATGTGATCCACTATCCGGGAAAAGAACGGCCGACACCCCGGGCAACTGCCGGAAAAGGGGAACGCAATGCCGCAAGGGAAGCCATCCGTCAGGCGGCATCGGAGCCGCCCATCTGCGCGGTGACTGGAAAACCGGAGAGTGCATCCGGACACAGCCACGGGGAACCGGGGGAAGAGCGGCGGCTGGATCCCAGCCAGATCGGCAATGGCTATATGACCATGACGCCGGACTACCGGATCACGTACATGACCATGCCGGAGCAGGGGATGCCTATTTCCTACAATACGATCCCGGAATACCCGGAGAACGAGGCGTGAGGCAGTGTGATATTTACAATACATATACATAATAAGTGTTATTCCGGGGAATCCTGTTGTCAGCAGCAGGAAAGGATGGGATAGCGATGGATTATGTAACTGCATTCTGGGTTGGCGGCCTGATCTGTGCGGTGGTGCAGATTCTGATGGAGAAGA
This sequence comes from Oscillospiraceae bacterium Marseille-Q3528, assembly GCA_018223385.1. Taxonomy (GTDB): domain Bacteria; phylum Bacillota; class Clostridia; order Lachnospirales; family Lachnospiraceae; genus JAGTTR01. Next base: position 50,211 of record JAGTTR010000004.1, read on the forward strand.
CGAAAATGATGCCGGGGCGGATCATGGTACTGCTGGTGTGCACCGGCGTGGTGCTGGGCGCCATTGGCATCTATGAACCTTTTGCCAGATTTGCCGGAGCCGGGGCAACGGTGCCGCTGTTGGGCTTTGGCAATACGCTCTGGAAAGGCGTGATGGAAGGCGTGCAGAAAGACGGGATGCTGGGCATCTTTACCGGCGGCCTGACGGCCAGCGCGGGCGGCATCTGTGCGGCGCTGGTGTTTGGGTATATCGCGTCGCTGATCTGGCAGCCCAAGATGAAGCGGTAAATTTCCAGGCAATGGTGCGTGTCATGCATAGGAAAAGCATTTGCCAGGGCGGAATGCCAGAGAAAATGATCGTGATATGTAAAGCGCAGGAATAAAATGTGATAATGGCGGGCAAACAAGGCTGCCCGCCGGAAAGAACAGGAGGATGGAAGCGTATGGGACTGATAAGAGCTGCGAAAAATGCTGCAAAAGGAGTACTGGCGGATCAGTGGAAGGAATACTTTTACTGTGAGGCGCTGCCTGCGGAGGTGCTGGCGGTGAAGGGCCAGAAAAAGGTGCGGGGACGTTCCGCAAACAAGGGAAGCGACAACATTATCTCCAACGGTTCCGTGATTGCTGTGGCGGAAGGCCAGTGCATGATGATCGTGGAGCAGGGCAAGGTGGTAGATGTGTGCGCGGAGCCCGGCGAGTATACATATGACATTTCCAGCGAGCCGTCTCTTTTTGTGGGAGACGGCCTGGCAGACAATTTTGTAAAGGTATTTGAAAATATCGGCAAGCGGTTTACCTTCGGCGGCGAGGCCCCCAAAGATCAGCGCGTGTACTATTTCAATACGAAAGAGATTACCGGCAACAAATACGGAACGCCGTCTCCGGTGCCTTTCCGGGTGCTGGACATGAGAGCGGGCATTGACATGGACATTTCCATCCGCTGCTTCGGAGAATACAGCTACCGCATCGTGAACCCGCTGCTGTTTTATACGAATGTATGCGGCAATGTGGCGGAGGCGTATGAGCGCGGCCAGCTGGACGGCCAGCTGAAAACCGAGCTGCTGACGGCGCTGCAGCCTGCCTTTGCCCGGATCAGTGAGATGGGCATCCGCTATTCTTCCCTGCCGGGACATACGACAGAGATCGCCAATGCGCTGAACGAGGAGCTGTCGGCCAAATGGCGGGATGTCCGGGGACTGGAGATCGTTGCTTTCGGCGTATCTTCGGTAAAGGCAAACGAAGAAGATGAGCAGATCATCAAGGAAATGCAGCGGGAGGTGGCTTACACCGATCCGGCCCGGGCGGCAGGCGTGCTGGCCAGAGCCCAGGCGGAGGCCATGAAAGCAGCCGCTTCCAACACCAGCGCAGGCCCGGCTATGGCATTTATGGGGATGGGAATGGCCGGACAGGCGGGCGGCATGAACGCCCAGGCACTGTATCAGATGGCTCAGGAGAACCGGCAGGCCCAGATGGCAGGCGGCCAGTTTGCCAATGCGGGGCAGCCCGGCTCCATGGCAGGCGCCGGACAGATGCCCGCGGGAGGCAATGCCGGAATGCAGGGCAACGGCGGCCAGGCATCCGGCGCAGCTGCGGATACATGGAACTGTTCCTGCGGTCAGACCGGAAATGTTGGAAAATTCTGCCCTTCCTGTGGTCAGCCGCGCCCGGTAGCTGCAGATGCAGGCTGGGTGTGCAGCTGTGGTGCCGTCAATAAGGGAAAATTCTGCTCCGAGTGCGGCAAACCCAAGCCGGCAGGCGTGCCTCAGTACCGGTGTGACAAATGCGGCTGGGAGCCGGAGGATCCGGCACATCCGCCGAAATTCTGCCCGGAGTGCGGAGATCCGTTCGACGATGGGGATATCATCGGATAAATTTTCCAGAGGGAAGGAGTAAAAAGCAGCTATGGCAGAACAGGTGACCAATTACCAGTGCCCGGCCTGCACGGGGCCGCTGCATTACGATGGAAGCATCGGAAAACTGAAATGTGATTACTGCGAATCGACTTACGAGGTCGCGGAGATAGAGAAACTATATAAAGAAAAAGAAGAAGCTGCGGCGAAGGCTGCAGAGGAAGAAAAGAAGAAACAGCAGTCAGAGCCGAGAGTAGATGTCGGTCTGTCCAGGGAGAATGCGGAGAGTGTAGCGGAAAATGAGCAGACTATGGCAGATGGAGAGAAGGCAGAGGGTCAGCCAGCACGGGCTGGTCAGCAAGCAGGAGATCAGGCTGCATCGGAGAATCAACAGGCGGAAGAAATGTCCGACAATGGCGACTGGGACACCTCCGGTATGGAGCAGGGCTGGGGCGCGGACGCCGAGGGCATGAAGTCCTACACCTGTCCCTCCTGTGGTGCGGAGCTGATCTGTGATGCCACCACGGCGGCAACCTCCTGTCCGTACTGCGGCAATCCCAGCATCGTGCCGGGACAGTTTTCCGGCATGCTGCGGCCCGACTATGTGATCCCGTTTAAAGTGAGCCGGGAAGATGCGGTGAAGGCGCTGAAAGCCCATTATAATGGGAAACCCTTCCTGCCGAAAGCTTTCAAATCGAAAAACCATATTGAGGAGATCAAAGGCGTTTACGTGCCGTTCTGGCTGTTTGACGGCAAAGCGGAGGGAAACATTACATACGAGGCGACCCGTACCCGGGTGTACCGAAGCGGCGATTATGAAGTGACAGAAACCGATCATTTCCATGTGTATCGTGCCGGTTCTCTTTCCTTTGAGCGGATTCCGGTGGATGCGGCGTCCAAAATGCCCGATGATCATATGGATTCCATCGAACCCTTTGACTATTCGGAGCTGAAACCGTTTTCTACAGCTTATCTGCCCGGATTTCTGGCGGATAAATACGATGTGTCCGTGGAGGACAGCCAGGAGCGTGCGGATCGCCGCTGCCGGGAGACGCTGGAGAATTCCCTGCGGGATACGGTGCACGGCTATACGTCCTGTGTGCCCATCACGAAAAATATCCATCTGAAACGGGGAAAAGTGCACTATGCGCTGCTTCCGGTGTGGATGCTCAACACGAAATGGGACGGAAAAGATTTCCTGTTTGCCATGAACGGGCAGACGGGCCGGCTGGTAGGCGATCTTCCCATCAGCTGGGGAAAATGTTTTGGAACGGCAGCAGCGATCATTGCTGTGGTGACGGCGGTTCTCACAACGCTGTTCATGCTTGTATAGAGGGGGTGGGCATATGAAAAAGAAAATGGCAGGAGCCATGGCGGCTCTTCTGATGTTTGCTGCTTGTCAGATGCCTGCCTTTGCTGCAGAGGTGCCGGAGGGCGGAACAGACTATGGTTCGTTTTATGACGAAACAGGTGTGATGAATACCGAAGTCCTGCAGGAGTTGGGTGAGGTAACCCTTCCCTCTGTGGGGGGCGCTTACGGTGTGGATCTTCATGTGGATGTGCTGGACTATGCGGACGGCAGGGAAACCATGGAAGAAATGGCGGCGCGCATTTATGAGGAATACGGCTACGGGGATCCCGATACGCTGGATGGCCTTTCCCTGACACTGCTGCTGGGCACGGACGGAGACAGCTATACGCTGCCGGAGGGCAACTGGGTTGTGTACGGCGCCGGAGAGGATCAGGAACTGATGGAGGCCATCGCGGCATCTGTGTCGGAGCAGGTGGCGCCTTATCTGACGGAAGGGGCCTGGGACGGCGATCTGGCCAGCGATCAGGCAACCCTGGAGCAGGCAGTATCCGCCGTGAGCGATGCTGTGCAGCAGGCCTGTGAAGACAACGGCATACAAAAAGCCGGAGCCCTGTTAAACTATGTGACAGACGTGGCGGGCCTGCTCAGCGATGAACAGCTCCAGACGCTGGAGCAGAAAGCCCAGGAAGTGTCAGAGCAGTACAACTGCGGTGTCTATGCTGTGACCGTCGATGACTATCAAAATTATGATGATTCCGGTGTCTTCGACACGGCAGTGGCTGTTTATCATGGCTGCAATCTGGGAGAAGGCAGTAACCGCGACGGCATTTTACTGCTGTTGAGTATGGATGACCGGGATTATGCCATGTTCGTCTATGGCCCCTTTGCCGGTGAAGCCTTCAATTCTTATGGGCAGGAACAGCTGGAACAGGTATTTCTGGATGATTTTGCTGATGATGACTGGTACGATGGATTTGCAGATTATATCGAAACGTCTGCATCCTACATGCAGCAGGCCGTGGATGGAACGCCGGTCAGTGAGCCTGGCCCCAGTCTGCTGGGAAGTCTCGGACGGGCCTTTGGCATTGGCTGTGTCATTGCGCTCATCGTGTGCGTCATCCTGTGTTTCATGATGAAATCTGTTGCACCGGGAACCAACGCCCAGGCTTACGTGACATCGGAGGGGCTGCATCTTACCGGCCAGCGGGATCAGTTCACCCACAGAACCCAGACCCGCAGAAAGATTGAAAAAGACCCGCCAAGTGACGGAGGCGGCACCAGCCACAGTGGCGGGGGCGGCTCCGGCAGGAGCGGGAAGTTCTAAACCCGTTCAGCCATGCACGCCGGAACGGAGAACGCTGCGTCAAGCTTGCTTGTAAGCAGCGGAATCTGTCCTGGCGTATATGGCGCCCGGCCATGAGCGAGAACCTTAAGCTGCGTCAGCAGCGGGGAGGGTGCGCAGAGCACCCGGGGTTCGAGCTTTGGCATGGCTGAACGGGTTATTATTATGCATTTTCTTCTTTTCTTAAAAAATATTTCACAACCACAATTCCCACCACAGCGACAATTCCCATATACACATAAATGAGAAAGCTCTCCGCAGTGCTTTTGCTTGTCCCCCAGCTGTCGTTGACATTGTCATCCCGATACTGGTCTGTCACATCATTTCCATTTTTATCCAACAAAACCACCGCGTCGGTGAAGATTCCATTTGTCTCATTGGTAGACAGTCCCAGCTCTTCTGCAAAGCTTTTTCCTTCAAAAATCCAAAGAAAATACGGCTCCGTGATGGCAAATGTTTTTTCTGCTGTTTTCGCTTCTTCATTTTCCTTTGTCCATACGCGAAAAGCAAGGCGGACAGAGGCGATCTCCTGACAGTTATCGCCGACAAGAAAGAAATATTTGTTGTCCGCATTCCCACTTGTCCACAGATTTCCCGTCCATATACCTGCCGTGTACGGGAAGGGCGATTCCGAGGCATCCATGGGACGGTATTTTCCGTTGATGCCCCGCTTCATGGTGAGGATGCCGTGTACATGATCGGCATTGTCTGCGGCGTAAGCCACATACAAAAACTGACCCTGGACTGCAGAATCGATGACGCGCAGGGGGCTGTCCGGTGAGATGCCCTGGGTGGCACCGGTGTCATCAGGGGAAGGCACATAATCCTCTACGGCCCGCTGGAGGCCTTTGGCCGTGTTGGCATAGGGAAAAGTCATGGCGTACAGCCGCACGATGCAAAACAGGCAGAGCAGAAAAGCCAGCGCTGCGGCGACGAGACGGGAACGTTTTACCTCTTTTAGATCAGAAAAATGCATGGGAGCCCTCCTTTTATCCATGATTTACCGGTGTTGTTTTTTCATATGATATACAAAAGAATAGCATAAAAGAGAAGGAGAGACAATCGGAATCAGTCCCGGCTCGATGAGGACTTTTCAATCAAAAACGCCAGACAAAACGGCGGAAAATCCGTCTGCTCTGCCTGACGATAGAAACGATACCTGTTGATTGTTCCGTACTTCGTACTCCCACAATCAACCCCAATATTCGCATATCGCGAAGCTTACACTTCGCTTTTATGCTCATATCGGGGCGGGGCATAAAGTCATAAAACTGCACTTCCGTTTACATATAACTGGTATCCGTTGGCATTGATCTGGGAAAGGTCACCGTCAAAGGAAGTGATATAGCTGTCGTCGGTGAGTGTCCAGGTGGAAGAACTATCCAGCGTTACGTTGACTTCTCCGGCATCCCCGGTGCTGTTGATGGTGCCTGTGAATGCACTGCCGTCGGATAATGTCATGTCCAGTGTGGAAATGTCATCCACGGTGATGTTGCCGTCCATGGTCTGGCTGGATGTGGTGAGCACAACATCTCCGCCGTTGGAGCCGCTGGTGCCCCAGCCTCGGCTGCTGTTATTTCCGGCAATGGTCAGCAGCTGGTCGTTGGCGGTGACCAGTTTGGTGTCCTTCAGGGAAATGGTGCAGCTGGTGTTGGTCACGTAGAACAGATCACCGGACAGAGAGGTGATGCTGCCGCCGTCAGAAGAGAAGCTGGCTTCTCCCATGGCTGCGTCGCCGGACATGCTTTGATAAATCATCACAGCATGCAGGTTGTCTTCGTCACTGCCACCGTTGGAGGTGGTCATGTTGCCGGTAACGTCGCAGTTCTCCAGAGCGATGGAGTTCTTGCCTTCAATGACCAGACCCTCGGAGTTGTTGGCGGTGAGGGTGGCATTTTTTACGGTGATATCTGCGGTACTGTAAACAGCCGGGCTGCCCACGCCGCTGGTGGTATACGTGCCGCCGTCCACATTGACGGTGCCGCCGCCCCGGTCACTGCGGATAGCCGCGGAGGAATCGCCCTCCGTGTCCACGGTCAGATTGCTGGCGATGGTCGTGCCGCCGCCGGTGGTCTGGATGCCGCCGGAGTTGCGCTCTGTGGTGTGGATGGTGGAATCAGAGATGGTCACTGTGGTGCCCTCTCCATAGCTGAATACCCCGTTGCCGTTGATGGCGGAGGTATTCACCGTAGCACCTGTGATCGTCACGTTCGCACCGTTCAGTGCCAGAAAACCGGCATTCTGTCCGTAGAAATCGCCGTCCTCCGTGTTAGAGGAATTGCCGCCGGTCTTTTCAATAGTCACGTTGTTGAGAGAGGCCGTCACTCCGTCTGCCCGCAGGGCGTTCTCATCGTCGCCGGAGGAAGTATAAGTCTCGCCGGAGACCGAAGCATTGTCCTCCAGGGAAGCAGCGGCGGTGCCGTTGGTCACCTCACCGCTGCCGCCGAATCCACCGCCTGCCTGCAGGTTTTTCACGGTAATGGAAACGGCCTGGTTGTTGTCGTCCAGCTCCACCTCAATGACCTGATTCTCAGCCAGATCATCCAGAGTGCCTTCCTGAGAACCCTGCTGGAATTCTACCGTGATGGCCGTGTCGTCTGTCACTGTAAACGTTACCGTCTCGTCGTTGGCTTCGAAAGAGGAGCCGCCAGGCATCTGCCCGCCAGGGCCGTCGTTGCCGTCAGAAGGTGCTTGGCCGTCGGGAGCCTGGTCGGGAGCACCGTTGCCATCTGGAGCGCCGCTGTTGTCGGAAGAGTCGCCGTTTGCGTTGTCACCGTCGGGCTTTGCAGGAGCCTCACCGGAAGGGGCGCTGCCATCCGAGGAGCCGCCGTTTGCATTGTCACCATCGGGCTTTGCAGTAGCCTCGCCGGAAGGGGCGCTGCCATCCGAGGAGCCGCCGTTTGCATTGTCACCATCGGGCTTTGCAGTAGCCTCGCCGGAAGGAGCCTGGCCGCCGGGAGCCTCATTGCTGTCAGAGGAACTGTTGCCGTCATCCGGTTTCGCGGGAGCCTCACCGGAAGGAGCCTGGCCGCCAGGAGCCCCATTGCTGTCAGAAGAACTGTTGCTGTCATCCGGTTTTGCGGGAGCTTCCCCGGAAGGAGCTTCGCTATTGGAAGCATCATTGCCATCGGGCGCCTGGGCAGTGGTTAAGGTACCGACTGTGGCAGTCACGGTGGAACCGTCAATCTTCGTGATCTGTGCGGTTACGGTATTGGCCTGCGCCTCCGCTTCCTGGGTGGAATTCTCTGTGGTGGAACTGGAAGAGCTGGTTCCGGAGCAGCCATACAGTACCATAGAAGCAGTTAATGTGAGACAAAGAATGGAAAAAAGTTTTTTGTTTTTCATAAGCGTAATTCCTTTCGTTATATGAGAGGTTGATGTTATTTGTTTCGTTGAGATTATCATAAAGGAAAGCTGTGAGGAAAATGTGAGCAAAGTTTGACAATTATGGGTGCACGTGTTATGGTACCTTTATCTTTTCTATTTATTTTCAGATGCGTTCCGCATCGACGCAGATTCTTTTCAGAACCTGCATTTTCAGAAAACAGACAAAGATAACAGCAGAAAAAGAGTGGACGATTACGGTTGAGAAGACATCGCTTTATGCGTATAATAAAGACAGAAGTATTTCTTCCCGGCGGTAAAACGTCGAAGAAAGGGGAGAAATGTTTGGGAGACAGGGACACACTGACGAAAAATTATGTAAAGAGAGCGGATCGTTTTGCAGATATTTTCAATTATTATCTGTTTGACGGGAAGCAAAGAATTGATCCGGCACAATTACGGGAACAGGACACCGCGCAGATCGTTCTTCCGTATGGAAAGGATATGACAGAGATTCCGATGCAACGTTTCAGGGATATTTTAAAGCAGGCGGTGCTGATGACGGACGGCCACTGCCAGTATGTGCTGCTGGGTATTGAAAATCAGTCGGATGTACATTACGCCATGGCGGTGCGCAGTTATCTGTATGATGCCATCGAATATGCGGCACAGGTGCAGACCATTGCCGGAAAACACCGGAAGCAAAAGGATGTAAAAGGCGCGGAATTCCTGTCCGGATTTCGAAAGGAAGACCGGCTGGTACCGGTAGTGACACTGACGTTGTACTGGGGCAGGCAGGAATGGGATGCGCCGAGAAGCCTGCATGAGATGCTGTTGGAGACAGACCCACAGGTTTTACAGTATGTCAACGATTATCGGATGAATCTGCTCATTCCTGCAGAAATTACGGATTTTGAGAAATTCCACAGCGAAATGCGCAGTGTGCTGCGGGTGATGAGCCTGGTGAATAAGAAAAAGGAAATGTTTCAGCTGCTGGAAAATAAAGAATACAGCCGGATGCCGGTGGACACTGCCAATCTGATCAACGTGATGGCGGGCCTGAAGCTGGATCTGGAACGATGGAAGGAGAGAAGCGGAATGGAAGAACTGGAAATGTGCAGAGCCTGGAAAGAACTGCTGGAGGATGCAAGAGAAGAGGGAAAAGAAGAAGGCCGGAAGGAAGAACTGGCGGTTGCAGCCCGCATGCTCCGCAAACACAAGCTTTCCCTGGAGGAGATCCCGGAGTTTTTTCCGAAATTAAACGAGGAGGATATCCGGGAGGTGGAACGGCAGGCGCTGGCGGAGGTGTAAGGATTTTGTCATTTTGCAAGGAAAATCTTCCCGATTTCCCGCATTGTATGTAAAAAAGCACAAAGAATGATATGGAAAAGCTGCCTGTAAAATAGTATAATAATAAAATGCAATAACAAACCATATAGGAGGAAAATCGGATGGTAGAGAAAGAGACAAACACAGCAGTCTGTCCGGATGCGGACTTTACCGAACTGGCACCCGTGCTGGAAAAGTACGCAACTGTGCCGGGCAGTCTGATTACAATTCTGCAGCAGGCGCAGCAGATCTACGGTTACCTTTCGGAGGAGGCGATCCTGTACATTTCAAGACGGACAGGCATCCTGCCGGCCAAGATTTACGGAGTTGCAACTTTTTATGCGCAGTTCCGTCTGAAACCCATCGGCAAATACCTGATCATGCTCTGTAAGGGAACCGCCTGTCATGTCAACGGCGCAGACCGGATCGAGGAAGCTGTCTGTGAACATCTGGGCATCACAGATGGAGAGACCACAGAGGACGGCATTTTCACACTGAATAACGTAGCCTGTCTTGGCTGCTGCTCCCTGGCACCTGTCATGATGGTGAAGAGCACAGAGGGCGAAGAGACTTACGGCAATCTGACCAAGGATTCTGTTGTCAAGATCCTGGATGAGATCCGTGAAAAAGCAGCAAAGGAGGTGCAGGGATGAAGATCGTAGTCGGAGAAGGAAGCTGCGGTATTGCGTCCGGAGCAAAGAAGACAGAGAATGCATTCCGTGCCCTGCTGGAGGAGAAGGGCCTGGATCAGGTAACTCTCACAAAGACAGGATGTATCGGCACCTGCTATCTGGAGCCGATCGTGGATGTATACGGAGATGACGGGGCACTGGAAGCCCGTTATGTGAAGGTACAGCCGGAGGTTGTTCCGGAGATTGTAGAAAAGCACATCATCGGCGGCGGCCGGGCAGAGGAGCATCTGATCCCGGAGGAGGATGCACAGATCCTGGCAAAGCAGAAGAGAGTCGTGCTTCGCAACTGCGGACTGATCAACCCCGAGTTTATCGAGGAATACCTGGAAAAAGATGGATACAAGGCAGCCGAGAAGGTGCTGACCACCATGTCCCAGGAAGATGTCATTGAGGAAATGAAGATTTCCGGCTTAAGAGGCCGCGGCGGTGCGGGATTCCCCACCTGGTTCAAATGGAACGCGGCAAGACAGAGCCAGGGAAAAGAGAAATATATCGTCTGTAATGCGGATGAGGGCGATCCGGGCGCATTCATGGATCGAAGCGTTCTGGAGGGAGACCCCCACTCTGTACTGGAGGGCATGATCATCGGCGGCTATTCCATGGGCGCTACCGAGGGTGTCATCTACGTGCGTGCAGAGTACCCGCTGGCTATCGACCGTCTGGAGATCGCTCTTTCTCAGGCAAGAGAGAGAGGCTATCTTGGCAAGAACCTGTTTGGCACGAATTTCTCCTTTGATATCCGGATCAAAGCCGGTGCAGGCGCTTTCGTCTGTGGTGAGGAGACCGCACTGATCGCTTCCCTGGAGGGCGAGCGCGGCATGCCGCGTCTGAAACCCCCGTTCCCGGCACAGAAGGGATACTGGAAGAAGCCCACAGACATCAACAACGTAGAGTCCTTTGCCAATGTGCCGTGGATCATCAACAACGGCGGCGCAGCCTTTGCAGCCATGGGCACAGAGAAGAGTAAGGGAACGAAGGTATTCGCCCTGGCAGGTAAGATCAAGAAGGGCGGCCTTGTTGAGGTACCCATGGGTCTGCCGATCAAGGACGTAATTTACGGAACCGGCGGCGGTATCAAGAATGACAAGAAGTTCAAGGCAGTGCAGATGGGCGGCCCGTCCGGTGGATGTATCCCGGCTGATCTGGCTGACACCCCGGTAGATTACGAGTCCATCAACAAGACCGGTGCCATCGTGGGTTCCGGCGGTATGATCGTTATGGATGAGGACACCTGTATGGTGGATATGGCCCGGTACTTCCTGGATTTCACAAGAAAAGAGTCCTGCGGAAAATGTAATTACTGCCGCATCGGAACGAAGCGTATGCTGGAGATCCTGGAGCGCATCACCAACGGCGAGGGCAGAGACGGCGATATCGAGCTGCTGGAAGAGCTGGCAAACAAGGTGCGGGACGGCGCAATGTGCGGTCTGGGACAGACTGCCCCGAATCCGGTACTGACCACGCTGAAATATTTCCGCAACGAGTATGAGGATCATATTTACAACCACCGCTGTACGGCAAAATCCTGTAAAGCGCTGATTTCCTACCACATTTCCGACAAGTGTATCGGATGTACGCTTTGTTCCAAGAAGTGTCCGGTGAACGCGATCAGCGGAGAATTGAAGAGTCAGCATACCATCGACCCGAATGTCTGCATCAAGTGCGGCAAGTGCGCAGAGGTATGCCGGTTCCATGCAGTAGAAGTACAGTAGGAGGTGCGAGATGGTAAAACAGTACAGAATTAATATAGACGGAAAAGAAATCACGGCACTTCCGGGACAGACCATTCTGGAGGCTGCCAGAGAGAATGATATTTACATTCCGTCCCTCTGTTATGACGAGCGGATGGAAGTATACGGTGCCTGCGGCATCTGTGTCGTGGAGGTGGAGGGCAATCCGAAGCTTCTGAAGGCATGTGCCACAGAGGTTGCACCGGGTATGGTGGTACATACGAAGACAGACCGGGTACGGGAGTCCAGAAAGACAAACCTGGAGCTGCTTCTGTCCAACCATGTGGGTGACTGCCGCCCGCCGTGCGCCAAGGAGTGTCCGGCACAGACAGACTGCCAGGGCTATGTGGGACTGATCGCTACCGGTCATTACCGCGAGGCCATTGAGCTGATCCGCGAGAAGATCCCGCTTCCGGGCTCCATCGGTCGGGTATGTCCGCATCCGTGTGAGGCTGCCTGCCGCAGAGGTTTAAAGGATGAGCCGGTATCCATCGCATGGCTGAAACGGTTTGCCGCAGAGCAGGACGCAGCATCTGACGATCCGTTTATCCCGGAGATCGCAGAGAGCACAGGCAAGAAGGTTGCCATCATCGGCGCAGGCCCTTACGGACTGTCCATGGCATACTTCCTTCGTCAGGAAGGCCACGAGGTAACCATTTACGAGTCCATGCCCAAGGCCGGTGGTATGCTCCGTTACGGTATTCCGGAATATCGTCTGCCCAAGCAGGTGCTGGACGAGGAGATCGACCGGATCTGCCAGATGGGTGTGACCCTTTTGACCAATGTAAAAGTAGGAACGGATATTTCCTTTGAGAGCATCCGTGAAAAATATGACGCTGTCTGTCTCGGAATCGGCGCCTGGAAGTCTACCGGCGTAGGCTGTGAGGGCGAAGATGCCATCGGCGTTGTCGGCGGTATTGATTTCCTGAGAAAAGCAGCAAGAAACGAGCAGCAGAAGGTTGGCGCGAGAGTTGCCATCGTGGGCGGCGGTAATACCGCTATGGATGCCTGCCGTACCGCAGTCCGCCTCGGCGCAGAGAAGGTATACAACGTATACCGCCGTACCGTGGACGAGATGCCTGCTGACCGGGTAGAGATCGAAGAGGCCCAGGAAGAGGGCGTCATCTTCAAAAACCTGACCAACCCGTTGAAGATCTGCAAGAACGCAGACGGCGCAGTGGACAAGATGATCCTGCAGGTGATGGAGCTTGGCGAGCCCGATGCTTCCGGCAGACGCGCCCCTGTTCCGGTGGAAGGCAAGACCGAAGAGCTGGATGTGGATATGGTCATCCTGGCCATCGGACAGGCTGTCAATCCGACCGGCATCGAGGGCCTGGAGCTGACCAGAAAGAAAGGTATCGTTTACGATAAGAATACATTCATGACATCCATCCCTGGCGTATTTGCCGGCGGTGACTGCGGAAACGACAAGATTTCCATCGCCATTGAGGCCATTGCAGATGCCAGAAAGGGAAGCGATATCGTTGATGCATATTTGAACGGCGAGACCATCGCTTACGAGCCGGAGTATACCGTTGCCACCAGAAAGGTAACCGCTGAGACGTTTGAGGACCGGGAATATCAGTGCCGTCCGAAGATGGAGGAGCTGTCCCCGGAGGAGAGAAAAGACAACTTCCGTGAGATCGTGAAGGGCTACACCGAGGAGCAGGCCATTGCTGAGGCTTCCCGCTGCCTGGAATGCGGCTGCCATGATTACTATGAGTGTAAACTGGTGCGCATGGCCAATGAGTACCATGTGAAACCGGAGCGTCTGGCTGGGGAGATGAACGAGAACGAGTGCAAGAACGATCATCCGTTCATCATCCGTGACACGAATAAATGTATCCTGTGCGGCCTGTGCGTGCGTGCCTGCGAAGAGGTTATGGGCGTTGGTGCACTGGGATTTGTAAAACGTGGTTTTGACACCGTTGTGCTTCCGGCTATGGGGAAATCCCTGAATGAGGCCGGCTGTATCTCCTGCGGACAGTGTGTCAGCGTCTGCCCGGTAGGTGCACTGGAAGAGCGCAGCGTCATGAATAAACCGGTTCCGCTGCCGACGGAGAAGAAGACCATGATCTGCGGTTACTGTTCCGTAGGCTGCAGCCTGACAACCGAGAGCTGCGGCAGTGCTGTCCTGAAAGCAAACCCGGACAAAGAGGGTGCTGTGAACAAGGGTGTGCTGTGCATGGGCGGTAAGTTTGGATTTGCCAGCGCCCTGAAGAAGGATGGCGCTCTTGTCAATCCGATGATCCGCAACCTGAATGGGGAGCTGGAGGAGACCGATTATCACAGTGCTTTTGTGGTAGCTGCCAAGAAGGCAGAGTCCATCGGCAACCGCTATGGAAGAGATGCTGTGGCTGTGGCCATTTCTGACCGCTACACCAACGAGGAAGCTTATGTGGTGAAGAAGCTGGCAGAAGGTCTGGGCGCGAAAGTACTGAGCTTTGATAACCGTGCCTGCGGTCTGGAGCCGGTACTGGGACTGACTTCTTCTCCCAACACCATCGACGAGCTGCTGTCCACCGATGTGATCCTGGCAGTGGGCTATGAGATGAAAGCAAATGCTGTGATCCGTGTGAAACTCATGCAGGCTGCAAAGAACGGTGCGAAGGTTGTTCTTATCAACCCGACCGGCATGGAACAGGATCATATGCAGTTCGCTTACAAGAAGATTTATACAGAAGATTCGCTGGATTTCTTACAGCAGGTTGCAAAAGCTGCTGCTGCGTGCGGTAAGGGCGCTTCTGTGGAAGGACTGGATGCATTTAACGCTTCTCTGGCAGATGTAACAGTTGGCGAAGAGGCAACAGAGATCGCAAAGCTGTATACGGATGCGAAGAAAGCCATGATCGTCTTCCAGCAGAATGTGGTATCCGAGGACTGTGCAACACTTCTGGCAGATCTGGCAGTGGTATCCGGCCATGTGGGAAGCCCGAGAGACGGTATCCTGCTTGTGAAGCCTAAGAACAATACGCAGGGTATCAATGACCTTGGCATCACCGCTGGTGCAGAGAGCCTGGCAGGTGTGAAGGCCCTGCTGGTATTCGGTGAGAATCCGGATCCGGCGCTGTTATCCGATCTGGAGTTCCTGGCTGTATGTGACACCCATATGACACCGGCAGCCCAGAAGGCAGACGTGGTATTCCCCGGCACAGCGCCGATCCACGCAGAGGGCAGCTATACCAATACTGAGCGTCGCTTCCAGGCAACCGAACAGGCAGCCACACCGGAAGTGCTCATGAACAACATGCAGGTGGCTGTAGAGCTTGGCAGACTGTTAGAGATGCCGATGCCTTACGACACCATGGATGAGGTCATTCACGAGATGGAGAGCAGCGTACCCGCTTACCGTTACGCGTCCGAGGGAGAGATCCTGGGCGGCGTGCTGGCACCCGAGAAGAAAGTGCTTGTACCGGTAACCGGCGGCAAGTTTGCTGATCCGATGAAAAACACAGACTATCTGAAAGAGCTGATCATGAAGTAATTCCGCATGGCGGAACCTTAAAGGATAGTTGAAAAGAAAACCCCCGCGGCATCCTGCGCAGAGATCTTTGTGATTGCCTGTGCGGGTATCTGCGGGTGTGGCAGAAGAGAACATAAAAAGAGAGTATCGGGAAATCGTTACGCGTCCGAGGGAGAGATCCTGGGCGGCGTGCTGGCACCCGAGAAGAAAGTGCTTGTACCGGTAACCGGCGGCAAGTTTGCTGATCCGATGAAAAACACAGACTATCTGAAAGAGCTGATCATGAAGTAATTCCGCATGGCGGAACCTTAAAGGATAGTTGAAAAGAAAACCCCCGCGGCATCCTGCGCAGAGATCTTTGTGATTGCCTGTGCGGGTATCTGCGGGTGTGGCAGAAGAGAACATAAAAAGAGAGTATCGGGAAATCATCCAGGCAGATGATCAAACGATACTCTCTTTTTCAAACAATGAAATTGCAATTCATTGATCAGATCTTATTGCTTCTTCTCCAGATCTTCATCTTCTCTGCTTCCTTGATCAGATCATCACGGAAATTCGGATGTGCGATGGAGATGATGGCTTCAGTTCTCTGCCAGGTATTCAGACCCTTCAGGTTCACCATTCCGTACTCGGTAACGAGATACTGCGTGTTGGCTCTGGTATCTGTAACGATGGAACCCTGTGTCAGAGTGGGGACGATACGGGAATGGAGCTGACCGTCCTTGCTGGTGAAGGAAGAGGAGCAGCAGATAAAGCTCTTTCCGCCATGGGAAAGGTATGCGCCCATTACGAAGTCCAGCTGTCCGCCGGCACCGCTGATATGGCGGATTCCGGCGCTCTCAGAGTTCACCTGACCGAAGAGGTCGATATCTACGGCATTGTTGATGGAAATGAAATTATCCAGGCCGGCGATAACGCGTGCATCGTTGGTATAATCCACGGGAGCGGACATACACTCCGGGTTGTTGTCCAGATAATCATAAAGCTTCTTTGTTCCGGCTGCGAAGGCATATGTCTGGCGTCCGCGGTCGAAATTCTTCTTGCTGCCGTTGATCTTGCCGGCATTGGCAATATCAACGAAAGCGTCTACATACATTTCTGTATGGACGCCCAGATCCTTCAGATCGGATTCTGCGATGAGGGAACCGACTGCATTTGGCATACCGCCGATACCAAGCTGCAGGCAGGCACCGTTGGGGATCTCCTTTACGATCAGCTCTGCAACGGCCTTATCCACATCAGAAGCGGCAGCACCATTCAGAATGCCAATCTCCGGATTGTTTCCTTCTACAATCGCATCAACCTGGGAAACATGGATGCCTTCATCGAAACCGCCGAGACACCGGGGCATATTGGCATTCACTTCCACGATGATGTGCTTGGCTGTGCGGCACATATCAGCCAGATGGGATGCACTGGGGCCAAAATTAAAGTATCCATGCTCGTCCATGGGAGTTACCTGGATCATGACAACATCCACTTCTACATTTTCCCGATAGAAGCGGGGAAGCTCGGAATAACGCATGGGGCTGTAGTAAGCAAAACCCTGATCAACGGCTTTGCGCTCGATGCCTGACATATGCCAGGAATTCCAGCAGAAATGATCCTGGGGATTGTCAATCTTGAAAATAGCGGGTGCCCAAAGTGCTACGCCGCCGCGCACCTTGATGTCAGTGAGCTGAGGCATGCGCTCTGCCAGCGCCTGATCCAGGGCAACCGGATGTCCGGTACACCATCCATAGTCAATCCAGTCGCCGTCTTTCACTACAGATACGGCCTGGGCAGCAGTTGTAAGCTTTGAAGCATACTCTTCACGGTAGTTCATTTGTTTCCCTCCTGGTAAAAAAATATTAGCATATCATATTACTGTCAGTCTTGCTTGATGAGGCTGTTGTTACATATATAACAATATCTACTCTATCATAACAGGGAATAGATTTGTTTGTCAAATGGCATATTCTGCTGTTCTGGTATAAAAAAATGACCCGGAAGTCTTTTGGCCTCCGGGTCATTTTCAGACTTGCCGCAAACGGTAAATCAAATTATTTGTTCATATACTCGTCCATGCTTGCAGCTGCGATTCTGCCGGCCTTCATTGCCTTTACAACCGTGAGCGGTCCGGTGACATCATCACCGCCTGCAAATACGCCTGCGCGGCTTGTGGAGGCATCATCGGAAGTGGTGATGCAGCCATACTTGTCAGTTGCAAGGTTCTCGGTGGTGCTGGTTACGATGGAATCCATCTTGGTGCCAATGGCCATGATCACAGCGTCAACCGGGATCTCAAAGTTGGAGCCTTCTACAGCAACGGGACGTCTTCTGCCGGAAGCATCGGGCTCACCCAGCTGCATCTGTACACACTCCAGAGCGGCTACCTTACCATCTACGCCTGCTTTGACAGCAACCGGGTTGGTCAGGAACCTGAAATCGATATTTTCAGCCATTGCCTCATGGATCTCAGCGTCACATGCCGGCATTTCCTCGCGGGAACGACGGTAGATCACAGTAACCTCTTTCGCGTTCATACGGGCTGCACAGCGACATGCATCCATAGCAACGTTTCCGCCGCCGATGATGGCTACGCGGTCAGCCTGGGGAAGAAGTCCGCTGTTCTCCGGAAGGTAAGCCTTGCCGATGTTCACAGCTGTCAGATAATCATTGGCTGTGTATACACCCTTCAGGTCTTCTCCGGGGATGTTCATGGTTGTGGGAACCTCAGCGCCGGTACCGATGAATACGGATTCGAAGCCCTCTTTCTTCATCAGATCCTCAACCGTGATGTCTTTACCAACCACAGAGCCTGTCACGAACTTCACGCCTTTGGTTTCCAGCTCGCTGACGATCTTTGCTACGATATCCTTCGGAAGACGGAATTCAGGAATTCCGTAAACGAGAACACCACCTGCAACGTTCAGGCTCTCATATACGGTCACATCCACGCCCTTGTCAGCAAGGTCGGATGCGCAGGACAGGCCTGCCGGGCCGGCGCCGATCACAGCCGCCTTATGCCCGTTGGGTTCTGCCTTAATGATCTCATCTTTGCAATGTGCGGCATGCCAGTCACATACGAAACGCTCGATGCTTCCGATTGCCACAGGCTGTCCTTTGATGCCATGTACACAGCTGCCTTCACACTGGTTCTCATGAGGGCAGACACGGCTGCAGACAGGTGCCAGTGTGCTGACAGAGCGGATGATCTCATATGCTGCTTCGAAATCACCCTCAGCAACCTTGGCGATGAATTCAGGAATGCGCATCTGTGTGGGGCAGCCCTTGATCATGCACGGTTTTTTTCGGCATTTCAGGCAGCGCATAGCCTCACGGACGGCCATATCCTTTGTGTAACCCTGGGAAACCTCTTCGAAGTTGCCTACACGAACCTCGGGAGACTGCTCAGGCATAGGATTTTTTTCTCTGACTAAGTTAATCATGCTTTACTTTCCTCCCTTTTCCAGTGTTTCCAGTTCGCTGAAGCTGTCACGACGGGTGATCAGCTCGTCATAACGGTCATGAGCCAGCTCCTCAGCCTTGGTGAAGAGCTGTTCTGCTCTGTCAGGGAACTTCAGTTTCAGGGAGTTGTAACGTACTTCACCCATGATGAAGTCACGATAGCTCTCAGTAGCAACACCGCTGTCAATGGACAGAGGATTCTTGCCTTCTGCAGCCAGGGTCGGGTTGTAACGAAGCAGGTTCCAGTAACCGGAACGAACGGCGTTCTTCATCTCCAGCATAGCCTTGTTCATGCCGGCTTTTACACCGTGGTTGATACAAGGAGCGTAAGCGATGATCAGGGACGGTCCGTCATATGCTTCTGCCTCACGCAGTGCCTGCAGGGTCTGGTTCGGGTTTGCACCCATGGCGATCTGTGCTACATATACATAGCCGTAAGCCATAGCGATCTGTGCCAGGTCTTTCTTCTTTACAGCCTTACCGGAAGCAGCGAACTTCGCAACAGCACCCATAGGTGTGGACTTGGAAGACTGTCCGCCGGTGTTGGAGTAAACCTCGGTATCGAATACCATAACGTTGATATTGCGGCCGGAAGCAAGAACGTGGTCAACACCGCCGTAACCGATATCGTATGCCCATCCGTCACCGCCGAAGATCCACATGGACGGCTTGTTCAGCATATCCTGGTTCTCTACGACGTATTTTGCATCGGCATTGGTATCCTGGATCTTCTCGCATTCTGCAAGAAGGATATCTCCGGTTACCTTGGACTGTTTTGCATCATTGAAGGATGCGAGCCATGCGCGTGCAGGAACTCCGAGTACGTCATTCAGACGCTCAACAGCAGACTTCAGTTCGTTTCTTCTTGCCTCTACAGATACGGTCATACCGAAACCGAACTCGGCATTGTCCTCGAACAGGGAGTTTGCCCATGCCGGTCCTTTGCCTTCTTTATTGACTGTGTAAGGTGAGCTCGGTGCACTGCAGCCCCAGATAGAGGAGCATCCTGTTGCGTTTGCAATGAACATACGCTCGCCAAACAGCTGTGTGATCAGTTTTGCATAAGGAGACTCGCCGCAGCCAGGGCATGCACCGGAGAACTCCATAAGAGGCTGACGGAACTGAGAGCCCTTTACAGTGTCTTCCTTGAACGGAATCTCTTTATCTGTTACGTTGCCAAACAGGCCGTTGTATTTTGCCTGCTGCTCATCCATGTACTCTGTCTCTGCAGGGATCATCTCCAGAGCTTTCTCTCTTGCCGGGCAAACCTGTGCACAGGATCCGCATCCGGTACAGTCAAGAGCAGAGATCGCGATGGTGAACTTCTTATCCTTGGTACCCTTCATGTTCAGTACGCCATCAACGCCTTCAGCCTCAGCATCGTTCAGAACGAACGGACGGATTACGCCGTGCGGGCATACATAAGAACACCAGTTACACTGCATACATTTTGTGAAATCCCACTTCGGAAGATCAGCAGCGATGCCGCGCTTCTCGAATGCAGCAGTACCGGACGGGATCATACCGTTGACGGTAGAAAGGAAAGTGGATACCGGAACAGCATCACCGGTTAAGGTGTTGGTCGGTACCAGGATGTCGTTCAGGTAATCGGTGTGAGCCTTGTCACGGCCGACAAGCTTCGGTGCCGGAGCCTCATCAGCAGCGGTCTTCCAGCTCTCCGGAACAACAACTTTATGAATATGATTAACACCGGCATCAACAGCTGCCAGGTTCATGTTTACGATATCTTCACCCTTCTTGCCGTAGGTATGACGGATAGCGTCCTTCATGTAGCCTACTGCATCGTCGATCGGGATGATATTAGCCAGTTTGAAGAATGCAGCCTGCAGAACGGAGTTCGTTCTTCTTGCGCCCAGACCGATCTTCTTGGCGATGGATACAGCGTCACAGGTGTAGAACTGTACATTGTTGTTGGCAATGTAACGTTTTACCTTTGCAGGAAGATGCTCTTCCAGCTCCTCGTCGCTCCATACACAGTTCAGGAGGAAGAATCCGCCCGGTTTTACATCCTGTACCATCTCGTAACGATACAGATATGCGCTGTTGTGGCAGGCAACGAAGTCAGCCTGTTTTACATAGTAAGTAGATTTGATCGGGGAATCTCCGAAACGTAAGTGGGAGATCGTAACACCACCGGACTTCTTGGAGTCATACTGGAAGTATGCCTGTACCTTCTTGTCTGTGTGGTCACCGATGATCTTAACGCTGTTCTTGTTGGCACCAACGGTACCGTCTGCACCCAGACCCCAGAACTTACAAGCCTTTGTGCCCTTGGGAGCAACATCCGGATTGCTTGTGGTAGGCAGGGACAGATGTGTCACATCATCGTTGATGGAGATGGTGAACTCTTTCTTCGGGTTCTCACTCCACAGGTTCTCATATACAGCAAGGATATCGCCAGGCTGTGTATCCTTGGAACCAAGTCCGTAACGACCGCCTACGATCGTGCAGTTCTCAAACTCTGTGCCGTGCAGTGCAGCAACGATATCCAGGTAAAGAGGCTCGCCGATACTTCCGGGCTCTTTGGTACGGTCCAGAACAGCGATCTTCTTTACGGTCTTCGGCATTACGTTCAGCAGATACTTCTGGGAGAACGGACGGTACAGATGTACCTCGATCATACCGACCTTGCGTCCCTGCGCTGTCAGGTAGTCGATCAGCTCCTCAGCAGCGTCGCAGACAGAACCCATTGCTACGATGATCTCTGTTGCGTCCTCTGCGCCGTAGTAGTTGAACGGCTTGTAGTCTGTGCCGATCTTTGCATTGACTTTATCCATGTACTTGGCAACCAGATCCGGAGTCTCCAGATATGCCGGGTTGCTTGCTTCTCTGTGCTGGAAGAAAGTCTCAGGCTGCTCGGCAGATCCCATCAGGTGCGGATGATTGGGGTTCAGGGAACGAGCCTTGAATGCCTTGACAGCATCCCAGTCAACCATTTCCTTCAGGTCATCATAATCCCATACCTCGATCTTCTGGTACTCATGAGAAGTACGGAAGCCATCGAAGAAGTGCATCATCGGAAGGTGGCCTGCGATGGTGGACAGATGTGCAACAGCTGCCAGGTCCATTGCCTGCTGTACGCTGTTGGAAGCCAGCATTGCGAAACCGGTCTGACGACATGCCATAACGTCGGAATGGTCGCCGAAGATGGATAATGCATGGGAAGCCAGTGCTCTTGCAGCTACGTGGAACACGGTAGGTGTCTGCTCACCGGCCAGCTTGTACATGTTGGGGATCATCAGAAGTAATCCCTGGGAAGCAGTGAAGGTGGAGGTGTAGGAACCTGCGGTAATGGAACCGTGTACGGCACCTGCAGCACCAGCCTCGGACTGCATTTCTACGATATTAACTTTCTCGCCAAAAATATTGGTTCTATCCTGGGAAACCCATTCGTCCATGTTCTCAGCCATCGGAGAGGAAGGTGTGATCGGGTAGATCGCAGCAACCTCAGAAAAGGCATAGGCTACATGAGCGGCAGCGGTGTTTCCATCCATTGTCTTTAATTTTCTCACCTGAATCACTCTCCTTTTCCAAGACCTAAAGCTTCACGCTGCAGGAAAATGTGCTCCGGAACAACCTGTTCCTTGATGACCTTTCTTGCACACATGTACTGACATACCTGGCAGTCCTCGCAGATCTCGGGATCGATCACTGCGTGCTTGCCCTCTGCATAGATCGCGCCGTTCGGGCAGTTTGCCTTACAGTCGCCGCATCCGATACATGCGGAATCACATACTTTAGCCTTGTCTGCATAGTCAGCAGTAGAAGAGCAGGGAACGAGCTTCATGCCCTTGTAAGGAACCATGGTGATCAGGCCCATAGGACATGCATATGTACAATCCTTACATCCCACACACTTGTCAGGGTCAACCTTGGCTACGCCGTCAACCATTGTCAGAGCACCGTAACGGCAGGCTGCTGTACAAGCACCCTGGCCAACACAGCCTGTGGTACACAGACCCAGCTCCTTGCGGTCAACTGCTGCTGCCTCAGCACAGGTCTGGATGCCCATCTGTTTGAATACCTCGGAAGCTCTGCCGCCGCTGCATCTTACGAAAGCAACCTTGTCCTTGAGGACAGTCAGGTCGTGGAGTGTATCAACGATAATCTTCTTCTTACATTTTACGGTACATGCAACGCAGCCTTCGCACTTCTCATAGTCGATAACCGCATGGTTATTCACGATGGAAACAGCACCCTTCGGGCAGGCACGTTCGCACTCGCCGCAGGCGATACAGCCGTAGCCGCATGTCTTGCGTACGATCTCATCATCCTCCTCTGTGGAAGAGCAGGGGATGAAGTTGGTAGCATCCGCAGGGATCATGCGGATAATATGCTGCGGACAGGCAGCAGCATTCGCGCAGGCACCACAGCCGTTGCACTTCTCGGCGTCAATGATCACTTTACCGTCTTCGAAGCTCATTGCGCCATATTTACAGACATCGATACAGGAACCAACGCCTACACATCCGCTCTTGCACTCTCCGCGCTGGAAGCCCTGGTCAACAGCCTCCTGGCAGGAAGAACAGCCGGCGAATCTTGCTTTGCCGGCAGCATGTCCAGCGCAGCTGATGAAGGCAATCTTCTTGGTTACTTCCACCGGAGCTACGCCCAGAAGCTCGCTGATGGAATTGACAGCGTCCTGATCGCATGCGGGACAGAGGGCAGCATCTCCGGTCTCAGCGATAGCCTGTGCACATTCCGCACAGCTTGCTTTTCCGCAGCCACCCAAACCACAGCAATCGAGACCGGGCAGAAACGCCAGAATCTTTCCGACGAGTCCCTCGGCCTTGTCGTGATTGGTACTCATATGAAATCCTCCTTCTATTAAAATGAATTATTGAGTTATTTAATTCATTGATAAAAATATAGCATTTTTTGAAGCATTTCACAAGGTGCTTCGTGTACATAATCAAGTACAATGACAAGATATGTACGCATTTCGTCAAAATTTTTTATAAAAAACCGGAGTTAGTTACAACTACCTGAAAATGGCGGAAATCAGGGATAAAACAGCATTTGCGGAAGATACTATACAGTGAAAAAATGAAAGGTATAAGGAAGGGAAATGCTATGAAATGTATAGAATATACGATCCGGGATGCGCTGGGTATCCATGCCAGACCGGCGGGAATGCTTGTGAAAGAAGCGTCAAAGTTTACCTCGGAAATCCGGGTGCGCTGTAAGGGAAAAGAAGGGGATGCCAAGAAGATCTTAAGCCTCATGGGACTGGCGGCAAAAGAGGGAGATCGGGTGGAGATCACGGTGGAAGGGCCGGATGAGGAAGAGGCGGCGGCTGTGCTGGAGAGATTCATGAGTGAAAATCTGTGATCAGAAGGTAACGAGGGAGCATGTCTTAAGAGAGATTGATAGATATCAGAAAGCGCTCCCTCTTTACAGGTAATCGTCATATGGTGTTGTTTCGATAGGTATGACTGTATGGTGCGGCAAATTTTAAAGCCATCCCTGTTTTCTCCACCGGGAGAATTCTCCCTTCACCAGAACGACGGAGATCACGAAGGATGTCAGATCTGCTACGGGAACGGCCAGCAACGCACCGTCCAGGCCGAACCGGGCGGACAGAAGCAGTGCCAGCGGGATCAGGACAATACCCTGGCGCACCAGCGGGATGATCAGCGCCTTGGTGGGCTGGCCGATGCCCTGGAAAAAGGCGGAGGTGGCCATATGGATGCCATACACGAAGAACGCCATCATATATAATCGGAAGAAATGCTGGCAGGCAGCCAGGTACAGCGGCTCTCCGGAGACGAACAGCCGTCCGATGTAGGTGGGGAATAGCTGATATACAGCAAACCAGCCGATGGATACCAGTAGCGCGATCCTGGAAGCCAGCCGGTACGTCTCCCGGGCACGGCCGTAATTTTTGGCACCATAGTTGAAGCCATTGATGGGCTGGGTGGCGGAGGACACGCCGACAAACATGGCATGGGCGATCTGGTACACCTTCATGGAAGCACCGTACACGGACAGGGCGATATCACTGCCGTACACACTGGCAGCGCCGCAGGTCTTCATCAGGTTGTTCATGGTCACCTGCACCAGGGCGGTCATGATCTGGGTCAGAAAGCTGGGAAAGCCCAGTTTGAGAATTCTGCCGGTCAGTGCTGCCGTGGGTTTCAGGTGATTCTTTTTTATATGGAAGCTTTTCAGCCGCGGCAGGTAGGCAAGGAAGCAGCAGCCGGATACCACCTGTCCGATGACGGTGGCAACGGCAGCGCCCTTGACCCCGGCGTGAAAGCCAAAGATAAACAGCGGATCCAGCACCAGATTGATGATGGCACCCAGGATCATGCAGCGCATGGAATAAGCTGGATTGCCGTCTGCCCGGATGATGGATGTGAATGACGTGCAGAACAGAAGGAACGGCAGACCGAAAACGATGATCCGGGTGTAGCCCAGGGCTGCGGAAAATGCCGTGTCGGTGGCGCCGAAGGCCCGGACGATCTGCGGCGCAAAAATGCTGCCGAACAGTGCAAGGAGAACGCCGGTGCTCACCAGAAGCGTCACGGCGTGGCTGATGGTGCGGTCGGCGGTATCCTGTTCGCCTCGTCCCAGGCTTAAGTTCAGGTTGGCAGAGCAGCCGTCTCCCAGCATGAGCGCCAGTGCGGTGGTGACGATGGTCAGCGGAAAGGCTACATTGGTGGCAGCCATGCCGGTGATGCCCACGCCCTGTCCGACGAAAATCTGGTCGGCAATATTATAAAGATAGTTCACCATCAGCGTCAGGGCTGTGGGAATGGAATACTTGCGGATCAGATGGCTGATGGGCTCGGTGGCCAGCGGATTGGCCGCAGGCGGCACAGAGCTGGATGTTTTGGAATTGGAATCTGTCATGAAAAATACCTCCTTACATTACATATAGAAGAAATAAAAGTATCTCACAGGCATTTTCTTCTCCCATCCAGACTTGACTGTTGGCTCCGGAACTGCACCGGATTAGCTTGCGCTCGCGGGCTGTACCGCCAGTAGAGTAGCTTCCCATTTCCGAAGAAATCCCATACCCAGAACGTACCATTTACAGGTGAAAAAGTCAACTATAAATACATATTTTGAAGAAGAATTTTTGTAATATTCGCACAAAGGAGGAGAACGGGTGATAAAAAATATTGTCAATCACACTGTGATGTGATAAAGTGGTCTGGTATAAAATTTTATAACGTTCAAACCTTGGCTTTGGAGAGCCCCGCTGGAACGAAGCGGGCGCCGAAGGTGTACGGCGGAAGTGTGTATCCGCTAATCTCTCAGGCAAAAGGACAAAGGAGGAAAATGACATGTTGGAAATGGTAACAAAGGTGAACGGATTCATGTGGGGGATTGGTCTTCTGCTGCTTCTGTGCGGAACGGGAATTTATTTCACGATTCGCCTGCGCTTTATTCAGGTGCGTCGCTTCGGCGAGGGCATCCGGCTCGTATTCGGGCATATAAAGGGACACAGCGGCGAGAAGAAGCATGGAGAAATGACTCCGTTCCAGTCTATGGCGACAGCCATCGCGGCACAGGTAGGTACCGGTAATCTGACCGGAGCGGCAACTGCTCTGATCTCGGGAGGCCCGGGCGCGATCTTCTGGATGTGGGTATCCGCATTCTTTGGCATGGCGACCATCTATGCAGAGGCAAGTCTGGCACAGGAATACAAGACAACGGCCCACGGCGAAGTGACCGGCGGCCCGGTGTATTACATAAGACAGGCGTTCAAAGGCACATTCGGCAAAGTTCTTGCCACATTATTCGCAGTATTTATCATTCTGGCACTGGGATTCATGGGAAATATGGTACAGAGTAACTCCATCGGTTCCGCGTTCTCCGGTGTGTTTGAGTCCAGAAATATCCCGATCCCGCCGGTGGCAGTGGGTATCGTTCTGGCCATCATCGCCCTGTTTATTTTCGTGGGCGGCACGGAGCGTCTGGCACAGGTAGTGGAAAAAATGGTGCCTTTCATGGCAGTGATCTACATTATCGGAAGCCTGATTCTGATTCTTTTAAACGCAGCACAGATTCCGGAAGCGTTCCGTCAGATTTTCGTGGGCGCATTCAATCCTTCTGCTATCGTGGGCGGCGCAGCCGGTATTACCGTAAGAGAAGCCATTCGTTATGGTGTGGCAAGAGGTCTGTTCTCCAATGAGGCTGGTATGGGTTCCACACCTCATGCACATGCGAGAGCAGCAGCAAAGAACCCGCATGAGCAGGGACTTTCCGCTATGATCAGCGTGTTCATTGACACGTTCGTCATTCTGAACCTGACCGTATTCTCCGTACTGACCACAGGGGCCATGTCCACCGGCAAGGGAGGCATCGCGCTGACCCAGGCGGCATTCATGACAAAATTCGGCGGCTTTGGTGATATCTTTATCGCGATCTGCCTGCTGTTCTTTGCTTTCTCCACGATCTTAAGCTGGCATTTCTTCGGCCTGATCAATGTGAAATATCTGTTCGGCGCCAAGGCATCCAAGATTTACTCCATCCTGGTGGTGGCGTTCATCGTGGTAGGCTCCACCCTGAAGGTTAATCTTGTATGGGAGCTGTCTGATTTCTTCAACGGACTGATGGTTATCCCGAACCTGCTGGCACTGCTGGCACTCAGCGGCGTGGTGGCAAAGATTTGCAAAACGTATGATAAAAAATAGAGAATAATGAGGGATTACAGTTCACCTGCGCCACAGGGAACATTCGCAAAACCGCATCTTCGATGCTTTCCGCTGCGTTGCAGCTCATTTTTGCTCATTCTGTGGCGCTCCCTTCAAACTTTCCGACAGCCATATGCTCGTGCAAGCACGGCATCTGTCAGTCAAAAAGTTTAAGTGAACTTGTTAAAAAATCGTTCAGATTTTATTGTTTTTTGCTCTGTAATTTTATATAATACACACATAGGAGCAGTCGGCGCGTGAGCGTAAGAAGAAATATGGCGGCACGGCCGGATCGAAGGGCGGAGAATCTCCGAAGAAGCATCGTCTTTTCGGGACTCTCCGCTTTTCTTTTGCCAGTTAAGAAAGTAAACACGACAACAAGACGAGAGACGGAAGTGAGGGGTAATATGTCTGGAAGTATGCTGCTGCTGCCGGTGTTTGTGCCGATAGCGGCCGGAATTGCCATGCTGAACATTACGAAGATGAAAGAGCGGAAGGTGCGTGACTGGTATGTGGGCATCGTTCTTTTATTCAGTCTGTTATGCGCGGCTTTTTTTTCTGCCCGGGGAATGGATCTGGAGTACCGGGCACATCTGGGAGGATTCCTGTTCCTCCTGCGTCAGGACGGACTGGCAAGGATCTTCGCCACACTGACATCGGTGGGCTGGATCGCCAACGGTTTCTTTTCCTTTGAGTATATGTCCAAGGAGGAGAACCAGGTGCAGTTCTTTGCTTTCTATCTGATGGCGGATGGTCTGATCAACGGATTTTCCTATGCGGGAAGCTACGGTACGATGAAGCTGTTTTACATATTGATTTCAGTGGCGATCATTCCGTTGATCGTGCATCGGCAGGATGAGAAATCTGTGCAGGCGGCGCTCTATTATGCGGCATTTTTCCTCATCGGTCTCATCGGCCTGGAGATCGGCGGCGGGTTTGTGAGCCGGTTCCTGACATCCAAAGAGTTCGTGGCAGGCGGAAGTCTGGATGCGGCGGCGGTGGCCGGGCATGAGGGCATGTTCCTCTTCATGGCATTCCTGCTCATCGTCAGCTACAGTATCAAATCCTGCCTGTTTCCGTTTCACGGCTGGACGAAGATCGTTACGGAAGCGGCGCCGGTTGCCGCTTCCGGTGCGATTTCCGGGGTGGTGACGAAGACGGGCGTCATCGCAGTGATCCGCATTGTGGCCAGCATGATCGGCGCGGATATTCTGCGGGATACATGGGTACAGTATGTGTGGATGGTGCTGGCAGTCCTGAGTATTTTCATCGGCGCGGTGCTGGCATATAAAACAGATGCGCTGGCAGAACGGATGGCATACAGTACGGTAGGCCAGGTGGGCTGTGTATTATACGGGGTTTCTCTCATGGAAAAGCGCGCTGTCACAGGTTCGTTGATACTGCTGACGGCTCATACGCTGGCATCTCTCGTCCTGTTTTTCACAGTTGGGGCGATCGTCTATCAGACGGGGTACAAACGGGCCAGTGAGCTGCGGGGGATCGGAAGACAGGTTCCCCACATGATGTTCTGCTTTTCCCTCGTATCGTTCGTGATCATGGGGATCCCGCCGACACTGGGCTTTGTGGGAGACTGGAATGTGTCTTTAGGGGCGCTGGAGACAAGTATCCCCTGTCTGCCGGAGATCGGCATTGTGATCTTTATTTTTGGTGAGCTGTTTGCTGCGGGGTATCAGTTCAATATCATCCTCCGGGGGTTTTTCCCGGGCGAGCGCTACGATTATGTACATGAAAATGTATGCAGGCCGTCGCTGTTTACAAGGCTTCCGGCATATCTGCTGACAGCGGCTGTCTATGTGATCGGTTTCTATCCGGTACCGCTTCTGCAACTGATCGAGCAGGCACTGCGGGGTATGGCACTGTAAAAGAGGGGGATGAAAATGACAGGAGATTATCGTCTGTGCGTACTGATTCTCTGGCCGATGATCGGTGCGCTGATCGGATATCAGATTGGCCATAAGAATAAAATCGCCCGTGACTATTTCGCGGACGTGGTTGTGATCACGGAGTTTATCCTGCTGATGGGCATGTTCCGCATTGTTTTTGCGGGTGTGACGCCGGAATTCCGGTTTCCCGGCATGTGCGGCCTGAACTTCCATCTGCGGCTGGATGGCTTCCGGGAAGTGTACTGTATGATCGCAGCTTTTATCTGGGTGATGACGACCCTCATTTCCCGGGAATATTTTGAACATTACCACAACAGAAACCGATACTATGCGTTTGTGCTTCCTACCCTGGGTGCCACGCTGGGCCTGTTCATGTCGGCAGATCTGTTTACTACATTTTTGTTCTATCAGATCATTACGATCACGACCTTTGTGGGCATCGCCCATGATGAAAAGGACACGGCTGTGCAGGCGGCTACCACGTATCTGGCATCTGAGATGACCGGTGGCTGCTTTGTGCTCATGGGCCTTATCCAGCTCTATCACCTGTTCGGCACGCTGGAGATCGATACCTTACGGGAATGTGTCCTGGCCATGGAGGACAGGGGGCCTGCGTATGTCGCCGGCGTCATGCTGTTTCTGGGATTTGGCGCCAAGGCGGGTATTTTTCCGTTTCATTATTGGATGCCCAGGGCCCATTCGGGTGCGCCGGCACCCATCAGCACGCTGCTGTCCAGTATCATTACCAAGACCGGTGTTTACGGGGTCATCCTTGTCTGCTCCAATATTTTCATGGACAATCAGATGTGGGGGAAATTCGTGCTGGTCCTGGGAACCTTTACCATGCTTCTGGGTGCAACAAGGGCGCTGTTTGATGTGCATATGAAGCGGATCCTGGCCTTTTCCTCTCTGTCGCAGATGGGGTTTATCCTGATTGGGATCGGTGCCTCCTGCAGCCTGGGGGCAGAGAACCTGCTGGCAGTGAGAGGCGCAATCTTGCATATGGTGAACCATTCCTTCCTGAAGCTGGTGCTGTATCTGTGTGCGGCTGTGATCTATATGAAGACGCATACGCTGGAGCTCAACGATATCCGGGGTTACGGCCACGGCAAACCGCTCCTGCATTTTGCCTATCTGATGGGAGCACTGGGCCTCGCCGGGGTTCCGCTGTGGAATGGATATATCAGCAAGACCCTGCTTCATGAGTCCATTGTGGAGTGTATGCATCTGGGCGGGGATCCCCTGGCCTATGAAATGGTGGAGGTGCTGTTCCTGCTGGCGGGCGGGATGACATTTGCCTACATGACGAAGCTGTATGTCTGCCTGTTTGTCGAGAACCACCCGACAGATCAGGAGAAGCATGACAGCAAGAATGGGCACTATATGGGAAAACTGGCCACACTGGCATTGGCACTTGCCGCACTGGTTCCGCCGGCGCTGGGCATGTGGCCGCATCGGACTCTGGATAAGATCGCCGATTACGGGCAAACGATCATGACACATCTTACCATGGAGCATGAGGTACAGTATTTCGACCCGCATGTGATGAAGGGGGCATTTGTTTCCATCGGATTCGGGGTGCTTATATATTTCCTGCTGGTGAGAAAGGTATTTATGAAGAAAAACGGGGATGGGGTCATGGAGTATGTATCTCTCTGGCCGCAGTGGCTGGATCTGGAATACCTGGTGTACCGGCCGTTCCTCTATATCATCATTCCTCACATCTGCGGAAGGATCTGCTATGCACTGGATCAGCCGCTGATCCTGCGGGCACTGCGTAAATTAAAGGTGGAGTCCCGCTGGATGAAGAGCAGGGAGAAAAAGAAACAGGAAAAGAAGGACGAGAACTGGAAAAAGGCAACGAAAAAGCGTATGAAAGATAACAATAAATATCGGTAAGAAGCAAAGCCGGAGGATGTAAGAAGATTTACATAATCCGGCTTGCTTTTTGCCGGTATGTTTTGGCATTTTTCCCGATTGCATTCGGAACCGGATTGCTGTATCATAAGATTTAGTTTTAAGTGTGTGTCTGGGAATAAGTCTGCCCTGCTGCGGAATATACTACTATAGAAAACAGGAGACGCGAAATCAGTGGTAAAAGATCATATTTATCAGTTGCTGGAGGCGGCAGCGGGAACAGATCATATATGCAGAGAAGAGCCGATGAAGAGTCATACGACGTTTCGCATCGGCGGCAATGCGGAGGTATTTGCGGCACCGGACAGTGCGGCCGGTGTGGAAAGGGTGTTACAGATCTGCCGGGAAGCAAAGGTTCCCTGCACGGTCATCGGCAACGGCAGCAATCTTCTGGTGGGAGATTGCGGTGTCCGTGGCGTGGTGCTGCAGATTTACAGAAATTATGCCGATATCAGAATAGAGGGAACCGACCTGTATGTGCAGGCAGGCGCGCTTCTGGGACAGACTGCGGCGGCCGCAGCCAGAGAAGGACTGACCGGTCTGGAGTTCGCATCCGGTATTCCGGGAACCGTGGGCGGTGCGGCAGCGATGAACGCAGGGGCTTACGGCGGTGAGATGAGGGATGTGCTGATCTGGGTGAAAGCCATTGACCGGAACGGCAGTGTGCATCGGTATGCTGCGGATGAGCTGGAGATGGGTTACCGTACCAGCCGGATCCAGAAGGAAGAACTGGTGGTGCTTGAAGTGAAGCTTTCTTTGCAGAAGGGTGATCCGGCGAAGATCCGGGAACGGATGGAGGAGCTGAAGGAACAGCGGATTGCCAAGCAGCCGCTGGAATATCCCAGCGCGGGCAGTACCTTTAAACGGCCGGAGGGGTATTTTGCAGGAAAACTCATTATGGATGCGGGGCTGCGCGGTTTCTCTGTAGGGGATGCCCAGGTTTCCGAGAAGCATTGCGGATTTGTTATCAACAGGGGCAGCGCTACAGCTGCGGATGTGATGGCGCTGGTGAGCCAGGTGCAGACAATCGTGGAAGAGAAGTTCGGTGTCCAGCTGGAATTAGAAGTGAGAAAAGTCGGAGAGTTTGTATGACAACAGTTCAGCCCATGACACGAGACTGACAGCGATCATGCTTGCATGAAGAGCTGGCAGTAAAGTGGCATGGAGGGAGCGCCAGATCATGAGTAAAAGTGAGCTGCAAAGCAGCCGCGAGCACGATAGGTGGGATTTTGCGAATGGCGCGGCTGAACGGAAGAAACAGGTGGAACAGGCAGGAGGAAAAGAATGCGTTTTGTGATTGTGACCGGCATGTCCGGAGCGGGCAAGACAACAGCCCTGAAGATGTTGGAGGATATGGGATATTTCTGTGTAGACAATCTTCCGATATCGCTCATTGAGAAGTTCGCAGAGCTGACCTTTACCTCCGGCGGAGAAGTAAATAAGGTGGCGCTGGGCATCGACATCCGAAGCGGACAGGCTCTGGGGGAGATCGAACAGGTTCTGGAGCGTCTGACCATGGATGGCAGACAGTACGAGATTCTTTTCCTGGATGCGGCGGACGATGTGCTGGTGAAGCGATACAAAGAGACGAGACGGGTACATCCGCTGGCGAAGGACGGGCGGGTGGATAAGGGCATTGCCCTGGAGCGGGAGCGCCTGGTGTACTTAAAACAGCATGCGGAGTACATCATTGACACGAGCCGCCTGCTGACCCGGGAGCTGAAGGGCGAGCTGGAGAAGATTTTCGTCCGCAACCAGGAGTTCAAGAACCTGGTGATCACGGTACTGTCCTTCGGTTTTAAATACGGCATTCCGGCGGATTCGGATCTGGTATTTGATGTCCGGTTTTTACCGAATCCCTACTATATAGATGAATTGAAGGCAAAGAGCGGCAACGACAAAGAGGTACAGGACTATGTCATGGGCTTTTCCGTGGCCACAAAGTTCCTCGACAAGCTGGAGGATATGCTGGCCTTTCTTATCCCGAATTATATTCAGGAGGGGAAGAATCAGCTCATCATCAGCATTGGCTGTACCGGCGGCAAGCACCGGTCGGTGACGCTGGCGAACCGCCTCTACGAGAGACTGGCGGCGCAGGATGCCTATGGAGTGAAGATCGAGCACCGGGATATTGAGAAGGATGCGGTGCGCAAGGCGTTGTAAGCATGACGGGAGGAAGGCATGTCTTTTTCCAGTGAAGTAAAGGATGAACTTTCCAGACAGCTGCCCCAGGCAAGGCATTGCCGGATCGCGGAGATCACGGCGATCATCAGCATGTGCGGGCGGATCCTGATCGATCAGGACGATCATTACCGGGTGCTGGTGCACACGGAAAATATCGCAGTGGCGAGGAAGTATTTTGAACTGATCCGGCGGACATTCGACGGCATTTTGCCGGAAGTGTCTATCCGGCAGAATATTCTTTTGAAAAAAAGCAGAATTTATAGTATAGTAATCAAAGACCCTGTACAATCCATGACGGTTTTACAGGCGGCAAAGCTGGTAGATGAGACAGGAGAGATCCGGGAAAACCTTTCTCTTGTCAACAACCGGGTGATCCAGAGCAGCTGCTGCAAGCGGGCATTCATCCGGGGCGCATATCTGGCAGCGGGATCCATGAGCGATCCCAACAAGTCCTATCATTTCGAGATCGTGTGCGCCACACAGCCCAAGGCGGTGCAGCTGCAGGAGATGATCGGATGCTTCGGGCTGGAAGCCCGTGTGGTAGAGAGAAAGCGGCATTATGTCGTTTATCTGAAAGAAGGCTCCGGGATTGTGGACATTCTGAATGTGATGGAGGCCCATGTGGCCCTCATGCAGCTGGAGAATGTCAGAATTGTGAAGGAAATGCGCAATTCCATCAACCGGAGGGTAAATTGCGAGACAGCGAACATTACCAAGACCGTGTCGGCGGCGGTGCGTCAGATTGACGATATCCGTCTGATCGATGAGGTGCTTGGGCTTCATACACTGCCGGACGCTCTGCGGGATATCGCGGAGGTACGGCTGCAGAATCCGGACGCCCCATTGCATGTGTTGGGGAACATGCTCACACCTCCTGTTGGGAAGTCAGGGGTGAACCACAGACTCCGGAAATTGTCACAGATGGCGGAAGAGATAAGGGAAAATAAGGAGGAACAGGGTAATTATGAAAAAGCAGGTAGTAACGATTGAGATCGCATCAGGGCTGGAAGCAAGACCGGTGGCGATGCTGGTACAGGTGGCCAGTCAGTATGACAGCGAGATCTACATCATGAGAGACAACAAGAAGGTCAATGCCAAGAGCATCATGGGCATGATGACACTGGGGCTGGACATGGGCGACAGCATCGAGGTCAGCACCAACGGCACCGATGAGGAGAAGGCCATGGAGGCCATCGTGGAGTATCTTTCTGCGAAGTAATATTACAGTTCACTCGAATATCGGGCAGGCAGATTTCATGCTCAGATGAAAATCCGGATGCATGAATATTCGAAGGGAGCGCCTGATTATGAGCAAAAATGAGCTGCGAAGCAGCGGGAAGCATCGAAGATGTGGTTTTGCGAATGGCGCGTGTGAACTGTAAAAGAAATAAGTACAAGTATAGCTGAACTTTTTTCCCCTACCGTGCATAGAATAAGGTAAGTTGACAGGGCAAGGGGGAATTGCGGTGGAACATGGTGCCGCAGGCGGAAGCGACGGCAGAAAACTGCCCTTTTATATGACGTTTCCTTTTTCGGAAAATCTGTCCGCAGAGAGCGAGAACGAACGGGATATGCAGAGAATGGCGGAGCTGTACCCGCCCGCAGCCAGAAGGCTCTGGCCGCAGGTGGAGGATACGTGTGACCGCTGGGAGTACGACGGCAGTGCGATGTATGCCCAGTACCCTGACAGAATCTGGATCCACCGGGAGGCCGAGCGGATTGGCAGGCAGCTGGCAGAGGAAGCACAGAAAGACGAAAACGATGGAACGAACACCCGGGCGCAGGCGCTGACTGAAATGGCAGAATTGCTGCTTTTGCAGGAAATCTACCGGAGAAGGTGCAGACGTAGGCGTGTCCGCGGTCATTTTGTTTATTGAAATTTAAGTTGTAGTTTGCTTGAGAAGGTTTTAGAATATAGTCATAACTGCCCGGTTATGGCTATATTTTTTGCGCGAGCAACGAGGCAAAGTCTGCGCTTGCGCGAGACCTTGTCGAGTGCCGCGACAGCGAACGAACGGTCTGCGACAGCAGACGGTCAAGCGCGATAGCGCGAGTTCGTGAGCTTGCGCCACTAAAACGAGCGAGTTGTCTGCGATAGCAGACGATAGAGCACGGAAGCGCGGACTCGCGAGTTTAGAGCGCGCGGATAAGTGTGACCTTGTCGAGTGCCGCGACAGCGAATGAAAAAGGAGATCTTTATGGAGAAATTATATAAATTACTGGACGAGGTTTTAACCTTTGACCTGATCCAGGCGACGGTCAGCGGGCCGAGAAAAAAAGGCGGGATCCTGAAGGTGAAGATCCGGCCGGTGATCATCCGGGATGACCTGGTGTTCCAGGCCAGCGCCCAGGAGGAGAAGAAGATTTTTCACAATAATTATAAGAAGAAAGAGATGGTCCGAGAGCTGGGCCGTCTGTTGGACGGGGAATTTTCCCAGCTGCAGATCCAGATGCCGGGGGAACTGATCACGGTGCTGGCGGGCAAGAAGGGCAACGTGACAATCCGGCGGAAGAAGCAGGAGACGAAAGCGGCACCCCGGGATCTGTCCCATGACCGGAAGAAGACGTATCTGCTGCCCACGGATCAGCCGCTGCCGTTTCTGGTGGATCTGGGGCTCATGACCTCGGAGGGAAAGCTGGTGAAGGGAAAGCAGGACAAGTTCCGGCAGATCAACCGTTTTCTGGAATTTGTGGCGGACGTGGTGCCGCATCTGCCCACAGACCGGCAGATCACCGTGGTGGATTTTGGATGCGGCAAGTCCTATCTGACCTTTGCCATGTATTATTTCCTGCATGAGCAGAAGGGCTTTGATGTGCGCATGATCGGCCTGGATCTGAAGGAGGATGTCATTGCCTCCTGCAGCAAGCTGGCGAAAAAATACGGCTATGAGGGACTGACCTTCCTGGTGGGCGACATTGCCTCTTATGAGGGGATGAACAGCGTGGATATGGTGGTGAGCCTGCACGCCTGCGACACGGCCACGGACTACGCCCTGTACAAGGCCATCAGCTGGAGTGCTTCCGTCATTTTGTCGGTGCCCTGCTGTCAGCATGAGTGCAATCAGACGCTGAAAGCGGAGGGTGTGCTGGCTCCGGCACTGAAATACGGCATCATCAAGGAACGGATGGCGGCCCTTTTTACCGATGCTATGCGGGCCAACCTGCTGGAGCAGCAAGGTTATCAGGTACAGCTGCTGGAATTTATTGACATGGAGCATACGCCGAAAAATATTCTGATCCGGGCGGTGCGGGGACAGGCAGCCGCTGATCCGGCGGCCTATGAAGCGCTGCGGGATTTCCTGCACACACCGCTGATCCTTGACCGGCTGCTGGGAGAGGAGAAGAAGGCCTGATGAGAAAGATTCTGATACGCATCGGTGTTCTTGTGGCTGTGTTTTTCCTGGGAATCTTCCTGTTCAGCCATTTTATGAATATTGAAAATACAGACCGTACCAGTGCGATGGCAGAGCCTACGCTTCCGGTGGTGTACGTGCGGGACGGCGATCAGCTCATCAATGAGATGTACGGCTATACCGGACAGATGCAGGCCAATTATATGCGGGATACGCTGACCCTGTTGCCGTCCGATTACCGGCTGACGGTGGATGTGGACACCTACGGCAGAACGATCAACAAGATCAGCTATGAGGTGCGAAGCGCCGATGCCACCCGCCTGGTGGAAAACACAGAGGTCACTTACCTGACGGAGAAGGACGGTTATCTGGAGGCAGAGCTTCCGCTGAAGAAGCTGCTGGATCAAAACGAGGAATATATTTTGCAGATCGTGCTCCATGCGGACAATGATCAGGACATTTCCTATTATACGAGGATCGTGGACCGGCAGAGTCGTGATATTTCCAATGAGCTGGCATTTTGTCTGGATTTTTCGGAAAAGACCTTCGATCCGGACCGGGCGGCGGAGCTGTCCTCCTATCTGGAACCCAATGCTTCCGGGGACAACAGCAGCTTTGCCCATGTGGACATCCATTCCAGTTATCGGATGGTGGTGTATAATGGACTGAATGCCCAGCGGGTGACCAGCCCGCAGCTGTCTGTCATGGAGGTGCGCAGCAATTCGGCTTCCTTCCGTCTCACCTATCTGATGACGACCCAGGAGGGAGAGGACAGCCCGGATTACTATAATGTGACGGAATATTTCCGGGTGCGTTCCGGCGATGGTCGGATGTACCTGCTGGATTATGAGCGGACGATGAACCAGATCTTCATGCAGTCCGGTACGGAATATGGCAAGAGCTCCATCACACTGGGCATTTTGGATGAGGCGGCAGAGTTCCAGACATCCGAAGACAGCAAGGTGGCGGCCTTTGTACAGGAGGGAACGCTGTGGAGCTTCAACAACACCAACGGCCAGGTGACGCGGATCTACGGCGACACGGACAACATTACGGATGTCCGCAGCCGCCGGTGTGATTACGAGATCAAGATCGCGGATGTGGATGAGAGCGGCAGCATGGATTTCATCGTGTACGGTTATATGAACAGGGGCGACCATGAGGGCGCGGTGGGCATTCTGGCCTGTCGCTATGATGCCACCATGAATACGGTGGAGGAAAAGGCTTTTATTCCTTATGATAAGAGTTTTGTCCTGATGGGACAGCAGATGGGGCGGCTGGCGTACATCAATCGCAATCAGCAGATGTACTGTATGCTGGACGGCGCGGTGTACAACATCAACCTGAACGACCGCACCTGGGAGACGGTGGTGGAAAATCTGCCTGAGGACTGCTATGTGCTGTCGGAGGACGGACAGGTATTTGCCTGGCTGGAGGAGAAAGACTATGACCATTCCATGAACCTGCATCTGCTGAATCTGGAGACCGGCACTTCCTTTGTGGTGTCTGCCGGAGCCGGGGAATATGTGCGGCCGGTGGGCTTCATGGAGCATGACCTGGTGTACGGGATCGCGGATGCGGACAGTCTGACCAATGATGCCACGGGCAACCTGATCTTCCCGATGAAAGCGGTGAAGATCGTGGATGAACAGGGAAACGATGTGAGAGAATACAGCCAGAGCGGCATTTACATCCTGGGCGCCCGGCTGGAAGGCGCCATGATCACCCTGGAGCGGGCCACCCTTTCCGACGGCACGTACGTGGCCATTTCGGACGATCAGATCATCAGCAATGAAAAAGCGTCCGAGAGTCAGACGGTGCAGGAAACGTTTGTGACCGATACGCGAAAAAAACAATATCGGATCGTCTTTTCTTCGGAGT
The DNA here is from genome assembly GCA_018223385.1 of Oscillospiraceae bacterium Marseille-Q3528. GTDB lineage: Bacteria > Bacillota > Clostridia > Lachnospirales > Lachnospiraceae > JAGTTR01. The sequence continues at coordinate 88,607 of JAGTTR010000004.1, forward strand.
TGAAGGAAGTGCAGTCCCAGATCCGGGAGCCGAAGCAGGTACTCTTTGAGGTATCCCGGGCACTTTCCATCAACCGGGACGGGCAGACCGATCATAATTTCTATGTATATGGAAGGGGCCGTCTGGACATGATTACCCAGAGGGCCGGAGATGCCATTGCCCGGGCAGACGCGCTGCAGGGCGTGGTGGTCAACGGCGGCCAGAGCTATATCTGGGAAAAAGGCGGCCGCGTAACCAAGATCCAGATCAGCGGCATTACCGCCCGGGCGGCGGCTGCCGGGGAATCCAGCGTTTCCGTGTGCGTGGAGCAGATGCTTAATTATGCGGGCATTTATGAAAATGTACAGGAGCAGATGACAACGGAGGGCAAGACCGCCCTGGATATGCTGCGGGAGTATCTGCCGGGACAGGTGGTGGATCTGAGCGGCTGTTCCCTGGACGCGGCGCTTTATTTCGTCAGCCGGGGCGTGCCGGTATTTGCCATGAAGAGCGCGGATACGGCGGCACTCATTGTGGGTTACGATGAATTCGGCAACCTGATCTTGTACGATGCGGTCAGCGGCAGCATCGGAAAGACCGGCCCTGCGGACAGCGAGACCATGTTTGCGGCGGCAGGCAACGTATTTATCAGCTACGTGCCGTAAAGAAGCTGAAAAGCTGAGCGGACAGAATAAAAAGACAAAAAGAGAGGGAAAAAACATGGACGAGAGAATCAAAACACTGGCACACAACCTGGTGAACTACTCCTGTGGCGTAAAGGAAGGGGATAAGGTGTATGTGCACTACATTGGCAACGACACCGAGCCCCTGGCCCGTGCCATCATCAAAGAAGTATATCTGGCAAAGGGCATTCCTTTTGTGCACAACACCGAGCCCCGGGTACAGCGGGAAGTGATCATGCACTGTACCGAGGAGCAGCTGCGGCTCATGGCAAAGCTGGACTGCGAGGAAATGTCTCAGATGGACTGCTATATTGCTGTCCGCGGAACAGACAACGTATCCGAGCTTTCCGATGTGCCGGCAGAAAAAATGAATCTGTATGAGAAATTATATTCCACCCCGGTGCACCACGATATTCGGGTGCCCAAGACCCGCTGGGTGGTGCTGCGCTATCCCAACACGGCTATGGCACAGCTGTGCAACACCAGCACCGAGGCATTTGAGGACTTCTATTTCAATGTGTGCACCCTGGATTACAGCAAGATGGCAGAGGCCATGAAACCGCTGGCAGCTCTCATGGAGCGCACCGACAAGGTTCGTCTGGTGGGCCCGGGCACAGACCTGACCTTCTCCATCAAGGGTATCCCGGCCATCCCCTGCGCAGGCAACCTGAATATCCCGGACGGCGAGGTGTACACGGCGCCGGTGAAGGATTCCGTCAACGGCACGATTTCCTATAATGCACCGTCCTTGTATCAGGGCTTTACCTTTGAAAACGTGTGCCTGACCTTTGAAAACGGCAAGATCGTGAAGGCGACCGCCAACGACACCGACCGGATCAACCAGGTGCTGGATGTGGACGCAGGCGCCCGCTATGTGGGCGAGTTTGCCATCGGCGTGAACCCCTATGTGCTGCACCCCATGAAGGATATTCTGTTTGATGAGAAGATCCAGGGCTCCATCCACTTTACCCCGGGCAACTGCTATGATGAGGCGCCCAACGGCAACCACTCTTCCGTGCACTGGGATCTGGTGTGGATCCAGCGTCCGGAGTACGGCGGCGGCGAGATTTATTTTGATGATGTGCTCATCCGCAAGGACGGACGGTTCGTTCTGCCGGAGCTGGAGTGCCTGAACCCGGAAAACCTGATGTAAAGACTGCCTGCGGCAAAACCAAAACCTTAAGAATAAATGAAATTTACCGAAATCAGGGAAAAAGGACTTTTTTTTTACCAGTATTTTGTATATAATATTTTTGCGTATATGTCCGCACCGGGCGGATATCAGGACGCCCAGTAAGAGAGGAAGAGGAATGCAAAGATGATGATTTCGACAGATATTGGAATAGATTTGGGAACTGCCAGCATTTTGGTTTATGTCAGAGGCAAGGGGGTTGTGTTGAAGGAGCCCTCGGTCGTGGCCTTTGACCGGGATTCGAATAAGATCAAGGCTATCGGCGAGGAGGCCCGGCTCATGCTGGGAAGAACGCCGGGCAACATTGTGGCTGTGCGTCCCCTACGGCAGGGTGTTATTTCCGATTATACCGTAACCGAGAAGATGCTGAAGCACTTTATCCAGAAGGCCATCGGCAAGAAGACGTTCCGGAAGCCCCGGATCAGTGTGTGCGTCCCCAGCGGCGTGACCGAGGTAGAGAAGAAGGCCGTGGAGGATGCCACCTATCAGGCAGGCGCCAGAGAGGTCATGATCATTGAGGAGCCCATTGCGGCTGCCATCGGTGCAGGTATCGATATTTCCAGACCCTGCGGCAATATGGTGGTGGATATCGGCGGCGGAACGACAGATATCGCTGTCATTTCCCTGGGTGGCACGGTGGTCAGCACTTCCATCAAGATCGCCGGAGATGACTTCGATGAGGCCATCGTCCGTTTCATGAGAAAGAAGCACAATCTGCTCATCGGTGAGCGGACGGCGGAGGATATCAAGATCAAGATCGGTTCCTGTTTCCCCCGTCCGGAGGTGGATACCCTGGATGTGAGAGGCCGTAACCTGGTGACAGGTCTGCCGAAGACCGTCACTGTAACCTCCGAGGAGACAGAGGAGGCGTTGAAGGAGACGACGCTGCAGATCGTGGAGGCTGTGCACGGCGTGCTGGAGAAGACGCCGCCGGAACTGGCTGCGGACATTGCAGACCGGGGCATCGTGCTCACAGGCGGCGGCTCTCTGCTTCGTGGTCTGGAGGAGCTCATTGAGGACAAGACCGGCATCAATACGATGACGGCAGAGGATCCGATGACGGCAGTGGCCATCGGAACGGGTAAATATGTGGAATTCTTAAGCGGGGACCGGACAGAGTAACCGTTCGGTGCCGGATGCAGGGCAGATAAAGTCAAGTGAGAGGGCGCGGAGGCGTCCTCTTGCGTTTTATAGGAGGCTGTGGGGTCGGCCTTATGTACAGAGGAGGTGGACGGGCTGGATACCGTCAAGGGTTATGTGGAACATATTATTTTCCGCAATGAGGAAAATGGCTATACGGTGCTGAATCTGGTGACAGAGGGGCAGGAGCTGACGTGCGTGGGCACCTTTTCCTATATCGGGGAGGGGGAACTGCTGGAAGCGTCGGGGACGTTAAAGGAGCATCCCATGTACGGGGAGCAGCTGCTCATCGAATTCTACGAGCTGAAGACACCGGAGGACGAGGTGGCCATGGAGCGGTATCTGGGCAGCGGTGCCATTAAGGGCATCGGCTCGGCGCTGGCGGCCCGGATCGTCCGACACTTCAAGGGCGAGACGTTCCGCATCATTGAGGAAGAGCCGGAGCGGCTGGCGGAGATCAAGGGCATCAGTGAGAAAAAGGCCCGGGAGATCGCGGCCCAGCTGGAAGAGAAGAAGGACATGCGCAAGGCCATGATGTTCCTGCAGCAGTATGGCGTTTCCAACAATATGGCGGTGAAGCTGTATGGAAAATACGGGGACGAGATTTACCGGGTACTGCAGGAGAATCCGTACCGTCTGGCGGATGAGGTGAACGGCATCGGTTTCCGGGCGGCAGATGAGATCGCCCGCCGGGCCGGCATCGCTGCAGACTCGGATTTCCGCATCCGCAGCGCCATCACTTATATGCTGCTGCTGGCGTCCGGACAGGGACATACGTGTTTGCCCGTGGATATTTTAAAGCGCAATGTCCAGGAGATCCTGGGCATGGACGTGGAGGATTTTGATCAGTATCTCATGGATCTGCTCATGGATCGGAAGATCATCCGCAAGGAAAAAGACGGCGTGGTGAAGATTTACGCCTCCAATTATTATTATCTGGAGATGGACACGGCCCGGATGCTGTTTGATCTGCGGGTGCGCTACGATGTATCGGAGGCAGCGCTGGATCACCGGATCGCTTCCATTGAAGAAAATACCGGCATGAAGCTGGATGAGATGCAGCAGGAAGCCGTGCGGGAAGCGGCCCGCCAGGGATTGCTGGTCATCACCGGCGGCCCCGGTACGGGCAAAACGACGACCATCAATGCCATCATCCGCTATCTGGAGTCGGAAGGGCTGGACATCCGGCTGGCGGCACCCACGGGCCGGGCAGCCAAGCGGATGACGGAGGCCACCGGCTGTGAAGCCCAGACCATCCACCGGCTGCTGGAGCTGTCGGGCGGGCCGGACAGCGAGGGCGGCACCCAGGCGGCCTCCTTTGAGCGGAACGAGCAGAATCCGCTGGAGACGGACGCGGTCATCATCGACGAGATGTCCATGGTGGACATTCATATCATGCATGCTCTGTTAAAGGCGCTGATCCCGGGTACCCGGCTCATCATGGTGGGTGACGTGAACCAGCTGCCCTCTGTGGGGCCGGGCTGTGTGCTGAAAGACATCATCCGTTCCGAGGCTTTTCCGGTGCTGCGGCTGACGAAGATTTTCCGGCAGGCATCCAAGAGCGACATCATCGTCAATGCCCACCGCATTCACCGGGGGGAGCAGGTGCCGCTGGACAATAAGAGCATGGATTTCTTTTTCCTGAAACGGTATGACGCCAACATCATCATTCGGGTGCTGCTGGCGCTCATTCAGGAAAAGCTGCCCAAATTCGTGGACGCCAAGCCCTTTGACATTCAGGTGCTGACGCCCATGCGAAAAGGCGTGCTGGGGGTGGAACGGCTCAACAGTGTGCTGCAGCAGTATCTGAACCCGCCGTCCCCGGAGAAAAAGGAGAAGGAGCACGCAGGCGGCCTGTTCCGGGAAGGGGACAAGGTCATGCAGATCCGGAACAATTACCAGATCGAGTGGGAGGTGCGCAGCCGCTACGGCATTTTGAGCGACAGCGGCACCGGCGTGTTCAACGGCGACATGGGTATCGTCAAGGAAATTCTGCCCTTTTCCGAGCAGATGACGGTGGAGTTCGACGAGGGCCGGTGCGTGACCTACAGCTTCAAGCAGCTGGATGAGCTGGAGCTGGCCTACGCCATCACCATACATAAGGCCCAGGGCAGTGAGTATCCGGCGGTGCTGTTGCCGTTGCTGACGGGCCCCAGACAGCTGTTTAACCGGAACCTGCTCTACACGGCGGTGACCCGGGCACGAAAATGCGTCACCGTGGTGGGCAGCCCGGAGACCTTTGCCCAGATGATCGAGAACGAAAACGAGCAGAAACGCTACAGCGGCCTGCTGGATCGGATTGAAGAGTTCCGGGAGGGGCAATACTAAGCATAAGAGAGAAAATCTGTCAGAAGAGAGTCATGGGAAAGGATTGCCATGACGAAAAACGATTTGCTGGATATTTTTTACCCGCCCCGGTGTCCGGGGTGTGACCGGATCCTGCCGCCGGGGCAGGGCGGGACGGTGTGTGCCATCTGTCGGAGCCTGGACAGGCCAAGGCCGGTGCGTGCCCCCTATTGCCTGAAATGCGGGAAACCGCTGGAGGATTTTCGGCAGGAATACTGTCAGGACTGCCGGAGGCATCCACCCGTATTCACCCAGGGGCGGGCAGCCTTCTGGTACCGGGAGATGGAGGATGCCATGCACCGGTTCAAAAACCGGGGACGGCAGGAATATGCCCGGGCTTATGGGAAAGCATTATGGGAGGTATATCAGGAAGTGCAGGCCCGGTGGCGGGTACAGGCGCTGGTGCCCATTCCCATCCACCGCAGCAGAATGCGGCAGCGGGGGTATAACCAGGCGGCGCTTCTGTGCCGGGAGCTGTCCAAAAGAAGCGGCATCCCGGTGCGGGAGGATCTGCTGATCCGCAGTCGGAAGACCGGATACCAGCGGGCGCTGAATGATGAAGACCGGCGGGAGAATGTGAAGGACGCGTTTATTGTGGCAGAGCAGGCTGACGAACATGTGGCTGATGTGCGAGTATGGGATACATTCACGGACAGGCGACCATACAGGCAATGGTATGATCAGACACAGAAATGTGAGTATGAAGCAATGCCCGCGCGTATTCTATTGGTGGACGATATTTATACAACGGGGAGCACCATGAACGAGGCGGCGCGCACTCTGCTGGCAGCGGGGGCGAAGCAGATCTACTGTCTGTCGGTATGTATCGGGAAGGGGTACTAGCCAGATGCTTTTTCCTGTGTTATAATTCTGATATGTGTGAAAATGCATAGACCGGAATTGAGGTGGCATATGTTAAACGAAGAGAGAATCCGTCTCATGACAAAGGCGGCGGAGTTCGAAGCGCGGGAAGGCCGGGAGGCTTTTAAAGTAAATGAGTATTTCCGGGGCGACTATGTGACGTTTCATATGGTGAAGGCCTGGATCGGCGGTACCATCGCCTTCCTTCTGGGAGCTGTGCTCTGGCTGGCCTGCCGGATGGAGCAGCTGCTGGCCGAGATGTATACGCTGGATTTTGCAGGTCTCGGTATGAGTGTGGTGAAATGGTACGTTCTGTTCATCATCGTGTATGAACTGATTGTATTTCTTGCCTATTATCGGAAATATACCCGGGTGCGGGAAGAGATGAAAGAATACTATGCACAGCTTCGCCAGATCAGCGGGCTGTACGAGCAGGAAGATCAGCGGCTGGAGGGCCGTGATGCGACAGGAGGCCGCGGATACGATGACGATTTTGTATGAGATAAGAGAACAGATCAAATATTACTACGGCAAGTATGACATGTATATCCGCACACTGCTGAAGTTTGTCATGGGCCTGTTTGTGTTTTTCATGATCAATGCGAAACTGGGCTTCATGAGCAGGCTGGATAACTTTGCCATACCGGTGCTGTTGAGTCTGCTGTGCAGCTTTTTGCCGGTGAACTGCATGGTGCTCTTTGCCGTGCTCATTGTTCTGGTGCAGCTGTTTGCGCTTTCGCTGGAGCTGGCGGCCGTGGCAGCGGTTATCCTGCTGATGATGCTTTGCCTGTATTTTATCCTGGCACCGAAGGACGGCTATCTGCTGGTGCTGACGCCGCTTTTGTTTGCACTGAAAATGCCTTATGTGATGCCCATTGTGGTAGGCCTGGTGGGAACTCCTCTGGGGATCGTACCGGTGTCCTGCGGTGTGGTGGCTTACTATATCATGCATTTTGCGTCTGCGAATGCGGCGACCTTCCAGAACAGCAGCACCGATGCCATGGCGGACCGGATCAAATTTATGATGGAGTACATGATCGGCAATAAAGAGATGATGCTGACCATTGTTGCTTTTGCCATTGTGCTGGCACTGGTGTACATTCTCCGCCGGACTTCCATGGATTACGCCTGGTATATTGCCATTGGTGCAGGTGCTCTTGCCAATATCCTGATTTTCCTCATCGGGGATTTTGCCATGGATATTTCCAATTCGATCCTGGGACTGCTGGCGGGCACGCTGCTTTCCGTGGCGGCAGCGCTGGTGGTGCAGTTTTTCGTATTCAGCGTGGATTATACAGGTACCCGGAAGGTGCAGTTTGAGGACGACGAGTATTATTATTACGTGAAAGCGGTGCCGAAGATCACCATATCGGCCAAGGATAAGCAGGTGAAGGAGATCCATTCCCCTTCAGGAAAGCACCGGGATGGACAGCGTGCCCGACGGCAGCAGGAGCATTCCCAGGCGCGGAGGCGTCCGAGACAGGCGCAGGGCAGTGCGGAGTACAGATAAAAAGAGAGAACATACAGGAAAAAGATATGAATGGAAAACAGGAACGGAGGTGAGTGTAAATGTCAGAGATGATTCTCGGGTGGTTTCGGGACGGATTTGCAGGGCTTAGGCCTACTCCCATGGATTTTGTGGAGATCCTGATCCTGACGGTGGGCATCTATCAGCTGCTGAAGTGGGTCAAACGGACGAGAGCGTGGATCCTGCTGAAGGGCTTTGCCGTGCTTCTGCTTTTTACACTTGCAGCCAAACTGCTTCATATGGATACGATCTACTGGCTGGCAGAGAAGATCCTGGGCCTGGGAATTACGGCACTGCTCGTGGTGTTCCAGCCGGAGCTGCGCAAAGGCCTGGAAGAGCTGGGCAAGAAAAAGTTTCTGCAGGGCATTCCTTTGCTGGATCCCGTGCGGGAGGAGGCTGGTCTGTTCAGCGACCGGACACTCAATGAGATCGTCAAGGCTTCCTTTGAGATGGGGAAGGTGCGGACCGGCGCCCTCATTGTTCTGCAGCAGAACTATCCGCTGACAGAGTATGAGAGAACCGGCATTGCACTGGATTCCATCGTCTCCAGCCAGCTGCTGATCAATATTTTTGAACACAATACACCGCTTCATGACGGGGCCGTGATCATCCGGGGAGACAGGGTGACTTCCGCTACCTGCTATCTGCCGCTGTCAGATAACATGGAGCTGAGCAAGGAACTGGGAACGAGACACCGGGCCGGTGTAGGCATCAGTGAGGTGACGGATTCTCTGACGATCATTGTATCCGAGGAGACCGGCAAGGTATCCGTGGCTTACGGCGGTGAGCTGGAGCGCGGTATGGATGCGGCACGGCTGAAGGAGCGCTTAAAGCTGTTCCAGAATAAGACGATGGAACCCAAACCGCGGTTCCGTTTCTGGAAGGGGAAGGTGAAAGATGAGAAAGAGGATCATGCATAACTGGAAGTTAAAGCTGCTTTCTCTCGTCAGCGCCATTCTTTTGTGGCTGGTGGTTGTGGGCATCAATGACCCGGTCCGGACGTTTACCTTTTCGGGCATCCATGTAGATGTGGTAAACAGCTCCGCCATCACCAGTGAGGGAAAGGTTTATGAAGTGCTGGATGACAGCGATGTGATCACGATCCAAGTAAAAGCACGCCGGTCGGCTGCGCTTTCGGATACGGATTTCAAAGCGGTTGCCAACATGCAGGATATCCAGCTGATGAAGTATGTACCTATCAATATCAGCTGCACAAAGAATGTAAACATCCAGAGCATTACGACAAAGACGCCGAACCTGAAGATCAGCATCGAGGATTCGGATACGAAGACGCTGCCCATTGTGGTGCGGACCAACGGAACACCGGGGGCAGGCTATATCATTGACAAAAACAATACCATTGCGTCGCCGGAGAGCGTGCGCATCACCGGCGCAGCCAGCGCGATCCGCAAGATCAGCAGGGTATATGCAGAGGTGGATGTGTCCGGCATCACCAAGGACACCGAGAGGATTACTTCCCTGTCACTGTACAACGGTGACGGCGATTCCATCAAGAACAGCTCTCTGACCTACAACATCGACACGAACAGCATTGATATTTCCATCAAGCTGCTGAAAACAAAGGAAGTGCCGGTGAAGGCTTCGGTATCCGGCCGGGCGGCGGACGGATATGCCTACACGAAGGTCAGCTGTGAGCCGTCCACGATCACGCTGGCGGGCAAGGAGGATGTGCTGAAAAATGTGACAGCCATCGAGATCCCGGCTTCTGATGTGGACATCAGTCAGGCCACCGCCGATGTGGAAAAAGTGGTGGACATCAGCGCTTACCTGCCGGCCAATACCCAGCTGGAGGAAGAGGAATCGGCAACCGTGGCTGTGACGGCGACGGTGGAGAAGCTGGAGGAGCGGACAGTGACGCTGGAGAAGAGCCGGATCTCCCTGGTGAATGTACCGGAAGGCTACACGGCTTCTTTCCTGACGACCACCGATCTGTCCTTTACCGTGCGGGGCCGCCGGGCCAGCATGGAAACGCTGGATACGTCCCAGTGGACGGCCCAGATCGATCTGTCCGAGTATAAGAAGGCGGACACCTATGAGGTGCCGGTGACCATTAACCTGCCGGATGGCTATGAGGTGCCGGATATGCCCATTGCGGTTGTAAAAATTGAGAAAGATACGGCGAACTAACCAAAAGAATAATTAATTTCCGGGAATCTCTTGTGCAGTTTATAATAATCTGGTATAATCTGACATAGAAGACTGAAGAAATTAATGGGAGGGATCAGCATGGTAAGTCAGAAAGTGGTAATTAAGAACCCTACCGGGCTGCATCTGCGTCCGGCTGGAAATCTGTGCAGGGAAGCAATGCAGTTTAAGTCCTTGATTACATTTTCATTCCGCGAGACGACTGCCAATGCGAAGAGTGTTTTAAGTGTCCTGGGTGCCTGCGTGAAGTGTGGGGATGAGATTGAACTCCACTGCGACGGCGCAGACGAAGAAGAAGCACTGCATTCGCTGGTGGCTGCGATCGAGAATGGATTAGGCGAATAAGATACCTTAACAGGCTGGTGCGGATGCATCAGCCTTTTTGTATAATTAGGAAGTTTCACAGGAAATTTACATGGAGGAAATCATTTGAAAGAGAAGATCACACGCTGGCTGCAGGCATACGGCAGGCTTCTGACCGGTCTTGCCATCCTTTTGTGCGTTGCGGGGCTGGCAGTCAGTTATATGAAACCGAAACAGAAGCTGGAGACGGTGGCCATCAATATGGGAACCGAGGGCGAAAGCACCGTACCGTTGAAAAACGACGAGAGCATCCGTTATGTCTGCGACACGAAAGGATATCCCATGGCGGGCATCCAGGTGGGTGTGACGAAGAACGGGTATACTTTTACGGATATGCAGCTGATCTGCAGCGTCTATGACGAGGCGGGTACTACACTACTGTCCCGGAGCGGGGTGACGCTGGCGGAACTGGATGAAGGGCAGTACGTCTACATTCCCTTTGACAATTATAAGCAGTGTATCGGGACATTAACCATCGAGTTCACGGTGGCAGGCGGGCAGGGCGAGTATCCGGGGTTGTTCATCAACAGTCAGACCATGGACGATGCTGCCACCTATGTCAACGGGGAGCTTCTTTCCGGCAATCTGAAATCCTACTATATTTATAAGCTGGACTATTATCCGCTGCTGTTCGATCTGTGCACGGCGCTGCTGCTCTTTGTGGGCGTGTTTTTCCTGACCGGACGGAAAAAAGACAATGTGGTGGGAACCTTCCTGCTGTGGGTGCCGAAAAGCAAGAAAGAGGCGGCATCCCCTGTGCAGGCCAGCAGAGTGATGTGCACACGGACAGATTCTGAAGTTGTGAGCGGGAATTTAGCCGAGAATGAGAAAACAGAGACAGAATCAGACCGCGAAATGGATGGTAGTATCGAAAGAGCAGGGACAGCGCTGCTTTCGGATGAAATCGAGAAAACAGATGTGACGACTGGAACTGCGGTATCGAACCGGCATCGACGCGATATGCTATGCAGACGCTGGCCCTTCCTTGCAGGCCTGGCGGCGGCAGTCGTGGTGGTGCTTCTGGAGATCTTTTATTTCAACCAGAACGGTCTGAAATATGGCACTTACCAGGAGACATACCGGCTGGACGGCACGGACGACCGGGTGGACATGCAGATGGAAGAGTTTACCTCTGAGCTGGACGAGCAGACGGCGGAAGATCTGCGCTATCAGGACGAGATGAACCGGCTGTATTATGAGCTGCTGGGGGCGGAATACGAGAGCACCCTGGATGAGACGCTGACGGTCATCGATGGCAAGACATACAAGACGGTGAGCCAGGCGGTGGTGCACATTGATCTGGGGGAGGCAAAGTTTGTCCGCCAGATGCAGTTTTCCTATCCGGTGGACGAGAGCAAATATGCCAGCTATGGCGTGGAAGCCCGGTTCTATAAAGACGGCAAGTTGCTCAATGATTATCTGTTGTACGATACGGTAAATTCCCGGATCGATACGGGCTACATGAACGTATCCCTGCTGGCGGACTCCGTGGAGCTGATCACCTACGGCGATTTTGCTTTTGAGGGTACGGGGGTGACCGCGTCCTTCCGCAATGATTTCCAGTTCAACTGGTATCGGGTGATCTTCCTCATCGGCACTGCATGGATGCTGCTGTTCCTGCTCTGCCAGAAGAAATTGTTTATCAAACGGCTGGAGGTGGCCTTTGCCATTGTCTGCCTCTGGTTTGGCGGCTGCATGGTGATCCTGGTGGGCAGCAACCAGTCCGGCTGGGACGAGCATATCCATTTTCTGAAAGCTTACGAGGCATCCTTTGGCTCCACCATCGAGACGCCGGAGGCGGCCATGGGCATGCGCGGAAAATACAATCCGGAGTTTGCCAGCCTGACAGAGCGCCGGGCCGTGACCAAATATCTGCGGGACAACGACGATCTGGACAAGGCGGACATTTCCTATCAGTCCAAGTTTATCGGGTACAGCACCCGGGCCTACCTGCCCCAGGCCATCGGCCTGAAAGTGGCCAGGGCTCTTCATCTGCCCTTTGACTGGCAGTATATGGCGGGCAAATTCGGCAATCTGGTATTTTATATTCTGGTGCTCATGCTGGCCATCCGTATCAGCCGGTCGGGAAAGAAGTTTATCGCTTTGCTTGGTATGATGCCCACGCCGCTGTTTCTGGCATCGGAATACACCTACGACGCCTTTATCACAGCCTTCTTATTTCTGGGCTTTGTGCTGTGGGTGAACGAGATCCAGAGTGAGGAAAAGCTGACCTGGTACCGGGCACTGGTGATGATGGGCTGTTTCGTGGCCGGCAGCTGGTCCAAGCAGATTTATATTTTCATGATGCTTCTGCTGGTATTTCTGCCCAGGCGGAAATTCAACAGCCGGGTGAGCGAATGGGTGTTCAAGGGCATGACGGTGGCCTGCGTGCTGCTCATCCTGACTTCCATTTTCAGTGCACCGGGGGCTGCCAAGACGCTGGCCATCGGCACCGGCATTGATTATGATTTCTCCACGGCGGGCGACCGGCGGGTGCAGGGCGTGTCCATGATGGGACAGATCCAGTACATTTTGGCCAATCCGTTGACTTATACGGTACTGCTGCTGAAAAGCATTGCCCGGACGGCGGTTGCCTACACCCTTTGCCGGTTCCCCTGGCTGGATCTGGCTTACTGCGGCATTTTCCCGGCAGCGGCGTCCTTTGTGACGGCAGCTCTGCTTCTTCTGGCGGGTTTTGTCCGGGAAAAAGGTGAGGACTGCCCGGTGGTGGGCAAGTGGTACAAGCTGTTGCTGGCCGTGATGATCTTCGGCGTGGTGTGCGTCATCTGGACGTCCCTGTACGGTACTTTCAGCGTGGTGGGCGCTGCCGCCATCGACGGTGTGCAGGCCCGGTATTACATCCCGCTCATGCTGCCGTTCCTGTATCTGTTTGGCAACCGGAAGCTGGTGTGGAAGAGCAGCCGGGTGTGGTATTACCGGGTGCTGTTCCTGGGGGCCGCGCTGCTCAACGGATATGGCATCTACCAGTATATTTTGAAAGCTACGCTGTTCTAATAAATAAAGGAATGAAAGATTCATGAATAAAAAACAGTTATTTATCAGTATGACCGCCCAGATCGTGTCTTTTGCGGTGAGCATGGGCGTCAGCTTCATCTTAAGCCCTTACCTGGCAAAGGCGATTGACATCAGTGCCTCGGGTTTTGTGACCCAGGGCAACCAGTTTGTGTCCTACGCCCAGATCCTCGTCTCGGCGCTGAATACCATGGCCAGCCGGTTCATCACCGTGAGCATCCATCAGGGCAAGGAAGAGGAAGCCAACCGGTATTTCTCCTCGGTGTTCTTCGGCAACGTGTTCATGGCGGCGGTGTTTGCGGTTCCGGCCACGTTTCTCATCCTGTTTGTGGATCAGATCATGAACGTGCCCGCGGCCATGGTGACAGATCTGCAGATCATGCTGTTTTTCGTCATGCTGAATTTTGTCCTGAATATTATCCTGTCTGTGTTCAGCGTGTCGGTCTATGCCAAGGACCGGCTGGATCTGCTGGCCATCAAAACCATTGAGTCCGAGATCGTGCGCATGGTGCTGCTGGTGGGCTGCTACACCTTTTTCCGGCCTTACATGTGGTACGTGGGCATCGGCTCCGTGGTGTACACGCTGGTGCTGGGACTGGGCAACTATCGCTACACAAAACGGCTCATGCCCGAGGTGCACATCAGCCGGAAATACTTTGACATGGGAAAAATCAAAGAGCTGGTGTCTTTGGGTGCCTGGAACTCCGTCACCCGGCTGGGGCAGACGCTGCTGGAGGGGCTGGATCTGCTTATCGCCAACATTCTCATCGATCCCGGCGCCATGGGCATTCTGGATTTTGCCAAAAAAGTACCCCTGTGCATCGTGAACCTGATGTCCAGTGTGGTGGGCATTTTCAATCCGCAGATCACGATTTTGTATGCGGAGGAAAAATATGATGAGATGGTGCAGATGATTAAGAGCGCCAACCGGATCATGATTTTCATGCTCAGCATTCCCATTGCCTTTGTGACGGCCTTCGGCGATATTTTCTTCTCCCTGTGGCTGCCGGCCTACGACGCGCACCAGCTGCATCTGCTCTGCGTGCTGTCCATGGGCACGCTGTATGTCAGCATGAGTATCCAGGTGCTTTACCACATTTTCATCATCACGAAAAAGGTAAAGGTGAACTCCCTGGTGGTGCTGCTGTCGGGATTTCTGTCCACGGGCACGGTGTTTTTGCTGCTGAAAACGACGAACCTGGGGCTGTACGCCATCGTGCTGTCCAGTGCCTTTTACGGATGGCTGCGAAACCTCTTGTTCACGCCGCTGTACGCCAGCAAATGTCTGCAGGTAAAGTGGACGACCTTCTACGGGGACATCCTCACCGGCGTGAAATCTCTGGTGTGCGTGGGGCTGGTGGGCCTTTTGTTCCGCACCGTGTTCCCCATCCATTCCTGGATCACGCTGATCGGCTTTGGCTGCGTGGCCGGGGTGGTGGCGCTGATCGTCAACTATCTCATTGTGTTAAAGAAAGAAGAGCGTGCCATGGTGGCAGGCTTTGTGAAAAAGAAGCTGCACCGGCAGCAGGAGGGATAAGCCATGGATATGGAGCTTGCGGCGAGAGCGGCATTCACGCTGCCAAAAGAATTGTTCTGGAAAATCAAATATGGCGGACGGCTTTCTCTGGCGCTGGTGCAGTCCTTTGGCCGGGGCTGTGTGTTGCGGCTGGGAAAAGAGGCCCGCGTGTCCCTGGGCCGGGAGACGGTGTCCCGGGGTGGGCTGACCATCCGGGCGGAGCAGGGGAAAATTGTCATCGGAGACAAGTGTTTTTTCAATACGAACTGCAGTCTGACGGCCATGGAAGACATCACCATCGGGGATCGCTGCCAGTTCGCCAACAACCTGGTCATTGTGGATCATGACCACGATTACCGGGCGGGCTGGGGCCATTACCGGACAGCGCCGGTGCATATCGGCAATGACGTGTGGGTGGGGGCCAACTGCGTGATCCTCAAAGGGACCACCATCGGCGACCACTGCGTCATCGCGGCGGGCAGTGTGGTGTCCGGGGAGGTGCCGCCGGGCACGGTATTTTATCAGAAACGGGAAAGGGTAGTGAAATGATCAGTATTGTCGTACCGGTTTACAAAAGTGAGCGCACCCTCCATCGGTGCGTGGACAGTCTGCTGCGCCAGACGTACAGCGATATCGAGGTGCTGTTGGTGGTGGACGGCTCGCCCGACCATTCTGCGGAGATCTGTGAGGAATATGCGGCCAAGGATGCCCGGGTGCGGGTGCTCTACCGCCACAACGAGGGCGTGTCCCAGGCCCGGAACCGGGGCGTGCAGGCGGCCGGCGGGGAGTACATCTGCTTCGTGGACAGCGATGATTTCATCGAGGCCAACACCTGCGGCCGGATGCTGGAGATCATGGACGCGGAATGTTCCGATCTGGTCATCGCCGGTTTTCATCATATTTATCTGGGCAGAGATGTGAAAAAATGCCCCCGGGAGGAAAAAACATACACGCGCCAGACGTTTCCGGCAGCATTTCTCGATCTGTACGAGGACGGTTTTTTAAATATGCCCTGGAATAAGCTGTTCAAAAAATCGCTGATCCGGGAGGGCTTTCCCCATGACCTGAATCTGGGGGAGGATCTGCTGTTCAATCTGGCTTATCTGCAGCAGGCGCCCCGCATCACGGTCACCCAGGAAATGTTCTGCCACTACATCCAGGAGGACAAGAAAAATACCCTGTCCACCAGACGGCGGGCGGACAAGCTGGAGATCGCCTCCCGGATCTGTGACCGGACGAAGGCATTTTACCGGGAGCTGGCGGGGCCGGAGGCGGACTGCGCCCGGATTGATGGAAAATTTGTGAAGGAATTTCTGGACGAGGTGGAGGGGCTGGCCTTTGACGAAACGCTGACAAAGAAAGAAAAAAAGCAGCTCATCACCTCCTACAGCCGGAACGCTTACATGCAGGCGGCCAATGGGCCTGATCTGTGGCTTCCGGCGCTGGATTACCGCATCATCAACCATTTCTTCCGACAGGGAAAAACGGAAGGAGTGTACGTGCTCATCTATCTGCGCAAAATAGTCGTGCAGCTGGTGCGGAAAATAAGGGGATAAGTATGATAAATGTGTTGATAAGTGTGATCATTCCGATCTACAATGTGGAAAAGTATCTGCGGCGGTGTGTAGACGGCATCCTGTCCCAGACGTACCGGAACCTGGAGGTCATTCTGGTGGACGACGAGTCGCCGGACGGCTGCGGCGCTATCTGTGACGAATATGCGGCGAAGGATGACCGGGTGGTGGTGATCCATCAGAAAAATAAGGGGCTGTCCGGCGCCAGAAATGCGGGCATTGATATGGCAAAGGGCGAGTATCTGGCCTTTGTGGATTCCGACGACTATGTGACGGAGGACTTTATCCTGCGGCTTTACGAGGCGGTGGCCACCACCGGCAGCGATATGGCCCAGTGCAAGTGGAAGTACGTCACCGGGGAGGCCGTGCCCGATCCGCTAAACGACACCGGCCGGATCGACGTGTTTACCGGTGCCCAGATGATGAGCAATCTGTACATTCACGATGGTGCCTATTTTGTGGTGGCCTGGAACAAGCTGTATCACCGGTCGCTGTTTGACGGCATCCGCTATCCGGAGGGGCGCATCCATGAGGACGAGGCCACCACTTACCGGATTTTTGACCGGGTGAAAAGGGCGGCGGTCATTGATGCGTGCATGTACGGCTATTTTACCGGCAACGACAGCATCACCCGGGGCAATTTTTCCAAAAAACGGCTGGACTGGGCCTGGGCGGTGCATGAGCGGATCCTGTTCTTGGAATCCCATTCTCAGTATGAGCAGATGTTGCCTGCGGCGCTGAAAGCCTTTGCGGACGGCTGCATTGATCTGTATTTTAAATGTGTCCGTTTTCTGCCAGATTCGAAAAAAGAGCAGCAGGAAATGAGAGATTATGTGAGAGAAAGCCTGAAACGCTGTGCCCGGTTTGGCGGGTTTCCGTCCCGGACGGCATATGGCTACCGGCTGTTTTTGCTGGCGCCGGGCATTTATCGGAGGTTGCTGAACTATTGAGCAGAGTGAGTGTGGTTGTACCGGTGTACAACGTGGAAAAATATTTGAAAAGATGTGTGGACAGCATCCGCAGCCAGACGCTGGAGGATATGGAGATCATCCTTGTAGATGACGGTTCCCCGGATGGATCGGCGGCCCTGTGTGATGCCTGGGCAAAAGAGGATGCCCGGATCCGGGTGATCCATAAGGAAAACGGCGGTCTTACCTCCGCCTGGAAGGCCGGGGCAGAAGCCGCCACGGCGGATTATGTGGGATTTGTGGACGGCGACGACTGGGTGGATGCAGATATGTTTGAAAAATTGCTGGCATCGGCGGAAAGCCACGATGCGGACATGGCCATCTGCGGCCTGGTGTACGATTACGAGGACAGCTCCCGGGAAAAAACGGTGGAGACATCCCGGCTGTCCCGGGAATCTTATGACCGGCAGGCCATCCGGCAGGAGCTGTTTCCGGTGCTCATCAACAACGGCACCTTCTTTGGCCGGACAATCCAGGCGGCTCGGGTGACCAAGCTGTACCGCACGTCTCTGGTGCGCAAAAACAGCAAATACTGCGACAACCGGGTGACGGTGGGCGAGGATCTGCAGCTGACCTTTTCCGTACTCTGCGACGCTCAGCGGATCAGTTTCCTTCCGGATTATTATCCGTATCATTACTGGATCAACGAGGGCTCCATGACCGGCGGCTACGACCCGGATTATATGAAAAAAATTGCGCTGACCAAATATCGCATCCGGTGGATCGCCAAGGTCAAAGATGTGTATGATTTTTCCACCCAGATCGAAAATGATTTTCTCATCCTGTCCATCATGGCCATCCGCAGCGTCATTGTGAAAAATAAAAAGGCTCCCGCATCCTTTGTCATTGCCAGGATCCGGGAGATTTGTCAGCATCCGGAGTTTGTGAAAACCCGGAAGGTGTATCATATGGAAAGTATGCCGCTGTCCGTGCGGGTGTATCTGCTGCTCATTAAGCTGCATCTTTACCCCGTGTGCTATGTGTGCGGAAGATTATTTTTAAAGTAAAGTTTCGTTGCCATTCTTTTTCGACAGCGATTTTGACCGACTGTGAACAAAGGCACGATTCGTCAGGCATCTTCGCCAACAATCACCTTCGGGATGCCCCGCATGCTGGCGGCCACGTCTGTGAAGGAGCTCCAGTAGCTGCCCAGGATCTTGTCGGTGGCGGCCAGAGAGAACAGGTCGATCATGGCGTCGTGCATGCCCTGGACGCTGTTCCGGTCGATGACCCGATTTTCGTTTGTAAGAAGCTTTTCTCCAAAATGTTCCCGGAGAATGGCTTCTTCTTTTTTCTCATCGGTGGCCAGGAAGAACCGCACCTCCGGGTCTGCGACGATCTCTGCCTCCATGGCCCGGATAAAAGCGTCCGTGCCGCTCTTGCCGATGGCGGTCACGTTGTCCGTCCGGCGGATGTGCACACCGATCATATGAGAAGAAAAATCTGCGGTGATGGCGTTGATCTTCTCCTGGATCTGGGGCGTGGGCCGGAACAGGTGGTAGTCCTCGGTGGGGTAGAATTGCTCCCACGTAAAAATATACACCG
This sequence comes from Oscillospiraceae bacterium Marseille-Q3528, assembly GCA_018223385.1. Lineage (GTDB taxonomy): Bacteria > Bacillota > Clostridia > Lachnospirales > Lachnospiraceae > JAGTTR01. Next base: position 107,501 of record JAGTTR010000004.1, read on the forward strand.
AATCCGAAAGCTTCTCGTAGAAATCTTCGTTCAGCATATCGCCGGTCTTATTTTTCAGGATGTCTTCATTATTAAAGCGCTGTCTGGCAGTGAGCTGCAAAAACAGCTTCTTCGGGTTGTTCAGGGAGTGGATGTTGATGAGCTCGAACTCGTCTGTGGGGAGGAACAATTCCTCAAAGGGACAGTTCAGCTCCGGGGCGTTCAGCCAGAGCACTTTTAAGGGAACGCCCTTTTTCCGGGCCAGTGTGGCGGCGGAATTAATGGAACGGATTCTATTGCATAAACCCCCGGAAGGTTGTATGATAATCATAGTTTCTCTCCTTTGTAGTAGGAATGAATTTTCTTGATTTGATGCCATCGGATTGCTCCGCAGCATGCTGCCTGCGCAATCCTGCAAACATTTGAAATTCGCTGATTTACTGCGTAAATCGCTGCTTTCTCATGTTTAACGGGCTTCAGATTCAGTATAACATCTAAAGTGATGACAGAAAAGGGTTTTGGTGATAACATTTTGAAGGTTTTGCAGATAAATACCGTCTGTGGCAGCGGCAGTGTCGGAAGAATTGCCACAGATCTCATGCTGACATTGAAAGAAGAAGGGCACGACTGTGAGATCCTCTACGGCAGAAGAAAAGCGCCGGAGGGTCTGGAGGGAGCCGTGCGCGTGGGCAGCAACCTGTCCATGGCACAGCACGTGCTGGCTACTTTTTTCAAGGGAGAGCATGGATTTGCTTCCGAAAAAGTGACCGAGCGGATGATCGCCTGCATCAATGAATATCAGCCGGATGTGATCCAACTGCATAACATCCACGGGTTTTATCTCAATGTGGAGATGCTGTTCAATTATCTGAAGGTGGCCGGGATCCCGGTGGTATGGACACTGCACGATTGCTGGAGTTTTACGGGCCATTGTGCTTATTTTGATTATGCGGGCTGTGACCGGTGGAAGGAAGGCTGCGGGAACTGTCCCCAGCACCGGACGGCCTACCCGTACGCCATTTTTAAGGATAACAGCCGGGAAAATTACAAGCGCAAGGAAAAGGCGTTTACGAAGGTACCTAATCTCACCATTGTGACGCCATCTCAGTGGCTGGCAGATCTGGTGGGGCAGTCCTTTTTGAAAAAATACCCGGTGAAAGTCATTCCCAACGGCATCGACCGGGAGGTGTTCTCGCCCATGGAAGGCCGTTTCCGCAGAAAATATGGCCTGCAGGAGAAAAAGGTGCTGCTGGGCGTTGCCAATATCTGGGAAAAACGAAAAGGGCTGGATGTATTTCTGGAGCTGGCGGACCGTCTGCCGGAGAAGTACCAGATCGTCCTTGTGGGGGTCAGTGACCGGCAGAGCAAGAAGCTGCCGGAAAAGATTTTGGGCATTCCGCGGACAGGGAAACCATCGGAGCTGGCCCAGTGGTATACACTGGCGGACCTGTATGTAAACCCAACCTATGAGGATAATTTTCCGACGACAAATCTGGAGGCATTATCCTGCGGCACACCGGTGATCACCTTTGCCACCGGCGGCAGCCCGGAAGCCATCGATGCCAGCTGCGGCAAGGTGGTGCCCAAGGGAGATGTGGATGCGCTGCTGGCAGCCATTCTGGATATGGAGGAGTCGCCGGTTTTAAAAGAAAGCTGCATTCTCAAATCCAGACAGTATGATAAAGAAGAACGTTTCCGGGAATATATCAAGCTGTATGAGGACATCCTGGAAGCAGACAAACAGGGGTGACGGATGAACGATAACTGGAAAGTGTCGATAATCACAACGACATTCAACGATGCTGCTCACCTGCGGCAGATCATGGAGCAGGTGCTGCGGCAGACCTATGAAAATATTGAGTACATTGTGGTGGATGGGGCGTCCAAAGACGGCACCATCAACCTTTTAAAAGAAATGGAACCGGCCTTTGGCGGACGGCTGCGCTGGATCTCGGAGCCGGATGCGGGCATTTACGATGCCATCAACAAGGGCGTGCGCTTGGCCAGCGGAGATCTCATCGGCTGCTGCTTCGACCATTTTACCGGGGATGACGTGATTGCCCGAATGGTGGATGTGATCCGGCGGGAGGGCACCGACGGTGTGCACGCGGATCTGGTGTACAAGGACGGAGATAAGGTCATCCGCACCTGGCGGCAGGGCCAGGGCAACATCCGTTTCGGCTGGATGCCGGGGCACCCGACGCTTTATCTGAAACGGGAGGTTTACGAAAAATTCGGCCTGTATAAGACCGATTACGTCTGCTCGGCAGACTATGAATACATGGTACGCATTCTGAAGGACGGGGCAGTGCGCCTGTCCTACATCCCGGAAACGCTCATTGAGATGGATTACGGCGGAACGAGTACCAGCAGCCTCAAGGCATATTGGGTATCTCTGGTGGAGGGGCACCGGGGACTGAAGGAAAATCAGGTGCGTTTTGCCTGGTTTACGGATGCCTGCCGGATCTTGCGTCTGTTCACGCAGTTCATCAGGAGATAGGAGTTTTGTATGTTATTTTCCACAACCATCTTTTTGTTCGTATTTCTGCCGCTGGTTCTGGCGGTCTATTATAATCCAATCATCAGGAGCAGGCAGTTCCGCAACGTGTTTCTGCTCCTGGCCAGTATTTTTTTCTACGCCTGGGGCGAGCCTTTCTATGTGCTGCTCATGCTGCTCTCCATTGTGGTCAACTGGGGGCTGGGCCTGCTGGTGGATCGTTTCCGGAACCGGCCCGGGGAAAAAGCCGTGCTCCTCGTGACGGTGGTGTACAACCTGGGCGTTCTGTTTCTGTTCAAGTATCTGAATTTTACCGTAAACAATCTGAACCTGCTGTTCCGGTCAGACATCCGCGTTCCGCAGATCGCGCTGCCGGTGGGCATTTCCTTTTATACGTTCCAGGCCATGTCCTATGTGCTGGACGTGCACCGGGGCAAAGGCGAAGCGCAGAAAAATCCGCTCAATGTGGGATTGTACATTGCACTGTTTCCACAGCTCATCGCCGGGCCCATTGTCCGCTATGAGACCGTTGCCTGGCAGATCGGCCACCGGCAGGAGACACTGCACGGCTTTTACGAGGGCATCCTGCGGTTTATTTATGGATTGGGGAAAAAGATCCTGATGGCAAATACGCTGGCCCTGGGAGCGGACGCCTGCTTCGGCGCCATTGCGGAGCGCAATCTGTCCTTCGGTGCCGCCTGGCTGGGGGCGATTTTTTATTCCCTGCAGATCCTGTTTGATTTCTCCGGCTACTCCGACATGGCCATCGGCCTGGGCAAAATGTTCGGCTTCGAGTTTCTGGAAAACTTCAATTATCCGTACATTTCCAGAACAGTCACGGAATTCTGGCGCCGCTGGCATATTTCTTTGAGCAGCTGGTTCCGGGATTATGTATACATTCCCCTGGGCGGCAGCCGGGTCAGCTCCCGGGCGCGGCACATTTTCAACTTGTTCGTGGTGTGGCTGCTCACCGGCATCTGGCACGGCGCCAACTGGACGTTCATCCTCTGGGGGCTCATGTACTTCGTGGTGCTCACCATCGAAAAAATGAGCGGCCGGGACAAAAAGCCCCTTCTTTTTTCCCGGGTATACACCCTGATCATCGTCATCGTTGGCTGGACCATCTTCCGGTCAGACAACCTGACCCTGGCGCTGAAATACATCGGCAACATGTTCGGTGTCGGCTGCGCAGGATTTGCTGACGCCAGCTGTGCACTCTATCTGAAAGAATACGGCGTCTACCTGGCAGCGGCTATCCTGGCCTGCATCCCCTGGGGGCAGGTTCTGGCCAAAAAGGTGGATCGGAGCAAGCCCTGGGTACAGACGGGCATCCATCTGGCGGCATTTGTCGTCTTCGCTTTGGCTGTCACCTACATGGTAAAAGGGACTTATAATCCGTTTATATATTTTACCTTCTAAGGCGAAGCGCCTACCGAAAGGAAATCATATGAAAGAACGCTATAATAAACATGAAATTGCTGTGATCGTCCTGTTTGTGGGCATCCTGTTCGCCATGTTATTCGGCATGGCTGCGCCGTCTGTCTGCCGCCGCCTCGGCATTTCCCTGCCGGGCACCGGGAAGAACGATGCCGCAAATGAAGCCTCCATGTCGGAGACAGCCACCACACAGGGGCCGGACAAGACGACAGAGCCGGTGAATTTTGCGGAAACCTATCCCTTCGATGAAACCGCAGATGCAGAAAACAATGGCGGCATTTATGAGAAAATCCAGTCAGTGGAATCCAACCTGAAAGGAAAGATCAGCATCATCGAGGACGCGGCCAACGAGCAGGTGCCGGGACGCACCCGTTTTATCGAGGCGTACATCCAGATCCAGAAGCTGCTGGGCAGCCAGGTCATTGACGGTGACGACGTGGTGGTGAAGATGAACAACGGCCTACTGACGTTTTTAAGCGATCGCCTGACCGACGAAGAAGCCAATACCTGTATTTCCAATCTGGAAGGTCTGGCAGATGATGCGGAGAAGCTGGGCGCGCAGTTTCTCTACGTGCAGACACCCAACAAGATCAACAAATACGATAACCAGCTGCCAGCAGGCGTGGAGGACTACGCCAATGAAAATGCAGACCGGCTGACGGAAGCGTTGACTACAGATGGCTATTCCGTGCTGGATCTGCGGGATGAGATTGTCAAGGATATGGATTTTGACAGCGCCTTCTATGCCTCCGATCATCACTGGAAGCCAAGAACCGGCCTGTGGGCGGCCCGGAAAATTCTGGAAACCATGAATGCACGTCTGGGCACCGATTTTGATGCCGACAAGTGCAGTCAGGATGCCTACGACGAGAAGATTTATGAGCATATTTTCCTGGGCGCACTGGGCAAAAAAACCGGTCTTGGCTATGTGCCGCTGGATGATATGAACCTGCTGACACCCAAATTTTCCACGGATTTTACCATGAAGATTGTCGGCTCCGGCAGGATTTATGAGGGCGATTTTACCCATACCTTCATGGATCAGAGCCAGCTGGTGGCTGATTACTACAACCGGAATCCCTATGCGGCTTATTTCCGGGACGATCAGGCACTGGTGGAGGTCACCAACCGCGAAACCCCAGGGACACCACGGGTATTATTACTCAAGGATTCCTTCGGCCTGACTACCGCCCCTTTCCTGGCGACGGCCATTTCCGAGCTGGACGTCATTGATCTTCGGTATTTCAACGGCAGTCTGGAAAAATATATGGAAGAGACCCGCCCGGATATCGTGGTGGTCATGTACAACCCCAAGGCCATCACTGCGCCGGTGGGCTATCATGCCGATCTGTTTGATTTTCAGTAAGAATGGGAAGAAGCGTAGATACGTGGAAAAACAACTGCAAGAAAAATCAGAAGCAAACGTCAGGTGTATGTAAGGCCTCTTTAAGGAGGGGGAGTAGGATGGATAAAAACGGTCTGCTGCGGGAAATTCGTGCACTTTATGAGGAATGTCCCGGCAATACGGTGTCGGAGGCACAGGCACTCTGCCCGGAAGTCATGGGGGAAAAGCTGTTTGAGGCGCCACTTTTGGGTATTGGCAGTGCAGAGGATGCATTGTTCACAGAATATAAAAAGCCGGAAGTGGTGGGCCCCTGGTTCCTGACGCCGACAGAGTGGATGGAAAGTGCCAGAACTGTGGTGTCCCTGTTTTTTCCGTTTACCCAGGCTGTGAAGAAAAGCAACTGGACATACACGGATGGCCCGTCACCGCTGTGGCTGCATGGCCGGATCGAAGGGCAGGAATATCTGAACGGTTATATGCGCAGGCTGAAAGACCGGCTGGAAGCACTGGGGCTGGAGGCCTGTGTGCCCGGCCTGGATACCCGGTTTGTAAAAATCGTGGCAGGCCGGAATTTCACCGGCTATGCGGATATCAGTGAGAAAACCTTCGGCAGCAACTGGTCGGAGCGGCATGCGGCATATGTGTGCGGTCTGGGTACCTTTGGGCTGTCCAAAGGGCTGATCACCAACAAAGGAATGGCAGGACGTTTTGTGTCCGTCCTGATCAGCGAGGAACTGCCTGCCGACCCGCGGCCATACCAGGGGATTTATGACAACTGTATTCGGTGCGGGGCCTGTGTCCGCCGCTGCCCGGTGGATGCCATCAGCCTGGAAAAAGGCAAGGATCATGTGCTCTGCGGTGCCTGGCTGGACAAAATGGGAGAAATCCATGCGCCAAGATATGGGTGCGGGCTGTGCCAGACAAAGGTGCCCTGTGAGAGTCGAAATCCGTCTGGTGTCAGATTTGCGGAATAATAAAACAAGAGCTGCGTTTATTCCCTCTTTTATGCTGAGAAGAATATGCGCAGCCCTTTTTATGTACAAATTCTGTAGCGTTTACCGTAGATTTTTCTGGATTTTCTCCATGACGACAGGATCTTCCTCTGCAAACGGATGGAAATTCGGGTCAACCTCACCCAGTCCCAGATACCGTGCTTTGTAGTCTTTCAGCAGTGCCCACACCTTGTCACGGAGCAGAAACAGCGCGATACCGTTGAAGAATACCGGGAAGGCGGTGGCAATGCTGACGATGGTCCAGAACAGGCCCGCGTCAGAACCGGTGAAATAGATGAAGGCGCACACACCCACCATGGTCAGCGGGAAGATGACGGAAAATGCCCGATGGGCGATTTTCTGGGCAGTGGGCCATTTTTTGAACAGGAACTCCAGCATGTTCTGGTAGTAGAGGTACCAGGTGGTGGAGGTGGTAAATGCGAAGACAATGGTCATGATGCCCACAAAATATTTGCCGAACAGGCCGAAGGCTTCGGTGAAGGCCAGCACGCCCAGCGCCGCGCCCCGGGTGCCGGAACTCCACACATCCGTGACGAGGATGGCCAGGCCGGTACACATGCAGACGATGATGGTGTCGCCGAATACCTCTACGGCGCCCCACAGGCCCTGGCGCATGGGATGTACCGTGTCCGCGGAACCATGGATCAGCGGGGAAGTACCGTTTCCGGCTTCATTAGAATAGATAGACCGGGAAACACCCTGCCGGATCGCCAGAGAAACTGCAGCGCCTGCGAATCCGCCTACAGCAGCGGTGCCGGAGAATGCGCCCTGGAAAATGCCCACCAGCATGGAGGGTACGTTGGTGATGTTCATGAGAATGATGACAACGGTGCCCAGCAGATAGATGGCGCACATGACGGGCACAATCTTTTCTGCCATCCGTCCGATGGCGTTTTCACCGCGGATGATGAGAAACAGAACAAAAGCGGTGTAAATGATGCCCACGGCCATGATGTTAAAGCCGAAGGAGGCGTTCAGTGTCTCGGCGACTGTGTAGGAGCCGCTGCCCTGGGTGAACTGCATGAACAGGCCGATGGCGAAAAGTACGGACAGCGGGCCGCCGATTTTTTTGCCCTGCTCACCCTTGATGCCGCGCTCCATGTAATCCATGGCGCTGCCCACGTATTTGCCGTTGCTGTCTTTTCTACGGTAATAAAGGCCCAGCGAAATCTCAGCCATTTTCAGCATCATGCCGAAAAATGCCCAGACGAGCATCCAGAAAATGGCGCCGGGGCCGCCTACAGCAACAGAAGTAGCTACGCCGGAAATGTTGCCCATACCAACGGCGCCGCCCAGACCGATGCAGAATGCCCGGTAAGGAGAAATCTTGCCATTGCCGTTTTTGTCGTTTTGGGTTGCTTTTTCGAATACCGTATTTTTTAAAATGTGTCCGAAATGGCGGAAGGGGAAAAAGCCGCCCCGGAGCATGAAATACAGCCCCAGTACCATACAGAAAATCAGGAACGGCGTTCCCCATAAGATGCCGTCCAGCCAGTTCAGGAAATTGATCACTGCCATACTATATAAAGTCCTTTCTATATAAAAAATCAGTCAAAAACGCGCAGAGCGTTTTCAAAGTCTGCGATCAGGTCGCCCACATCCTCGATGCCGACGGACACGCGGATCATGCCCGGGGTGATGCCCATTTTCCGGCGCACGTCGTCCGGCACGCCCATGTGGGAAGAAGTCACCGGATGGCTCAGGGTCGTGTGCAGGCCGCCCAGCGTGGGTGCATAGCGGGGAAAACGCAGTGCTTTCATGAAGGCATCAATTTTTTCCATATCCTCCGGGACGATGAAACTGAGCATGGCGCAGCGGCCGTTCTCTCCAAACATGCGGTCAGCCAGCTCTTTCTGTGGATAGTCCGGCAGGCTGGGATGATTGACTTTGGATACGTGCGGATTGCGTGCCAATGCAGCCGCCAGCTGTTCTGCGTTGTGCATCTGCCTGGGCAGGCGGACGGAGGCCGTGCTGACGCCCCGCTGGATGAGCCAGGAGCTGAACGGATCGCCGGGGGTGCCAAGGAGCATGGCCAGAGGCTGGATCCGATCGCACAATTCCTGAGAGGTGGTGACTGAACCACCCATAGCGTCGGAATGTCCGTTCAGAAATTTGGTCAGACTGTTAATAACGATGTCGGCACCGAAGTCCATGGGACGGATGGCGATGGGGGTGGTGAACGTATTATCCACCATGAGCAGTGCGCCGTTTTCGTGGGCCAGGTCTGCCATGGCTTTCAAATCCACCAGCGTCAGGGTGGGGTTGGACAGTACTTCTGAGTAGATCAGCTTCGTTTCCGGACGGATGGCTTTTGCTGCCGCCCCGGGAATCTGGTAATCCGCGAACGTCACGTCCACGCCGAATTTTTTCAGGATATCCGTCATCACGGAGAAGGTTTCCCCGTAGATGTTGGCGTTGCAGATTACGTGATCTCCGGCTTTCAGCACCGCCAGCAGCGTGCTGGTGATAGCGCCCATGCCCGAGGAAAAAATCAGGGAAGCTTCGCCGCCCTCCAGACAGGAAATGATCTCGCCCAGCGCCGTCCGGTTGGGATTGCGGGTACGCACGTACGTGTAGCCTTTGGCAGCATAGGTTTCCTGCACTTCCTCAAAGCCTTTCATGGTGAAGGCCGTGGTGAGAAAACAGGGCATTGCTTCCGGGTGCAGCGCCATGCCGTGGACATCCGTGCCCTGATAAAGGGCTTCTGTTGTAATAGATGCGTCTTTCATAAAAAACTCCTTGTTTTATCAGATTTGCTGTCAAGACAGTAGTAAAATCAAGTGATAACACACGGCTATAAAGTATACCCTGTTTTTCAGGGATATGCAAGTGGTAAGAATATCTTAAGCCGTTATGCGTTGCAAAAACGGGCGGAAGATGGTAAGATACACAAAGGGACAGGGGAAATTCTGCCCATAAATGGAAATACTGAGGAATCGTATGAAGAAGATTGTGATTATACCGGCCTACAATGAGATCAGCAATATCCGCACAACGGTGCAGGACATTCTGGATCATGCGCCGGGTTTTGATTATGTGATTATCAACGACTGCAGCCAGGATGGCACGATGCGGTTCTGCACGGAGCAGGGCATGAACATCATCAACCTGCCGGTGAATTTAGGCATCGGCGGCGCAGTGCAGACTGGGTATCTGTATGCGTGGCGCAACGGCTACGACGTGGCGGTGCAGTTTGACGGGGATGGACAGCATGATGCCAGCTATCTTGGCGAGATGGCAGATTTTCTGCAGGCACAGCAGGCGGATATGGTCATCGGTTCCCGTTATATTAAGAAGGAAGGTTTTCAGTCCTCGGGCATCCGCCAGTTTGGCATCCGCTATTTCAGCGCGCTGATCAAGCTGCTGACGGGCAAACGGGTGACAGACCCGACTTCCGGCATGCGTATGGTGAACCGGGATGTGATGAAGATTTATTCGGAGGACTACCCTGTAGATTATCCGGAGCCGGAAAGTGTGGTTACGATCCTTCGCATGGGGAAAAAGGTATCGGAGATTCCGGTGATCATGCGGGAGCGTCAGGGCGGCGTGTCCTCCATTTCTCCGCGGAAGGCTGTGTACTATATGATCAAGGTAACGCTGGCGATCCTGATGGAATGCCTGAGAAAACGGAGGAAATAGCGTATGATGACGGTAAAATTGCAGATTACGATCCTTCTGGCTCTGGTGGTGGCGCTGGCGGCGATCGTCAATATGATCCGGCGGAAAAGCCTGGAGCTGAAATATGCGCTTTCCTGGCTGTTTGCCCTGGCGGCGGTGGCGATTTTTGCCGCATTTCCCCGGGCAATGGTGGTGATGGCGCGGTTCCTGGGCATCGATGCGCCGGTGAACATGATCTTTTTCCTGGGATTTTGTTTTTCTCTTGTGATCATCTACGTGCTCACGGTGTCGCTTTCCCGCATGTCTACGAAAATGCGGCGGCTGACCCAGATCATTGCCCTGAATGAGGATCGGATCAAGGCGCTGGAGCAGCGGCTTGACCTGCAGGCGGGGGATGAGAGAGAAACTGCGGCATTGACAAACGGAGAAGAATGCAAAACATCTGACCGGAAATAAAAGGCATATGCAAAACATAAGGCGCCTGAAAACGAATAGAAATGACTGCCGGTAGTCTGAAAAGGCAGAAGAATAGAAAGAAACGACGGGATGAAAAGGCCCGCGTATATGGAAATACGGAAAGGAATGAACAGATACATGAAGAAGCTATTGATCACCGGCTGTAACGGACAGCTGGGAAGAGCGCTGAATGCGCTGTATGAAGGAAACAGAGAATATGAACTGATCAATACGGATGTGGCTGATCTGGATATCACCGATGTGGAGCAGGTGCTGAAACTGACCGGGCAGGTGAAGCCCTATGCCATTGTGAACTGCGCAGCCCATACAGCGGTGGATAAATGTGAGACGGACGGCGACAATGCTTACCGGATCAACGCCATCGGCCCGAGAAACTTAAGCATCGCGGCCCGGAGATACGGCGCCAAGATGGTACAGGTATCCACGGACTACGTGTTTGACGGCCAGGGCACCCGTCCGCTGACCGAGTTTGACGCCCCGGCACCCCGGAGTATGTATGGCAGAACCAAGCTGGCAGGAGAGAATTTTGTGAAGGAGTTCTCCAACGAGCACTTTATCATCCGTACCGCATGGCTGTACGGCGACGGCAAAAACTTTGTGAAAACCATGCTGCGCCTTGCCGAGACCCATGATGAGGTGCGGGTGGTACGGGATCAGGTGGGCTCCCCCACAAGTGCGGCGGAGCTGGCAAAGATGATCGCTTATCTGCTCCCCACAGACAACTATGGTCTGTTCCACGGCACCTGCGAAGGTGTGTGCAGCTGGGCTGATTTTGCAGCAGAGATTTTCCGGCTGGCAGGCAAGAAGACCCATGTAGAGGGCATTACCACCGCAGAGTACGAGGCAGGTACCCCGACGGCAGCACCGCGTCCGGCCTATTCCGTGCTGGACAATTATATGCTGCGGCTGACGACCGATTACAGCTTCGCCCGGTGGGAGGATGCCATCAAAGAGTACATTTCTCAGATGTAAAAACAGATGATGATTTGCTGTAGATGATGGCTTGCCGTAGAATGTCTTCGTAAGTACGTTATTTCTACGCATATCTGTGTGCGAATTGAAAGTTGAAAATATGAAAATCGAATGATTTTAGGAAGTGACAGAATGGAAAACAGACAGGATATATTATATATGGTTATTCCCTGCTACAACGAGCAGGAGGTTTTGCCGGAGACATCCCGGCAGCTGAAAGAGATCCTTTATGACCTGATGGATCGGGGGAAAATTTCCCGGGAGAGCCGGGTACTCTTTGTCAATGACGGTTCCAAGGATGAGACCTGGAACATCATTGAAGACCTGCACGCCCAGGATCCGCTGTTTCTGGGATTGAAGCTTTCCCGGAATAAGGGACATCAGAACGCGCTGCTGGCCGGGCTGATGACGGCCAAGGAGTATGCGGACGTGACGATTTCCATGGACGCGGATCTTCAGGACGATGTGCATGTCATCGAAAAATTCATGGACAAGTACTACGAGGGCTGCGATATCGTTTACGGTGTCCGCAGTTCCCGGAAAAAGGATACGTTTTTCAAAAAATTTACAGCCCAGAGTTTTTACCGTCTGATGATGGCCATGGGCGTGGATATTGTATACAACCATGCGGACTGCCGTCTGATGAGCAAGCGCAGCCTGTACGATCTGGAGCAGTTCAAGGAAGTGAATCTGTTCCTGCGGGGCATCGTGCCCCTCATCGGATATCAGTCTGCAGTGGTGACCTATGAGCGGAATGAGCGGTTTGCGGGAGAATCCAAGTATCCGCTGAAAAAAATGCTGGCCTTTGCCATGGACGGCATTACCTCGTTCAGCATCAAGCCGATCCGGATGATCACCAGCATGGGTGTGATCATTTTTGCAATCAGCATTCTCATGCTGATCTACTCTGTGGTGCAGCATTTTCTGGGTAATACGGTCAGCGGCTGGTCCTCTACCATGGTGTCCATCTGGGCCATCGGTGGTCTGCAGATCCTTTCCATGGGCGTCATAGGAGAATATGTGGGCAAGATTTATATGGAAGCAAAGGCGAGACCGAAGTTTATCATTGAAAAATTCCTGAAGGACTGATGAACGGGCCAGGGCCTTACGGAGTTGAAGTATATGGATAAATTTTTCAGAAGCTTTCTGGAAATGAAATGGAAAATCAAAGGAGAATGGGTGTCTTTTCTGGATGCCCTTCTTTTCGTTGCCATCACAGGCTCAGGCCTGATCATGCGGCTGGCGCTCATGTGGGGGTTCACCGGCTGGTTCTGGCCGGTGGATTATGTGGTGGCGGCAACGGCTGCAATATATGTGCAAAGGGGGACGGGAAGCCTCAGGAAAAGTCTGGGCGCCTATTCCTTTTTTGTCATTATGCCCACGCTGATGATGGTCAGCGCCTACTGGGGCCAGGCTGACAGCTTTTATGTGGCACTGGTGATGCTGTCCTTTGCCTGCCTGGGAGCTGGGTGTTTCCCTCTGGCGAAAGCGTCTGGCCGAAGGGCTGTATCTGATGCAGCGTCCCAGACTACGTTGGCAGGACATTCTGGAAAATCCGGGCTGATGCTGGTGGCGGCTATCTTGTTTGGACTGGCAGTTCTGATGAACGTGCAGGCCATCTTTGTATTGCCGGTGTTTGTGGTGCTGTGGCTGCTGGGAAGCTTTCCGACTGTGCCTTTATTGGTGGCATTTGCAGCGATGATCGGGCGGCTGTTTCTTGGAAAAAACGGGCAGCAGCTGTTGTTTGGCAATGGAAGTCTGGCAGCAGCAGATCGGATCCTGCGGGAATATGATGCGGCCCAGGCCATGCGGCAGGCCGGTCAGAGTGCAGTGCAGATGAGCCAGAGTATCAGCCAGTCAGGCCAGAGCGCAGTGCAGATGAGCCAGAATATCAGCCAGTCAGGCCAGAGCGCAGTGCAGATGAGCCAGAATATCAGTCCGAGTGTGCAGGCGCTCACGCACACAGCACCTCTCTCGGACAGCTGGGCCAACGTGTATCAGTTCCTGCGCACGGAAGATTTTGCCCGGGAATTTTTTATCGGCGGTATTGCGTTTACCGCAGCCATTTTGCTGGTGATTTTTCTGTGGTTTTTTGTGAAATTAGAGCAGCCGACGGGAACGATCAAGACGAAGTTGACGAGAAGGGAACTCTCAGGTATCTGGTTGTCCAGGCAGGAATTCGTGACGGAGCTGGCCATGTTCTTCGCACTGCTGATGCCCTTTGTTCTGCCGCATATGAACGCCCGGTGCGGACTGCTGGCGGACTGCTTTGCGGTGATGCTGTTATTTTTTAATAAGAAAAAGAGCTATTTTGCGCTGGTGCAGCTGATCATTTCTTTTTCCATGATGCAAAACGTGCTGGCGGGCGCAGTGCCCATGCCTCTGGCAGTGTATGCGGCGGCGGAGCTGGTGCTGATCTGCCTGGCGGGAATGGATTTATACAGAGGAGTTAGACAATGGACGACCGTATCAGAGAACATCTGAACCGACAATTTCATATAGGCCCATTTACGGTGTCGGGCGTCTGGCTGCTTTATCTGCTGGGGATGACGGTGCTGGGGATCGTGATCCGGGGAGCGTTTTTACCTTATGTGTCCCAGGATTATACCGGATACTGGGAAAAGTGGTTCGCTGAGATCCACCGGTATGGCGGCATGGCGTCGCTGTCCCATGATTTCTACGATTATGCGCCGACCTTTATGTATTTTCTGGTGTTTATCGAGGGCCTGCCCTTTGATCCCATGCTCAGCTACAAGGTTGCCATGTGCCTGCTGGACATGCTGCTGGCAGTTGCCTGCGGGATGCTGGCGGGGGAGCTGACCGGATCGAAGGAAAAAGGCATGGCCACATACGGGCTGGTATTTCTGCTGCCCACGGTGATGGCCAACAGTGCCCTCTGGTGTCAGTGCGATGTGACGTATACGCTGCTGATCATTCTGTTTTTATACAATCTGATCCGGGAAAAACCGCTGTCGGCCATGATTTTTTACGGGCTGTCCTTTTGTTTGAAATTGCAGACGCTGTTTATTTTCCCGGCGCTGGTGGTGTTCTGGGTACACAAAAAAATAAAGGCGGAGCATTTTTTCACCCTTCCGGTGCTGTATGTGCTCAGCGTTCTTCCGGCGGTATTTTTCGGCGGCTGTTCGTTTCTGGATATGCTGCTGGTCTACGTGCGGCAGGGCTCCACGGACGTGTGGGCGCTGACGTTGAGCTGGCCAAATATTTACCAGATCATTGGCCCGGAGGCGCTGATCCAGGTGTATTCTGGTCTGGGCAAATGCCTCATTCTGGTGATCCTCATGTGCACCATGTATGACATGTCCCGGAGAAAATACCGGATGACACCCCGGATTATGGTGGAAATGGTGCTGTTTTATGCCATGATCACTGTCTATTTTCTGCCGTTTATGCATGAACGGTATGGTTATCTGGCGGATGTGCTCACCGTGCTGTATGCGGTGCTGCGGCCAAAGCGGTTTTACGTGCCCATGCTGCATGTGCTCATTTCCTGCGTTTCTTATATGAAGTTTCTGACCAAGGAGAGCACCCTGCCCATGGTTTTCTATGCATTCCTGCTTCTGTTCCTGCTGGTGACGGTGGGGATGGATCTGTATCGGGACATGCAGCGGGAGCGGATGCCGGAGAAACTGACAGAAGGTGAGGCGGCAGTATGAGTGAAACGAAAAAATTAACCTATATTGACGGGCTGAAAGGCACAGGAGCGCTGATTGTGTACCTGTGCCACTTTGCATATGCGTTCTACTTTGCACTCTATTCCCTGAATCCGGCCAACAGCCACACGGCGGGAAATGTGGAGGTGGCCATCGGTAAAACGCCCCTCAATATTCTCTACAACGGCAATTTCGCGGTGCAGCTGTTCTTCGTGGCCAGCGGCTTTGTGCTCTGTATCCGCTATTTTCAGGACTATGACCGGAAACGGCTGGTAAAGAGTGCAGCAAAACGGTATTTTCGGCTGGCTGGGCCGATCCTTCTGGTGAGCACGGTCATTTTTTCCCTTATGAAAGCCGGGCTTTATCAGAACACCGAGGCGGCGGCGCTGGCTGGTTCCACAGACTGGTTTGCGGGCTTCAACAATTTCGAGCCGGGCTACAGCCATGCCCTGCGGGAAGCGCTGTTTGGCTGCTTTCTGTTTGGACATAATTATTTTAACGGGGTGCTCTGGACGGTGAAATATCTGTTCCTGGGTGCTCTGCTGGTGTATGCTCTGGCGGCGGTCTGTGGCCAGTGGAAATATCGATACGGCGTGTATGCGATTTTGCTGCTGGCGCTGCTGCGTACCGACTACGCGGGACTTCTGCTGGGCTATATTTTCTGCGACCTGATGTATACAAAACCGGATTTTATGAAAAAACTGGCGAAAATTCCGGGACTGTGGCTGGTGACCCTGGTGCTGGGCATTTATTTTGGATCTTATCCGTCCATCGGCACAAATCTGGAGGGCAGCATGTACGGCTTTCTGCCGGTGCTGTCGGTGCTGTATCACCGGATCGGTGCGGCGCTCATCGTGCTGGCTGTGCTACTTTCGGAGCGTTTGCAGCGTTTTTTTGGAGGTCAGGACGCTGCTGGCCGGAACGAGGCAAAAGCTTCCGGGGAGGATTTTCTGCTTACCAGCCATAAGAGAAAAAAGTCTGGGGAGGGTTTGTTTGTACGGCTAGGGAAAATTTCTTTCTCCTGGTATCTGGTGCATTTTCCGGTGATTGCGGTTTTTTCCAGCGCTTTTCTGCTGCGTTTTTACGGGTTGATGAATTACCATGTGCTCATGCTGCTCAATTTTATGCTGACCACGGTGATTGTGTGGGTGATTTCCGCGGCGATGACGAAATGGGTGGAGCAGCCCTGGAACCGGCTGTTGAATAAAATTTGGAAATAAGGGAGGAAATCGGATGGGAGAGCAGACGACGAAAACAAGGGCCGGATGGATTGACATTGCCAAGGTGCTGGGGCTGGTCATTGTCCTGATGAACCACGCGGAACTGTCGGCAGGCGGTGTCAATTATTTCGGCGGCATGTTTTACGTGCCGGTGTTTTTTGTGCTGGCCGGATACACGTTCCGCCTGCGGCCCGGTGAGTCCTTCTCTGCTTTTGCGAAAAAAAAGGCGAAGCGGCTGCTGCTTCCCTATGTGGGATACAATGCCTTCTTCTTTCTGTTCTTTTTTGTAAAAGACCAGCTGCTGGGGGGACAGCCGCTGCGGGAGGCCGGGGTGTCGCTCCTTGGCATTCTGTATTCCCGCAGCTACCTGTATGCCGGAGAAACGGCCGGACAGACGGTGCTTATGCGGATCTTAAACGGCCCCACCTGGTTCCTGACGGGATTGTTTACGGCACTGCTGGTTTTTTGGCTTCTGATGACCTGGGCGAAAGGAAGCCGCAAAAAGCTGCTGGCCGGGATGGCTGTATGTCTGTGCGCAGCCTGGGGCTTTTCTTTCCTGCCGGTGCTGCTGCCCTGGAGCCTGGATACCCTGTGGTTTCATATGGTGCTGTTGGGGGCAGGGGTGCTTCTGCGTGAAACAGATCTGGTCGAAAAATTATATGGCTGTCCCTGGAAAATCGTCCTTTGCGGTCTGATATTTTTTCTGGTGTCAGCCCTTTCCGGCAGCGGAAACCTGTCGGTGAGAAGCTATGGAAATCACATGCTGTGTTATCTGGCGGCGGCTTTGCTGGGTTCGGTGCTGGCCATGTTGCTGGCAAAATGGATCGAAAACACCTTCCGGCAGGCCGGAGCGCTCATTGCGTTCGCGGGAAGTCATACCATGGCGGTGCTCTGCCTGCATCTGTTTGTATTTATGCTCATTTCCGGCGGCTATGGGGTGCTGGGCATCGACGGCAGCCGGAATCTGTGGAAGCTATGGGAGATCCTGGGCGCTTTTGTACTCCTGGTGCCTTTTTATCGGTGGCGGCTCCTGCCCCGGGAAAAAGGGGACTGGCAGAAAACAGTCTGTGGCCTGCTGCTTCTGGTACTGGTGCTTTGGTCACTGCCGTTGGTGGGAAAGGGCATCGACGTCCGGGATACTGGCTCGTACCTGACCAAATACCGGTATATTTTTGATCCGTCCGTGAAAGTCAATGAGCTCCATTATTTCCTCGGCGAGCTGGCAGGCGGCATCATCTATGCCCTGACACCGGTACGAAAAGTGCTGGCGCTGAACGTGGCCAGCAGTCTTGTGTACGTGGCGGCAGCGCTGCTGACTGCCTATGTATTGCAAAAAGTGCTCCCCCGGGTGCTGGCCCTGGCCTGTGCCCTGACGGGAAGTTTCTATGGAATTACATGGATCCGGACACTGAACTGGAATGCTTGGACGGTGTTGTTCTTAAGTGCCGGGCTGGCGCTGCTGCTGGCAGGCTTGCAGAAAAACAGCCAGAAATGGCTGGCAGCCGCTGGATTTGTGCTGGCCATCAACACCTATTTTCGGATGCCCAATATGCTGTTCCTGGCGCTGATGGCGGTGGTGTTCTGGAAAACACTATTGGATGAGTGGAAACATGTGGGTGCTGCGGAAGAAAATGCATTGGCCATGCCTGATAATGTGGCATCAGCACATCGAGTAATCAATCACGTGCCGGATGGAACCGTGTCAGCTGAAAAAACAGGGGAGGTTAAGATTCGCGCCTTGTTCCGTCCACGTATCTGGTGGGAGGCGTTGAAAAACTGTCGGGGATTTTTCCTGGGGGCGGTGGCCGGAGCTGCAGCAGGCCTGTTGCTGGCGTTGATTTTCCTGGGGCCGGATACAGTGCTTCACAATCTGTCCGTATTGACATCTGTGGGCGCCGGTGAAAATGCGGAGAACACCCACAGTATCACCACGGGCATTTATCTGTTCCTGCTGGGCATGAAAGATGGAGCGCTCCTGTGGCTGCGGGACGGCCTGCTGATGGCAGTGGTGTGGGCAGTTGTGGCCGGTGCCAGTGAGGTGTGGAAGCGCGTGCGCGGGGAATCTTCAAAAGAAGCGATGGAAAAGCCTTCACTGGCTATATACTTTACGGCTGGCATTGCCTGCTTTTTCGGTCTGTCCGAGGGCCTGCGGGAGAACATCTTATCGGCACATATATGGGTGGCTTTTGGGGTGATTCTGCTGGGCACCATTGGCACTTTCCTCTATGCGAAAAAAGACACATTACGCTCCTGTCTGTGCGCATCGGCAGTGATCATCGAGGGACTGCTTACCATCGGCACAGACACGGGGGTCAACTATTATCGGGTGTATATGGCACTGCCGCTGGGCGTGCTGCTGTTCCTGCTCCTTAGTTGGGGGCGAAGCAATGCATGTGGACAATCTAGCGGATGTGGAGAATTTGATAAACATGGCCATGGATCGGACAGAGGCTATATCCAATTTAATGAAGATAGGTTGAATGATGCGCACGACCACGGACAGGACAGGGTAGATGGACAGCCCGGAGGATATGGTCAATTCAATGGAAATGGGCATGGACAGTCCAGAAATCTGTGTATACAAAGGTTTGCTTGTGGTTTTTGTCAGATATTGGCAGTATTTACTTTTGTCTTTGTGACAACAGCGGGCGTGCGTTATGCGGCTACTCATGTGTACCATGACGCACCCAACGGGGAACTGACGGCCACCATCGACCATCCCATGTACGAGGATATCTACACCTCCCCGGCCCGGGCGGCGTCTCTGAACCGGCTCATGGAAGAACTGGCGCCTTACAAAGAACAGAAGCTGCTGCAGATCGGCTGTTTCAACATCGGCTGTGTGCTGACGGACATGAAGCCCTTCTATGACAGCTCCTGGCCGGATCTGGAATACCTGCCCATGCGCGAATTTAAAGAGCAACTGGAAAACGCGCTGGCTGACGGTCAGGCACCGGTGCTGCTTCTGGGAACCGTGGAAGAGTCGGGCATGAACTGGAGCCCGTCCCGGTATGCCATGATCAAAGAACTGGGAGAGAGCAGTGCTTACCGGACATTGTACGTGGATGAACTGTACACCATTTACGTTCCAGTGGAGGAATGATATGTATACGAAAGTAACGCAAAAAGAACTGGCAGAGGTGCTGGACTATTACCGGCAGGATCGCAAAAACTGCCTGTACAGCTATATTGATCTGAAAAAATATGGCCTGGGCAATCCGCACCTGTCGGTGTATATTGACCGCGGCCTTGTTACAGATCAAGGATATGCTGATACTTTGCAGGCTGAAACGATGCACGATATTTTGAAGGAAGCAGACACTTCGCAGGCTGGCGCGGCGGACAGTGCTTTGACAGCAGGCGCCCTGCGCTGCGTCTTGCTCCAGTATTACACGGGCATCAATGTTTTTTCTTATAAAAATAATCTGGATGTGCCTGCCACCGTCGCTTTTCTGCAGGAAAAACAGCCCTCCATGATCAACGGGCCGCTGGAAACGCTGGAAAAATTATACCCATATTTTCGGGAAACCTATGATTTTGAAGCCGGGTATGTGACAGAATTGCTGGAAAAACCGAAAGACGAAAGTATGTCAGAAACCGACGAATCTGATGCGGAGACGCAAGCGGAATTCCCCGTGGAAAAAGCCGGCGAAGCCGAGCTACCGGAGATCGCGGCCCTGATCTGCACCGACGAGGGCGTGGGCGGCACGTATACCCCGGAGGGACTGGCGGCTCAGCTGCTGGAGCGGCAGCGGGATGGCTTCGGCCGCAATTATTTTATCCGGCAAAACGGCCGTATTGTGTGCCATGCGGGCACTTACGCGGAGGTGGACGACCTGGCGGTGGTCAGCGGCGTGATCACGGCGGAAGATTCCCGTGGACAAAATCTGGCGGATAGAGTAGTATCTAAGTTAAACAAAGAACTTCTGGCAGAGGGGAAGCATCCCTGCCTGTTCTATTATACAAAGAGTGCAGCGAGACTTTACGCCAAGACCGGCTATGCAGCAGGCACCGGCTGGGCGAAGCTGATCAGAAAGCAGGGATAACGATGTATTATGTAAATGAAAATATCAGAGACTGTGTCCGGGTTTATCCGGAGCAGGGCAGACGGCCCTATCTGCGGCTGGATATGAATGAAAACCCGGAGGGACTGCCAAAGGCATTTGTGGACAGCGTGCTGGCGGAGATCACGCCGGAGTATCTGGCCACCTACCCGGAGCCGGATGTGTTCAAGCAGAAATACGCGGATTATCTGGGGGTAAAGCCGGAGAATCTGTGCCTCACCAACGGGTCGGTCATGGCCATCCGATACATTCTGGAAACCTTTGTGAAAAAAGGAGAAACCGTGGTGACAGTGGCGCCTTCCTTTGAGATGTACTGGGTGACCTGCGCCATGCTGGGGCTGAACCATGTGGGCGTTCCTTACGATGACGATCTGCACATCAGCGGCCAGCAGATCGTGGATGCCATCGACGGGCACACCGATCTGGTGGCACTTTTGAACCCCAACAATCCCATCGGCAATGTATTCACAGAGGCCGAGGTGCGGGCGGTCATTGCGCGTGCCCGGGAAGTGGAGGCTGTGGTCGTCATCGACGAGGCTTATTTTTATTTCAACCCCAACAGCTTTCTGCCGCTGTTTCAGGAATACGACAATGTGATCGTGCTGCGGACATTTTCCAAGCTGTGCTCCATGGCCGGTCTGCGGATGGGCATCGTGATCTCTCGGCCGGAAATCATCGAATATGTGCAGAAATCCATCCCGGGCTTTGAGGTGAACACGGTTGCGCTGCTGTTTGGCGAGCGGATGCTGGATCACCCGGAGCTGTTTGACCAGATGCTGGCCATCGAGCAGGAGGGCCGCACCTGGATCCGGGAGAAACTGTTGGAAAACGGTTACCACTGCGATTTCGGTCAGGGCAATTTCTTTTTTGTGGAGCCCCACACCGATCCGATGGTACTGGAAAAGAAAATGCGGGAGAAAGGCATCCTGATCAAAACCTATGGAAAACCGCTTCTGAAAAAATACATCCGCATTTCCATTGGTTCCAAGCGCGTGATGGAGCAGTTCCTGGAAGCTTTTTTGGAGTTAGATCAATAAATGAGATAAATTCAAACAAACTGGCGCAGATTGCTATAATAAAAATATAAGATCATCTGGCCCTGGCGGATATGCGATCAAATTGAAAAATGAACAAAGAAAAAGAGGAGGTCGAAGGGATGAGAGCAGTATTAATGGCAGCAGGCGTGGGAAGCCGGATCAGCCGGGAGGTGCGCAAGCCGAAAAGTCTTCTGGACATCGGCAACGGAGAGCTGCTTTTACATTATACAGTCAAAATGCTGAAACGGCACGGCCTGGACGTGACCATCGTGGTGGGTTACCAGAAGGAGCTGTTTTATGAGGCGCTGAAAGGCCTGGACGTGACCTTTGTGGTCAACCCCTTCTACCGGGTGTCCAACAGCATCGCGTCCCTCTGGTTTGCGAAAGATATGCTGGATACCGACGAGGATTACTTGTTCGGCAACGCCGACGTTTTCCTGGAAGAGGAAATTCTGGAGCGGCTGCTGGCGTCCAAAGAGGATATCACCATGCTGGCGGATTACCGGAAAATCGAGACCGGTGACTATTTCTTCCACTGTGAAGATGGCCTGGTGCGCAAATACGGCAAGGAGCTGCCGGTGTCCGAACGCACGTGTGAGTACGTGGGCATTGCCAAGGTGGGCAAAAACTACATGCCCCATTTTGTGGAACTGATGCAGGAAATGGTGGACGCGGAGGAGTATACCACCTGGTGGGAGACAATCCTGTACGCCCACTGCTATGAATTCCCGATCCACACGCTGGATGTGGCGCCGTATTTCTGGTCGGAGATCGACTATATTGAGGACTACGAGCGGATCGTGGACTATGTGGGAGGAAAAAATGACCATTAAAGAGGCTGTCATCGAGGTTTGTCACAAGATTTTTTTGCCGCCTTATGAGAAAAAAATGCGGCGCAGGCTGGAAAATCATGATTTTACGTTCCTTGCCTCCAACTGTACGGCGGGGATCATCTACCATCGGCTGGGGATGAAATTCCTTTCCCCCACCATCAACATGTTTATCTGGCAGGATGATTTCCTGAAATTTGTGCTGGATCTGCCTCATTATCTGGGCTGCGAGCTGCAGTTTATTGAGACGGAGGAGCCTTATCCGGTGGCCATGCTGGACGACATCAAGCTGTATTTCAACCATTATAAGACCGCGGAGGAAGCCCGGGAAAAATGGGAGGAGCGTAAGAAACGGATGCACATGGACAATCTGTACATTCTCATGTGTGACCGGGATGGCATCACTGAGGACGATATGCGCAAATTAGAGCAGGTGGATTGCAAAAATAAAGTGGTGCTCACTGCAAAGCCCCACCCGGACATTGATTTTGCGTTCCAGCTGCCGGAATATGCCAACGAGGACTATGTGGGCTATTATCTGGGGAAAAATGCCATCACGGACAAAACCGTTGTGGAAAAGCATTTCGATTTCGTGAAGTGGCTTAACGGCGCATCACCGAAGGACTGTCACCTCTGATCAGAAAATACAGGATCAGGGAAAATGTCGGTGATCATGCGGCAGCAGCGCGAGGATAGAGGAGTGAAAAAATAAAAATATGAAACAATGGAAACGTTGGATCAGAGAGGATTTAAAAGGGCTGGGTTTGTTCCTGGTGCTGGCAGGCGGGCTTCTGTACGCCATCCTGTTCTGGTTCGGCTATCATCTGACCTATGACAATACCATTTTGCCGGGAGGAAATTTCTGGCTGGTGGGCGGCGAGATCCTGCTCACCGGGATCGTGGCGGCGGCAGTGCTGGCGGTGCTTTTCCGGGCGCTGTCAGGAGGATTTTGCAGGACAGAAACCCCGACAGTCATGCCGGAAAACAAATGTACGAGCACATCAGCCCCGACAGCAGATGCGGCCGAATATGATCATGAGAAAGACGGTCAGACTGCAACAGGAAATGAACGGAAGGAAGAAAAGTCCGGCATTTGGCGCACCAGATATGCTTCTTTTATAGAGAAAAAATACGCGTTCTTTGTGCTCTGGGCGGTAATCTTCCTGCTGTGGATCCCGTTCTGGCTCAGCTCGTATCCGGGCATTTTTTCCTATGATAGCAATCTGCAGTTCAATTGGTATTTCACGGATTACCGGTCGGCGCATCATCCGCTGGTACATACATGGATGCTGGGCGGTCTGGTGGATCTGGGGCACACGCTGTTTGGCTCCTATCAGGCCGGGGCGGTGCTGTACGCCCTGACCCAGATGGTTATCATGTCGGCGCTGTTTGCGGGCATCTGTCTGTATCTGGGACGGAAAAAAGCGCCGTTGTGGCTGTTTGCGGCATCGGTGATCTTTTACGGCATTTACCCAGCTAATGCGTACCTGTGCATGACTGCCACCAAGGATAGCATTTTTTCCGCGCTGTTCGGATTTTATATGGCCCAGCTGCTGGCAGCGGGACTGGATCCGGACGGATTTTTCCGGTCAAAGAAACAGCTGGCAGAGCTGATCATCACCTGTTTTCTCATGATGATCCTGCGCAACAACACCATGTATATGATCCTCATCGGGGCGCCGTTTTTCCTGATCTGGTATCGAAAACACTGGAAGGGCGCGCTGGTGGCGGTGGCAGTGCCGCTGCTCCTGCTGAAAATCTACACCGGACCGGTGTATGACGCCCTAGGTGTGGAGCGGGTGGATGCCAGAGAGGCGTATAATGCTATCATTCAGACCATTTCCCGGACATACAATCTGGCGCCGGAGGATTTTACAGAGGAAGAAAAGGAGCTGCTGTTCGAGGTGATCCCGGAGGATTATATCGTGCGGTATGTGCCCCACAAGGGGGATGAGGTGCGCTGGGGCTTTGATACGGCGGCCTTCAACGAGCACAAAGCGGAATTTTTCAAGCTGTGGATCGAAAAAGGGCTGTCCCATCCGCTTATGTACCTGGATGGATTTTTCTCCACCAATTTCGGCCTCTGGTATCCATGGGACATTTTGCCGGATGACACCACCATCCGCATGTACGTGGAATATTTCTTCGGGACAGAGACCCAGGAAATTCTGGGCATTCATTTTGATCCGAAGCTGCCGCTGTTCCATCAGATCAGCTATGCCATCTGTCAGGACAGTGTGCTGACCCGGATTCCGGTCATTGGCGGTATCCTGTTTGGCGCGGGCACGTTTATCTGGATTGTGCTGTTTGCCAGTTTTTACCTGATCTGGACAAAAAAATGGGGACCAGTTTTTACCATCCTGATCCCCATGTGGGCATATTTCCTCACGTTATTGTTCGGGCCGGTGTCCTGTATGCGGTATATGTATCCCTACATGACAAGTCTGCCCATCATCCTTTATCTGTTGTCCCGGGCCGGTGACAACTGGGCCAGCATGGCGTCCACTGCCGCTTCGGAGGCGTGACCATCATCAAAGAACTGAATGCGCTGCACATAGGCAGCGCATTTTTTGTCATATTCTGCCTCGTCGAAGGTTTCGATATTGTGGATGAGCGCGTCGTTGCTCTGGGCCAGGGAGAAGGGAAGCTCCTCCAGGGTGAAATAATAATCCTTCACCTTTTTGATCTCCTCGTAATCCTCCGCGTACAGGAAACCGGGGCGTTTCAGCACCAGATAGTCGAAAGCGCAGCCGGAGTAATCGCTGATGATCACGTCGCTGGCCACCAGCAGCTCCTGCATGTTTTCGTACAGGGTGGCGTTGCGCAGCTTCTCGCCGGTGGGAACGATGCCCGCCTGGGCCGCCAGGTTGGGGTGCAGACGGATGAGACAGTACCAGTCGCCGCCAAAACGATTTTCCAACGCCGCCAGCACCCGGTCATAGTCCAGATTGTACATGTCTGTGGCCCGGTTGTCCCGGTAGGTGGGGGCGTAGAGCACGATCTTTTTCCCGGCGGGAATGTGATAGTATTCCTCGATCTTCCGGCGGGCTTCTCCGTGATCGGTGAAATACAGGTCGTTCTTGGGAATGCCCCGCTCCAAAATGGGGCCGCTGTACCAGAACGCCCGGTGGTACAAGTCGGAGCACCAGCGGCAGCAGGAAAGGAACAGGTCGATGCAGGCAGAATCCCGCTTGGCGTAAGCGATATATTCGTCGCTCAAAGCCGCCTGCACGTCCATCTCCACCTTTTTCAGGCCCGGTCCGCCGTGCCACGTCTGGATATAAAACTGTCCCGGCCGTTTGATAAAATAATACTGGCGGCGGGTATTTTCCACCAGAAACTTGGCGGTGGCCATGTGGTAGGCGAAAGCCGTGGAATTGGGCTTCACCGACCGGATGGGCGCCGGGAAAACCATCTCCGGGTGGGCGCATACCCAGTACATCTCAAAGCCCAAGTCCCGGCGGATCATTTCCTCCGCAATGAATTTCGGATTGTCGCCAAAACCGCCGCCGTAGAAATTGCAGAAAATCACCTTTCGCTCCTTCAGCGGAAGCCGCACAAAAATCTGCCAGCAAAGCTTCAGGTAGAGCTGGTGGATCTGCTCCAGCGTGCGAAGAAGCCACTGGATAACGGCCATCAGCGGCGGACACTTTTTGATCAGTTGAATCAATGTATGCATAGAAAAATCTCCTATAAAATTCTAACAGTTTAGCCGCGCCATTCGCAAAATCGTGCTGCGCACTTTCCGCTGCTGACGCAGCTAGCTTTTGCTCATGACCTGGCGTGACATCTAACAGTTTAGCCGCGCCATTCGCAAAATCGTGCTGCGCACTTTCCGCTGCTGTCGCAGCTAGCTTTTGCTCATGACTCGGCGTGACATCTAACAGTTTAGTCGCGCCATTCGCAAAACCGTGCTGCGCACTTTCCGCTGCTGACGCAGCTAGCTTTTGCTCATGACTTGGCGTGACATCTAACAGTTTAGCCGCGCCATTCGCAAAACCGTGCTGCGCACTTTCCGCTGCTGTCGCAGCTAGCTTTTGCTCATTACTCGGCGCTTACCTCAAACTTTTTGTCAGTCATCTTTACATGCAAGCATGACAGATGACTTCCATAAAGTTTGACTAAACTGTTATTACAACTTTACCACAAATGCTTGTATTCTTCTACGGTTTGGGATAAAATTTTAGGACGGGCAGTGGTTCTTATAGGGCGCTCTGCCGGTATGATGAATGAAGGAGAATGGAATGGCGAAGAGTGCGCGGGACAGTTCCCTGGACGCGGTGAAGGGTTTTACGATCCTGATCGTGATGCTGGGACATGTTCTTGTCTTAAATAAAATCAACGATCCGGTGATTTATGACTGGATCAAGGCGGTGCAGATGCCGCTGTTTATGATGGTGTCGGGGTATCTGTGTGGTAAGGCGGTCAAGGTGGGAAGTTTTGCAGATTATGGGTGGATGCTGAAAAAACGTGCCGTCGGGTATCTGCTGCCTTTTTTTGCCTGGACGCTGGTTTTTCACCTGGATGATTTCACCTGGGCGTTTCCGGCCTATCTGGAGCAGCCGGAGCGGGGGCTTTGGTTTCTGATCACGCTGTTTGTACTGACATTTATGGTGTATACCGCGCAGCTGGCGGAAGCGCTGCTGGGAGGCGGCAGGAAGGGGAAGGTCGCTTTCTGGCTGGTGCATGGTGCGCTGACTGTATTGGTACTGCTGGAAGCCCGGGCGGGCATTCCGTGGCTGGGGCCGCACCTGACGAAGATTTATCTGCCCTTTTACATGGCGGCTTACCTGTGGGGGGAATATCAGCCGCGCATCACAGCGCATTTTTCGCCGGAGCTCTGGAAAAAACTGGTGAACGGTATTGCCATCGCGGGCGGAATCTATTGCATCGCGGCGGCGGTGGGCATGGATCTGATGGTGATGAACGGCATCCGGGATTACGTGCTACAGAACTTGGCTTCTTTTGGCGGCTGCATTTCGGTCATTGTATTTTTTTACCGGCTCCGGGACGGCAGGTGCAAGCGATTCCTGGCCTGGCTGGGACAGTACACGCTGGAGATTTATTCCATTCACTATCATTTTGCCCGGATTTTAAATCCGGGGACACTGGATTTTGCTGTATACAGTCTGCCCTGGCTGGGATTTGTGGCGGCAAGCTTTTGCGGTATGAGTGTGTTGACGGCGCTGGTGGTTGTGGCGTGCCGATATTTTAAGGTGACGAGATTTCTATTGTATGGAAAGAAATAAAAATAAGCTAGCTTTTGCTCATAAAAAGGCGCTCCCTTCGCATCCTTGTGCGTCCAGCTTTACATGCAAGCATGCAATCTGTCCACAAGAAGATGCGAGTGAACTGTAACTATGGTTTGACGAATACTGGGGCGCATGGTAAAATAAAGAGTAATGCAGATTAAAGTGGGTAAACCATAGGCATGCATAAGATGGAGGCGTTTGAAAAATGAAGATTATGCCGAATCGTCTGGACCGGGGATTTTATATGTACCAGAAGGAATTTGAGGACAAGGCATTGGAGGTGCTTCGTTCCGGCTGGTATGTGCTCGGCAATGAGGTAAAGAGCTTCGAGGAGGAATGGGCTGCGTACACAGGGGCAAAATACTGTGTGGGACTGGCCAGCGGACTGGATGCGCTGTGGATGGCGTTCCGCATTCTGGGCATCGGAGCAGGAGACGAAGTAATCGTGCAGGGCAACACGTATATCGCCAGCGTCATGGGCATTACCATGAACGGCGCGACACCGATTTTTGTGGAGCCCGATGAATATTATAATATTGACGCATCGAAGATCGAGGAAAAGATCACAGAGCGGACAAAAGCGATCCTGGTGGTGCATCTGTACGGACAGGCTTCCCAGATGGACAAGATCGTGGCACTGACGAAGAAATACAACCTCCGCCTGGTGGAGGACTGTGCCCAGTCTCACGGCGCCTGCTGGCAGGGACAGATGACAGGAACCTTCGGCGATATCGGCTGCTTTTCCTTCTATCCGTCCAAGAATCTGGGCGCATTCGGAGATGGCGGCGCCATTGTCACCAATGATGAGAAAATCGCCCAGGATTTCCGGGTTTACCGCAATTACGGCAGTGAGAAGCGCTACTACAACAAGGTGGTAGGCGCCAACTCCCGTCTGGATGAGATCCAGGCAGGCCTTCTGCGGGTGCGGCTGTCCCATCTGGACGAGCTGGCAGCAGAGAAGGTGCGCATCGCCGACCGGTATACGGCAGAGCTTCACAATCCGTTGTTTGAGCTGCCGAAGATCAGAGAGGGCGCTTCCCATATCTGGCACCAGTACGTGCTGCGCAGTGAAAAACGGGACGAGCTCATTGCCTATCTGGACAAAAAAGACATCGGCACGATCATTCATTCCCCGATCCCGCCGCATCTGTCCGAGGCCTATCAGTATCTGGGCTACAAAGAGGGGGCATTCCCCATCACGGAGCGTTATGCCAAATCGGTGGTGTCCATTCCGATGTACAACGGCATGACCGAAGAGGAACAGAGCATTGTCATTGATGCTTTAAATAAATTTAATGGTTAGAGGAAGAAATATACATGAGTATTAAAGACGAATATCGTATTTTGGAATTCGCGGAGCACGGGGATGACCGGGGCAATTTGGTCATTGCAGAGGGCAATCAGGATATTCCGTTTGAGATCAAGCGGGTGTTCTATATGTACGGTTCCGATCCGCACATTATCCGTGGGCAGCATGCCAACCGGGAATCCGAGTTTGTCCTGATCAACGTGGGCGGGACATCCAAGGTAAAGGTGGACAATGGCTTTGAGACGGATATCATTGAGCTGAACAAACCGAGAATGGGGCTCTATATTCCGACCATGATGTGGAAGGATATGTATGACTTTTCTTCGGATTCGATTCTGCTGGTACTTGCCAGCACCCATTATGATGCCAGCGAGTACATCCGCGATTATGATGAATTCCTGAAAGAAGTAGGTAGAACCCATGAGTAAAATTTCAATCGTTATCCCGGTATATTACAATGCGGACACGCTGATGCTGCTGTACGAGGATATGAAAGCCAAAATCCTGGGCGTCCTCGGCGATTATGAGCTGGTGTTCGTGGATGACGGATCGGGAGATAATTCCTGGGAGATCATGAACCAGATCCGGGAAATGGATGACCGGGTGAAGCTGGTGAAGCTTTCCAGAAACTTCGGCGAGCATGCGGCCATTCTGGCGGGCCTTGCCCAGTGTACCGGCGACTGCGCCGTGACCAAGCAGGCCGATCTGCAGGAAGATTCCGAGCTGATCCTGGACATGTATGACAGCTGGAAACGGGGCAACAAGGTGGTGCTGGCCGTCCGTGCAGAGCGGGATGAAGGGCCGGTACAGAAGTTTTTTGCCAACCTGTATTATGCCATTGTCCGCAAATTCGTCATGAAGGATATGCCGGTGGGTGGCTTTGACTGTTACCTGCTGGACCGTCAGGTCATCGAAGTGCTGCTGATGCTGGATGAGAAAAATTCCGCCCTGACGCTGCAGGTGCTCTGGGTGGGCTTCAAATCCGAGAAAATTTATTTCCACCGGAAAGCAAGAGAAATCGGGGAATCCCGGTGGACGTTGTCCAAGAAGATCAAGCTTGTTCTGGACTCCATGATGAGCTTTTCCTACACACCGGTGCATTTTATGTCTATGTGCGGCGTGGGATTTTTTGTTCTGGCCTTTATTTTTGCTATCCTGCTGATCATTCAGACGTGTGTATACGGCGCAGATGTGGCCGGATGGGCGAGCATTATGGTGCTGCTGCTGTTTTCCAGCGGCCTGATCATGTTCATGCTGGGTATCCTGGGCGAGTACGTTTACCGTGCGCTGGATGCCTCCCGGAACCGTCCGCCCTTCCTCATTGACGAGGTGCGGGACAGCCGGATGTCAGCCGTTGATCATGCAAAATGCTGCGAAGAACAGAAGCGTTTCCTGAAAGAAGACTTTGCGGGACGGGTATCCGTGGAAACCATCTTTGCAGAAGATGAGGAGGAAAAGCCGGAATGAAAGCGCTGGGAGCAAAGCTCTGGACACTGATCGAAGCGATCGCCCATTTCTTCGTGTTCGGTTTTCTGGGACTTTTCCATAAAGAACTGACGGATGAGCAGTGGGAAGCTTTCATGCAGTTCGTCAAATTCGGCATGGTGGGCCTGTCCAATACGGCGCTGACCTACATCCTGTATGCCGTTTTCGTCACCCTGGGGCTGCACTATCAGCTCAGCAACGTGCTCAGCTACGTGGCCGGCATCTTTAATTCCTACTATTGGAACAACAAGTACGTGTTCGAGGAAGAAGAGGGCAAGAAGCGCAACCATGTGAAAGCGTTGGCCAAGGTGTTCGCCTCCTACGGCGTCAGCTTCTGTGTGGGCGCGGTACTGCTGTTTGTGTGGGTTGATCTGCTGGGCATTTCCCAGTATCTGGGGCCGGTCATCAACCTGCTGATCACCATTCCGCTGAACTTTATTCTGAATAAACTGTGGGCTTTCCACTAGAAGGATGGTATCCACAGAATGTGATTTGCATATTTGACAAAAGAAAAATCTGCCTTATAATATGCTTAACAGGCAAGTCGGAAGGTGAATGTACCTCACCCGCTCCGGCGAATCTTTAACTACAAAAAATAGCTGTCAACTCGTCAAAGTTGGGACAGCTATTTTTTTCGTGTATAATTCAGTATTGCAACAATCAGCACCGCAACGGATACAATCGCTAAACGATGATCCATATGCAAGGATAGAAAATTCCGGCCATATTCCCCTTACCTGAGAGGATACCGCCGGAATTTCTTTTCTTTCATTTTCAGTTAAAAAAGCACTTGGTCACGGAATCATATACAACAAACGTCAGGTCGGACTTTTCTCCACTATTCAACCCTGTCATCTTTCCCTCAGGGTAAATATCCCAGTTTCCACTGTTGTAATACAGGAATGTCAGCGCTGATCCGGGCTCTGCCGACAGGCCGGTGACCCGGATGGTGTACGTTTCTTCCCCGACGGGAACAACAGTATCAAATTTCACATAAGCGTAGTCTTTGTTCAGCACTTCGCTGCCGCCCAGATCCCGGCTGCCCAGCACATTTCCATCGCTGTCCAGTACCTCGATCCGGTAGGAGGAGGGATTGGCGTCGCCCAGGGGATTGAGCACCTTACAGCCGATGTGGTTGAAGCTGCGGCTGGTGGTGAAGGTCTGGGTGATGACCTCGCCGGTGAGCAGTTCCTGCAAGTCTTCTCCCTCGGACATGTCCTGCATGACGGCGTATTCCATCTGCTTGAAGGGCACGGTGAAGAGAGATCTTCCATAGATCACGCTGATCCCCAACGTGATCACCAAAGCGCCGCAGGCAAGGATGCGCCAATATCGGGAGGATGCGCCTGATGAGATTGTACCGTCAGAAACAGAATCAGATCGGAACGTACCATCCGCCTGTGAACTGTCAACGGACTGGTGTATGCTTTCAGCCATTTTTCCCGAAAAGCAGTCCATCCCCTCTGCCGCCAGCAGCAGTACCAGCATGGTGAAGCTGATGCTGTACGCCCATCCGGCCTCCCACATGAGGTGAAAGAGCATGGCACCCAGCAGGTTCAGATACACACAGTAAAACGGCGTATCGCATTTCCGGCGGAAAGCCAGGAACACGGCGTACACCAGCGCCGCCATGGTCATCACATGGTACACATGGCAATACAGGGCAAACAGGTCTTTGCGGCTGCCCGCCAGAAAATCATGCAGCGTGCCGTAGACGTCGGTGGTGTGCAGAAATTCCGGGTAATCGTCGATGCCATCGCTCCAAGTGAAGGACAACTTATAATCTGCCAGAAACGCATTGCCGGACAGGCCGTTTTCCGCAAGCCGGGCAAAGAGCGCATGCCAGGCAGCATTATTTTTCTCCTCCTCGGTTTCAAAGCCCTGGATAAACACATGGTCTTCCTCGTTGTAGGAGCCCAGGCTGTCCAGCTTGGAAGAAAAGAGAAAATAATAGGACGGCGGCAGCTGGGTATCGG
This sequence comes from Oscillospiraceae bacterium Marseille-Q3528, assembly GCA_018223385.1. Lineage (GTDB taxonomy): Bacteria > Bacillota > Clostridia > Lachnospirales > Lachnospiraceae > JAGTTR01. The sequence goes on from JAGTTR010000004.1 coordinate 139,683, forward strand.
CGTAATCCCCTTTCACGTATTTGTGCTCTGCCGACATGCAGGCGCTGTAGCACAGGCCGCCGCCGATGAGGGCAGCCAGCAGCAGGAATACCACTTGTTTCTTTTTCTCCACAAAGGTATCGGCATTCACATGAATGATGAGATAGCCTGCAAAGGTGATCAGCGTGATCAGCAGGTTGGCCCGGATCTTGGTGCCCAGGATAAACGCGACGCCTAAGAGGAAGGCGTAGATGATCTTCCGTTTCGGCCGCTTTTCTTTTAACATGGTGAAAAACAGCAGCAGATTGCCCATGAGAAACGGCAGCATGAGGATGGTGGTGTAGCAGGCAAAACCGTACATGTACATGAGCGGATTGATGATGCACAGCAGGGCAAACAGGGTGGCTGTATTCCGGGAGCGCAGCATCCGCAAAATCCGATAGGAGAAAAATACCGCCAGATCGGTTCCTGCCAGGTACACGCACTGGATGGTCAGCATGTAGCCGCTCTCCGGGATGCCGATAAGTTTGGCGATATTCAGCACCAGATAGTTGAACAGGGTGATCGGAATGTTGAACGGATACTGGGCAAAATACGCCTCCCCGTAGGTCATGGAAATCTCTCCGGTGCGGAAAATTTCCAGCGCCTCGTCAAACACCTTCAGGTGATCGTAGCGCAGCGTGGCCCGAAAGGTAAAAAGCAGCGCGTATTGCAGCAAAATGCCAAGTGCGGCCAGAATGCCTACAACCAGTGTCTGGGTTTTCTCCGGCAGGGAGATCAGTTTTTGGAAAAAAAACAGCAAGACAAAGGCCAGCACCACCGCCAGTGCCAGCACCAGCAGTGTCAGTGCCCAGCGGGGCATGACGGCTGCCAGAAAATCCATGTGGATGGTGCTTGCGGGCGCATGCAGAAAGGCCAGCGCTGTGAGGAAAAACAGAACGCCGATGCTGAACAGGTACAGCCCGTGTTTTCCTTTATCAATGGTTTGCAACGTCGATGCTTTCATGGGCAGTTTCCTTTCGATAAGCGCAGATAATCTCTGCGAAGCAGACCCCGAGGGCCACCAGGGTGATCAGCTGCAGGCGGTAGGTGAAAAATGCGTGGATGCAGGAATGGTTCAGCACCACGGTGTACCAGGCGTAAGGGGCCAGCGCCGCCACAGGCAGCAGGCACAGCTCCTTCATCCGGGCCCGGGCCGCCGAAGAGCGGACGAGCAGCACCACCGCCACGACCACCAGCGCCGCCAGGATCGCGATATTCAGTGCCATGGGCAGCGGCGGCAAAATGTTGGTGATATTGGAGCGGTACATATTCGGGTAATTGATATCGAACCAGTCCTCTTTTCCGTCGATGCGGTAGGCCACCGTGTTCAGGGCGTCGGCGATGACACTGCGGTGCAGAACCACCGTGCCGATGACCCATTTGGCCGCCCAGGTACCGCCATAGCCCAGCACCCAGGCAATGCCCAGCCGCACCATCAGCAGAAACTGGTCTTTGATGGCGTCCTTGTTCATGAGCAGCACGAAAATCAGCGGGATACCAAAGGACAGCAGCGGGATCGTCAGCAGATCAAAAAAGTTTGCGACAGAGCCGCACAGGAAAATGATGCGCCCGATGCGCTCCGGTTTTGCATCATAGGTGCGGATAATGATATTGGAAAAAATCATCGTCACCAGGAAAATCGCCGCCAGCTGCAGGCAGGTGGAAACCGTGTTGGGGTAAATCATGAGAAATCCCACCGCCAGCGGGATCGCCACCCGCAGGCCGAACCGCCGGTAGCTGTTGTACAGCGTCAGCAGCACCAGCCCGTAAAACACCGCCATGAGCACATACCGGATCTGCAAAATATTGAAAAATACCGACAGCGGACGCATGTACACGCTGTGTCCGTGCCAGTAGCGGGCGTAGTCTTGATTATCCATGGCATTGTACAGAATGCCGTGGTCGTCCTCTTTTAACACCTCTTCGTAAATGATCTTATCGGAATAATTGTCCGTGCGGGAAGCGGGACTGAAAAAGATGTACAGCGGATTGTCGCCTTCCAGTTCCAGATATTCCTGGGAAATTTTCACGTTTTCCGCCACTGCTCTGTTGGGGATCGCATATACCAAAAGCAGCGCTGCCATGTAAATGACGATAACGCCGATATACAGCGCCGCATATTTTTTCAACTGTTTGATGATTGCCATAGGAGTACTCCTTTATATTTAAAAATAATATTGAAACCGTCACATGAAAAGAACCCCGGCCCCTTTGCGTTGCGGGACCGGAGTCCTATCTCCCGGTTTATTTATGTTTGATTTTCAAAATGCCAAGGAAAAAGCTTCCGAAAATGATCTGTGCGCCGATGACGATGCAGGTCATGGCCGGAATCGTATAACGCATCACGCGCTGGGGATCCAGGTCACCAAAGGAAGTATTTTTCCAGAGCACCACCGACAAAATGGCGATGACAATGCCAATAACGACCAGAATCAGCCCGGCCAGTGTGCCGTTCTCCGTCGTCAGCCGCTCCAGCAGGTTGTCCGTGCGGGCGGTTACCGGAATAAAGCCGGATACCTTGGCGTAGGCGTTGGTGTACAGGGCAAACTGTACCATCTGGCTGCCCAGGATCATACAGCCCGAACCGGCCAGCATCGTGTGAATGTCAAATGCCACAGAACCCATATGCAGCGGGCCTGGCAGCAGCACAAGCATCATGATCAGGCCCAGCACAAACAGCACCATGCCCGGATACAGGAACAGCCACTTGGGGCTGTGGATGAGCAGAAACTTCAGATGCCGCCAGCCATCCCGGAAGCTGCGCAGATGCGGCGGACGGGAACGGCCATCCGGCGCCAGCGTCGTGGGCACCTCCGTCATTTTCAGATGCATCAGCGTGGCCTTCACCACCATCTCGCTGGCATACTCCATACCGGTCGTCTGCAGATCCAGCTTCTGAATGCTTTCCTTATTATAACCGCGCAGGCCGCAGTGGAAATCGCCGATATCGCTGGGATAAAACAGACGGCCGATAAAAGACAGCACTGGGTTGCCGATATAACGGTGCAGCGGCGGCATGGCCCCTTTCGCAATACCACCCTTGAAACGGTTGCCCATCACCAGCTCATAGCCTTCCCGCAGCTTCTCCAGAAACGGCATCAGGTGCAGAAAATCATAGCTGTCATCTGCATCGCCCATGATCACATATTTTCCATAGGCTGCATCACAGCCGCCGATCAGCGCAGCTCCGTAGCCCTTCACCGGCACATGTACCAGCCGGGCTCCACAGCGTTCTGCGATCTCCTGGGAGCCGTCCGTGCTGCCGTTGTCCGCGATCAGCACCTCGCCGTCTACATGATACTCCTCCAGGAAGTGAAACGCCTTCTTTATACACACCTCAAGCGTTTCTGCCTCGTTCAGGCAGGGCATGAGGATCGTCAACTCTACTTCATTCGTGTTCTGTGACATAATTCCCTCCAAAACGTACCAATAATCCCTAATAGTATACCCCGTGCCCGGCGGGATTGCAAGCTGCTTTATGTATAAAAAATGCCCCCTGTAGAACCGGTGGCTGTGTTCCGTAAATAATTCCAGATGGGTTAATTGCAAGTTTTGTCAGGAAATGTTAGGATAAGATTATGGGAAATCAGAGAACAAGGCGGCTCGCCCCTCTTTTAACGGAGGGAGCACCCTCCAGACGAAAGAAAGGAGGGCGATACAAATGTATGTTACATATTCTGATTTGATTCAGATAGGGATATTCATTTGTGCCCTTGTGGGATTGTGTTATACAATTTTCAAGGGAAAAAGAAGATAGCCGCCAACTACTGCAATAGTTGACGGCTGTGAATAAGTAACAGTCAATTACTTTTGAGGGGTAGCCGCTTCTCTGGTTTCCCTCTCTCTGTGCTTAATATAACACAGAAACTGATTTTTTTCAATACGGAGGAATTGACAATGAAAAATATGAAAAATAAATACCTATATAGATTACTCTCCCCTTTGCTCCTGTCTGCCTTTCTCCTGACGGCCTGCGGCCAGCAGGCAAGCATCCCTGCCAGCACGGAGACAGCGCAGACAGAGACTGCACAGGAAGAAACAACACAGATGCAAACATCGCAGTCAGATGGAGAAGTATTGGAACCTGCCACAGATACCTCTTCCGCCGATACAGGTGAAGAACCCGCCGCCACTACAGACGAATCCCAGCCATCAGAATCCGCCCAGGCCCAGTCCGTAGACCTGATGATCTTCGCAGGCCAGTCCAACATGGCAGGCAACGGCGACGCTGATCAGGCCCCGGAAGTACCGGAAGGCCACGGTTATGAATTCCGCGCTGTGACAGATCCAACCACCCTGTACCCGGTGGAGGATCCCTTCGGCATCGAGGAAAACCGGGAGGACGGCATCTACGACATCTGGTCGGACAGCGGTACCCGCCGGAAACTGGGAGATCTGGTGCCGGCGTTCATGAATGCCTACTATGACAGCACCGGCGTACCTGTGGTGGGCGTCAGCGCTTCCGAGGGGGCCACCACCATCGACCAGTGGATGCCGGGAACAGCTCGTTATGTCGATCTGGTGAGCCGTTGCCAGGCGGCAAAGGATTACTTGAACGAAAACGAGGCATACACCTTGCGGCACGTATATCTTGTCTGGTGCCAGGGCGAGAGCGACGGCGACGCCAATATTTCCGAGGACGCCTACTACAGCGCCATGCAGGAACTGATGGACACCCTGTGCGGGGACGGCGTGGTGGAGCAGTGCCTGGTCATCCGCATTGGAAATTTCGGCGCAGACCCGAAGAAATACGACAAGGTCATGGCGGCCCAGACCCGCCTGTGCCGGGAAGACTCCGCGGTGGTGCTGATCTCCACCCGATTTGCCGAAATGGCAGACACCGGCCTCATGCGGGATGTGTACCATTACACCCAGGAGGGCTACAACCTGACGGGAACCGAAGCCGGACAAAATGCAGCCAGCTACGCCATTACCGGGCGCGAACCCATGCTCTGGGATTACGAAAGCGGAGAAATCTACACCGCCTCAATATCAAATCCGGTTGAATAACCGCAGATTTTGGTGTATAGTAGACAAAGAGTATACTGTCCGCAGGAGGGAATTTTGAGTGAAAAAGGTCATTATAGTAGGCGCGGGACCGGCAGGTCTGACCGCGGCCTATGAATTATTAAAGAAATCAGACGAGATGGACGTCACCGTATTGGAGGAGAGCCAGGACATGGGCGGTATCTCCAAGACCGTCCGCTATAAAGGCAACCGCATGGACATGGGCGGCCACCGTTTCTTCTCCAAAGTGCCGGAGGTCAACGAGTGGTGGGCACAGATGCTGCCCCAGCAGGGTGCCCCGGCCTGGGATGACATTTATCTGAAGCGTCCAGTGGAGACGACCCCGGGCGGCCCGGATCCGGAGAAGGAAGACCGGGTCATGCTGACGAGAAACCGCGTGTCCCGGATTTATTTTGATAAGAAGTTTTTTGACTATCCGATTTCCCTGAAATGGGAGACCTTCAAGAATATGGGACTGGCCACTACCATCGTGGCAGGCTTCAGTTACCTGAAAGCAACGATTTTCAAACGAAAAGAAAACTCTCTGGAGGATTTCTATATCAACCGTTTCGGCCGCAAGCTTTACTCCATGTTCTTCGAGAACTACACGGAGAACCTGTGGGGCCGCCATCCCAGTGAGATCGATCCCAGCTGGGGCGCCCAGAGAGCCAAGGGCCTGTCCGTCATGGCCATCATCAAGGATATGTTCGGCAAGCTTTTGCCGAATAAGAAGAACCGCCATGTGGAGACGTCCCTTATCGAGTCCTTCAAGTACCCGAAGCTGGGACCCGGCGAGTTGTGGGATGTGACGGCGGCTGAGATCGAGAAGCTGGGCGGCCATATCCTGAAGGGCTGTAAGGCCGTGGGCTTCAACCGCGGCGCAGACAACGCCATCACCTCCGTGATCTATGAAAAAGACGGCGAGAAGATCACCGCAGATGCTGATATCGTGATCTCTTCCATGCCGGTGAAGGATCTGGTGGCAGGTATGGATCATGTACCGGAGAAGGAAGCAGCCATCGCAGCAGGCCTTCCGTACCGCGATTATATGACACTGGGCGTGCTGGTGCCGAAGCTGAACCTGAAAAACAAGACGAAGATCAAGACCGTGGGTGACATCGTTCCGGACAACTGGGTATATGTCCATGACCGCACCGTCAAGCTGGGGCGTTTTCAGATTTACAACAACTGGTCTCCATACATGGTAGAAGATCTGGAACACACCGTCTGGGTGGGTCTGGAGTACTTTGTCTATGAGAATGACAAGTACTGGAACATGACTGAGGACGAGTTTGCCAGATTCGGCATTGGTGAGATGGTGAAGATGGGACTCATCGACAAGGCTGAGGATGTCATCGATTATCACATGGAGAAGGTAAAGAAGGCTTACCCGGCGTATTTTGATACATACAAGGATATGGATCAGCTCATCGCCTGGCTGAACACCATCGGCAACCTGTACTGTGTGGGACGCAACGGCCAGCACCGGTACAACAACATCGACCATTCCATGGTCACCTCCTTCGAGGCCGTGAAAAATATTTTAAGCGGCGCCAAAGACAAGAGCAACATCTGGAGCGTCAACACGGAGAAGGAATACCACGAAGAGAAGAAATAACCGCCCGGAAGTGCGGAGGGAAAGAGAACCCGGCAGAAGCAGCCCCATGCTTTTACCGGGTCTTTTTGCGCAGAAAAACGGATAAAATAATTTCAAACATGAAAAAATGCTTAAAGATTCTGACGAATGTGCTTGAAAACTGGGCAAAACCTAAAAAATGCAGGTTTGGGATTGATAACTTCTGCATTTGATGCTATGCTGTAACCATGAGTTTATTACACAAAATGACAGAAAAGTACATAGATATCCATTGTCACATGCTGCCGGGGGTGGATGACGGCGCGGACAGCTGGGAATTGTGTCGGAGAATGCTGCAGACATCTGCGGAAGAGGGCGCAGAAGCTGTGATTTTAACCCCCCATTACTACCCGGGGCACATGGACACGGACAGTGAGACGGTCGGACGACGGTTCGCGGAACTTAAGGCCAGGCTCACACAGGAATGGCAGCTGGATGTGCAGGTCTATCTGGGCAGTGAGCTCTATTATAGTTACGATACCCCGGCGTTCCTCGCCAACGGAATCGCCAGAACCCTGGCAGATTCCAGGTATATCCTGGTGGAATTCTCTCCGGGCGTGCGTTACCAGTCCCTGCAGCAGGGACTGACCCGTCTTCTGGAAAACGGCTATTATGTCATACTGGCCCACCTGGAACGATATGACACATTATATCAGGATTTCGGCCGGGTCGAGGAGCTGTATAATATGGGAGTCTACCTGCAGGCCAACGCCAGACCGGTCTGTGGAAAAGACGGACGGCATAAGAAGGCATTTTTGAAAGCGCTTCTGGATCAGGAAATGCTCTCCTTTATCGCCACGGATGCCCACGATATGCGGGCACGGGCACCGCAGATGGCAGACTGTGCCGCCTATCTGTGTAAAAAATACAGCGCGGATTATGCCCGATGGCTGTTGTATGAGAATCCGTCGTGTATTCTGGAGAACAGGAAAATTTAGAGAAAAGGCGAGATTGCGATACTCTTGGGGAGGGGTGAAGAAATTGTACGAAAAAGCAGCGGATGGCTGGGCGAAGCATCTGGATTTCCTCGTGCTGGATGTGATCTGTCTGGAGATCGCACTGGCCATTGCTTATATGATGCGCCATGGTGTTTCAAACTGGCTATGCGAACCCAGATACCGGAATCTGACGATTATTGTTTTCTTTATTGATTTTGTGCTGCTGCAGTTTCTGGATACGTTGAAAAATGTCCTGAAACGGGGCTATTATAAAGAGTTTGTGCGAACCCTGTATCAGGCAGTGATGCTTGTGCTGTGCGTGACTGCATATATGTTTGCCACCCAGGAAGGAACCGATTATTCACGGCTCACTATTTTTAACATGGGGTTCATTTATCTGCTCCTTTCCTATCTTACCCGGATTTTGCTGAAAAGGTATCTCCTTCGGCACATGAACCGGGAGATGCATACCGCGTTGCTGGTGGTCAGCAGCGAGCAGAAGGCTCCTTCTGTTTTTGCGAAAATCCGGGAACACAACTATGAGCATTATATCATTCGTGGGCTGGTGTGCCATGATGCGGAGAAGGTCGGCAGGATCGTGGACGGTGTTCCCGTAGTGGCCACCTATGACACTGTGGCAGATTATGTCAGGGATAGATGGGTGGACGAGGTGCTTCTGGCAGTGCCCGAGGCCGATCCCTACCCCAGGGGACTCATTGAGCAGCTGACTGCCATGGGCCTTACCGTTCACATGAGTCTGGACAAGTCCAAAGAACTGGTGGGATTAAAACAGCTGGTGGGCAACGTGGGCGGCCTGGCGGTCATTACCTCTACCCTGAACTACATGTCTAGCCGCCAGAGCTTTGAAAAGCGGGTGCTGGATATCATCGGTGGCCTGGTGGGCTGCATTTTCACCGGCATCGTTTACCTTTTCGTGGCACCTGCCATCAAAAAGGAATCCCCGGGCCCAGTATTTTTCACCCAGACCCGGGTGGGCAAGAATGGAAAGCAATTCAAGATTTATAAGTTCCGCAGTATGTATCTGGATGCGGAAGCGCGCAAGGCAGAGCTCATGAGCCAGAACCGGATCCAGGACGGCATGATGTTTAAGATGGCATTCGATCCCCGGATCATCGGCAACCGCATCGATGCAAACGGCAACCGGGTCACCGGCATCGGTGAATTTATCCGGAAATATTCCCTGGATGAATTTCCACAGTTCTTCAACGTGCTCAAAGGCGATATGTCGTTGGTGGGAACCCGTCCGCCTACCCTGGACGAGTTCGAGAAGTACGAGTACCATCACCGTGCCCGCCTGGCCATCCGGCCGGGTATCACCGGTATGTGGCAGGTCAGTGGCCGCAGCAACATTCTGGATTTTGAAGAAGTTGTACGGCTGGACACGGAGTATATCAATAACTGGAGCCTTGGGATGGACATTAAGATCCTGCTCAAAACCGTGCTGGCCGTTGTGAAAAAGGATGGATCCATGTAGTTGCTGCGGGGAGATTGCGCATGATGGAAAAGAACCTGGTATGAAAAAATAAGGAAACAGTCAGGCCGCAGCACCGTGTACGGGAAAGTATAGGGTGGTGCGGACTTTGTTGTAATTATAAGGATTTAGAGGATCGTCAGGATGAAAGCAGAAAAAAAGAAGGAACGGTCGCTTCGGGTTGCGCTCTATACTTAACCCACCACAGCGAAAGCTGATAGAGCAGAAAACAAAATAAGAAGGTACGAGGACAGAGATTGCAATCTGTATACAGGCTTGTTGTTGTGCGATAAAGTAAATTGGGGAGTAAAAAGAACACGATGGCAAGAAATACTATCCTTTGGAATGTGTACATAGATAAAAATACCTTTTGAGGGAATTGGGTCCGAAGAAGATTGGAGGAGTAAATATTATGAAGAATTACAAAATCGCTGTTGCTGGCACTGGTTATGTTGGTCTGTCGATTGCAGCCTTGCTGAGCCAGCATCATCAGGTGACTGCAGTTGATATTGTACCGGAGAAGGTTGATCTGATTAATAATCGCAAGTCTCCGATTCAGGATGATTATATTGAGAAGTACCTCGCAGAGAAAGAATTGGATCTGACTGCAACGCTGGATGCAAAGACCGCATACACCGACGCAGATTTTGTTGTAATAGCTGCACCCACAAACTATGATAGCCACACTCAGCACTTTGACACATCTGCGGTTGAGACTGTAATCAAATTGGTAATGGAATATAATCCGAATGCCATTATGGTCATCAAGTCTACGATTCCTGTGGGATACACTGCTTCCGTGCGTAAGAAGTTTAATAGCAAGAACATCATCTTCAGCCCGGAGTTCCTGCGTGAATCCCAGGCATTGTACGACAATCTGTATCCAAGCCGTATCATCGTCGGCACTGACCTGAGCGATGAGCGCTTGATGGAGGCTGCTCATGAGTTCGCTGCTCTGCTACAGGAAGGTGCAATTAAGGAAAACATCGACACACTGTTTATGGGCTTCACCGAGGCAGAAGCAGTTAAACTGTTTGCCAATACATATCTGGCGCTGCGTGTGGCTTACTTTAACGAGTTGGATACTTATGCTGAGAGCAAGGGATTGGACACCCAGCAGATCATTGATGGTGTTTGTCTTGATCCTCGTATTGGTAGCCACTACAACAATCCTAGCTTTGGATATGGTGGGTATTGCCTCCCTAAGGACACTAAACAGTTGCTGGCGAATTATGCTGATGTGCCGGAAAACCTGATTGAGGCTATTGTTGAGAGCAATAGAACCCGTAAAGATTTTATTGCGGATCGTGTTCTTAAGTTGGCTGGATACTACGGCTATGCTGATGACAATGAGTATGATGCGAAGCATGAAAAGCCTGTGACCATCGGTGTGTACCGTCTGACTATGAAGTCGAATTCTGACAACTTCCGTCAGAGTTCCATTCAGGGGGTTATGAAGAGAATTAAGGCTAAAGGTGCAACCGTGGTTATCTATGAGCCGACTCTGAAAGATGGCGACACTTTCTTTGGCAGCCTTGTGGTCAATGGTTTGGCTAAGTTTAAGGAAATGAGTAATGCGATCATCGCAAATCGTTATGACAGGTGCTTGGACGATGTGAAGAATAAGGTTTATACGCGTGATATTTTCCAGCGTGACTAAGAAGTACACAGAGGGGAGATGCAGGATGGCAAAAAAGAAATTGCTGATTTATGTACATTACGACATACCTGATGCTGCATCCACAGGCTAGATTCTCCGTGGACTCGCAGAAGGCATGTTGGATAAGTTTGATATCACGGTAATTTGTGTGGTTCCCAGCTATTTAGGAACCATTGAAGATAAATATAAAACACAGAAATATTACAAAGAAGAAATCAACGGGGTAAAAGTTTTAAGGATAAGAGTGCCGGAGTTCAGCAAGACAAATAAGAAGAGCCGTGTAAAGAACATTGTTTCCTATTTCTTTGGAACAATGGGGGCGACCTTTAACGTTGGCAAGGACTATGTGTTCTCCATCTCTCAGCCTCCGATCCTCGGTGGGGAGTGTGAAATAATATGGACAACCAGAAAAAAGCCTGATTTCATACGGGTTTGCGCGGCTTGATCTTTTCACCTCAACTTGTTTCTGCTTGTCATGGTGCGTTACGGCCGGCGTGTTTTCAGGGGTTAATGGCTTCGGGTTGCGCTCTATACTTAACCCACCACAGCGAAAGCTGATAGAGCAGAAAACAAAATAAGGAGGTACGAGGACAAGCCTGCGTATAGATTGTTACTGCAATCTGTATACAGACTTGTTGTTGCGCTGTGAAGTAGGAAAGGTGAATAGTGAAAGACGAGCATGACAATTTAAGGATAAGAACTGCTGGGATTGTGTATAAGCCCAGGACAAGAAGAGAAACTATGGAATGACGGTTGGAGAGAAGTAATGGAAGAAAAAATCAGACTTGCGGTTTTCGGACAAAAACGTCTTTCTCGTGAAGGCGGGATAGAGATTGTTGTAAAAGAACTCTGTACCAGGATGGCACAGAATGGCTGTGATATAACTTGCTACAATAGAGCAGGTCATCATGTAAGTGGTGCAGAGTATGACAAAACAATTGAATATGATGGTATCCGTCAAAAGGTTGTTCCGACTATTGAGAAAAAAGGACTGGCAGCGGTAAGCTCTTCCTTTTTCGCAACTCTTTACAGTGCATTTGGAAGATACGATGTGGTACATATCCATGCGGAAGGACCGGCTTTTTTCTGTTGGTTACCGAAACTTTTTGGCAAGCGTGTAATCAACACGGTACATGGTTTGGACTGGGATCGCGAAAAATGGCGCGGGAGCGTTGCATCCAAGTTTATTCGTGGCGGAGAAAAAAATGCCGTGAAATATGCAGACGAAATCATTGTTCTAAGCAAAGGCGTGCAGAAGTATTTCATGGAAACATACGGAAGGGAGACGCATTTTATCCCTAATGGCGTCAATAGACCGCAGATTCGGGAAGCAAAGCTGATCACAGATCATTTTGGATTGAAAAAAGATTCCTACATATTATTCCTCGGTCGTCTGGTGCCGGAGAAGGGTATTCGATATCTGGTTGATGCCTTCAAGAATGTCAAGACAGATAAAAAACTTGTCATCGCAGGCGGCTCCAGTGATACGGATTCCTTTATGGAGGAATTGAAAGAACTGGCGAAGGGGGATGATCGGATTCTCTTTACCGGGTTTGTACAGGGAGCGATGTTGGATGAACTGTACAGCAATGCTTATATCTATACGCTGCCGTCTGATCTGGAAGGAATGCCCTTAAGTCTGCTGGAAGCAATGAGCTATGGAAATTGCTGCTTGGTTTCCGACATTCCAGAGTGCGCAGAGGTTGTGGAAGATAAGGCATTGATTTTCAAAAAATCGGATGTAGAGGACTTGCGAGAAAAATTGCAAGATGCCTGTGACCATCCCGAAATGGTAATGAAAATGAAGAGTCAGGCAGCTGATTTTATCTGTGAGAAATATAACTGGGATGAAGTTGTAAAGGAAACGATGAAACTGTACAGGAGAAAATAATAGATGAGAGTATTGATAATAAATAAGTTTCTGTATCCAAATGGGGGTTCAGAAACCTACATATTTAAATTAGGTGAACATCTGGAACAGATGGGACATGAAGTTCAGTACTTCGGTATGGAGCATGAAGGCCGCTGCGTGGGCAACCGTATCAATGCTTACACAAGTGACATGGACTTTCACGGTGGCAGCAAACTGAGCAAGCTGACCTACCCGATCAAGACCATCTACAGCAAGGAAGCACGGGTGCAGCTGAGAAAAGTTCTGGACGACTTCAAGCCGGGTGTCTGTCACCTGAACAACTTTAACTACCAGCTGACACCTTCCATCATCCTGGAAATCGTGAAGTGGCGCAAGGAGACCGGAAGGGATTGCAAAATCATCTTCACGGCACATGACTATCAGCTGGTCTGCCCGAACCACATGCTGAACAATCCGAACACCCACCAGAACTGTGAGAAGTGCCTCGGCGGCCATTTTGTAAACTGCATGAAAGGCAAATGCATCCACGGTTCCACGGCCAAAAGTGCTATCGGCATGATGGAAGCCGAGTTCTGGAAGTGGAAGGGTACCTATAAGTATATTGACACCATGATCTGCTGCTCGGAGTTCATGAAGAGCAAAATGGACAGCAATCCTCTGTTTGCAATGAAGACCGTGGCAATGCACAACTTCATCGACAAGGTGGAGTGGAAAGAGACACCGAAGAAGGATTACGTCCTCTACTTTGGTCGCTTCTCTGAAGAAAAGGGCATCGGCACACTCATCAAGGTCTGTAAGGAACTGCCGGATGTGCAGTTCATCTTCGCCGGTACTGGTCCGCTGGAAGAGACGGTAAATGGTATTAAGAACATCAAAAACGTTGGTTTCCAGAAAGGCGAGGCACTGGAAAAGCTCATCAGTGAGGCACGGTTCTCCATCTACCCGTCCGAGTGGTATGAGAACTGCCCGTTCTCTGTGATGGAATCCCAGATGTACGGCACGCCGGTGCTGGGAGCGAACATCGGTGGCATCCCGGAACTGATTCAGGTCGGCAAGACCGGTGAGCTGTTTGAAAGCGGCAATGCCGAAGATCTGATGAAGAAGATCGAGAAGCTCTGGGGTGATGAGAAGCTGTGTGCGGAGTACAGTGCGAACTGTAAGGACATCAGCTTCGATACTATCGATGAGTATTACGAGAAAATTATGAAGGTTTATAGATAAAAAGAGAGATAGAGGTATTAGAAAAAATGGCTAACAATAACGAAAAGAAACTGAATGGTACTGTCATAGTTACTTACCGCTGCAATGCTCGTTGCTCCATGTGCAACCGTTATAAGGCACCTTCCAAGCCGGAAGAGGAAATCAGCATCGAAACCATCAAGAAGCTGCCGAAGATGTACTTTACAAATATCACCGGCGGTGAGCCGTTCATCCGCACCGACCTGAAGGATATTGTGCGTGAACTGTACAAGAAGTCTGACCGTATCGTTATTTCCACAAACGGTTTCTTCACCGACCGTATCGTTGACCTGTGCAAGGAGTTCCCGCAGATCGGTATTCGTATCTCTATCGAGGGCCTGGAGCAGACCAACAACGAGATCCGTGGTCTGCAGAACGGCTACCAGCGTGGTTACGGCACACTGAAGAAGCTGCGTGAGATGGGCATGAAGGATGTCGGCTTTGGCATGACCGTTCAGGACAAGAACGCTCCTGATCTGGTTCCCCTGTACAAGATTTCCGATGAGATGGGCATGGAGTTCGCAACCGCTTCTCTGCATAACAGCTTCTACTTCGTTGAGGCAAAGAACATCATCCACGACCGTCCGATGGTTGCAAAGAACTTTGAGAATCTGGTCAACGAACTGCTCCGCAGCAACAGCCCGAAGAAGTGGTTCCGTGCATACTTTAACCACGGTCTGATCAACTACATCTACGGCCAGAAGCGTCTGCTACCTTGCGACATGAGCTTCGATACCTTCTTCATCGACCCGTATGGCGATGTTATGCCTTGCAATGGTACCAAGGATAAGGAAGTCATGGGCAACCTGAACAATCAGACCTGGGATGAGCTGTGGAACAGTCCGGAGGCAGAGAAGGTTCGTGCGAAGGTTCGTTGCTGCGACCGTGACTGCTGGATGATTGGTTCTGTCAGCCCGGCTATGCACAAGTATATCTGGAAGCCTGCTACCTGGGTTCTGGTTCATAAGTTCAAGGCTCTGTTCACCAAGCATCCGTACAGCATGTATGAACTGAAGATTTGCCGTGACTACCGTGATGGCAAAGTTACCAAAGAGGAACTGGATAAGTGCAGCACCTGCGATATGAACTGTGTGATCAACAATGGTCTGAGTGAGGCAAGTAAGGAGCAGTTGAAGCATAAGACCGGCGAGGAAATCGTGGATGCTGATATCGCACAGCAGATGGAGAATAAATAAGGAAAACAATAACTATGATGATAACAGTTTTAACCCCTACCTTTAATCGGGGGAGGATTACAAAGCCTATGGGTTTCACTGCAAAAGCAAACTGTAAAAGATTTTGAGTGGCTTGTAGTTGATGACGGAAGTACTGATGGTACGAAAGATCTAATTACTCAGTTACAAGAAAAAAGCGATTTTCCAATACGATATATCTATAAGAGTAATGGTGGAAAACACACTGCTTTAAATGTAGGAATACAGACCATTTGCAGCGAACTTATCTTTATAGTTGATTCGGATGACTGTGTGACAGATGATGCGGTTGAGTCAATACTGAAGATTCACAAGAAATACAGGTCACAGAATAATATCTGTGGATACGCATTTCTTAGAGCATTCCCCGATGGTAAAGTCAATGGCAAGAAGTTTGATGTAGATGAAAAATAGGTTCCTATATTGACGTGCGTGTAAACGTTGATGACACTGGCGCAGATAAAGCAGAAGCGTTCAAAACACATTGTTTAAAGGAATTCCCTTTTCCCGAATATCCGAATGAGAAATTCCTTGGGGAAGATCTTGTTTGGGTTAGAATGGCTAGAAAATATGAGATGGTACATATTAATAAAGCCATTTATGTCGGAAATTATCTTGAAGATGGATTAGCTAATAATCGGCGTAAGCATAATATTGCTTCGCCAGTTGGGTGTATGCATCGAGCAGAGGAATTCATGGAATCCGACTTGAAGATTATATATCGGATCAAAGGCGGCTTACAGTATATCGTGTATGGAAAATTTGCGGGAGTCAAAGCTATTGACTTGATTCGCAAATCAAGACATAAAATTCTTGCAACAGTGTGCATACCGGGTGGATTGCTCTTATATGCCCGATGGAATAAAGCACAGTAATTCGATTGATTAAGTGCCTAAATGTCTTCTGTCAGTAGATGATGGGAGATATTTAATGAAAGTACTTGTTATTAATCCGATTATGTACACATCGGAAACAAAAAATATAAAAAGAGCGGCATCAATAAAAGACACAATGATGTATGATTTTTGCTTGGCTTTCCATGAAATGGGTCATTCTGTAACGCTGGTTGGAGGAGAGCCGTTCAAGCCGACAAAAAGTGAAACATATCCATTTGAGGTACTGTGGTGGGAGTGCAAGTGTCAAAAAGTCTGCATGCCGCACTGCTTGCCGTTTATGCCAGAGACGTATTGGTATGTAAAACATCATCGTACAGAGTACGATTTGATTATTACAAGCGAAGTATTCTCACTGAATTCATTGATGGCATATCGAGCTGCACCGGACAAGACGATTATCTGGCACGAACTTGCAAAGCATAATGCCATTATGAAGAAAATTCCCTCAAAGATCTGGTATGGAGTTATAGCAAGACTCTTCATGCGAAACGCAAAGGTTGTTGCACGCTCAGTAGAGGCAAGAAACTTTGTGAAGAAATACTGCATGAATACGGATGTAAATGTAATCGATCACGGTGTCAACCTCGATAAGTTTAAAGCATCTACTGAGAAAGATAACAGTTTTGTGGTTTGTTCGCAACTGATTGAGCGAAAGAAAATCGATGGAATCCTTGAAAAGTTTGCCAAGTATCTGGATCGGTACAATTCTACATGCCGGTTATACATTATAGGCGAAGGGGAGTTGAAAGAAAAACTTCAGAGGATGGCACAGACTTTGGAAATTGCTCCGAATGTAATTTTCACAGGAAAGATGACACACGATGAACTACTCCCGATTTTGTCTAAGTCAAAGGCGTTGCTCGTTAATACGGTGAAAGACAACAATATGATTTCCATCGTAGAAGCGATTGCGGTTGGAACGCCTATTGTCACAACAGACGTTCCGCTAAATTCTACCTATATCAAAGATTATCAACTTGGCATTGCGAAGAAACAGTGGGATGAATCCGATTTGAATGATGTGGTTTCTAACAGTGAAATGTATATTGAAAATTGCATGAAATACAGATACAAACTTTCTACAAAACAAAGGGTAGAACAATTTTTGGAGATAGAAAGAGAAAGGCTTGACGATGGAAAAAAGTAAAAAACAATATTTTAATGAAATAAATATAATGCGTGGAATGGCTGTGCTTTGCGTCGTCATTGGACATTCTTTTAATCCGACAGAAACACCGACTATTTTGGGCTTTATAAAAAGTTTTGTTTATTGTTTTCATATGCCAGCTTTTTTCTTTATTAGTGGATTTCTTGAAGGCGAGAAAAGACGTAGCATTAGCGAAAAGAAACAAGCAATTGTAAAAAAAGCTAAGCGGCTGATGGTGCCGTATTTCTTTTTAACAGTTGTCACTGCATTGCTTAAGCTATTATTTGGAGCATTTGCAAGGAATCCGCTTAATTATTCTACTCTTGCAGTAGATGTTTTAATTGGAAGAAACAATCCGAATGGTGGTCTTTGGTTTCTGTATGCTTTGTTTGTTATTTCTATTTTTGGAATCCTATTTGATACTATAAATCGCACAACTTTAACGGGTATTATGTTTGTACTATATATGCTAAACACTGTTGTCTTCAAACAGTCTGGATATGTTGTTGGTTTTTTCCTTAGTTACGCATGGATTTACTTTATGGGTGGTGCTGTGAGAAAGTATCTTTATGAAAAAATAAAGAATTCCGAACTACTGATGTCGGTAAAAGGAATAGTGATAATAGCGGTTGTTTCCGTAGGATATATGATGCTTGCGTTTGTTAGGATCTATAAGTCTCAGTCTTGGATTTTGGCAACCGCAGTAACCGTTATTGGTGTCTTTCTGCTTTTTGTTATTGCCGTGCAGATTGAACATTACCATTGCGGAGAAAAGTTATGGATGTTGCTAGGCGATTATGGAATGGATATATATATGATTGGGTATTATGTGCAGCAAGCGATTTTTGTTGTATGTGGCAAAATCTTAGGATTTGATTATTTAGTATATGCTTGGATGATGCTGATTTTTGGATTGATTGCTCCGATTTTTCTGTCCAAATACGTCGTTAGAAAAAATCATATGCTTTCAACACTGATTCTTGGGAGGTGAAATGATGAATTATCTTATTTCTGCATATAGTGTGAATCCTTATAAGGGATCAGAGGATAGCATTGGTTGGAATTGGGTTTTGCAGTATGAGAAAAACTATAAAGAAGGCGATAGAATAATCCTTCTTACCAAGAAATTCAATGAGAAGGACACGAGAAGAGGTCTCAAAGAATTTAATATACAACATGTTGAATTGGTTATTGTAGATGTTCCTGACGCACTTAACTGGTTCAGAGAAAAGCATTCTGCTTTTCATCATATGTATTATATTTTATGGCAGCATTGGGCATGGCTTTGGGTTAAACACTCAGGAATTCATTTTGATGTAATCCATCATGTTACTATGAACGATTACAGGATTCCAAGTGAGATGTATAAGGCTAAAGGTGCAAAGGTGATTTGGGGACCAATGGGTGGTGCACAGGTCACACCTAAGCCATTGAAGGTCTATGAAAAAAATCAACTTGCTGCTGCATTTAGAGAATTTGTTAATAAAAGCTGTTCATGGAATCCATTTTATAGAAATGCTATCAAACAGTATAAGGCTATTTACTGTATTAATAAGGAAACACAAATTCAAATAGAAAAAATAGTTGGAAAAAGTGTTGAATTGCTGCCTGAATTGGCTCTGAGAGAAGAGTATAGAAATATTGATTATTTTAAACGAAATAATCAAACCTGCAAAATAGTTTTTGTCGGAAGGCTTATCGGAAAAAAAGGAATTGCATTTTTAGTCGATGCTTTAAGTTATATGCCAAATGATCTGTCTTGGGAATTGGATATATATGGAGATGGAGTAGATCGAGAAAGTATTGAAAAGAAAATAGAAAATAGTGTTGTTGCAAATCATATAAACCTATTGGGAAATAGACCTTTGAATCAAATTTCGGAAGCTTATAAGACAGCGGATATTTTTGTTCTTCCTAGCTTGAGAGAAACAAGTGGTAATGTATTACTGGAAGCAATGGCATATGCAGTTCCCATTGTAGCGTTTGATACTAGCTTTAGCTCTATGTTAAAGGAACATGATTGTGGTATTTTTATAGATACAAACCAAAATATAGAAGCAATAAAGCGAGACTTTTGTTGTGCATTAACTAGACTGATTAAAGATGCTGGGTTGAGAGAACAACTCGGGTTGAATGGAAAGGACTTTGCAAATGCAAACTTGACTTGGGAACAAAAATTCAAACATATATATGCGAGATGAGACCAAGTAATAAAGGAGGGTGTGCATGAAAATATATAAAAGCACGGTTTTTCCATTGATAGTAATATTATCTTTAATATCTGCTGTGTTTTTAGTAGACTATGTTCCAATTCTGCAATACGCAGATGAGCTTGTGACGATTCTACTGTTGCCATATATGGTCTTAGGAACAATTAAAAGATGCACATACATAGATAAGTGTATTCGAAATATAATTTATCTTTTTGTATTAATAGGGCTGATCGGAATTGCTAGTACAGTCCTAAATAAAGTGCAGCCAGACAAGTTTGCAGTCTGTTTAGACATGCTTACCTTGTCGAAGATTATTATCTGTCCAATAGGAATGTATTTTTTATTGAATGAACACAATAGTGAAGAGATAATTAGAATATTAACACCTATGGCAAAGTTCTTCCTTTGGAGTGGACTGGCTTGTGCAGTTGTTTCACAATTTTTAAATATTGGAATGACAGAGTATGAGAGAAATGGCATCAAATCGTTTTACTTTATAGTTGGTTTTCAGCACTTGTTTTCAATTTTAGTTCTTTGCGCTTTGTTGATTATTTTGTCGAAAAAATACGATTTGAGGTACATTCTAATTGCAATAGTTCAAATGATACTCACTTTAAAAGGACCGTCAATTATTTGGTCAGTAACGATTCTGTTTATATTATACTATTTTAAAAGGGACCGAGAAAAGATTGATAAATGGGTGTATGTTGTGCTACTGCTGTTTTGCATTATTTTCGGACAATTTCAGATACAAAACTATTTTTTAAATGACACAGCACCTAGACTTGTTCTTTTTAATTATGGATTGAAAACGGCGTTAGCGTATTTTCCATTGGGTAGTGGTTTTGCGACATATGGAAGTCCTGTTGCAGCAAGCTACTACTCGCCGTTATATCAGCTCTATGGGTTTAATAATAAGTATGGAATGAGTAAAACCGATACCTCTTTTTTAAATGATAATTATTGGCCTACTATAATTGGACAGTTCGGTTTTTTGGGCTTGATTATAGCACTTATAATATTTGTGAACTTTTTTTATTTTGTAATGAAATCGAATTTAAGGAAAGAATTAAAAGCAGTAACAATTTCGTGTTTGTTATTTATTGCAATTCATTCTTTGGGGTCCTCTATTTTTACAACAAATGCGACGCTTATATTATTTATAATTATGGTTGTAATAATCAAAATGTATGATACAGAGGTAGAGGAAGGAAGATAATGTCGAAATATTTATATTTAATAAAAAATATAGGTGTGCTAACCTTAAGTAACTTGGGAAGTAAGATCCTGGCTTTCCTATTAATTCCTCTGTATACGAGTGTTTTGTCTACAGAGCCTGTCTCTATACACATCTCCGAGCCCACGAGACGCTCATGAATCTCGTATGCCGTCTTCTGCTTGAAAAAAAAAAAAAAAAAAAAAAAAAAAAAAAAAAAAAAAAAAAAGAAAAGGGGATACAAAGATGGCTGAACAAATACTGTTACATTAAATCTCTTAGAATGGAGCTGAACCATCATGCATGAATAGACTATCATAAGAGCACATTGATGAGACAGCGTAATACTTGATACGTAATTATCAGTGTATACGGT
>JAGTTR010000005.1 GCA_018223385.1 Oscillospiraceae bacterium Marseille-Q3528
ACGGGATAAACGCTGAAGGCATCTAAGCGTGAAGCCCCCCTCAAGATGAGATATCCCAGCGAAAGCTGTAAGACCCCTTGAAGACGACAAGGTAGATAGGGCAGAGGTGGAAGTGCGGTAACGCATGCAGCTGACTGTCACTAATAGGTCGAGGGCTTGACCAAAAGCACTTAGTGATTGGCGAGCGCGAAGCGCGAAGACAGAACTTAGTGCGTTGGTCGTTCGAACGAATGAAGATGAGTTCGAACTTCCGACAGTGGTTCAGGAAAACAAACAATTCGGATGTAATACAATATGTGGTTTTGAAGGTACATGCCTTTTTATATTCCTCGATAGCTCAATGGTAGAGCATTCGGCTGTTAACCGAAGGGTTGTTGGTTCGAGCCCAACTCGGGGAGTTAAAGATTCGATCATATGGTCGGATCTTTTTTTGTTATTTTAGGTTTCGCTTACCTGGATTTCAGTTCACACGCGCCATTCGCAAAATCGCCTTTTCGATGCTTTCCGCTGCGTTGCAGCTCATTTTTGCTCATTAGATGGCGCTCCCTTCGTCCGTTTATGCAAACAAATTTTTATGCCAGCATAAAATTTGCCTGCATGAATGGACGAGTGAACTGAAAAAAAGGTTAGTGTTGACTTAAACGACTTTTCTATGCTACCATTCATATAGCACATTTGCACTGCATAACCGCTACAGTACAAACTGAGCAGGCGACAAGAACTTCACAGATACAGGGAAGCTCCTGTTGGCCGGGCCATATATGGCAGCAGATGAATTTATTTTTGCATATTTTCGGAAAACAACAGCATCTGTGGGACAGTAGTTACGATTGTTCCATGGGTGTTTTTTTATACAAATATATAAAAATATAGTGGAATCATGACGGGGAAACAGCAATATATTTATATTCATTGGGGGACTAAAAATGGGAAAGAATCATATACTAAATCGACTGATCCATCTGGCGGTAAAAGACAGCGAGGATATACAGGATCCGAAAGCACGGCTGGCTGTAGGAAAACTGTCCGGCGCCATAGGCATTGTATGCAATCTGATCCTGGCAGGCAGTAAGCTGCTGGTGGGGATGCTGGCGTCTTCCATGTCTATCATGGCAGATGGCCTGAATAATCTGTCTGATGCGGCCAGCTCCATCGTGACACTGATCGGTTTCCGGCTGGCAGAGAAGCCTGCGGATGCAGACCATCCCTACGGGCATGCCAGATACGAATATCTGTCCGGCCTGGCGGTGGCCGTGATGATCATTCTGATCGGATTTGAGCTGGCGAGAAACTCTGTTGAGAAAATTTTGCATCCGACGGCGGTGGAATTTTCTCTGGTGACCGGTGCGGTGCTGATTTTCTCTATTCTGGTAAAGTCCGGCATGTTCTGGATGAATGAAAATCTGGGAAAAATGATCCACTCCAACACGTTGGCAGCGACCGCTGCGGACAGCCGCAACGATGTCATCACCACCGGTGCGGTGCTTCTGGCTTCCCTGGTGGAAGTTTTTACCGGATTCCAGATCGATGGATTTATGGGACTGGCAGTTGCGCTTTTCATTCTGTACAGCGGTGCCAACCTGGCGAAGGAAACGATTTCTCCGTTGCTGGGCGAGGCGGCCAACCCGGAACTGCAGAAAATCATCGTGGACTGCGTGACATCCTGCCCGAAGGTGCTGGGCTGCCATGACCTGATGGTGCATGACTACGGCCCGGGCCAGCGTTTTGCCAGCGTGCATGTGGAGATGGACAAAGATGAGGATCCGCTGGTGTGCCATGAGCTCATCGATGGTATGGAGCGGGATTGCCTGAATAATCACGGTGTACACCTGGTTATCCACTACGACCCGGTGGTAACCGATAATCCGCAGCTGAAACGGATGAAAGAAATTGTGTTATCCATCCTGAAGGTACGTGATACACGTATGACGATCCATGATTTTCGAATGGTGCCGGGAGAGAAGCATATCAATCTGATTTTTGATATTGCGCTGCCCACAGAACTGCAGGGAAAGGAAAAAGAAATCCAGGGTGCGCTGGAGGAGGCACTGAACAATCTGGGAGACAGTACCTATCACACCGTCATCACCTTCGATCCCATCGCTTTTAACGGTGGAGAAGCATAAAAACGGGTCAAAAAACGAAGGGAAAATAATTGGAAAATCCCTTGCAAATACGCAAAATATATGATATGATAATGTCTGCTGTGACGGAAAGGATTGTGTTAGATTTTCTTCGTTTTGGCAGACATATGGCTCCATGGTCAAGCGGTTAAGACACCGCCCTTTCACGGCGGTAACAGGGGTTCAAATCCCCTTGGAGTCATTGTGGCGACATAGCCAAGTGGTAAGGCGTGGGTCTGCAACACCCTGATCACCAGTTCAAATCTGGTTGTCGCCTCTTGAAAACCCCGATAAAATCGGGGTTTTTTTGTACTTAAAATGTATGTAAGTGTATGTAACCCTCAAATGATAAAACTTCAGCGATGTTTTTTCATGCGTGTCTTTCCTGTAAAGACATAGCGTGCTATAATAAACGCAGAGTGTTTTGGCAAAGGATGCCAGAAAGGAGAACAACGATGCTTGAATTTCGATATGACACACAGCTGCTGATCGAGGGCGAAGGCCTGGACGAGGATGTGATCAGCGATTATTTTACAGAGAATTTCAAAGGGGATTGCCTGCTGGCAGTGGGCGATGAGGATCTGATCAAGATTCATTTCCACACAAATGAGCCCTGGAAGGTGCTGGAATACTGCGCAACACTGGGTGAGATTTACGATATTGTGGTGGAAGATATGGATCGTCAGGCCAGAGGACTGAAAGGATAGGAGACACGTATGGCAGAAATAAATGAGAATGAAGTATTATATATGCTGACCATTCCGCGGTTTAATATGCCGGACTTCGGCTCTCTGGACGAGGATTATCTGTGTCGGGAGGATCAGCTGACCTGGTATGTGAGTGAGGATGATCTGGAGTGGCTGGAGCCTGTGGAGGTGCTGGCGAGAAGTCAGGTGAGCGCTGCAGATCTGGACTGCGAGTATGTGGACGGCGAATTTGAGACGTGGAATTTCTGGGTAGGGGAAGCTGATGCCCAGTGCGTATATATCCAGCAGGATGAGACGTATTTCCGCTATGTGAAAGTGGATGCCAGGGACGTGCTGATGATCCATCGCCCGGAGATTGAGACAGACAGTGTGGAGGCGAAGCGTTTCGCGTTCCGGCGTATCGGCGAAGTGTCCGGTTTTTCCGGCATTTTTGAGCTTTCGGAGATCTCTGACCGGGAGTGGGCCGGAGAGAAGGAGAGCCTTCATAACCGGATTTCTTCGAACCTGTACTATATGGAGCGGGAATTTGAGACTCTGCAGGAGATGCTGGAGGATGTCAGACAGCCTCGCCCGGTACAGCTGCGGAGATTTTTTGAAGACATTCTGGAACAAAAATAATTTATGAATTTTTAGAATTAATTAATGATTTAGTCAAAAAACCTTCAATATCTTTTGTTATACTGATTTTGCAAATGAGGGAAAACAAAGGGTATTGGAGGATTTTTAATTTGAGTTATACAACCTATTATGAAAGACGACAGAAGATCGCGAAGCACGAGGCAGAGCAGCTGGAACATCTGCTGGAGAAGCAGGCGATGCCAGAGCAGAGAAATCTGGTGACGAGACGGCTGCGTTTTGAGAATATGATCGAGAAAACACCCCAGGGGCGTTACAGCATCTGCATGTTGAATTTTGACCCGGAGCAGATTTATCTGGAGTTCAAACACCTGCAGCGGGGCATTACCTACAAGAAGATCAGCCGGATTTCCAAAGAGGATTGTCTGCGGATCTTGGAGGGTGACGTGGACTGGATGGCGGACAGCAAGGATAAGCTGTATCAGGAATTTTGCCGCCAGGTGCAGCTGAACTGCATTCGCCAGGGCAATGTGGTGGAGACGTGCAAGACCGTTTATCAGTGGAAAGCGGATTATATTTGCCTGAAACGATCCATCAGAAGCATTCGCAGCAACGGATACAATTTTCTGGATCCGGATGTTTACATGATCTCCTGCCTGGACTGCAGTGAAGTGGAGCTGACCCAGAAGAAGGCGGTGACGCTGCCCCGGTACATTGAGTCGGTGATGCATGGCAATGAGGTGGAGCAGCAGGACGGCGTGGCGTTTGTTCTTTAAGCAGGGTTGAGCGCAACAGCTCAGCCGCGCCATTCGCAAAACCGTATCTTCGATACTTTCTGCTGCGTCGCAGCTCATTTTTGCTCATTACCGGGCGCTCCGTCCATGCATGATTCTTTGCCTGCCTTTTCATGCGAGCATGCAAGTCAGCCGCAGAAATGCATGGCTGAGCTGGTGAAAAAATTTTTCTGTACAAATGGGAGAAATGGTGCTATACTTCTCTCGTAATCAAGTGAATAGAGAGAATAAATTCTTCAGGGCAGGGTGAGATTCCCTACCGGCGGTAAAGCCCGCGAGCGGTCTGCGACAGCAGATGCAGCAGATTCGGTGACTGTGCGAACAGAACTCCGAAGCCGACAGTAAAGTCTGGATGAAAGAAGAGTGAAGCTGTGTAAGCTTTATTTATTCGCGTTCCTGATGTCAGAATCAAGCATTCGGCATCGGCCCGTTGTTGTATGATGAATGGGATATATAGAGATAGAACGTTGAAGCCCTGGACGAAAGTGTTCGGGGCTTTTTTGCTGCGCAGGAAAGCGGTACGAAAAGCTTCCGGACACATGGTAAGGGAGGCGAAGATGATTCAGAAGGAAGATTACATGCGGCGTGCCCTGGCGCTGGCCGGGAATGGCTGCGGCCACACATCACCGAATCCGATGGTGGGGTGTGTGATTGTAAAAAATGATCGGATCATTGGGGAAGGCTGGCATGCATATTGCGGTGGCCTGCATGCAGAGCGAAATGCGCTGAAAAACTGTACAGAGGATCCGTCAGGCGCAGATCTGTATGTGACGCTGGAACCCTGCTGTCATTACGGCAAGACCCCACCGTGCACAGAGGCCATTATCCAAAACAAAATCCGAAAGGTTTATGTGGGATGTATGGATCCCAACCCGAAGGTGGCAGGCAAAGGTGTGGAGATTTTGAGAAAGCAGGGCATTTTGGTGGAAACCGGGGTGCTGGAAGCGGAGTGTCTGCGGGCAAACGAGGTGTTTTTCCATTATATCACGACGAAAACCCCGTTCGTAGCCATGAAATATGCCATGACACTGGATGGGAAAATTGCGGCAGTGACTGGAGATTCCAGGTGGGTGACCGGGGAAGCGGCGCGCAGCTATGTGCATGCGTTGCGGAAACGCTATACCGGTATCATGGCAGGTATCGGGACGGTGATGGCGGATGATCCGCTGCTGAACTGTCGGACGGAGGCGGGTGTGGATCCGGTGCGGATCATCTGTGACAGCTGTCTGCGTATCCCGCTGGACAGCCAGCTGGTGAAGACAGCCGGAAAAATTCCTCTGATCGTGGCAGGTGTGCCTGCACGCTGGACGGAAGTGCAGCAGGAGAAAGAAAAGGCGTTGCTGGCAGCAGGCGTGACTGTTTTGCATTCGCCCGGAGAAAAGACAGTGGATCTGCCGTGGCTCATGCGGGAACTGGGAACCCGGGACATAGACGGTATTTTGCTGGAGGGCGGCGGCGAGCTGAACGGGGCTGCGCTGGAAGCAGGCATTGTACAGAAGGTATATGCCTTTATTGCTCCGAAGCTGATCGGTGGTACGGGAGCCAAAGGTCCGGTGGGCGGCAAAGGACTGGAGAAAATGTGTGAGGCCAGAGCGCTGACAGACATAGAAATACAACAGCTGGGGCAGGACATCTGCATCAGTGGGCGACTGGGAGGCGTGTAGATGTTTACCGGAATTGTGGAAGAGATCGGAACCATCCGTTCTGTCACGAAAGACAGCAAACGGTTTGTATTGGACATTGGTTGCAGCAGGGTGCTAGAAGGCACAAAGGAAGGCGACAGCATCGCAGTAAACGGTGTTTGCCTGACTGTGACAACCCTGCACATGGGTGGCTTTACGGCAGACGTCATGCCGGAAACGGCACACAGGAGTAATATTTCCCGGATGAGCGGCGGTACCCGCGTCAATCTGGAGCGGGCCATGGCGGCAGATGGCCGGTTTGGCGGACATATTGTATCCGGTCATGTAGATGGCATGGGAACGATCCGACAGGTGGAGGAAGATGCGAATGCGGTGTGGTATACGGTGGATGCCCCTCCGGAGCTTCTCCATTATATCGTGGAAAAAGGCTCCATCACCATCGACGGCATTAGCCTGACGGTGGCTTATGTGGATGATGCGTGCTTCCGGGTGTCCATCATTCCCCACACACGGGCGGTGACGATCCTTGGTGCGAGAAAGCCCGGGGATATCGTCAATCTGGAAAATGATATTATCGGAAAATATGTGGAAAAGCTGATGAAGCCGATGGAAACAAAGAAGACCGACAGCGGGATCACGGAAGCGTTTTTGCTGGAAAACGGATTTTAAAATCAGATGGAATAAGAACAATCCCTGTCTGAAAGGGAAAAGGAGGAACAGACAATGAGTGAGAATAAAAAGGAAATTGCAACGGTGGAGGAAGCGTTAGAGGACATCCGGGCAGGAAAAATTATTGTGGTGATCGATGACCCTGACCGGGAAAATGAGGGAGACCTGATCTGCGCGGCAGAATTTGCCACCCAGGAAAATGTAAACTTTATGGCCTGCTATGCCAAGGGGCTGATCTGCATGCCCATGAGCCGGGAACTGTGTGAAAAGCTGGGACTGGAGCAGATGGTATCCGTGAATACAGATAATCATTCTACTGCATTTACGGTTTCTATTGACCATGTGGACACTACCACCGGTATTTCTGCTTATGAGCGTTCTGTCACTGCCATGAAAGCAGTGGAGGATGACGCAAAGCCCGGAGATTTCCGGCGGCCGGGACATATGTTCCCTCTGCAGGCCAGAGAAGGCGGCGTGCTGAAGCGCACCGGCCATACAGAGGCAACCGTGGACCTGATGAAGCTGGCGGGACTGAAGCCCTGCGGTCTGTGCTGCGAGATCATGCGGGAAGACGGTACCATGATGCGCACATCCGAATTGCTGGAATTTGCGGCGGCTCATGAGCTGACCGTGATCACCGTGGCAGACCTGGTAAGATACCGGATGAAGACCGACAGCCTGGTACGCAAAGCGGCACAGGCGAAAATGCCGACCAAATACGGTGAGTTCACCATTCACGGATATGAAAACACCCTGAACGGTGAGCATCATGTGGCGCTGACCATGGGGGATATTGACAATGGCGAGCCGGTGCTCTGCCGGGTACATTCCGAGTGCCTTACCGGAGATGTATTTGGTTCCAGACGGTGCGACTGTGGTGAGCAGCTGGATGCAGCTCTCCGCCAGATCGCCAAAGAGGGCCGGGGCGTGCTGCTGTACATGCGTCAGGAAGGCCGGGGCATTGGCCTTATCAACAAGCTGAAAGCCTATGCACTGCAGGAACAGGGCTATGACACTGTGGAAGCGAATATCAAGCTGGGATTCCCCGCAGACTTGCGCGATTACGGCATCGGTGCCCAGATTCTGGCTGACCTGGGAGCAAAGCGGCTGCGCCTGCTTACCAACAATCCGAAAAAAATCAGTGGCCTTGCAGGTTATGGCATTACCATCGAGGAGCGCGTGCCCATCGAGATGACAGCCAACAAGGACGACCTGTTCTATCTGTACACCAAGCAGAACCGGATGGAGCACATGACCAATTATCAGTACCATAAGAAAACAAAAAGTGTATAATTCCACAGAAAAACTGATGAACAGGGCGGATCTGGTTGTAATACCTTATGAAAAACAGTCCGTGTGTCTCGTTTAATGCGGGATTTGAAAATAATCTTGTGAGAAAAAATAAAAATACGCAAAAAAGAATGGGAGGATATCATAATGAGAAAATTAGAAGGAAAAGTTGTAGGAAGTCAGATGAAGATGGGCATTGTTGCTGCCCGGTTTAATGAGTTTATCGTATCCAAGCTGGTGTCCGGAGCGGAGGATGCACTGGTGCGTCACGGTGTAGACACCGACGATGTGGACATTGCATGGGTGCCCGGCGCCTTCGAGATTCCGCTGATCGCCCAGAAAATGGCAAAAAGCGGAAAGTATGACGCGGTGATCTGCCTGGGTGCAGTCATCAAGGGTTCCACCAGCCACTATGATTACGTGTGCGCAGAGGTTTCCAAGGGCGTGGCCCAGGCAGGACTGAATACCGGTGTACCGGTGATCTTCGGTGTGCTGACCACAGACAACATCGAGCAGGCCATCGAGCGCGCAGGCACCAAGGCAGGCAACAAGGGTTACGATGTGGCATGCACCGCCATCGAGATGGTCAACCTTATGAAAAATATGTAATCACGTCGCGGGCGCTGCCTGCGATATACACGGCGTAATCCCGGTATTGTGCGGCTGGATATTTCATATCCGGAATGCAGATGGCCGGGATTTTCCCGTTGTGGGCAGCCAGCAGGCCGTTCTCGGAATCCTCCAGCACCAGGGCGTCCTCCGGGGCAATGTCGAAATGGCGGCAGGACAGCAGAAAGATCTCCGGGTCCGGTTTGCTGTGGCTCACCTGATCCCCGCCGGTGATCCTGGAAAAATAGCGGGCCAGACCGGCCTGTTCCAGATAGCGGTTCACGTGGTCGGTAGGGGTGGAAGAAGCCACGCAGCAGGGAATCTGCCGGGCGGTGAAAAATTCCAGCAGTTCGGGAATCCCTTCTTTGACGGGAATGGTGTGGTGCTCCGTCCAGTCGTTCATGGCCAGACGGGCCCTGCGGCTGACCTCCCGATGCGGATAATCCGCCCCATAGATTTCCCGTACCCGCGCGGCCAGGGTGTCGCCGCCCACGCCCAGCGTCAGGGCATATTTTTCCGGTGTGATCTCATAGCCGAGATCAGCAGCTGCCTTTTGCAAAAATCCCATAAACAGGCGTTCAGAATCAAAAATCAGGCCATCCATATCGAAAATGGCAAGCTTGGGAGTGTTCATAGGTTGTGTCCTCCTTTGGTATTGCCTTCATTTTAGGGGATAACGGTGAAAATGTAAAGCTTACAAAAATGAACGGCAAAGCATCGAAGATGAAAAAAGATCATACCCAGTGAAAAAGATTGTGCTATAATGATGACAGGATCATAAAGAAAGTAAAGATAGAGGAGGCATGGAATGAAAGAAATACACACATCGCCGGAAAAGCCGAAGAAAAAAAGGCCGGTGAGTGCAGATGGTCAGGAGCGTCCACGAAAGCGCCCGGCGGATGAAGGAGATGCCCCGAGACCGCGCAAGCGTCCGACAGATGGCGGAGATACACCAAGATCAAAGAAACGAGAAACGAATCGAGACGGGCAGGAAGAATTGCGTCCACGAAAACGCCCGACAAATATAGAAGGATCTGTAAAGCCGAAGAAACATGCTTCGCAGGGAGAAAGGAAGTCAGGCAAGAAGCGCCGCAAAAAAAAGAAACAGCGGATGGACACGTTGAGTCTGGTGCTTCTGCTTGTGGCCATCGTGGTATTTTGTTTTTCGGCATTTTCGCTGATCCGCATTGGGCTGAATTATAAAAAAGGAACAGACACGTACCAGGAGCTGGAGGCAGCAGTGGTGACGGAGGCGACCCCGGACGGCACAGAAGCGCAGCCGGACAACGCCGATACCCGGGCCATGGCCTATACGCCTCCTTACGTGAATTTCGATAACCTGCTGCAGATCAACCCGGAGACGGAAGCGTGGATTTTGCTGCCGGACACGAAGATCAATTACCCCATCGTGAAGCACACGGACAACGCCTATTATCTGAATCATATGATTGACGGCACGTCCAACAGCGCGGGTACATTGTTTATCGACACGAACAACAGCAACAACTTTGCTGATCAGAATACCATCGTCTACGGCCACAACATGAAGAACGGTTCCATGTTCGGCCAGCTGAAAAAGTACGGCAAGGAAGATTTTTACAAAGAGCACCCGTGTTTTTATCTGTACACGAAGGATGGCGTGTGGCAGTATGACATTTTCTCTGTCCGTGTAGTGGATGAGCTCAGCGACAGCTATACGATGACCTTTGCATCCACCGATGCGTACCGCAGCTATCTGGATCAGGCTGTGCGCAAGTCCATGTACGACACCACGGCGACGGCAGATGTGACGGATTCCATCATCACGCTGTCCACCTGCACCAGCAAGGACACCGACCGACTGATCGTGCAGGCTGTTAAAGGAGAACAGATTCGCTGATTAGATGATGAAGGTGTAAGAGAGGAGGCGGCCGATATGACCCCAGAAGAAAAATTACAGGAGCTGATCTCCGGTTCGAATAACATTGTATTTTTTGGCGGCGCCGGCGTATCGACGGAGAGCGGCATTCCGGATTTCCGCAGCGTGGATGGCCTGTATCATCAGAAATACGACTATCCGCCGGAGGAAATTTTGAGCCATTCCTTTTTCCTGTATCATACGGAAGAATTTTACCGGTTTTACAAAGATAAAATGCTTTGCCTGGATGCCAAGCCCAACCGGGCCCATGAGAAGCTGGCCGAGCTGGAAGCGGCGGGCAAGCTGAAAGCGGTGGTGACCCAGAACATTGACGGGCTGCACCAGATGGCGGGAAGTAAGAAGGTGCTGGAGCTGCATGGTTCGGTGCACCGCAATTACTGTCAGAAGTGCGGCAAATTTTACGATGCGGCGTACATGCTCCATGCGGAAGGCATTCCTCGGTGCAGCTGCGGCGGCACCATCAAGCCGGATGTGGTGCTTTACGAGGAAGGCCTGGACAACGGCATTTTGTCCGAGGCGGTGCGCTGCATTTCCGAGGCAGATGTGCTGATCATCGGCGGTACGTCGCTGGTGGTGTATCCGGCGGCGGGACTGGTGAATTACTACAACGGCCATAAGCTGGTGGTGATCAACAAATCGCCGACGCCCATGGACCGCAAGGCTGACTTGGTCATTGCGGGCAGCATCGGGGAAGTGCTGGGCAATATCCGCGTGTAACTGTTGACGATTCGTTACATTTCACGAGCGCCATTCGCAAAATCGCATCTTTGATGCTTTCCGCTGCTTTGCAGCTCATTTTTGCTCATGACGAGGCGCTCCCTTCGTATATTCCTGCATTCAGATTTTCATGCAAGCATGAAATCTGTTCACAGAAATATACGAGTGAACTGTAACAATCATGTCTTTGAGGGGAGAAAGAGAGCATGAAGAATGGATTTGGAAACTGCGGCAATGCTGCAAAAGATGGTTGATGAGAGTGACCATATCGTTTTTTTCGGCGGAGCAGGCGTATCCACGGAGAGTGGCATCCCGGATTTTCGAAGCCGTGATGGTCTGTTTCGGCAGAAATATAAATATTCACCCCAGAAAATTTTGAGCAAACCTTTTTATAAGGAGAAACCCGAAGTTTTTTATGAATTTTACCGGGAAAAAATGCTCTGGCCGGACGCCTGTCCCAATGCGGCCCACAAAAAGCTGGTGGAGCTGGAGGAGGCAGGCAAGCTGTCTGCTATTGTGACCCAGAACATTGACGGGCTGCATCAGAAGGCGGGAAGCAAAAAGGTGCTGGAGCTGCACGGGTCTGTGCATCGGAACTACTGTACCAGATGCGGGAAATTTTATGATCTGGATACGATGCTGCATACCGAGGGCATTCCCCGGTGCAGCTGCGGCGGTATGATCAAGCCGGATGTGGTGCTGTACCAGGAAAAGCTGAAAATGGACGTGATCATGGAGGCTGCGAAGGTCATTTCCGAGGCAGATATGCTCATCATCGGCGGCACCTCCCTTTCAGTGTATCCGGCCAACCGGCTGATCAAGAATTTCAAGAAGCCCAACCGGGTGCTGATCAACAAAAATATTGCCGGCATGGAGTACCGGGCCAGACTGGTCATCGCGGACAGCATCGGGGAAGTGCTGGGCGGTATCCAGGTAAAAAAGGAGCAGGAGGGGCAGGCAGAGCCCCCACAGCAGGAGAGCGACAGGCGGGACCGGCAGAGTCTCCATAAAATAGGAAGAACAGCGTGGAGCCACGCATAGGCTCCGGAAAGGAAGTGCGATGGAATACGAGGTTGGCGATATCGTCAAACTGAAGAAAAAGCACCCCTGCGGGAGCTTTGAATGGGAAATCCTCCGGGTGGGTGCGGACTTTCGTCTGAAGTGCACCGGCTGTGGCCATCAGATCATGATCGCCCGCAAACTGGTGGAAAAAAATACAAGAGATTTGCGAAAAAAGCCTTGAAAAAAGGCTTTTTTTATGTTATCATCAATATTCGTGATATATTAACTGCTCGCATCAGGGCAGCAATCCTTGCTCCCATCAGATGGGGAGCCAGAGACCATAAGGAGGTAAAACAGCATGACAAAATATGAATTAGCTCTTGTTGTGAATGCAAAACTCGAAGATGAAGAGAGACTGGCAACAGTCGAGAAAGCCAAGGAGTACATCACACGTTTCGGCGGCGTGATCACCAACGTGGATGACTGGGGTAAGAAGAGACTTGCTTACGAGATCCAGAAGATGAAAGAGGGCTTCTACTACTTCATCCAGTTTGACGCTGAGACATCCGCTCCGGCTGAGATCGAGAAACACGTTCGCATCATGGAGAATGTTATCAGATATTTATGCGTAAAGCAGGAAGCATAGGACCCAGACAGAAGAAGGAGATTCAATGAACAAAGTAATCTTAATGGGGCGTCTGACAAGAGACCCGGAAGTAAGATATTCTCAGGGCGAGAACGGAAGCGCAGTTGCACGTTTTTCCCTGGCTGTTGACCGGAGATTCAAGAGAGCCGGAGATGCAGAGGCAGATTTCTTCAACTGTACGGCATTTGGCCGTCAGGCAGAGTTTGTTGAGAGATATCTGAAGCGGGGAACGAAGATGGTTGTGACCGGCAGAATCCAGAACGACAACTACACGAACAGAGATGGCCAGAAGGTCTACAGCGTGCAGATCATCGTTGAGGAACTGGAATTTGCTGAGAGCAAGGCAGCAGCAGGCAGCAATGATGGGGGTTATCATCAGCCTGCAGACAGACCTTCACCGGCCGCTGCAGTTGGCGATGGCTTCATGAACATTCCGGACGGAATTGATGAGGAGCTGCCATTTAACTAAACAATATTTCAGTGTTTTCCTATAATAATGTTTTATAACAGGAATCCGAACAGGAGGTAAATAATCATGGCATTCAAAAATGATAGAAGCGATTCTCCGATGAAGAGAAGAGGCGGACGCAGAAGAAAGAAAGTTTGCGTATTCTGTGGCAAAGAGAACAACGAGATCGATTACAAGGACGTTAATAAGTTAAAGAGATATGTCTCCGAGAGAGGCAAGATTCTTCCGAGAAGAATCACCGGCAACTGTGCAAAGCATCAGAGAGCACTGACCGTTGCGATCAAGAGAGCAAGACATATCGCAATTATGCCTTACGTTCAGGACTAATTTTGAACAGTCACGGAGCTGTTGCAATGCAGATGAGCAGTCATTTGCGGAGCAGCGGCTCCTTTTCGTTTCGTATACATATCTTACAGACAAATTCTATCGTTTTTTTCCGCTTCCCCTTTACATACAAAGATGGTATAATAAAAGCTGTTCATTTATCGTTATTTCCCGCCCCGGTCAGGTGCGGGACACCGGAGGAACAGGTATGAAGAAAAAGTTAAAGCTTAAGGGACAGCTTCGTTCTTATATGCAGTGGCCGATCATGCTGACGGTGCTTCTGGCCGCCATGAATCTCTGGATCTATGTGATGGATGTACGCATTGGTATGGTGATGAGCGTTTTCATCGGGATCTATGTGGTTACGGTCATTATTCTTTATGTATATAACAAGCCGCTGATTTTGAATGAGCTGATTTCCTTTGCCACACAATATGGGCAGGTGCAGAAGTCCCTGCTGAAGGAGCTGGCAGTGCCTTATGCGCTTCTGGACGACCAGGGGAAGATGGTGTGGAGAAATGAAGCGTTTATGGATGTGGTAGGCGCGGACAATGCGCGGAAGAAGTCGATCTTCGCTATTTTACCGGAGCTTCACCGGGAGGATATGCCCGATGAGGAAGGCGTGAAGAGCTGCCATATCCACTATGAAGACCGGGATTTCCGGGCAGATTTCCGTAAGATCACCATTGACGGCATGCTGGAAAACAACAGTCTGGTGGACACCACCGATTACGAGGGGTATCTGGTGGCGCTCTATCTTTTTGACGAGACGGATCTGAACATCGCTATCCGGGAAAACCGGGAGCAGCGCATGGTCAGCGGCCTGATCTATATTGACAACTACGATGAGGCACTGGAGAGCATCGAGGAAGTGCGGCAGTCTCTGCTGGGTGCGCTCATCGAGCGAAAGATCAACAAATACATTGCCGGTGTGGAAGGCATTGTGAAAAAGCTGGAGAAGGATAAGTATTTTGTGATCTTCAAGTACAAGTATCTGCGCCAGCTCAAGGAACAGCGTTTTGACATTATGGATGATGTGAAAACGGTGAATATCGGCAATGAGATGCCAATTACGTTAAGTATCGGCATTGGCATCGGTGGCAGCACGTATGCCCAGAATTACGAGTATGCCCGCACGGCCATCGACCTGGCACTGGGCCGGGGCGGCGATCAGGCGGTGCTGAAAGAGGGCTCTTCCATTTCCTATTACGGCGGCAAGAGCAAGACCGTGGAGAAGACCACCCGTGTGAAAGCCCGTGTGAAAGCCCAGGCGCTGCGGGAGATCATCCAGACGAAGGATCGGGTCATCATCATGGGGCACAAGCTGTCGGACGTGGACGCGTTCGGCGCTGCGGTGGGTATTTACCGGGCCTCTGTGTTCCTGAATAAAAAAGTAAATATCGTGGTCAATGAAGTGACCACTTCCCTCCGTCCGCTGATGGACAGCTTCCTTGCCGGTCAGGACAAGGCGGAGGATATCGTCATCAAGAGCCCCCAGGCCATTGAGCGGGCCGACGGCAGCACGGTGGTGGTTGTGGTGGATACGAACCGGCCCAGCTACACCGAGTGTCAGGAGCTTCTGAACAAATGCAAGACCATTGTGGTGCTGGATCATCACCGCCGGGGCGGCGAGGTTATCGAGAATGCGACGCTGTCGTACATCGAGCCCTATGCGTCCTCTGCCTGCGAGATGGTGGCGGAGATCCTGCAGTATTTTGACGATGGCCTGAAGATCAAACAGTCCGAAGCGGACTGCCTGTATGCGGGCATCATGATCGACACAGACAACTTTATGAGCAAGGCAGGTGTGCGTACCTTTGAGGCGGCAGCTTTCCTGAAGCGGAGCGGCGCGGATATCACCAGGATCCGAAAACTGCTTCGCTACGACATGACGGAATATAAGGCGCGTGCTGAGGTGGTACGCAAGGCGGAGATTTATCAGGGCGTATTTGCCATTTCCGTATGCGAGGGCGACGGGCTGGAGAGCCCTACCATCGTCGGCGCCCAGGCGGCCAACGAGCTGCTGGATATCATCGGCGTGAAGGCGTCCTTTGTGCTGACCCAGTACAATCATACGATTTATGTCAGCGCCCGCGCCATCGATGAAGTGAATGTACAGATTATTATGGAACGGCTGGGCGGCGGCGGCCATATGACCATTGCCGGTGCGCAGCTGGGAGATGTGACTCTGGATGAGGCCAAGAGCATTCTGAAGGAAACACTGAATAAAATGCAGGAAGAAGGAGCGTTATAATTATGAAGGTTATTTTATTACAGGATGTCAAAGCCCTTGGAAAAAAGGGAGAACTGGTCAATGTCAATGACGGCTATGCGAGAAACTTTATCCTGCCGAAGAAGCTGGGCGTGGAGGCCAACAGCCAGAACATGAACGATCTGAAGCTGCAGAAGGCCCACGAGGAGAAACGGGCGCAGGAGATCTACGAGGAAGCCAAGGAATTTGGTGCAAAGATCGCAGCCTCCAGCGTGCGGGTAACGATCAAGACCGGCGAGGGCGGCAAGATTTTCGGTTCCGTTTCCTCCAAGGAGATCGCACAGGCAGCACAGGAGCAGCTGGGCATGGACATCGATAAGAAGAAAATGCAGCTGGCAGCACCCATCAAGTCTCTGGGAACCCACATGGTGCCGGTGAGACTGCATCCCAAGGTGACCACCGAGCTGAAAGTTATCGTGACCGAGGCGTAAGGTGAAAGCTACCTGTCTGGGCAGTCTGTGAGTGGGTGCTGGATCAGGCGGTGGAACGATTTTGTGTGCGGAATCGGAGTCGTACATCAGCCTTGGCTGAGTAGTACATGAGAGAGCTTGAGATTTGTACGCAATGAAAACAGAGTGATAATGAATGGATAAGGGCGGGCTGCTGCAGGAGAATGCAGTTGTCCGCCTTTCTGGATAAAAAGGATGGAGGGTGAACTGTGGAAGAGGCCGTAATCAAGCGGATCATGCCGCACAGCGAAGAGGCGGAGCAGTCAGTGGTCGGTTCCATGCTGATGGACAAGGATGCCATTCTTGTGGCGTCGGAGATCATCACCGGGGAAGATTTTTATGCAAAACAGTACGGCATCGTCTTTGATGCCTGCGTGGAACTTTATAATGAAGGTAAGCCGGTGGATCTGATCACGCTGCAGGATCGTCT
The DNA here is from genome assembly GCA_018223385.1 of Oscillospiraceae bacterium Marseille-Q3528. Taxonomy (GTDB): domain Bacteria; phylum Bacillota; class Clostridia; order Lachnospirales; family Lachnospiraceae; genus JAGTTR01. The sequence goes on from JAGTTR010000005.1 coordinate 16,639, forward strand.
GCGGGAAAAAGAGGTGCCGCCGGAGGTGAGCCGCCTGGAGTTCGTCCGGGAACTGCTGACCTCGGTGCCCACCTCTGCCAATGTCAAATATTATGCGGAAATTGTGCGGGAGAAGTCTATGCTGCGCCGCCTCATCAAAGTGACGGACGAAATTTCCAATACGTGTTATGCGGGAAAAGAGAAGCTGGAAGACATTCTGGAAACGACGGAGAAAAAGGTGTTTGACCTGGTGTCCAAGGGCGATACTGGCGAGTTTGTGCCCATCCGTCAGGTGGTCATCAACGCGCTGGACCGTATCGAGGCGGCCTCCAAGACGAAAGGAAACGTCACCGGCGTGGCCACGGGCTTCATTGATCTGGACTACCGGACAGCAGGGCTGCAGCCCTCTGACCTGATCCTGATCGCCGCCCGTCCTTCCATGGGAAAAACGGCGTTTGTGCTGAATATCGCTCAGTATGTGGCCTTTCGGAGCAACATCACCGCGGCTATTTTCAGTCTGGAGATGTCCCGGGAACAGCTGGTGAACCGTCTGCTGTCCCTGGAGTCTCACGTAGACGCCCAGGCCATCCGTAACGGTAATCTGGCGGATGCAGACTGGGAGAAGCTCATTGAGGGCGCGGGCATCATCGGCCGGTCAAACCTGATCATTGACGACACTCCCGGCATCAGCGTGGCAGAGCTGCGTTCCAAATGCCGGAAATACAAGCTGGAGCACAATCTGGGCATTGTCATCATCGACTACTTACAGTTGATGTCCGGCGGCGGCAGAAGCACCGATTCCAGGCAGCAGGAGATTTCCGATATTTCCCGTTCCCTGAAAGCACTGGCCAGAGAACTGAACGTGCCCGTGGTGGCGCTGTCTCAGCTGAGCCGTGCGGTAGAGCAGCGGCCGGATAAGCGGCCCATGCTGTCCGACCTTCGAGAATCCGGCGCCATCGAGCAGGATGCCGATGTGGTTATGTTCATTTACCGTGATGAATATTATAACAAGGACTCTGAGAAAAAGGGCCTGGCCGAGATCATCATCGCCAAGCAGAGAAACGGCCCGGTGGGCACCATCGAGCTGGCATGGCTGCCGCAGTACACCAAGTTCGGTAATCCCGAGCGGGATGTGTCCGGCGGTTATGGTGGAGAGTGATGTGTATCAGGTTCGACAAAAAAATGTAGTTGTGGCGAACGTTGTCAATGAAAAACTGGAAAATTCTGGAAATAATCATTGTTCCATCATTTCCGGTGCGCTATAATAGCACTGATGAATGATAAGAATTATTTTCAGGAGGGGAAGTCATGAGTGAGATACGCTATATGATTTCAGAGACAGCGAAGCAGGTGGATGTGGAAGCGCATGTCTTACGCTATTGGGAAGAAGAACTTTCACTCCCTATCGACAGAAATGAGATGGGACACCGGTACTATACAGAAGATGACATTACTCTTTTTAAAAATATCAAGGAACTGAAGGAGCGGGGTTTCCAGCTGAAAGCCATCAAAATGCTTCTGCCGGAGCTGAGGAGAAATGGCAGGCTGGACATGGACAAGCTGCTGAAACAGCGGGAGGCGCTGAACCAGGCGGTGGAGGAGGCGGAAACGCCGGATTCCTCCCAGATGCAGACAGTCTCGAAAGCAGCGACAGGTCAGAAAACACAGGCTATCCCAAAGGCGCAGGCTACTCAGAACGTGCAGATGACAGAGAGCAACACGCAGGAAACCATTGAGGGAAAACGAAAGACCAGAGCGGATTCGGAGAAAAATACCGGAGAACAGATAAAAAGTGAGGAGTTGCCAGCTGAAGAGGCGCAGGTAACCGCGCCGACAGCGCCAGCGGAAGGGGATCGCATGCAGCAGTTCCAGATGATCCTGGGAAATATCGTGCTGAAAGCATTACAGGAGAATAACCGGGAACTGAGCCGTTCGGTCAGCGATCAGGTCAGTGACCAGGTGAGCGACAATGTGCTGAAGGAAATGGATTATCTTATGCGTGTCCGGGAAGAACGGGAGGACGAGCGGTTCAAGAAGCTGGATGAAACCATCCGTCTGACCCAGCGCTCCAGAAAGGAAGCGGCGGCGGCTCGGGTGGAGGCCAGAAGACTGAAAAAACTGGAAAAGAAAGAGAAGAAAAAGAGCCGGGGCGGCCTGTTTGCGAAGCATTGAATTATACCAGTATGACTCACGCTTTTGCCTGAAAATCTGCATGGCTCTGAACAGATCAAAATAATAAAGGGTGCTGCAAGTCATCGGGATTGATGACGGGCGGCACCCTTTATTATTCAAATGAAGCCTGGGCGAGAAGATTACTCCTGCTCAATAGCTCCGGTCGGGCAAGAACCTGCACATGCACCACAGTCGATGCAAGCGCTGGAATCGATCTCGAATTTGCCTTCGCCCTGAGAAATTGCTCCAACAGGACATTCTCCCTCACATGCTCCACAACATACACAAGTGTCATTGATAACGTATGCCATAATAGTCTCCTCCTTAAAAATAAATAAATTAGATGCTAATATTATAGCGTAGAAGTCTGTCCCTCCTGCGCTATGCTTTATTCTAATACAAAAACCCGGATTATACAAGGGGAAAATTTTCAAAAAATGTGATTTTTTTATCAATTACAAAATGAGCTGCGAAGCTCCGCGCGTCGCTGTTTTACTCCCCTGATGATTTCGGCCCGCAGCTCGGGAACCCGGGCTTTGTCCATGGGCGGGACACCCTGCAGCGGATAATCAATGCCCAGCTGCTCGTATTTGGCAATGCCCATGGTGTGATAGGGCAGCACATCCAGTGCCCGCAGGGTTCGAAGACCGCCGATGAAATATCCCAGACGGTACAGGGACTCTGCGTCGTCGGTGATGCCGGGAACGACCACATGGCGGATCCAGATGGGAATTTTCTGATCGGACAGGTACCGGGCAAAAGCCAGAATACCGTCGTTGGGCTGTCCGGTGAGGATGCGGTGTTTCTCGGGATCGATGTGCTTGATGTCCAGCATGACCAGATCGGTGGACTGCATCAGGCGGTCAAAGGCTTCCATCCGGGTCGGGTTATCCGGCTGAAAGGTGATGCCGGAGGTGTCCAGGCAGGTGTGGATGTCCTTTGCTTTGGCTTTTTCGAAAAGCTCGGTGACAAATTCGATCTGCAGCAGCGGTTCGCCGCCGGTGACGGTAAGGCCGCCGTTCTGATAGTAGACCCGGTTGCGCTCGTAAGCGGCCAGAATCTCGTCCGTGTCCATCATCTGGCCGATGGCCGGTGTCCATGTATCGGGATTGTGGCAGTACTGGCAGCGCATGGGACATCCCTGCACAAATACCACATAGCGGATGCCGGGGCCGTCTACCGTGCCGAAGCTTTCCTGTGAATGTACATAACCTTTCATGATGGCAGTCTCCCTTCGAAAGAGAACGCCTGCCCATGCGCCGTCTGGCACAAAAGCAGGCCGTTCTAAGTTATAAATATTCTGCGAAGTGCAAGAGCGCCGGCAGCGCCCATCATGCACTGATGAGAAGCTGCACAGCGCCATAGAACCCCGTATCGCAGCTGCATTCCGGCGCTGTCTGTCCGACAACAGTCGAAATGCATTATGAAAATTTTACAGAGATTCGTGCATGGTTCTTGCGATTACCTCATCCTGCTGTACCTTTGTCAGCTTGATGAAGTTTACGGCATATCCGGATACACGGATGGTAAGCTGCGGATATTTCTCCGGGTGTGCCTGTGCGTCCAGAAGGGTCTCTCTGTTTAATACGTTTACATTTAAGTGGTGGCCGCCTTTCTGTGCGTAGCCGTCCAATAAACCAACCAGGTTATCAACCTGTGCCTGTGTTGCTGCCATAGTGAAGTCCTCCTTGTCTATTTTTCTTTGCGGATCGTCTCGTCAATCGCGTCATCAATGGTCGGAACCTTGCAGGCGATATTTCCCTTGGCGCAGTCCATACAACCGGTATCTACGGTGCGGGAAATGCTGCTGCCTGCACTTTGGTTGACCTCCACACCCAGATGCCCTGCGCCCTTGGCGGCGGAGCCATCCAGGAAAGCGATGATGTCGTCCAGTAATTTATCGTTGTCGATATTTTCCATGATAAAATCTCCCCTGTCATTCGGTGATCTGTTTTCCATAGCCGGATCACCTGTTTATGAGTAGATTCCCTTTTTATTATTTATCCAAACCCAAATCAATGTCAAGGTCTCCGGCGATGACTTTGTCATCCTTGCCCAGCGCCCCCGGAATGATGGAGAAGGTGTTGGAAATTCCATCCTGGGAATCCAGGAACGGCAGTTTGGCAACAGAGGACAGGGATGCAACGGCACCGTGGCTGTCTCTGCCGTGCATCGGGTTGGCACCCGGTGCAAACGGAACGCCCTTCTGACGGCCGTCCGGTGTGCTTCCGGTATTTTTACCATATACCACGTTGGAAGTGATGGTAAGGATGGAAGTGGTGGGGAAACCGTCTCTGTATACGTGATGTTTGCGGATCATATTCATGAAAGTGGTGACAAGCTTCTTTGCCAGTGCGTCCACACGGTCATCGTCGTTGCCGTATTTCGGGAAATCGCCCTCGGTCTCAAAGCCGGTAACAATGCCGTCCTCATCCCGGATGACTTTGACCTTCGCATATTTGATGGCGGATAGGGAGTCAGCCACTACGGACAGGCCTGCGATACCGGTTGCAAAATATCTCTTTACATGCTTGTCATGCAGTGCCATCTCCAGACTCTCATAGCAATATTTGTCATGCATATAGTGGATAATGTTCAGGATGTTGACATACACGCCGGCCAGCCATTCCATCATATCCTCATACTTGTCCCAAACATCGTCGAAGTCCAGATATTCGCCGGTTACCGGTCGGTATTTCGGGCCGATCTGCTTCTTGGTCATCTCATCCACACCACCGTTGATCGCATACAGCAGGCACTTTGCCAGGTTTGCACGGGCACCGAAGAACTGCATTTCCTTGCCGACTCTCATGGAGGATACGCAGCATGCGATGGCATAATCGTCACCGTGGGTCACACGCATCAGGTCATCGTTCTCATACTGGATGGAAGAGGTGTTGATGGAAGTCTTCGCACAGAACTTCTTGAAGTTCATCGGAAGTCTGGTGGACCACAGCACGGTCAGGTTCGGCTCGGGAGCCGGGCCCAGGTTGGTCAGGGTGTGCAGGAAACGGAAGGACATCTTGGTTACCATGTGGCGTCCGTCAATGCCCACGCCGCCGATGGACTCGGTTACCCAAACCGGGTCGCCGGAGAACAGGTCGTTGTACTCGGGGGTACGTGCGAATTTGATCAGACGCAGCTTCATGATGAAGTGGTCGATGAACTCCTGGATCTGCTCCTCTGTGAAGGTGCCCTCTTTTAAATCTCTCTGTGCATAGCAGTCAAGGAAGGTGGAAGTACGTCCCAGGGACATAGCCGCACCGTTCTGCTGCTTGACAGCTGCCAGATAGCCGAAGTAAACGGCCTGGATGGCTTCCTGTACGTTGGAAGCGGGCTTGCGGATGTCACAGCCGTAAATATCGCCTAATTTAATCAGCTCTTTCAGGGCCTTGATCTGCTCGGACAGCTCCTCTCGGTCACGGATCACATCGTCGGTCATGATGTGGGAGGTGGAGTCCTTCTGGGCGATCTTGTCCTCGATGAGGCGGTCAACGCCGTACAGTGCGACCCGGCGGTAATCGCCGATGATACGTCCGCGGCCGTAAGCGTCCGGAAGACCGGTAACGATGTGGGCGGAACGGCAGTCTCTCATCTCCTGGGTATAGGCATCAAATACACCGGCATTGTGGGTCTTTCTGTGAATGGTGAAAAACTCAACAACCTCCGGGTCCAGCTCATAGCCGTTGTCCTCGCACGCCTTCATGGCCATACGGATTCCGCCGTAAGGCATCATGGCACGCTTGAAAGGCTTGTCTGTCTGGAAACCAACGATGGTCTCTTTATTTTTGTCCAGATACCCTGCTGCGTGAGAGGTGATGGTAGATACCACCTTGGTATCCATATCCAGCACGCCGCCTGCCTCCCGTTCCTGACGGGAAAGATCCAGTACCTGGTCCCATAAATCTTTGGTGTTCTGTGTAGGGCCTGCAAGGAAAGCGTCGTCTCCGTCATAAGGCTCGTAATTCTTCTGAATGAAGTCTCTGACATCAACCTCGGTTTCCCATGCGCCGCCTGTGAAATTTCTCCACTCTGGTCTCATTTTTAATACCCTCCTGTTTGTTTGAAAAGTTTTGCTGTTTCTGTGCCCTCATTATATGCAGAAATGCCTGTTAGCGTCAAGCAACTGTGTGTACTTTTTGAAATACAAAGTATGTTTTTTTTAGTTTCAAAACCGATTGTTAAAATAAAAACATTGACAAAAGTCTGAAATCGGACTAAACTGTAAAAAGTCTGAAATCGGACTTTTTAAATGTGGGGAATGGAAGAACTGAGAAACCAATGGAAACGGAGGAAAATCATGGAAATGGGTGCAAGAGGAGCTCTTGTGGAGTTTAACCGGATATGTAAGGAAAATAATGAGATTTATCACGGGGTGACCCGGGCTCTGGGATTGACGGACTGTGCGTTCTGGATCCTGTACACGCTGCGGGAGTCGGAAGGGGAATATACCCAGAGAGATTTGTGTGCGGTATTGTGTGAGCCCAAGCAGACGGTGAATTCCGCGTTGAAAAAGCTGGAGCAGGAGGGGCTTTTAGAGCTGCGCCCCATGAGTGACAAGCGGAGCAAACGGGTGCACCTGACGGTAAGGGGGCGGCATCTGGCTTCCCAGACGGTGGATCTGGTGCTGGAAGCAGAGTATGACAGTATCGGGGAGCTTTCCGCGAAGGAACAGAGCAACCTTCTTTATTTATATAAGAAATATACCCGTCTGCTGGCTTTCCATATGGGAAAGCTGACGGAGGCATTGGAAGAGGAAAAGGAGAAGAAAAAGCATGAGGATTAAATTATCGGATCATTTTACGTATGGCAGGCTCATCCGTTTTTGCCTGTCTCCGATGATCATGATGATATTTACGTCGATTTACGGCGTGGTGGATGGGCTGTTTGTGTCAAACTATGTGGGGAAAATCCCCTTTGCGTCCATCAATCTGGTGATGCCCTTTCTCATGATGGTGGGCGGCATCGGGTTTATGCTGGGCACCGGCGGCAGTGCGCTGACGGCTATGACACTGGGAGAGGGAGACCAGGAGCGGGCCAACCGGTATTTTTCCATGATCGTGCTGTTTACGGTGATCTGCGGCATTTCTGCCACTGTGCTGGGCATTGTATTTCTGCCGGATATCGTGCGGCTGCTGGGCGCAACGGAGGTGATGATGGAGGACTGTCTGGTGTACGGCCGGATTTCCATGGCATTTACGACGCCTTTCATGCTGCAGAGCGTGTTTCACACCTTTCTGACCACAGCAGAAAAACCGAAACTGGGGCTGATGGCTACGGTGGCTGCCGGAGTGACCAACATGGTGCTGGATGCTCTGTTTGTGGTGGTCTTTGACTGGGGTGTGGCCGGTGCGGCGCTGGCCACCGGGATCAGTGAATCCGTGGGCGGTTTCCTGCCGCTGGTGTATTTTCTCCGGCCCAATGACAGTCTGCTGCGGCTGCGGCGTGTCCGGCTGGAGCTACGACCCCTGGTGCTGTCCTGTACCAACGGTGCCTCCGAGCTCATGTCCAGCATTTCCTCTTCGCTGGTGGGGGTGGTGTACAACTATCAGCTGCTGCGGTTTGCCGGGGAGGACGGCGTGGCTGTGTATGGCATCCTCATGTATGTGCAGTTTATTTTCGTGGCGATCTTCATCGGCTACACCATCGGTACGGCGCCGGTGGTGGGCTATCATTACGGGGCGGATAACCGGGAGGAACTGAAAAACGTGCTGCGCAAAAGCGTCTGTCTCAATGGATTGGCCGGTGTGGTCATGCTGGTGCTGGGCAGAACCGGTGCGGGTCTGTTTGCCCGGATCTTTGTGGGGTATGATGCCGGGCTGGTGGACATGACCGTCCATGCGTTCCATATTTTCGCCTTTGGCTTCCTGCTGGCAGGATACAATATTTTTGTCTCGTCCTTTTTCACTGCGCTGAACAACGGCGCCGTGTCAGCGGCAGTATCCTTCCTGCGGACGCTGGTTTTCCAGATGCTGGCGGTCATCGTGCTGCCCATGCTCTGGGAGGTGGATGGCATCTGGTGGTCCGCGCTGGCGGCGGAGATCGCGGCATTTGTCATTTCCACGATGTTTTTGCTGGGGAAGAGAAAACGATATGGGTATTTGTAGGCGCTCTCTTCGAGTGAACTGTTTTTGAAAAATTTAAGAAAATTGCATAATGACGGGGCACTAAATTATTGCTATAATAGTTAAGATATCAGGATTGCGAAAGATATCGGAGCAATCTGTAGGTATGATAACAGAAGAGGATCAAAACTAAGGAGGTGCCTGCATGGCGAATCGCACAAGCAGCAGGAACAATTATAATAGAAGCAGCAACAGGAACAGGCGCAGGAGACGGCGTTCCCGGAACCGGAGACGGCGGATGATGCCGGTGCTGGCAGGGGTACTGTTTATCGTTCTGGTGCTGGCGGTGGTGCTGATCGCGGGTGTGATCCGCAAGTATTCCCTGTCCGATGAGCGGGCAGATCAGATGGCGTATTTCGGTCTGGAGGCGGACGATGAGGTGGCAGTGATCCTGCAGAACGAGCAGGCAGAGCTGCACGGATTGCTTATCGACGGACAGCCGTATGTGAATTTTGAGACGGTGCAGAACAGCCTGAACTCCCGTTTTTACTGGGATGCCAATGAGAATCAGCTGCTGTATGCGCTGCCGGACAATCTGGTGAAGGTGCCGGTGGGCTCTTCCGAATATTATATCGGCAAGGACCGGCAGAATTTCAACTATAATATTGTAAAAACCGAGGGCAACGATACGTATGTGGCGCTGGACTTTGTGAAGCAGTATACCGATCTGGAATATCAGCTCTATGACAGTCCCAACCGGGTGGAGATCCTGTATCAGTGGGGCACCCAGAATGTGGCGACGCTGAAGGATGATGAGGCGGTACGGCAGAAGGCAGGCATCAAGAGCCCGATCCTGACGGACGGCAAGAAGGGGGATACCCTGACGGTGCTGGATACCGAGGAGGGCATTGAAGACTGGACGAAGGTGCGCACGGCGGACGGTTATATCGGCTACGTGCGCAACAAGCGGCTGGGCAGTGTGGAGGCGCAGGAGCTGGCGTCCTCCGGGGATTTCCAGGCGCCGGTTTACACGAACATTTCCAAAGATTATACGATCAACATGGCATGGCATAACGTGACGACGGCAGCAGCCAACGACACGGTGCTGAGCACCATTGCCTCCACCAAGGGGCTGACCACCATTTCTCCCACCTGGTTTACCATCGGGGACAATGACGGCAACCTGGATTCCATCGCTTCTGCGGAGTATGTGAATTACGCCCACCAGAGCGGCCTGGAAGTGTGGGGCATGATCGACAATTTCAAGGAAGGTGTGGACACCTATGAGGTGCTTTCCTATACCTCCAAGCGGGAAAATCTGATCAATCAGCTCATTGCCCAGGCGATCCAGTATGGTCTGGACGGTATCAACGTGGATTTTGAGAAGCTGAGCAGTGAGACCGGCATTCATTTTATCGAGTTTGTACGGGAACTGTCCATCAAGTGCCGGAGCAACAATCTGGTGCTGTCTGTGGACAACTATGTGCCCAAGGCTTATTCTTCCCATTATTACCGGGCGGAGCAGGGCGTGGTGGCAGATTACGTGATTATCATGGGATACGATGAGCATTTCGCAGGCTCCGAGGAAAGCGGTTCAGTGGCTTCCATCGGTTTTGTCCGGGACGGCATTGAGCAGACGCTGGCAGAGGTACCGGCGGAGAAGGTCATCAATGCGGTGCCGTTCTACACCCGTCTGTGGCAGGAGACGCCGAAGACCGAGGAGGAGATCGCCGCAGAGGACACCACGGCAGTGGATTACAAGTACATTCCGTACAAGCTGAGCAGCCAGGCACTGGGCATGCAGGCGGTGGAAGATGTGCTGACGGCCAACGGCGCGACCCCGACCTGGGATGACACGACGGCGCAGTATTATGCGGAATTTGAAAAAGATGGCTCCACCTTTAAGGTGTGGATGGAGGAAGAGAAGTCCATCGAGGAAAAAGCAAAGCTTCTGAAAGAATATAACCTGGCTGGTATTGCCGAGTGGAAACTGGGCCTTGAAAAATCTTCCATCTGGGATATAATCTTGAAGTATGTCAATTAAAAAAGTGCAGAAAGTTTTGCAGGAAAGAGAAATAAAAGACAGGGCGTGAACCGGATGCAGAAAAGGGACACGCCCTTTTCTTAAAATGAAGAACATCTGAAGGAGAAAAGCATGAAGATCAGAGACATTTTGCAGAAAGACCGACCGACCATTTCTTTTGAGGTATTCCCTCCGAAAACCATGGACAACTATGCTTCCGTGGAAAAGGCTACTATGAAGATCGCAGAGCTGCAGCCGGATTTTATGAGCATTACCTACGGCGCAGGCGGCGGTACCAGTGCCTATACCATTGATATCGCAGCCAATCTGATGAAAACCTATCATACACCGGTGCTGACCCATCTGACATGTGTGTCTTCCACGAAGGAGAAAGTACATGAGGTGCTGGGCCAGATGAAGGATCACGGCATTGAAAATGTGCTGGCGCTGCGGGGAGATATTCCGGCAGCCTCTGAATTTCCGCTTCCGGGGCAGTACCATTATGCGGCAGAGCTCATTGAGGATATCAAGAGCCAGGGAGATTTCTGTATCGGTGCAGCCTGCTATCCCGAGGGACATGTGGAGGCCCCCAACCAGCGGGAGGACATGCGCCATCTGAAAGAAAAGGTGGACGCAGGCTGTGATTTCCTGACGACCCAGATGTTTTTTGACAACAGTGTGATGTACAGCTTCCTGTATCAGATCCGGGAAATGGGCATCACCGTGCCGGTGCTGGCAGGTGTTATGCCGGTGACGAACAAAAAGCAGATCAAGAGAAGCTGTGAACTGTCCGGTACTTACCTGCCCACCCGGTTCAAGCGGATGGTGGACAAGTTTGGGGACGACCCGGCTTCCATGAAGCAGGCAGGCATCGCCTACGCCACCGAGCAGATCATTGACCTCATTGCCAACGGCGTGAAGGGCATTCATGTATATTCCATGAACAAGCCGGAGATCGCCCAGGCAGTGATGCATAATTTATCAGAAATTCTGAAATAAGCCGGAAAGCGGTGAGGACGTTGAAAGATCGGCAGAACTTGAACGAGCGGGAAATTTTGCGCTATCTGGGCTACAAAAGCGGCCAGGAGGCGGATGCCCGGACCAGGCAGCTCATTGTCCAGGAAGAGGAGGAGCTTTTCCGGACGGCGGAGTTCCGGTCTGTGTACCGGATCTTTCCGATCAGACAGGTGACGGAAGACGCGGTGGATTTTGGGTTTACGTGTATCCACAGTCGAAATCTGGCCAAAAACTTAAAGGGCTGCGGACAGGCGGCATTTCTGGCGGCCACGCTGGGCAGCGGGGTGGAGCATCTGCTCTGGAAATACAACCGGCTGCAGGTGAGCCGGGCGGTGGTATTACAGGCGGTGGCGGTGGAAGCCATTGAGGAATACTGCGACGCCTGCGAGGCGGAGATTTTGACGGCCATTTCCCGGGACGGCCAGGGGCCTTTTTACCTGCGCCCCCGTTTCAGCCCGGGGTACGGCGACCTGCCGCTGGAATTTCAGAGAGAGTTTTTGCAGATCCTGGAGACGCCGAAGAAAATCGGTGTGACGCTGACGGACAGCCTGCTGATGATGCCCTCCAAATCGGTGACGGCTATCATCGGCATCAGCCGGGAGGACAGCCACTGCATTCGGCAGGGGTGTGAGAGCTGCGCGCATACGGACTGCGCATATCGGCGCAGCTAGAACGAGGCCAAAGACGCAGACAGGACAGACATCATGAATGGAAGAATGTCAAAGCTGCGAGCGGAACGGATGTTGCAAGTGGCATGACAGCACGGGCAAATGGCGAATCGCGCCAATACAAGCGGGCTGGGGACAGACTGGTGAAATGGCAGATACGAAAGATAAAAAAGAATCAAAGCCCACAGGAGGAAAGTAAGTTATGGATATCATGAAAGAGATCGACCGGCGGATCGTATTCTGGGACGGCGGTATGGGAAGTCTTTTGCAGGAGCGGGGGCTTCAGCCCGGAGAACTGCCGGAGACATGGAATATACTGCACCCGGACATTGTGACGGAGATCCACAGGGAGTACATCGAGGCCGGTGCGGACATTATCGATACGAATACCTTCGGGGCAAACCGGCTGAAATTCCCGGACGACGGGGAATTTCCAGTACCGGAGCTGGTACGCGCGGCGGTGAAAAACGTGCGGGAGGCGGAAAAACTGGCGGGCAGAAAGGTGTTTGCGGCGCTGGATATCGGCCCCACCGGAAAGTTGTTAAAACCGCTGGGCGACCTGGGTTTTGAGGAAGCCTATGACCTGTTTGCCCAAGTGGTGCGTGCCGGGGAGGAAGCCGGTGCAGACCTGGTGCTGGCAGAGACCATGAGCGACAGCTACGAGGTGAAAGCGGCCATTCTGGCGGCCAAGGAAAACAGCCATCTGCCGGTGATGGCGACGATGATTTTTGATGAGAAGGGCAAGCTGCTCACCGGAGGAAATGTGGCGTCCACGGTGGCGCTGCTGGAAGGACTGGGCGTGGACGCTCTGGGCATCAACTGTGGTCTGGGCCCGGTACAGATGGAGGGCATTTTGCTGGATCTGCTGCAATATGCTTCCGTGCCGGTGATCATGAACCCCAATGCAGGCCTGCCCAGAAGCGAAAACGGCAAGACCGTGTATGACATCAATGCGGAGGAATTTGCGGAGGTTATGGAGCGGATGGTGCGCCATGGCGTGCGGGTGGCAGGCGGCTGCTGCGGTACGACGCCGGAGCACATCCGGCAGCTGCGCAAACGGTGCGAGCATCTGACACCGGTGCCGGTGGTGCCCAAGAACAGAACCTTCGTGTCCTCTTATGCCAACGCGGTGGAGATCGGCCCCAAGCCGGTGATCATCGGTGAGCGCATCAACCCCACCGGTAAATCCAAGTTCAAGCAGGCGCTGCGGGATCATGACATGGACTACATTTTAAAGGAAGCAGTGACCCAGCAGGATGCGGGGGCACACATTCTGGATGTCAACGTGGGTCTGCCGGAGATCGACGAGCCGTCCATGATGGAGGAGGCCATCCGGGAGCTGCAGACCGTCACCGATCTGCCGCTGCAGATCGACACGTCTGATTTTACGGCCATGGAACGGGCCATGCGGATTTATAACGGAAAACCGCTGATCAACTCCGTCAACGGCAAGGATGAGGTGATGGACGCGGTATTTCCGCTGGTGAAAAAATACGGCGGCACAGTGGTAGCCCTGGCGCTGGACGAAAACGGTATCCCGGACAATGCGGACGGCCGGATCGCCATTGCCAGACGGATTTATGCAAAAGCGGCTTCCTACGGTATTGCGGCCAAGGACATCATCATCGACGGCCTTGCCATGACCATCAGCTCTGACAACCGGTCGGCGCTGGCGACGCTGGAAACGCTGCGGCGCGTCCGGGATGAGCTGGGCGGCCATACGATCCTGGGCGTGTCCAACATTTCCTTCGGACTTCCGGCCAGACCGAACATCAACGCGGCATTTTACACCATGGCCATGCAGAACGGCCTGAGCGCCGCCATCATCAACCCCAATTCCGAGGATATGATGCGGGCGTATTTCAGCTACTGTGCGCTGGCCGGGCTGGACGAAAACTGCCAGGACTATATTGCCCGGTATGCGGGCCAGACGACGGCGGCACCGGCAGCAGCCAAGGGCGACCTGCCCCTGCAGGAATGTATCCGCAAAGGGCTGAAAGAACAGACGGCAGCAGCCACCGCAGCGCTTTTGAAAACCACGGCGCCGCTGGATGTGATCAATCAGGAACTGATCCCGGCGCTGGATGTGGTGGGCAAGGGGTTCGAGAAGGGCACCGTATTCCTGCCCCAGCTGCTTATGAGCGCCGAGGCGGCCAAGGCAGCCTTCGATGTGATCAAACAGCAGATGGCGGACAGCGGCGTGGTGCAGGAGAAAAAAGGCAAGATCATTCTGGCCACCGTCAAAGGTGACATTCACGATATCGGCAAAAACATTGTAAAGGTACTGCTGGAAAATTACAGCTATGACGTCATTGATCTGGGCCGGGATGTGCCGCCGGAGACCATCGTGGAGACGGCGCTGGCGCAGCAGGTGAAGCTGGTGGGCTTAAGCGCCCTCATGACCACCACTGTGCCCAGCATGGAGGAGACCATCCGTCAGCTCAACGCAGCTGATCCCACCATCAAGGTCATGGTGGGCGGTGCGGTGCTCACCCAGGAATACGCGGACACCATTCACGCCGATGCCTACTGCAAAGACGCAATGGCATCCGTCAACTACGCCGGACAGGTGCTGGGGCGTAAAGAGGGACAGGGAGTATGAAAAAGAGAAAAATAGCCGGAGCCTTGCTGGCGCTGACGCTGTTGACGGGGATGTGCATAACAGGCTGCGGAAGTTCCGCAGGTGACGGCAAGGGAGATGTCGGAACCGGGACAACTACGGAAGTGCAGACAGATGAGGCGGATTCCGGCGTGTCAGATACAACAGATGTAGACGAGATTGCTGGGAATGCCCCGGATTTATCCGTGGGCGGCGGCTCGTTAAATGAGAAGCTGAACAGTGATGCAGTACAGTCTGCACTGGGAAACGAAAACGGCTCTGAAACTGCAGAAAGTCAGGATACTTCCGTGCAGAATGGGGATGCCGTTCCGGCAGAGAACAGCAATGCGGCGGGCAGCGGCAACGGTCATCTGGTGGCCATAGATGCCGGGCATCAGGCCAAGGGCAACAGCGAGAAGGAGCCCATTGGCCCGGGGGCTTCCGAGACGAAGGCCAAGGTGGCGGGCGGCACCTCCGGCAAGGCCAGTGGTCTGGCAGAATACCAGCTGACGCTGCAGGTGGCGCTGAAATTGCAGACAGAGCTGGAAAGCCGGGGCTATCAGGTGCTGATGATCCGTACCCAGAACGATGTGAACATCAGCAACAGCGAGCGGGCACAGATGGCAAACAATGCAGGCGCGGACGCTTTTGTGCGCATCCATGCCAACGGTTCCGACAACACATCGGTGAAAGGGGCCATGGGCATCTGTCCTACCAGCAAGAATCCCTATTGCGCCAACATTTATGCCAGCAGCAGAAAGCTGACGGACTGCATCATGAATGCTTTTCAGGCAGCCACCGGCGTTTCCAAGGCAACGGTGTGGGAGACAGACACCATGAGCGGCATTAACTGGTGCCAGGTGCCGGTGACCATCGTGGAAATGGGCTATATGTCCAATGCGGAGGAAGATGCCCTCATGGCAACAGAGGATTATCAGGCAAAAATGGTACAGGGCATGGCTAACGGGCTGGATCAATTCTTTTCGCAGTAAGAAGAGATAAGACATCACAGCACGCTTTGAAGCAGGAAAAGGAATCGATGATCTGCTGGATAGGATAGAAGATATCAAGTGTCACAGAACGAGCCGAAACAAGGCAGGGGATTGCTGACCTGCCGGATGGGAAGCGCCGATTCGAATGCCATGCACGAATACAGGGATGTAGGAGGAAAGAGATGCAGAATATTACAGGATATACGAAGGTGTACGGGATCATCGCGGACCCGATCCGCCACAGCATTTCTCCGCTGATGCACAACACCGCTTTCGGGGCGCTGGGCATCGACGGCGTGTATGTGGCCTTCGAGACGCCGGAGGAGCAGTTTGACGCGGGTGTGCGGGGCTTAAAAGCGCTGGGCGTCCAGGGTTTTAACGTGTCCATGCCGTACAAACGCCGGATCATGGATTATCTGGACGAGATTTCCCCGGCGGCCCGGCTGGCCGGAGCGGTGAATACTGTGGTGCGGGAGGGCGATCGCTACGTAGGGCACCTCACCGACGGTACCGGATTTTTGCAGGCGCTGGCCACAGAGGGCATCGACATTGCCGGGAAAAAACTGGTGATCCTGGGAAAAGGCGGTGCAGCCACGGCCATCAGCGTGCAGGCGGCGCTGGACGGTGCTGCGAAGATCACCATTTTCAACCGGTCAGACGCTTCCGAAAATGCCGAACTGATCCGCAAAGCCACCGGCTGTCAGGCGGAGGCGTATTCCATCGCGGACACCACCACGCTGCGGCAGAAGCTGGCGGAGGCAGATCTGTTGGTAAATGCCACCAATGTGGGTATGGGCAATCTGCAGGGGCAGTGCCTCATCCCCGATGCGTCCTATCTGCATCAGGGGCTGTTTGTGGCGGACATCATTTACAATCCGAAGAAAACGGCGCTTCTTGCCATGGCGGAACAGGCCGGACTTCCTACCGCCAACGGGCTGGGTATGCTGCTTTATCAGGGGGCCGAGGCGTTCCGCCTGTGGACAGGGCAGGATATGCCGGTGGATGTGGTGAAGTGGACGGCATTTCCGGAATTGTAACAACCCGAATAACCCATTTCCCCGGGGCATATACTTTTGTGAGTGTATGACCGGGGATTTTTTATGAGAAAAAATAAGCTGGAACTGCTGATGAGCCTTCTGATTTTGCTGGCGGCCTGGGTGCTTTCCCGGGAGGCGGCCCAGACAGCGGTGTCCGCGGATGCGGTGAAAAACGGAGAGCAGACGTTTGTGGTGGTCATTGATGCCGGGCACGGCGGGGAGGATCCGGGGAAGGGGAGCACCGGCGGGACGCTGGAAAAGGACATCAACCCGGCCATCGCCCTGCGGCTGGAGCGGATGCTGCAGGCGGCGGATGTGAAAACGGTGATGACCAGACGGGCGGACGAGGGGCTGGACAGCCGGAAAAACGGCAGCAAAAAGGTGGAGGATCTGAAAAACCGCTGTGCGCTGATCAGTAAATCGAAACCGGACTGTGTGGTAAGCGTGCATCAGAACAGTTATCAGGATGCGGCTATCCGCGGGGCGCAGACGTTCTATTATGCGGACTCGGCGGAGGGCAAACGGCTGGCCCAGCTCATCCAGCAGCAGCTCATTTCCCATGTGGCGCCGGATAATCACCGGGAGGCGAAAGGCAATAAAAGTTATTACCTGCTGAAGAAAACAGACGCGCCCATCGTCATCGCAGAATGCGGTTTTTTATCAAATCCCGAGGAAGAAAAACTGCTGAAAACGGCGGAATATCAGGAAAAAACAGCCTGGGCAATTTATATGGGCGTGATGGCGTTTCTCAATGCCGGATAAGGAAAAGTATTTACTTTATTTTCTAAAATGTTTATAATGAAATAACTCCAAATAGTAGACGGGAGGAATTTTCTGAATGAATACAACAATACTTAATGTGAGCGGAGATTCCGCGGACGACGTTAAGATTGAGGCGGCAGGCAATCTTCTGAAGGAAGGCAAGCTGGTGGCGTTCCCCACAGAGACCGTGTACGGGCTGGGCGCCAATGCGCTGGACGAGGAGGCTGCTGCCAGAATATACAGTGCCAAGGGTCGGCCGTCGGACAATCCACTGATCGTGCATATCGCGGACTGGGATGCGCTGGGGCTGATCGTTAAGGAGATCCCGCCGGAGGCGAAGCTCCTGGCTGATAGGTTCTGGCCGGGCCCGCTGACGATGATTTTCAAGAAAAGTGACCGGGTGCCTTACGGAACCACCGGCGGCCTGGAGACGGTGGCCGTGCGCATGCCCAGCCATCCGGTGGCCATGAAGCTCATCCGGGCGGGCGGCGGATATATTGCAGCGCCCAGTGCCAACACGTCGGGGCGGCCAAGCCCCACCCGGGCGGAGCACGTCAAAGAGGATCTGGACGGACGGATCGACATGATCCTGGACGGCGGAGAGGTGAATATCGGCCTGGAATCTACCATTGTGGATCTCAGTGAGGGCGTGCCCACCATTCTGCGTCCGGGCTACATTACGAAAGAGATGCTGGAAGAGGTGCTGGGAAAGGTCGAAGTGGATCAGGCCATCATCCGGGACGATTCCAACATTGTGCCGAAAGCGCCGGGCATGAAATATCGCCATTATGCGCCAAAGGCTGATCTGGTGGTGGTGGAGGGCGAGCAGGCTCTGGTCACCGCGCGGATCAATGAACTGGTACAGGAAAAACAGGAGCACGGCATGCGGGTGGGCGTCATCTGCACCGAGGAGACGAAAGATTTGTACAATGCGGACGAGATCCGTTCCGCAGGCAGCAGACAGGACGAGGAATCCATCGCCCGCCATCTGTTTGCGGTGCTGCGGGAATTTGATGAGCTGGACGTGGACTGCATTTACTCGGAATCCTTTGAGGGGCCGGGCCTGGGACAGGCCATCATGAACCGCCTGTTAAAAGCCGCTGCCCATCAGGTGATCCATATCAACAAGCGGGGCGTTAGCCGTCTCAACCGTATTTTATTTGTCAGCAACAGTGCTAACATCATGGGCCCCATGGCAGAAGGCATTGCCAGACGGGAGTTGGAAGGCGTGAACATCGAGGTGCGAAGCCGGGGACTGGTGGTACTTTTCCCAGAGCCGGTGAACCAGAAGGCCGAGGCGGTCATGATCAGCAACGGCATCCGTATGGACGGCTATATGTCCAAACAGCTGACCCGGGAGGACATGGGCGACGCCTGTCTGGTGCTGACCCTGAATGAGAAGCAGAAAGAGCGGATCAACGAGGAGTACCCGGAGCAGAAGCTGGTGTACACGCTGAGTGAATTCAGCGGCGTGGAGGACACCCAGAATCCCTATGGCGGGGAGCTCACCGACTATGGTCGATGCTTCGAGCAGGTAGAAAAAATGGTCAAGCGGACGATCGCCAGACTGCGGAGAGAACACAGCATCTAAAAACAGAAGATATACCGGTGAAAAACGTGCAGAGGGATAGCAAGCTGTGCGGGCGTGTCGATGTCATGCGTTGTGCGAGATACAAACGAATAGAGTGCTGTACAGGCGTGTCGATGCCATGCGTTGTGCGAGGTACAAATGAATAGAGCGCTGTGCAGACGAGCTGACACCGTACGGTGTGCATAGTGGAATGGTGAATCGGCAGGCGGCATGTAAGCAGAATAGAAAAAAGAAACGGAGGAGTACACAGATGAGCGATAAGAGACAGGATTATATTACCTGGGATGAGTATTTCATGGGCGTGGCCAAGCTTTCCGGCATGCGTTCCAAAGACCCGAATACGCAGGTGGGCGCCTGCATCGTCAGTGACAGCAACAAGATTCTGTCCATGGGCTACAACGGCTTCCCTGTGGGCTGCTCCGATGATGAATTCCCGTGGGCCCGGGAAGGGGAACCGCTGGACAACAAATATCTGTACACAACCCACAGTGAGCTGAACGCGATCCTGAACTATCGCGGCGGCAGCCTGGAAGGGGCGAAGTTGTATGTGACGCTCTTCCCGTGCAACGAGTGTGCGAAAGCCATCATTCAGGCGGGCATCCGCACGCTGATCTACGACGATGACAAATACATGGACACGCCGTCCGTCATTGCGTCCAAGCGGATGCTGGACGCAGCCGGTGTGCGGTATTATAGATATAAACGGACAGGAAGAGAGATTTCCATGCAGCTTTAACCTTCTGTGTAACGACGGCTGCGAAGGTGATGTGAGATTTGAAGAGGTTGAGAACTCTAAAAGAAGAACTGCCTTCTTCTTAAAGAAAAAGTGACAGTTCTTCTATATTGCTCTACATGTGAATAAAGTTTCTGCTGGCAAGGCTTGTGCGTTTGCAGAGGATTGTTTACTTACTCTCCGATGGCCTGTTTGAGTGCCTTGGACAGCTGGTCAGGGCAGGAAGTCGGGCGGGGACCGCAGTGAATGCCTTCCAGACGGCGGATGGCTTCATGCACATCCATGCCCTCCACGAGAGCAGCTACACCCTGGGTGTTGCCGTTACATCCGCCGACGAACTCGACCGATGTCACGATGTTGTTTTCGACTTCTACGTTGATGAGCTGGGAACAGACGCCCTTTGTCTTATATACCATAATCTTTTCCTCCTAAAGTATATTTTGTGTCAAAACTTATCCACATTCACAAAGCGATCGTGCATAAGAAATCCCGTGATGGCGATATGCCTCAAAGAGGTTTCCTATGAAAAGCGATGTGAAGAGATGAGACTTTCAGCATAGTATACCACCGGAGAAGAAATTTTTCTATAAAAAAACAAGAAGAAAAGGATGAATAAATCATGAAACGAATTGGAATTATCGGTGCAATGGAAGAAGAAGTTGCACTGTTGAAAGAGCAGATGCAGATTGAGAAAAAGGTGGAGAAAGCGTCCATGGAATTCTGTGCCGGAAAATTAAACGGACAGGAGGCTGTGGTGGTACGCAGCGGCATCGGTAAGGTCAACGCCGGTATCTGCACTCAGATTCTGGTGGATCTCTTTGAGGTGGATGCGGTGATCAACACCGGAATCGCCGGTTCTTTGGATGCCAGAATCGACATCGGCGATCTGGTGATCTCCACAGATGCGCTGCATCACGACATGGATGCGGTGAACTTTGGCTATGAGCTGGGGCAGATTCCACGGATGGATACGCTGGCATTTCCGGCAGATGAGAAGCTCATTGAGACGGCAGCACAGGTATGCGCCAAAGTAAACCCGGATATCCGTACCTGGACAGGACGGGTGGTCAGTGGCGACCAGTTTATTTCCGACAAGGCCACCAAAGACCGGATCATCAGCAATTTCGGCGGCTTCTGTACCGAGATGGAGGGCGCAGCCATCGCCCAGGCC
This sequence comes from Oscillospiraceae bacterium Marseille-Q3528, assembly GCA_018223385.1. Lineage (GTDB taxonomy): Bacteria > Bacillota > Clostridia > Lachnospirales > Lachnospiraceae > JAGTTR01. Next base: position 37,448 of record JAGTTR010000005.1, read on the forward strand.
GCTTACCTGAACAAGATTCCGTTTGTGATCCTGCGGGCTATTTCCGACAAGGCGGATGACAGCGCCACCATGGATTACCCGGCATTCGAGAAAAAAGCCATCGAGCACAGCGTGCGGCTGGTGCTGGGCATGATGGAGGCTCTGGCGTAAAGCTTCACGTTCCGGCGGGATCGTTGAAATGGGATATTTGCCAGACAGTGTCTGTTAAATTGATGAAAGTTGTCGATGAATTGTGCGGCTCCTTCTCTTTCCATTTTTTACCAGTTCATGTATAATAACTGTAAAAATCTGGAAATGGAAGGAGCGTTTTTTATGCTTGAAAAAATGACGGATCTCCAGTTTGTACTGTACGTGCTGGCCGGGATCAGCGCTGTCGTTTTGTTACAGAAGATAATCGTATCCTTGATTTACAGACACCTGAAAAAAGAGACGGATGGGCTGCCCACCGTCAACGATCGCTGGATGAAGCAGCTGAAGCTGAAATACGAAAATACATACAAGATCAACAGCCACATGGCGGATACCCGGCTGTACGTGGACAGGCAGGTAGAGAAGCTGAAATTCTTTCACGCCCATCTGGCGGGGATGAATTCATTTTACCGGAAAGCGCAGTTGATCTGTATTTTGCTGGGCGGGACAAGCTATGCGCTGGCGGTCTGGGCCGGGCGCACCGTGGCCGATTGTCACCTTTTTTTCGTCATGGGCATTCTGGCTGCGGTGTTTTTGCAGCTGCTGGACTGTCTGTCGGGCAATGAACGCTCCGAAAAAATTGTAAAACAGAACATCACGGATTATTTTGTCAATATTCTGGAGCCCAAGCTGGTGGAGCCGGAGGCATTTGCCGGGACACAGGTGTTCGGCAGTGCCGGATACCGGGGAGAAAGATTTGCAGATGTGCAGCCACAGCGCGGAGCAGAAAATGGGAGAAGTGCCGGGGAAGGATATGCCGGGGGAGTCACTGATAAAAGAGTGGCAGAAAGTACAGGAGATCAGGAGTTGCGAAATAGAGAAATGCTATCGGATATGCAACAAAAAGAAGAAACTGGATCGATGGCCCGTGAAAAAACGGCGGCTGCCCGTGCGTCCGGTCGGTGGCAGTCGTTGAAGCCTTCTTACGGAAACGGCTGGGAAGATTTCCCGGAGGAAAACGCTTTTGCCGCAGCTGGGAGCATTTCCGACGTGGACGGACAGGCTTTTTCGGCTGGGGAGAAGGATCTGGCAGCAGGCGGACAGTGTGTTTCCCGGGAGGAAGAGGATAAGATCGTCCGGGAAGTGCTGAAAGAATTTTTGGCGTGAATGCTCTTGATATATGAAAAACGATTTGATAGAATGAGAGCAGAACAGGGAAAGGGTACCTGTAGAAGAAGGAGTGAATCACATGGATAAAGTGACATTTGACTATTCCAGAGCGGAAGCGTTTATCAATCCCCATGAAGTGGCTTATATGGGACGTCTTGCAGAGGACGCAAGAAAGCTTCTGCTTTCCAGAGAAGGCGCCGGGAATGATTTCCTGGGATGGCTGGATCTTCCCGTAGATTATGATAAGGAAGAGTTTGCACGGATTCAGAAAGCAGCGAAGAAGATTCAGGAGGATTCCGAGGTTCTGATCGTCATCGGTATCGGCGGATCTTACCTGGGCGCACGGGCTGCCATTGAATTTTTAAGACACAGTTTTTATAACAACGTATCCAAAGAGATCCGCAAGACGCCGGAGATCTATTTTGCAGGCAACAGCATCAGTGGCAGATACCTGAAAGGCCTCATCGACGTGCTGGGAGACCGGGATTTCTCCATCAACGTGATTTCCAAGTCCGGCACCACCACGGAGCCTGCTATTGCCTTCCGTATTTTCAAGGAGATCCTGGAGAAAAAATATGGCAAAGAAGAGGCTGCCAAGAGAATTTATGCCACCACAGACAAGGCAAAGGGCGCTTTGAAAAATCTGTCCGACAGCGAGGGCTACGAGACTTTCGTTGTACCGGATGATGTGGGCGGACGTTTCTCCGTTCTGACCGCAGTTGGACTTCTGCCCATCGCAGTCAGCGGCGCAGATATCACCAAACTCATGGAGGGTGCCGCTTCCGCAAGAGAACGTGCCATCCGCGACGGTTTTGAGCAGAACGATTCCATGAAATATGCGGCTGTCCGCAATATTTTACACAGAAAAGGCAAGAGCATTGAGATTCTGGCCAACTACGAGCCCAGCATCCACTATGTATCCGAGTGGTGGAAACAGCTTTGCGGCGAGAGCGAGGGCAAGGATCACAAGGGCATTTACCCGGCATCCGTTGACCTGACCACTGATCTGCACTCCATGGGACAGTTCATCCAGGACGGCTCCCGCGTCATGTTTGAGACAGTGCTCAGCGTAGAGGACTGCGACGATAAGGTGATGATCAACGAGGAAGCTGTGGATTTGGACGGCCTGAACTACCTGGCTGGCAAGGATATGGATTTCGTCAACAAGAGTGCCATGACAGGAACGATGCTGGCGCACACCGACGGCGAGGTGCCGAACCTGCTTGTGACCGTACCGAAGCAGAACGAATTCTTCCTCGGCGAGCTGTTCTATTTCTTCGAGTTTGCCATCGCCATCAGCGGCTACCTGAACGGCGTGAACCCGTTTGACCAGGAAGGCGTGGAGAGCTACAAGCGCAACATGTTTGCCCTTCTTGGCAAGCCGGGATACGAGAAACAGAGAGAAGAGATTCTGAAGAGACTGTAAGCGCGGCGTTCCCTGCGGCAGGGGATGACCTGCGGCGGCAGAAAACACTGTGGTTGAGAAAACCGGCCAAGATGCTGTTCCGCTAGGGAATGGTATTTAGGCCGGTTTTTTGTGCGAGAAAGGAGTAAAAAAATGAAAATCGTTATGCTGGAAAAAACATCCTTAGGGGATGATGTCAATATTTCTGCGCTGGAGCAGCTGGGAGAACTGGTGGTTTACGATACCTCCACGGAGGAGGAGACGAGAGAGAGGGTGGCGCAGGCCGACGTGATCCTGGTGAACAAGGTGCCCATGAATGCCCGCACGCTGGAAAAAGCGGCCCACGCGAAGCTTTTATGCGTGACAGCCACGGGAACGAACATCGTGGACATGGATTACTGCCGCAGCCGGAATCTGCCGGTGACGAATGTGGCCGGGTATTCCACAGACTCTGTGGCACAGCACACCTTTGCGCTGCTGTTTTATGTGCTGGAAAAGCTGAACTGGTATGATGCTTATGTGAAATCCGGCGCTTACAGCCGCAGCGGTATGTTCTGCTGTCTGGATGAGAAGTTTTTCCAGCTGAAAGGAAAGACCTGGGGCATCATCGGTCTGGGCACCATTGGCCGGGAGGTGGCGCGAATCGCAGAAGCCTTCGGCTGCCGGATTTTGTGCTATTCCGCAACAGGCCGGAAATATGACACGCCCTATGAGCAGGTGGATCTGGAAACGCTGCTGGGCGAGTCGGATGTGGTATCCATCCATGCGCCGCTGAATCCGGCCACGGAAAATCTCATGACGAAAGAAAAATTTGCCATGATGAAAAAGAACGCCATCCTCATCAACGTGGGCCGGGGCCCCATCGTCAATGAAAAGGATCTGACGGAGGTGCTGAACGAAGGCGTTATTGCCGGTGCCGGACTGGATGTGCTGAGCGCGGAGCCTATGAAAGCGGACAATCCGTTGCTGGCGGTACAGGACAGCCGGAAGCTGGTCATCACGCCCCATATCGCCTGGGCGTCTGTGGAAGCCAGACAGAAGCTGGTGGACGAAGTGGCGGAAAACGTGCGGGCGTGGATGAACGGAACGCCGCGGAATCTGGTATAGAAGTTGACAGAAATGGAGAGGAACGGAAGGGGAATGGACAAGCAGAGTTTGACGCGGCTCCAGCGGCAGCTGACCGGAAAATATGTGGCGACCAACGGATTGTTCTGGATGGCCTATGTGTGCATCTGGGGTTTCGGTGCGGTTTATCTGAAAGGAAAAGGCTTTTCCAGCACGGAGACGGGGATCATCACCGCATTGGGCGGCCTGATCTCTGTGGTTTTTCAGCCATTGCTGGCGGCCAGGATGGAAAACGGCGGCAGCCTGTCGGTGCGGCAGGCGTTCATGCTCTGCCTGGGGGCAGCCTGTATTTGTGATGTGGTGCTGCTTGTGTGCCCGGCAGCGGCGGCGTTGGCGCTGGCCTGCCTGTTCCTGGCAGTGATGGCGCTGTTTCAGATGAATTCAGCGGTGCTGAATTCTCTTGGCATGGAATATGTGAACCTTGGCATACCGGTGAACTATGGTCTGGCCAGAGGGGCAGGCTCCGTCTGCTTTGCCTTGCTGTCACTGGCACTGGGATTTGTGACGGAGCGCTTCGGTGTGGATGCGCTGATTGTGCTGTCACTGGTATTCAGCCTGTGCCTCATCGGACTGCTGGCGACATACCAGAGTACCCGAAAGTTGAAGGAAATGTATGGGCTTGGCAGCCGAGTGCCTGAAAAAGTCAATTCAAGTTCTCCCCAACCGGAGGATTCTTCTCATCCAATAGATTCGACGAAATTCGACGCTGACAGTTCACAGAAGGCAGAGGCAGGCAATGTTGCACCAACAGCTATGCCAACAACAGAGAATTCGTCAGCGAGCACAACCGCAGCGATACATCCATCAGCAACCGCAACTCCGGCGTCAGAGATTGACTCCATCGCAGCCCGGCGCACACGGGAGCAAGACGCATCAGTCCCCTCCCCCGGCATGCGCGCCATGTTCGCCGCTGACCGGGGGCTTCTCATCCTGCTCCTGGGCTTTTTCCTGATTTTTGTGGGCCATTTCATGAACAACACCTACATGATCGACCTGGTGGGGCGGTTTGGCGGTTCGGATGCGGACATGGGCATCGCCACGGCGTTTGCGGCGTCCCTGGAACTGCCCGCAATGATTTTGGTAAATTTTCTTGTAAAACGAATTTCTTCGGCCAATGTTTTGCGGATCAGTGCTGTTTCCTATGTGATGAAGACCGTGATCCTGCTGGGGGCTGTGAACATGCCGGTACTGCTGCTGTCCCAGCTGTGCCAGTTCGGGGCCTATGCGTTCTTTGTTCCGGCCTCCGTGTACTACATCAACGAGCGGGTGCCCGATCAGTACAAAGTCACGGGCCAGTCGGCGCTGGGCATGGCGACCATGGGCCTGGGCGGCGCTGTAGGCAACTTCCTGGGCGGCCGGGTGCAGGATGTGTTCGGTGTCTCCGGCATGGTGGTGGTCTGCGTGACCTGCACCATTGTCGGGGCGATGTTTACTTTTGCCGGATTGGGAAAAAACCACGCCAAAAATTAAAAAGAAAATTAAAAAATAGGGAAATTTCCTTGACTGCCTCCAAAGGATATCTTATATTTATGGCAGGTTAGTCTTTTTAAATGAGACCTGCCGCAGAAGGAATGTCCTGTATTGCAGCATTCTTTTTGGCGGGCAGGCAGAAGGAAGCGAAAAAATGGCTTTACGACGAGAGAGAATGCGTCTGGGTGACATTCTTGTCAAACAGCACGTGATCACAGAAGAACAGCTGAAACAGGCGCTGGATCTGCAGAAGGGAACGGGCAAGAAGATCGGTGAAGTGATGGTGGACAGTGGCATCATCACAGACGATATGATCGTCAATGCCCTTCACATGCAGCTGGGGCTGAAGATCGTGCGCCTCACCGGCGTGGTGATCCCCAGGGAAGTGCGGGATCTGGTCAATGTCAGCCTGTTGAAAAAATATGAGTGCATCCCCTTTGAGCTGGATGCCTATAATGCGAATATTTTACATCTGGCCATGGCAGACCCCATGGATATGGCGGCCATCGATGATATTTCCATCGTGACGAATCTGCAGATCGAGCCGTACATTGCTTCGGCGAAAGAGATTCGGGCGGCCATCGACCGGTGCTATGGAGCCATGGAGACCATGGACGCAGCCAACCGTTTTACAAGAGAGCGGGCCATGCTGCGGGGAGAGACCGACGAGATCGAGGAAGCCGATGTCAGTGACGCGCCTATCGTACAGCTGGTGCGTTCCCTCATCGAGCAGGCCATCCGACAGAGAGCCAGCGATATTCATATAGAAGCGCTGGAAGAGAAGGTGCGCGTCCGTTATCGAATCGACGGTGCCCTTTATGAAAAAATGGTATACGACAACAGTCTGCTTCCGGCCATTGCGACCCGTATCAAGATCATGGGCGGCATGGACATTTCCGAGAAGCGCAAACCCCAGGATGGCCGTATGACCGTGACGGTAGACCGGCAGGAGTACGACATCCGTATTTCTTCGATCCCCACGGTACACGGGGAGAAGATCGTGATGCGTCTTTCTTCCAAATTAAGCCTGACCCGGGAGAAAAAGCAGCTGGGCCTTTCCGAGGAGGAGCTGGCACATTTTGATCATATGATGTCCAGCCCTTACGGCATTATTTTCGTCACGGGCCCGACCGGAAGCGGTAAATCCACGACGCTGTACACAGCGCTCAGTGAATTAAATAAAGAAGCGGTCAACATTGTCACTGTCGAAGACCCGGTAGAGGCGGACATTGACGGCATCAACCAGATTCAGGTCAACCCCAAGGTGGATCTGACATTTGCGTCTGCTCTTCGTTCCATCCTCCGTCAGGACCCGGATATCATCATGATCGGTGAGATCCGTGACCAGGAGACGGCGTCCATTGCTGTGCAGGCGTCCATCACCGGCCATCTGGTGGTGTCCACCATGCATACGAACAATGCCGTGGGAACGCTGAACCGTATCGCGGACATGGGCATTGAGCGGTATCTGGTGGCCGATTCCATGATCGGTGTCATCGCCCAGCGGCTGGTGCGGAAGCTTTGTCCCCATTGCCGGAAAAAACGGCTGGCAACGGTGGAGGAAAAGCGGCTGCTGCGGGTGGCGCCGGAGGCGGAGACGGAAGTGTATGAGCCGGTTGGCTGTAATTTCTGCAATCACACCGGTTACTTTGGCCGGATAGGTGTCTTTGAGATCATGGAAGTCAATGAGGAGATCCGTACCCTCATCAGTACCAATGCCGGGACGGAGGAGCTGATCGCCGCTGCCAAGCGCAATGGCATGCGTACCCTGCGGGAAAACGGCATCCGCTATGTGCTGGACGGCACTACGTCCATGGACGAGATGCTGAAAGCTTCTTACGAATAGGAAAGAAAGATACAATATGTACATATTAGATGATATTTTGAAACAATCGGTATCCGCAGGCGCTTCCGACATTCATTTCAGTGTGGGACGCCCGCCCTATTACCGGATTGACGGTGTGCTCTCCCCTGCGGGGGAGGAACCGCTGATGCCCCGGGAGCTGAGCGATCTGCTTCTTGGCATTCTGGACGAGGCACACCGGCAGGAACTGGGACAGACCGGACAGACAGACTTGGCCTACGCCATTTCGGGCGTCGGTCGGTTTCGTGTGAACATTTTCCGGCAGAGGGGAACGTACGCGGCGGCCATGCGCTGTCTGCCTTTTACGATCCCTGACGCGGACAGTTTGCACATTCCGCCCCAGGTACAGGGGCTGACGGAGAAGCGGCGGGGGCTGGTTCTCGTGACCGGGCCCACCGGAAGCGGCAAGTCTACCACGCTGGCTTCCCTGGTGGACATCATCAACCGGAATTATCCGTATCACATCATCACGCTGGAAGATCCCATCGAGTATCTGCACAGACACCAGAAGTCCATCGTCAACCAGCGGGAGATCGGCAGTGATTCCCAGAACTACGCCCAGGCACTGCGGGCGGCTCTCCGGGAAGACCCCGATGTGATCCTGGTGGGAGAGATGCGTGACCTGGAGACGATTTCCACGGCGCTGACAGCGGCGGAGACCGGCCATCTGGTATTTTCCACGCTGCATACCATCGGCGCGGCCAAGACCATTGACCGGATCATCGATGTATTCCCGCCGGATCAGCAGCAGCAGGTGCGGATCCAGCTGGCGTCCGTATTGGAGTGCGTCATTTCCCAGCAGCTCCTTCCGAAGGCAGACGGCCATGGCCGGAGAGCGGCGCTGGAGATTCTGTTTGCCAATCCCGCTGTGCGGAATCTGATCCGGGAAAATAAATCCTTCCAGATCACGTCCTTCATGCAGACCGGCCGAAAATACGGGATGCAGACCATGGACGATGCCATTTATGACCTGTTTCTGGGCAGGGAGGTGGATGCGGAGACCGCGATTTCCTATGCGCAGGATCCGGTGGCCATGACAGAAAAAGTGGATTTTAAAGAATTTTGATAGATATTTTACAGAAAGGGCGGTAAAACATGCCGGGATTTTCTTATGTGGCAGTCGATCAGACTGGCAGAGAAACAAAGGGCAGTATGGATGCCGAGAACCGGGAACGGGCGGCGGAGCAGATCCGCAAAAGCGGCCTGGTGCCCCTGTCCATCAAGGAACAGGGCGTCCTGAACAAAGAGATAGATTTTTCTCTGGGCAGAAAAGTAAAGCCCAGAGATTTGAGTGTGTTCTGCCGTCAGTTTGTCAGCATTACCCAGGCAGGCGTGCCCATGAAGGAAGCACTGCAGATGCTGGCGGAGCAGACAGAAAACAAATGGCTGAAACGGGCGATCTTCGACGTGCTGACCAACGTGGAGAAGGGTAATACCCTGGCGGATTCCATGATGGCTTATCAGGATATTTTTCCGGGCATCATGGTGAGCATGGTGCGGGCCGGAGAGTCCTCCGGTAACCTGGAGATGGCATTTTCCCGTATGGCCGTACATTTTGAAAAACAGGCGAAGTTAAGAGCCACCATCCGCAAGGCCACCATTTACCCGATCATTCTGATCTGTGCGGCCATCGGCGTGGTAGCGGTTATGTTACTGTTCGTTATCCCCATCTTCATCGACATGTTCGCCGATCTGGATGTGGAGATGCCGGCGCTGACCATGGCTGTCATGAACACCAGCCGATGGACGGCGTCCCACTGGTACGTCATCTTGATTGTCATTGTGGCTGTGGTGGCGGCCTATCATGCATTTTACCGTACCGACGACGGGCGGCGGATCATTGATGAGATCAAGATGCACATGCCGCTGTTCGGCAAGCTGACGGTGAAATCCGCCTGCGCGGAATTTGCCCGCACCATGAGCACCCTGCTGGCGGCGGGACTGTCCACGGTGAACTGCCTGGATATCGTATCCGGCATCATCAAAAACATTCATTATGTCAATGCGCTGCAGAAGGCCAAGGAAGAGATCATGAAAGGTATTCCCCTCTCCGAGCCCCTGCAAAGCTCCGGCATCTTCCCACCCATGGTCTATCACATGACCGGCATCGGTGAGGAGACCGGTAATATCGAGGACATGCTGTCCAAGCTGGCCGATTACTATGACGAGGAAGTGGAGATCACCACCCAGAGCATTCTGGCGGCCATGGAACCGCTGATCATCGTTTTTATGGCAGTCATTGTCGGTACGCTGGTTATTGCCGTTATCCTGCCGATTGGCGCGATGTATGAAGGATTGGACAAACTGTAGCACAAGTTCAGCCATGCGATGACGAGGCAGATGGCATGCTTGCATGTCAATCTGACGAAGTCGAAGCATGAGGTGAGCGCCAGAACATGAGCAAAAACAGCTGCGAAGCAGCGGGAAGCGCTGGAAGCGCGTTTTGCGAATGGCGCGGCTGAACTGGTTATATGCTTTTGCGATTGGGAACCGCATAAAAAGTTTCCGTACATATTTCTATTTTACTTACGGATGGGCCGCGGCCTGATAGGGGGGACCGCGATCATCATACACACTCTCGGTATGTAGAGAAAAATTATCAAGAAGGAGATTGAGAGAAATGTTTAAGTCACTGAAGAAGAAAAATAACAAAGGCTTCACATTAGTAGAGCTGGTTATCGTAGTAGCAATCCTTGCCATACTGGCAGGTATCCTGGCACCCCAGTATACCAAGTACGTGGAGAAGTCCAGAAAAGCTGCTGACGCAAGCAACCTGGAGAACCTGGTAACTGTAGTTAAGACTGCTGCTGCTGACAGCACAGATGTTATTCCGGTTGGTGAGTATACTATTACAATTACAGCAACTGCAACAACTTTAGAGGGTGATGATGCATCCAAAACCGTAGAAAACGTTATCACTGAGTTTGCAGGAAATGATTGGAAGAGCACGAAATTGAAATCTAAAAAATGGGGTCAGGATATTAGTGCTACTATCAAGATTGAGGATACCGGAAAAACAACGGTTACCTATGATCCTGCAAGCATCAAGAATACGGCTAACAACTAATTTCACCATACTTTAATTAAGTAATCCCAACCCGCAAATTCAGGCACGAAAGAAAGGAATCCCCTATGCTTCTTTTCCTGGAAATGATTCCATACATCGTCATCTTCATATTCGGTATCGTCATCGGCAGCTTCTTAAATGTATGCATTTACAGAATGCCGCTGCACGAATCCATCATCACCGCGCCTTCCCACTGCATGACCTGTGGCGGGAAGCTACACTGGTATGATATGGTACCGGTATTCAGTTGGCTTTGTCTGAGAGGAAGATGCCGAAACTGCGGAACAAAGATTTCCGTACAGTACCCTGTGATTGAGGCACTTAACGGTGTTCTTTATGTGGTTGTATTTGCGGTCAATGGACTGAACGGCGTCAGCGGCCTGTATTGCCTCATGACATCCGCACTGCTGACGCTCAGTCTGATTGACTGGAGAACGTATGAGATTCCATTGCCCATCAATGGATTCCTGTTCGTTCTTGGCATTGTGGCAACCGGACTGGATAGCGCCCACATTTTGTCCCATGTCATCGGCGCACTGTGCGTCAGCCTGGTGCTGGAGCTGATTTTTATCATCAGCGGCGGTCGGGCCATCGGCGGCGGGGATGTGAAGCTTATGGCAGCCTGCGGGCTGATCCTGGGCTGGAAGCGCATCATCCTGGCATTTGTGCTGGGTTGTATCATCGGCTCAGCGGTACATCTCATCCGCATCCGTGTCAGCGGTGCAGGTCATATGCTGGCCATGGGGCCTTATCTGTCGGCAGGGATATTCCTGGCGGCACTGTGGGGGGAACAGTGGATCAATTGGTATATGAGCATCTGCGGACTGTAGGCAGATGCGTAACGGAAACAAAGAGAAAGGTTCCGTTATGAAACTATGTCTTTCGGAAGAAATGCCGGAAGGTATATTTTTGTAACTGAACGTGATGATACCAGGGGCGAAAGGCCTACATCCACGCGAGTTTACTCGTAAGTGGATGAAAGGCTTTGAGACCCGCCACGACAGGAGCATAAAAGTGGGATGTTAATCCCACGATATGCGAATGTTGGGGAGAATTGTGGGAGTGCGTAGCACGGAACAATTCGTAGGTATCATAGATAATGGAGGAATGATCAGTGGGAAGATTTATCGGCATTGAGATAGATTCCGCCAGACTTCGGGTGGCGGAGATTGAAGAAAACGGAAAGAAACAGCGGATGCTCCAGTGTTTCAGCTTCCCTGTGCCCCAGGGCATGGTAGAGGACGGTGAGATCCGTGACACGGGAAATGTGGCAGATCTGCTGCTGGATGGCCTGGAAGCCCATAACATCCGGACGAAGAAGGTGTTTTTTGTGGCAGGCTCTTCCCGGATTGCCAACCGGCGTCTGAAGATCCCCATGGTAAAGAAAAAACAGATCCAGTCTCTGCTGGAGGAGAACAGCAGCGAGTATTTTCCGATCGATCTGTCCAAATATGTGCTTTCCTATACGATCATGCGAGAGATCACAGAGCCTGCAGAGGGCAACAAACCGGCGGTTCGTCAGTATGTGCTCATGGCCTGTGCGGCCCCCAAGAGCATTTCCACCTCCTGCCGGGAGACAGCGGAGCTGGCAGGGCTGACCATGATCGGCATCGGATACACCGGTGACAGTGTATACCAGGCCGTGAAAGAAAAATATGCTTCCGGTGTCCATCTGCTGGCCAAGATCGAGATGGATCACTCTACCATCAGCATCATCCGGGACGGCGATCTGGCATTGCAGCGGACCGTCAGCTACGGTGTGGACGGCGCATTGGATGCCATGATGCAGGCGTCGGCCTTCGGAGAATTCCGGGATGAGTGGAGAGCTTACGAGCGTCTGCGCAGCAAAACATGTATCAACAGCCGCCTGGAAGAGACGGAAACGCCGCCGGACACAGATCCGGCACTGGCAGAAGCGCGGGCAGATGTGACGGAAAGCTTCCGGTACCTGATCGGAAATATTTCCCGTATCATGGACTACTATATTTCCCGTAATCCGGGTGTGACCTTTGATTCGGTGGACTGTTGCGGACTGGGCGCCGGGGTTAAGGGACTGGCCAAGCTGTTCAGCTATGAGCTGACCCAGCAGGTAACGGTGCTGAATAAGCTGGATGGCTACCCGGAACCGAAACTGGAAGGAAAGGACGGCCTGTATCTGTATCTGTCCCTGGCTATGCCTTCTATTTCCGGCATCAACCTGATGGAAAAGCTTTCCAAAAAGGAGCAGAAGGACCGGGATTCCTTAAGCGGGGCCAGACTAATTTTCGTTGTGGGCACGGCAGCGGGGCTGCTTTTGCTGGCAGTGGGACTGGGCAGCGTGATTTACCAGAGGGCGGCGAAAGCCAGCCTGGAGAGCCGGATCGCTTCCAAACATGAGGTACAGGATATTTTTGATGCCTATACGGCAGCCAAAAACAAAGCAGACAGCTATGACCGTCTGTATGCTTACACCGAGACACCCAATGAGAACCTGCGGGCATTTTTGGAGGAAATGGAGCAGAAGATGCCATCCAGCGTGGTGCTTGGCAGCTTCACGGCTACAGGCACGGATGTGACCTTCCAGCTGTATGCGGCAGATAAAGAGGAAGCGGCGCAGGCCCTGATCCAGATGCGCACCTTTGAAAGTCTGGATACGGTGAGCACATCGGGACTGGAGGAAATGGAGAACGGCGAGGTGACCATGACGGTGGTGTGCACGTATGCAGAACCGGCGGTACTGGATAAGACTTCGAACTAAGGAGCGCGAAAGATGAGCCTGATAAAGACAAATATATCGACAAGAGATAAAAAACTGATCCTGATGTTCTCAGGCGTTGCCATCTTTGCCCTGGGATATTTTGTGGCGTTTCGCCCGCTCATGAGCAAAGCGGATGAGATGAAGACGGCCAACGAACCGCTGGAAGCCAAGCTGGCCCAGCTGGAAGAGATTGAGGAAAATAAAGATTACTATATTTCGGAAACTGAGAATTATAACCAGAAGGTAACGGATTATACGGTCATGTTCCCGGCAGATGTGAAAGAAGAGGATGCCATCATCCTGGCCCGGGACATGGAGCAGAAGACAGGTATCCGGGCATTTCAGCTGGATATCTCGCCCCAGGAGCTGACCTCTTCCCTGACGCTGGATGATTATGATGAGGACTTCAATGAGATCGAGCAGGAGACAGATATGCAGCAGCTGGTGGCAGACAGCAGCGGGATGGAACTCTACCGGATGCGCAATTCCTTTGATTTCAACGGTACCTATGATGCGGTTAAAAATGTCATTGATGCGCTGATGCAGGATGGCAGGCGGATGACCGTTGACAGTCTGGACATTGATTTTTCCGCCTCCACCGGAGACGTGGGCGGCACCATGGTTGTCAATATGTATTCCATGACAGGAACCGGCCGGGAATACACGGCACCGGATACCGGTGTAACAAGAATGGGAAGCAGCAACCTGTTCGGCACGATTTCTTCCGCAGGGGGAGCGGATGCGACAGAGGAACAGGACGGCACCGGCGCGGATAACAGCGCGGATGCGGGAACCGCAGGCAATGCGGACAATACAGATCATACAGCACAGTAGTGACAGTAGAGGGGAGCGGTTTTGGAGCCCCTCTATCTGTGCTTTTCGGAAGATACAAAAAGAGAGGGAAAGGAGGAGACAGCCGGTGGACAGAAAATCAAATAATCATGGTTTCAGCCTCCTGGAGCTGATCATTGCAGTGAGTATTTTTGCCATCGCGGCAGCCATCCTTCTTCAGGCATTTGTGACCTCCGGCAGGATCAATCGCAAGTCAGGGGTCTACCTGGACGCGTCCACAGCAGCCCAGAATGTGATGGAGGAAATCAAGTCAAAGCCTTTTGAGGAGGTTGCGCTGGCTTTTGATTATCCGGTGGATGCGGTGAACGGTGGTCTGCGGCTGGGATTCCTGGCGGATCAGCAGAACCGGTATACAAATGGGGACCTGACCATCAGAGAGGCCTTGAAGGACGGGGACACCTACCGGGATGTCCGTCTGTACCATCCGGCGGATCAGGATACTTCGCTGGTGACTGCCTCTATCATTTCTGAGGATAACGGAAAGACGTGGACCTTCAACCCGCGTACCGCGGGAAAAAATAAGTCCCGCTATTATTTTGAGATCGCGGGACTACAGAGCGATTCGGAGGAATTTGACGCACTGGTGACCTTTGACGGCAGCACGGATTCCGGCTACAGCACCCAGACCACCAGCAAGGCGGGAACCGGGAAAAATGATTACGAGGTGCCCAATATTTCCCATCTGGACACGAAGACCAACGCGTTTCTCATCATGCCCATGAACTGGGATGAATCGGCCATGGAGACCATTGCTTCCTTACAGCTGGAACAGGCCAGAAAACGCTGGACAGAGGAAAATGGATCGGCGACAGAAGAACCGCAGCGTCTGGATCCGTCTGATATTTACCAGCAGACCAAGCGTACGCTGTACATCAAGGTGGAGGAAAGCGGCGGCACCATCAAGGCAGAAGCCAAGTATACGCTGAATACCAACAGCTATGTGAAGGCGGGCGGCGGGAAATATGCACGCATGGATATCTGTCCCTGCGGCGGTAAGGCGGACGGCCAGAATGGCTGCTTTTGTACCTACGAGAGCGCTTACATGCCCTTTTATAGCTCCGAGGCAGGCAGCGAGCTGAAGAATCTGTTTGTATTTTATTATCCGAACTATGCGTCCACCAGCTCGGCGCATCCGCTGGATGAGATTGTGTTTGAAAATACATCTAACTATCCGCTGCAGCTGTACGTGACCAAACAGCGGCCGGAGAATCAGGATGGCCAGGGAGGAAACACATCCCTTCCCACGGCTGCCCAGGAACAGAGATATCATATGGCACTGACGGTGAAGGAGAATCCGTCGGCGCTGGGACAGTCAAACTGGAATACCAATCCCAGCCTGTACCGGGCAAAAACGGTGCTGCGCACCAATCTGGATACGAACATCAGCAATACCGCTGATGTGCTGAACCGTACAGCAGTCAACCAGATGAAGCTGGTCTACCAGGCTGTGTCGGGCACAGGTGCCAATGAAAAAAGAGTAAGCGGCAGAAGTGCCAAACAGGTGCTTTCTGTCAATGGCCTGGATGACAGAGAACAGGCGGACCGGATCTATACCGCCCGGGTAGAGATTTACCGGGCCGGTGCGGCAGCCCGGAATTTTCCGGAGAGTGAACGGCTTGTGGTTCTGGAGGGAGCGAAAGAGAACTGATGCGGAAGGATAAACAACAGTTTTTTGAAAAAAAGAACAGCGGTTTTTCACTGATCACGGTGATGGTGTCGGTATCCTTTATTGCCATCATGGGATTGCTGGTACTGTATCTTTCGCTGAACAATTTTCAGATGAAACACACCGACATCAAGGGAAAAGACAGCTTCTATACGGCGGAGCAGGCGCTGGAGGAGATCCGGCTGGGACTGCAGCAGGATGTGGGAGATGCTATGTCCCGGGCATATATTAAAGTTATGGAGACGTATAACCGGGAGTCTTCCACAGATGCTGTGCTGGATGAGGTGCGGCAGCAGGATTTTGAGGCGGAATTCCTGGCACAGATACAGAAATTGCTGCGGGGCGGGGAGGATGACAATTCTCCCACACTGAAGAAGGGATATTATTCTCTCAGCCATCTGAAGGATTATCTGGATCTGCCCCATAACAGCGCCTTTGATCCGGAAAAAGAGACGCTGCTTGTAACAACCCCCGCCTCTTCCGGCGGCTACAGCAGAGAGCCGCTGATGGAAGTGACAACGACGGCACAGGCAACGAGCCGGAATCTGACGGCGGGTATTTTGCTGCGGAACCTGAAGGTGGTCTATGTGGATCCCCAGGGGCTGGCTTCTGTCATTGAGACAGATATCGCACTGGGCATTCCGAAGGTGCAGTTTCCGACACCGTCTACGCTGCCTGACCTGATGAATATGATCATTGTGGCCAACGGCGGCATCATATGCCAGGGAAAAAAGGGCGCACAGACGACCATTTCCGGCAGCATTTATGCAGGAACCATCACAGGGGAGACTGCACTGGCCAAAGAACCGGACACTTCCCTCTGGCTGCAGCCGGATGCTGATCTTGCCATCACGGCCGGGGACAAGGTGGTGACGGAGAATGAGATCCGCGCGGATAAGGGCAGCAGCTTTGCAGCCCGAACCGGTGTGAACCTCTGGGCAAAAGGGCTTCGCCTGTCCAGTGCCAGCGTACAGCTGCTGGGAACCACTTATTTTGCAGATGACCTGACGGTGGAGCGGGGAACAGGAAGTGCAGTGACGATCCAGGGCGAGTATTACGGATATGGGTATCCCACCACTGCCCGGGCGGACAGCAGCCGGAATAAGAACCGGTACGACAAACTTTCTGATGCGGATGTGAGCAGCGCCATCATTGTCAATGGCAGAGATACCACGCTGGATCTGTCCGGTGTGCAGAAAATGCTGCTGGCCGGACGCAGTTACGTGTCATCTTCTGCATACAGCAGTGCCAACAGGCAGAATGCGGACGTGCTGACCGGTGACAGCATCACGGTAAAGGGAACCCAGCTGGCGTACCTGGTGCCGTCTGCTTTGCTGAAAACAGCAGGGGTAACTGCCGGAAATCCCATGAGTTACCAGGAATATCAGAACAGCGGCCTGTCCGGGAAAGACGAGACAGATATGGTGTACTGGGATGAACCGGTGAGCGCCTGGGGCGGTCAGACCTTGAGAGAGATCGGTGTGGACAGCGCCAAGCCCATCCAGACAGTTTTTTATAATGATAATGGCGGTTATGTTTATTTTTATCTGAATTTTACCGATGATCAGGCAGCATCGGATTTTATGCAGCAGTATTACGGACAAAATGCATCCCAGAAGGCGAAAATGGATCGCTATCTGTCCTTTTACTTCGGGGAAAATGCCGGGGTGACAGTGAAGGATCCGGACAGCTACCTGCGTTATGTGACCAATGGAAACGTGCTGACCTATGACGGAAACCATGCAGAAGGAAATCTTCTGGATGCCACAGATGCAGCAGGCAGCGATAAGCTGACCCAGGAGGAAATCAATCTGCAGAACAGCTGGTATGCGTTGAACCGCAAGATGATCACCAGCGCAGATCTGCTCAATGGCGCGGTGGATGAGGGCAATGGCAGATCCCATGATGAGACGGATGAGAGCCAGAGCGTGTTTGATAATCTGGTCAACGAGGCACAGATGAAAAAATTCCTGTCAGACAGGGAACCGGTCAGCCGGGTGTACACCTTTACCGCATCTGCAGACAATGGCGGTCTGCAGGCCATGTTCTGTGACAACAGCCAGACGCTGAAGATTAACCAGGCAATGGCAGACAAGCTTCGCCTTGTGATCACCACGGGAGATGTGCAGATCGGAGAAAATGTACAGTTCAAGGGGATCATTATGGCAAAAGGCCGGATTACCCTTTGTGCCGGTGCGCAGCTGGAATCCGCACCGCTGGAGGCGGCACGGGTGTTCCAGGGGGTTATGACCGATCAGGATGCGACGGTTTCTCCCAGAGATTTCTTCTGGGAAGGCGATAAATATGTGCTGGGCAACAGTACCTCTGCCGGGGATGACAGCCAGAATGCGGATGTATATGATCTGGCAGATTATGTGAGCTATAAAAACTGGAGAAAAGAGTAGTGGCAGTGAGAAAACACATGGAAACGGAGAAAAAGAATAAAGGCTATACGCTCATTGAGCTGGTGATCGTGGTGGCGATCTTTACGATATTGCTGGGCATTCTGTCCCCGTCCCTGAATGCCATTCCTTATTTTCGGATGCGCCGGGCGGCAGGCTCTGTCAATGAGGCGCTGAAACGGACGAAAACAGAGGCGATGAACCGGCTGGTGGGAGAGATGAAGCTGGAGTGGAAGGAAAACGACGGCTATTACATCAGCTATTATCTTGACCGGGGGAAAGTCGGCGGCATGTCCCATGTGCAGCAGGATCAGCCGGAGAAAATCGCTCCGGCCAACCTGACCATTACCTATACGGATAATCGGGGAACCTATGATTTGAAAACATTACCCAGCCATTCTCTGATTCTTACCTATGACCGGGCCAGCGGCGCATTTCTTCCCGTTCAGTCTCAGGTCGTTACCCAGGAACAGATCCTGTTGGATCTGGAGGCGGGAAAGGATGTTACGTTTTACCCCATCGGACGGAATCAGTACTGCCAGAAGATCACGGTTACCGCTGGGAATCACAGCCGGTCGGTGGTGCTGAACCAGAAGGCGGGCACCTGTCAGCTGGTCAATGAGTAAAAGCAGATAGAAGAGGTAGGAGCGGCGCGATGAAGAAGTGGCGTGAGGAAAAATTTGATAAAAGGATACGTCCGAAAAGAAAGCATCGGGTGTCTTCGTGTGGGGATAACCGAGGCGTGACACTGATGGAGATGGTGGTTTCTGTGGCGATCATCGGCATTTTTGGTGCCGTGGTGGCTGGGTTCGTGACTTCCGGCGCCAATTTTTACCGGAAATCTGCGGATACCGTGCAGGTACAGTCCGATATGCAAAATACGATGGACATGGTGGAAAATCAGATCATGAACGCCAGTGAAGGGATTGGATATACGGATAACGGGGACACCCGGGTATTGACGACAAACCGACGAACATTTGTGGCAACCGGCGGCATGACGCCTTATACGGATGTGATCACCTGGAAGGCAGCAGAGGAGAAACTTTATTATGCGCGGACAAGCACGGACAGTTCACTGTCGGCAGCAGAGTCGGTGCTGGCAGAGTATGTCACAGATTTCAGCGTGGATATGAGTCAGGCCAAAAGCGAGGGTGTGGTTCGCTTTTCCATTACCATCAACAAACGGGGAAAAGAGGAAACACAGGCATGTACCGTAACCCTTCGAAACGGTCTGGATATTGCCGGACAGTGGGGCGGATATGATGCAGCAGAAGTCATGCGGTGGATATAAGGAGGCAATTTCCTCATGAGAACATACAGAAAGCAGACCATGCAAAAAGGTGTGCAGAAAAAGAAGCACCAAAAAGTGCGCAAAAAAATACAGAAGAGATTGTATGGCGGTGCAGCGCTGGTACTTGCCGGTGCATGCGCCGCAGGTATTTTCTGGCAGGGCAGTCTGTCGGCGGCGGCTTCGGCAGCCATGATGCCGGGCATCGAGACCATTGTCAGCGAGAACACGGAAGAAAAACCATTCCGTATTCTGGAGCTGGTGGACAACAGTGCGGATGCAGAGCTTGGCTGGCTGGTCAAAGGGCAGGAGCCTTATATCAAACTGTATAGCTATACATACACGGACGGGGAGGGCAACACCCAAACCGTACATTTTAACAGTCTGGAGGAAGGGCTGCAGCGGCTGCCTGCGGAACAGCGAAAAGCATTTGCCATGAATGTGCACCTGGATGCGGACGGACAGATCGACGGGGCGGCATCCACCGGCATCAGCACCGTGGAACGGAAAGAGACCAAAGAGGAAGAGGCCCCGTTGTCTTATACGGATTATGAGGAAGCCTATTTCCTGACAGAGGATCAGAACGTGGATGACTGGAACGAGATCGTCCTTACCGATGAGGAAGGAAACCAGCGGGTGGATACGGTGCAGGTCAACGGATCCTATGTGGAAAACCTGACCGGTACGGGTAATTATCGGAAGCAGGAGCAGCAGTATTATCCCATCCGGGAAGGTGTGGAGGCAGACCGTACGCAGCTTGGGAAATACCGGGAAAATATACAGAATTTTTCCTATATGGAGGATGAAACCGACAGGGCAGCTTACTTTGTTACCTTTGCGGAAGTGCCTAATGAGGAAGTAAATGCGGCGCTGGAAGGAGATCCGCAGGCAATTCTGTCCGAATATGATTATGCCAACGGCAAATACGGATATTATGAAAATGTATATGAGGCACTGACAGAGGAGACCGCGCAGCAGATCACTGCGGGAAATTACAGCTTTCCGGGAGAAAATCCAGACATGGATGGCATTGCTGACAAGGCGCTGCTGGTGCAGGATCATTCTGCTGCCGGTGCAGCTTCCACCCATGGCGGCAGTCAGGACAATCCGATGATTTACTGGGGAGAATCTATTGACAGTTATCCCTATTACAAATATACGCAGGCAGGTACCCTGTCAGAGGTGATGGCTGCCGCGGAGACTGCGGACACTGCCGCGCAGCGAAACGATGGAGATATCACGAAAGAAGACGGGCAGTACTGGTACTGGCATGCGGATGCAGACGGCACACTGGAGCAGCTGGAGCTGAGCGTGGTTGTGGGGCGGCAGCCCGTGGATGATGCACATGTACAGCATATTTCCGAGGAAGTAACAGACAATTATTATTACCGGGTATGCCAGGTGTGGTTCTGCTGCCAACCCGGGGAAAATGCGGTGACAGATCCGCTTTCCTACAGCTATTATGGCTGGTACTACCCTTCCTATCCTGATGGGGAGGATGTGTATCTTCCGGCAGGTGACCGGACGGCTACCCACTATGTATCTCTGGCAGAGTATGCGCTGGTGCCCGGCAACGGAGACTATGACTTTGTCCCGGGAGGAGATACTTCGGTTCCTGTACAGGTGGATCACCTGTATTACCGGGGCGGCTATGAAAACCATGACTGGATGAAACGGTATGTTTTTCATTTAAGTTCCGGGGAGGCTTTCGACGATTTCCAGATGGAGGTGGACACCCGGCTGGCATCCGATTTTACGAAAAAAATATATGCGGGATCGGAGGATATGGCGGGAACCGGTATCGGCACTGTGCTGGAAGATGCACAAGACGTAAACCCGGCGGATTATGATCTGATCTATGTGAACGGTTCTTTATCTGCACAGACGGCTCAGGCAGTTTTGAATTCCGGGATTGCCTGCATCGTCAATGCCGACCGGGCACAGACAGATGTGTTGAAAGATATCTTTGCAGCATTTATCAAAGATGCGGATGGGGATGGACACTATGTGACCCAGTATGTATATTTCTTCCGTGATCAGAATGCGGCGGGAACGGCTATAAGCAGTCTGGTCAACACCGGCTTCCATCAGGCGCTGTCCGCAACACAGACAGAGGGATTTGAGGAGATAACAAAGTATATTCAGCAGGAAAACCGATATCGTGCACTGGGAGAAGACGGCACCCAGCTGGATCCGCTGAGCGAAGAGCTGTCTCAGGCCCGGGCACTGGAGTATATCATCAACTACCAGTACAAACGAAACGTGGTGACGAAAGAAAACATCCGGGTGCTGGAAATCATGCCGGATGTGAACTGCGGGCAGGTGACAGAGGAGGCGGTAAAGGAATGGATGGGGCTGGAAGGTGGTTCCAGGATCCGGCAGATCACAGCTTGCTGCTATGAACACAGTACAGGGGAAGGGCCGGAGCTTCTAACCGACCATGACACGACAACCTTTTGGCATTCCCAGTATAATAACGGAGCGCATACAGGAAAACATTATCTGGAAATCCAGTTTGTGGAACCGGAAACGGTGAGTGGTTTTCTGTACACGCCCAGGCCGGGAGCCGGTGGTGGTGGCCAGAATGGTATTCTGAAGTCCTGTCAGGTAGATTTTTATGACGGGAACGGGAAACAGGTCACTGATAGCATTACAAAGGAAAATATCAGTTCTTCCAGTGACAGAAGTCAGAAGAAGGTTACCTTTGGAAAAACGATTTCCAATGTGTCAGTTATGAAGATTACTTTTCTGACAACGGAGGGAAATGGAACGAATCAGGAGAATATGTTTGCTTCAGGAGCAGAGCTGGGCGTTGTTTATGCCGGTGATGACGGTGTGACCACATCCGTGACTGTGGATCAGATGACTGCTTCGGAATTTGTCGGCCATAAAGAAGACATTCTTGCCAAATACGATATGATCTATATCGGTGATGGAAAGCAAAGCACCAGCGATCCGCGCATCACCGGTGCCGGAAACCTGAGGTACAGTCACGTGGGCGCCGGGATCCGGACAACAGAAAGTACCACGGAGCTTCACAAGCTGCTGGGACAGCTGGATAATGAGTATGATGCAACCTGGAGCCAGAATGGACTGCGCCGGTTTGCTCCGTTTAATACCTACGGGGAAAATGGAGGCGGCTATTTCCGCGGGTCCGGCAATGATATGACCCGCGTGCAGATGGAGGAATTGCTGGAATTTGTCAAGAGCGGTTACCCGGTGGTGCTGGGCTCATCCCTGGTAAATGGAAGCAGGGTGAATGCCGGTGAAGTGGATAGCTCATCCTACTATTATGAATTTTTATCAGAGGCAATTGCATACGATAATGTCATGAGCCTGTCTGATCTGACTGCAGGAAGAAAGAATCTGTCCTTTTTTGCCAACTTGTCCAAGCCGGTGATCCAGTTTACGGAGAAACCCAAGGATCCACCGCGGCTGGGGGAGACGGCATCTGCAGACAGCGACTATGTTTCCGGGGAATTGCGGTATGTATTTACCATTGGCAATGACTCTGATTCCGCACCGGCCACAAACACGTATGACTGTGACCTGTATCTGGATCTGAACTTTGACGGTAACCTGTCACAGAAGGAATCTCAGAAAAAATATATGGTCATTCAGGATGCGGACGGCGTGGTGCTTTCTCCGGTGGAGGACGCAGATGGCAGTTCCCATTATGAATTGCGGGCCGGGAAAACATATACGATGACCAGAAAGCTTCCTTCAGATTATTTTAAACTGATCACCTGGAAGCTGGAGATCACCAGCAACCGGAACAGCTATATCCACACATCAGAGATCGGATATGCGAAGCAGAAAAATACCGGAGCCAAGCAGGTGATCAATGTTTTACAGCTCCTTCCCACCAGGTATACGTGGAAGCTGGAGACGGACAGCAACTTTACGCGGCTGGCCAGCCAGCTGGATGACTTTGATATCAACATAACGACAGAAGAGGTAACAAGGATCAACAGCTACAGCCGGGCGCAGATGGATCAGTTACTGTCCGACAAGCAGATGCTGGTATTGGGATTTGCGGATGTATATCAGGACATTTCCAATGCCAACGGACAGGTGGATGCCATCCTGGATTTTGTAAAATCAGGAAAGAGTATTCTTTTTGCGCATGATACGACTTCTTATGTCAATTATGATTACAATAAGATGTATAAGCAAATCGCTTCTACGGCTTATGGTGTGGATGAGAATACGAGTATTTACTGGGATCAGTGGTTGCATAATACGGCGAAGAATGTTACCTGGGGATTGTCCCTGAATACGGTATTGCGTTCTGTGGTGGGCATGGATCGGTATGGCATTACCTCGGATGCCCGGTTGGGAACCCAGACGGTATCTACCCTGTTAAAAAAAGGGCAGGCGCTGACAGATGGCAACAGCGTCAGCTTCGCAGAACTGATGCAGGCAGCCGGTGATATTGCTTACCAGGCCGGCAGCAATCGAAGTACCAGTTATGCACAGACACAGGGGTACACCAATGGTCTGGTGGAATCTTATAAAATGGGTACGGGCAACACCCTGGTAACAAAAGCGACCAAACTGAATGATGGTGCCATCACCCAGTATCCGTTCCGTATGGGAGACACGCTGAATGTGGCGACAACCCATGGACAGTATTATCAGCTGGCGCTGGAGCAGGATCAGGATATCAATGGGAACAGCGACGGAGAGACAGATGTGGTTGTCTGGTATTGCCTTGCGGATAAGTATTATGCGAATTCGCCCAACGATGCCAGAAATAACTATTATTTCTACAGTAAGGGCAATGTGATCTACACGGGAGCCGGACATGAAACGGTGAAGGATGAAGATGAGATCCGCCTGTTTATCAACGCCATGGTGGCAGCGGCCAATGTTACTGCCGTGGAACCGTCAGTAAACTTTGTGGATCACTTAAGTCAAAAGGCTGCCATTGAGAGCAGCCGGTATTATGCCACCGACCAGACTGCCTGGACAGAAGGGGAAGGCAACGTTCTGGAACAGGATATGGACTTCTACATCGATGTCCGTGATTACAACATGGTCAGCATGGATTTAAGCCAGGAAGATCTGGACAGGCAGGAAATGACCATATCCTTCTACATCCAGGATGACAATGGACAGGTTGTTGCTGATGCACCGGATGACAATGCCGGGCAGAAGCTTACGGACATTACAGCGCAGATCGGCCAGCTTGTCGGATACGACGGCAGCACCATTGCCCTGGGAGATGACGGTACCTTCCACAGCAGTCAGAGTAACGCCTTCCAGCTCACTGTTCCGCACATAGAGCGGTATCTGCGGCAGGGTACCAGCGGCTATAAAAATAATTGCCGGCTGTATGTAAAAGTCACCAGTACCGTTTATCTGTACGGGCAGCCCAGAACCAGTACCAGCTGGGCGGGTATTGACCTGCGGCAGCGGCAGCTGTTTGATATGAACTAAAGTATAAAAATATTCCGGACAAAAAGAACCCTGTCAAAGACTGTATAAATCTTTGATAGGGTTCTTTGGTTCTAAATATCCATGAAATATGATAAAACCGTGCCCACTTCGGAAAAGCTTTTATTTGTGCAGCATCTTTGTTATGATCCGGCTCTACATCATAAACCGTTGGTATTGCTTCGTCATGGATCTGAACACTGCCGTCTTCTTCGATATAGACAATCTGGCACCACGAAGACCCGTATTCAAGCCGATAAACGTCTTCTGCGGATGAATTTTCAAATGCGGGAATTTCCGATCAAACAATGTCTCCAGCAACTTACGGATAAATGCTTCTCCTGTATCTGGATACGTCAGCATCGCGTTGAATAAAAAATTATCCAACAGGTTTAATTCTTCCAGCGTTTTCCTTCGTCTTTCCATTTTCATTCTCCTCCTTATGATGGTAGAGAAGAATGTGTGTTGTACAGACAATGGGGATACGTGTCCGTCCTCACCTTCTCCGCCATATTTTTTGTTTTTGCATATGGGGATTGAGTGACCGAACGGTCAAGAACTTTCCCAGATATGTAATTATAGTGTAGCAGACACATATTTTGGTGTCAATGAAATTATGTATTATAAGATGCTAATCTTCCTCAATGACCTGGATTTCCATATAGTCGAAGTCTACAGAGTCAATGAAATTATCCTGCCGGAAGCGGGCCTTGGCATGGTGCTGAAACTCGCTGATGGTGGATTCTAGCCAGATGGGTTTGCTCAGGTCGAATTCATAGCAGGCTTCTTCCAGCGCATGAAAAATCTTATGTGTTCTTGTATCTGCACTGTCATCGCAGATGACGGTATCTTTCATCAGATGATTGTCTTTCATCAGTTTAACCCAAAGACGAAACATGGATGCACCTCTCTTTGCATAGTCTGTTTTTTATTATAGCGCAGATTTTATTTTTTTCAAAGAGGAGAACGCTGCGTCATGATAAGCTCCCGGATAAATTCCTGTCAATTTCAAGTAGACATTTTCCCAGAATATGTTACAATACCATAGGCTGATCGTGGGATCAGCGCCCCGGGACAGCCGGGCGGAAAGGAACTTGCATGGAATTTGTTTATGACAGGGATGGCAATGTGGACAGCTGGGAAGCGGTGATGTTTCTGTACAAGTCAGCGCTGAAGAAAATGACGCTGAATATGCAGATTTTGAACGATGAGTTTGAGTACGTGCACCAGTATAACCCCATTGAGCACATCAAATCACGCCTGAAAGAGCCAGAGAGCATCGTGAAGAAGCTGAAACGGCACGGGTATGACAGCACGCTGGAAAATATGGTGAAATATGTGAAGGACATTGCGGGCGTGCGAATCATCTGCTCTTTTACCCCGGATATTTACCGCCTGGCAAATATGATCAGCCGGCAGAATTATCTGAAGGTGCTGGAAGTGAAGGACTATATTAAGAACCCGAAGCCAAGCGGCTACACAAGTTATCATATGATCGTATCGGTGCCGGTGAATATCGAGGACCGTGTGGAAGACGTGAAGGTAGAGATTCAGATCCGTACGGTGGCGATGGATTTCTGGGCCAGTCTGGAGCACAAGATCCAGTACAAATATGAGGGACAGGAAAGCGCGCCGGAGTATATTAGCCGGGATCTGCGGGACTGTGCCAGAATTGTGGCAGAGCTGGACGAACGTATGTGGAAGCTGAATCAGGCAATCCAGGAGAATTAAAAAATACCCCATAAAATGAGGAGTGCCCCGACGGTCGCCCGCCGAGGCTATTATGAAAAAATTTATCTATGTGTGTAATGAAAAACCATTACGTGAATGCCATTCGTTGTGTTTCTTTCGATGATTTTAGTATAGTCGTTAATTATGAATAAATTGTGAACAAACCTTAAACAATGTGTGAAAATGCACAAAAACAAAAAATGAAAGAAAAATTTTTTGAACAAATCTGATAAAAACTTCTGCAAACTTCGCGCCTGCTCTGCAAGAATCTTTCTGGAAAGGAAGAAATAGGCGGTTGTCAACTGAAAATCAAGATGTTACAATTATTTATCATAGAAATACGTTGGGAAAACGGGTGGCAAAGGAACGCAGGAGGATAACGATGGCAGGATTTATAGATATGCTGGGCAAGAAGCCCGAGACAGAGAGCGGCAGCTCTTACCAGAGAACGGTGCTCCGTGAGGTGGCAAGAAAGCTGAATGAGCTGGAAGAACAGAATGAGCAGAATGCAATGGCGATAGAGGAAGTGCGGAAGCTGCAGAGAACGGTGCTGCAGCGTCTGGATGCGCTGAAAGCAGACCGCGAGGACGGAATGGGCCGACGCCCGGAAGCCATGTACATGCAGAACCGGGTGGAGGGCATTGATGATCTGCAGAAGCAGGTACATATGCTGACCCAGCAGCTGTCTTCCGGCGTGGACAATCTGGGCACGGAGATCGGGGATATTGTCCGGAAGCTGGCGGATGTGGATGCGCAGATGCAGGCGCAGCAGGGGCAGATGCAGCAGGTACAGGCGCAGCAGGAGCAGATGCAGCAGATGCAGGCGCAGCAGGTACAGGTGCAGCAGGAGCAGCTCCAGCAGATGCAGGCACAGGTTCAGGAGGAAGAACGTCCGGCAGAGGATGGGGAGTCCCTGAAGGATCAGCTGGATACGCTGCGGCTGTCTCTGGAGGATACGGTACACAAAGAAAATATCAAGTGTTTTCGGAATATTCAGGGAGCGCTGGAAGAGCAGGGCGACGGCAGAAGCTATGATCTGAATGCACTGCGCAAATATCTGAAGGTGATCGTATGGTTCCAGCTGATCACCATTGCGCTGATCGTGCTGCGGATTCTGGGACTTTTATAGGTGTTTTTGAAAATTTTGAAAAAATAAAAACCTCCGTGGAGAAATGTTTGAAATGCCGGAGTATCAGATTACATCTGACACTTTTGGAGATTCATCACATTAGTTCCCGGAGGTTTTATTTTGTTCTGTAAGCTTACTCGAAATGGAATCCCTTCAACAGTGCACCCAGATTGCTGCCGATCTCCTCAGCCTGAGGGATTTCCACAGCTTCTTCCTGGATCTCTTCGGAAGCCACATCGTTCAGTGCTTTCATGCTGAGGCTGATCTTGCCGTCCTTGATGCCGATGACCTTCACTTTTACGGTGTCCCCCTCATTCAAAACGGTGCGGGGATTTTTGATATGCTTGTCAGAAATCTGAGAAACGTGCACCAGGCCGGTGAGACCGTTGCTTAACCGGACAAAAGCACCATAGTCTTTCACAGATTCTACCACACCCTCGGTGACGAGGCCCACCTGCACGTTGGATACCAGCGCTTTTTTCTCTTCGGCCTCTTTTTCTTTCAGAATCTCCCGGGCGGAAAGCACCAGGCGATGGGCTTCTGCGTCAGCGGTGATGACCCGCACCTGAATCTCTTTTAACAGCCAGTCCTCCAGATTTTCCACATAGGAAAGGGAAAGCTTGGATGCCGGAATGAAGCCGCGGATGCCTTCCACGTAGGCGATGACGCCTTTGTTGACCACGCCCTTGATCTGTACAGTGAGATCAGTGCCGTTTTCCATATATTCCTTTAATTTATCCCAGGCGAGAACGTCATTGGCCTGTTTCCTGGACAGGAGAATATTGCCGTTGCCGTCATCCAGACTGATGACCTGGGCGGAAACGGTATCGCCGATGGCCACGTCCTGTTTGATGGAAAAATCGGGGTCTTCGGTATAGTCTGCCAGGCGGATAATGCCCTCGGTGTAATATTTCAGATCCAGAATAACCTCAGACTCTGTGATACCGATCACGGTGCCTTCGATGATGTCGCCTTCCTCGATCTTGCGGAAGGAAGCTTCCAGTTCTTTGTTGTAAGATGCCATGGTTTCTTCGCTCATGGGTTCGGTCCTCCTCTAATTTGTTTCCAGTTATTATAACACATTCTTTTGGAATATGCTTGAATAATTTGTCAGAAAACGCTAGAATGATAAGGATTGTAATGTTACAGTTTCGGACGCAGATCCTGCGGACAGGCTGTGATAACAAAAAACGGGAACACCTGCAGGGCGGGGAGGAAATAGAAAGTGACGAAGGATGTAATCATTGGGATCAGTGGACTGCAGTTTACGGGAGAGAGCGGGGCGGACAGCCTGGAGATGATCGCGCCGGGAGAATATTTTTTGAGAAACGGACGCCATTATGTGAAATACGAAGAAGTGATCGAGGGATTTGCCGAGCGCAACCAGAATCTGGTGAAAATTTCGCCCAATAAGCTGGAAGTGACCAAGAAGGGACTTACCAACATTCACATGGTTTTTGAAGAAAATAAGAAAAATCTTACCTGCTACAGCACGCCTTACGGGAATCTGATGATCGGCATTGAGGGCGGCCCGGTGAGCATCCAGGAAACAGATGACAGGATCGAAGTCCGCGCCAACTATTCCCTGGACATCAACTACGAGCACGTGGCCAACTGTGAGATCAGGATGCACATCCAGTCCAAGGAGGCGCAGCAGTTTTCACTCACAGAAATGTAACAGCCGGTTTATTTTTCGGGTTCTTCGAAAGAATCCATGCACTGTACCATACGGATATAACGGGAATCCCGGTCTTTGATGAGACCCGGGATTTCTTCTTTTCTGTAGGAATAGAAGCCTTCGCCGGATTTTACGCCCAGCTTGCCCTGCGCCACCAGATCCTGGAGCAGGCGGGAACCGTCCTTGTCATCACACAGATCCTCGAACAGATAATTGGATACGCTGTTGAAAATATCCACGCCGCCCATGTCTACCACACGGAAAGGCCCCAGGCAGGCGTAGCGCATGCCGATGACCAGGCTGCAGGCCAGATCCACTTCTTCCATGGAGGCAGCGCCGGACTCCACCAGATGGGCAGCTTCCCGCAGCAGGGCGTACTGGAGACGGTTGGCAATGAAACCGGGGATATCCTTCTGTACCTTCACCGGCTTCTTGCCCAGCTTCCGGGACAGCTCCATGACAGCATCGGCTGTTTCATCGGTGGTCTTTTCTCCCTTTGTGACCTCCACAAGCTGTACAATGTGCGGCGGATTAAACCAGTGCATACCGGTGAAACGCTCCGGGCGGTAAACCGCTGTTGCCATTTCTGTGATGCTCATGCCCGAAGTATTGGTACACAGGATGGTATCCTCCGGAACCAGATGGGAAATCTCGTCCCAGAATTTTTTCTTCACATCCATGTCCTCGCTGATGCTTTCGATGACCAGGTCAGCGTCTGCAAAGCAGGCTTTGTCGTTGGTAAATGCGATCAGTTTGATGAGTGTCTGGGATTCCTCCTGGCTTACCACGCCCTGTGCCACCAGCGCTTCCTGGTTGACGCGGATGTTTTCCTGTGACCGGTCAAGGGTCTCCTGGCGGCGGCTGTAGAGCGTCACCGCAAATCCTTTCTGGGCGAAAATCTGTACGAGTGAAGTGCCCATGGTGCCGCCTCCGGCAATGATAATGTGTTCTGTGTTCATCAAATATCCTCCTTTTTCTCCCTTTTTGAAAAATGATATCCAATACAAGAACAGGCCGCCCGAACATCTCGGACAGCCTGTATTTTCTGAAAATACGTTATTTGTTCTTGCTGCTGCGTGCTGCCAGTGCTTTCTCCTTCGTGCGTGCCCAGAAGCCTTTCTTTTTCTGCTCGGTGGTATCTACTGTACCGCGCAGTCCCTTTACGGCGGTGATATAAATACCGCTGACAACTGCTTTGACTTCCTTCTTCACCGGAACCTGATCAAAAATTGCCTCGTCGCACATCAGGGTCATCACACGGGGACCAATCTTGGCCTTTACAATCGGCACCTTGGACCGTCTTAAGATCTTCGGTGACTGGTCGATGACGGTCTGCGGCAGGCCGGAATCCTTCAGGCGCATACGCTTCTTGTCAATGATCAGCATGGACATGGACTGAGCCATGGCATCCATCTGCTCGCGCTGTGCATCCTGCTTCTTCTCCATGCGCTTTGTGAAAAAATAAAGTGCAACGAATGCTGCGGTGAGCACCAGTGCGATTACAAGCAAAACAATAGTAAGTGTAGACATTTATACTATTCCTCCCGAATCCTTTCAAAATACAGAAAATATTGTAACATTCTTTAGGACAAAGTGCAAGGGTTTTAACGGTGTGGTTTTCATGTTACAATGAGGAAAAACAGGATGGTTCACAGGGAAAATGCCGTGATGTGTTTTGGAATACGAAAGGCACAGCAGCCGGATAGTTTTTCGGAAAAAGGAGATAATATAGGAAAAGATCGAAAATCATGGATGGAAAATAAAATAACCGGCGGCGAAGGAGGATGGACGATGGAATTTGGAAATCTCTTTTCCTGGATCAGCCTGTGTCTCATGGTGCTGCTGGTGTTTTTTGAGCGGAAGGATCCGAAGACATTGTGGGCCTGGCTGCTGGTGCTTACGTTTATGCCGGCGGCCGGGCTTCTTCTGTATGTGCTGGCGGGGCAGAATTACCGGCGGAAAAAGCTGTTTCATCTGAAAGAAATGGAGGATGAGCTGCAGCAGACGCTGGCTGTGCAGGAGCGGCTGATGGCGCTGCCGGGAAAATCGGTAACGGAGCCGGAGATGGCGCAGTTTGACAGCCTGATCCGCTATAATCTGCAGGCGGCGGACGCGGTGCTCACTGTGGACAATCGCTGGGAGATTTTTACGGAGGGAAAGGCGCTGTACGGGGAACTGACGGCACAGATCCGGGCGGCGAAGACATACATTCACATTCTTTCCTATATTATACGGCGGGATGAGGTGTTTGCGGCGCTGGAGGAGGAGCTGGCGGAAAAAGCGGCAGAGGGTGTGACGGTGCGGCTGCTGGTGGATGCCATGGGCACCCGGGCGCTTGGAAGAAGGGATTATAAGCGGCTGCGGCAGAAAGGCATTCAGGTGGGCATCTTTTTTCCTGCGGTGCTGGGGCGACTGCAGCCGCGGCTCAATTACCGGAATCACCGGAAAATTATCGTGGTGGACGGTCGCGTGGGGTTCATCGGCGGGTTTAACATTGGCCGGGAATATCTCGGAAAGGATAAAAAGCTGGGGCACTGGCGGGATACCCATCTGAAACTGACGGGATCGGCGGCGCTTCTTCTGAATGTGCGGTTTGCGCAGGACTGGAATTATGCCTGCCGGGAGGATCTGTTTGCCCAGCGGGCGCTTTTTGCACCCAGAGCCGGGGATTACCAGGGGCATGCGCTGGTGCAGATCATTGCCAGCGGGCCGGATTCCAGATGGCAGCATATCCGCAACAACTATGTACGGCTGTTTCACGGGGCACGGAAGCGAATCTATATCCAGACGCCCTATTTTGTCCCAGATGAAGCCGTTTTGCAGGCGCTGCGCATGGCGGCCCTGTCCGGCGTGGATGTGCGGCTCATGATCCCGTGCAAGCCGGATCATCCTTTCGTCTATCGGGCCACCTGCTCCTATGCGGGGGAGCTTCTGGAGGCCGGGGCGCGATGCTTCCGTTATATGGATGGGTTTCTCCATGCCAAGTGTGTGGTGGTGGATGGCCTGGCCTGCTGCTGCGGGACGGCTAATCTGGACATTCGCAGCTTTTGTCTGAATTTTGAGGTCAATGCGGTGATCTATGACCGGGCGCTGGCAGGGCGGATGGAGGAGATTTTCCGGGAGGATCTGAAATCCTGTCAGGAAATCACCCGGGAAGCCTATGGAAAACGCGGGCTGGGCGTGCGGCTGGGAGAGCAGTTTTCCCGGCTGTTGTCGCCGATTTTATAAAAAAATGAAGAAAATTTGAGTGGGGTGCAACAGTTGAGGCGGGAAAAGACACTATAAGATAAAAGGGGTGGTGGAATGGAACAGGAAAACTTGTTGGTGAAGCAGGCGCAGCAGGGGGATGTCCATGCTTTTGCACAGCTGTATGAGTGCTGTTATCGGGATCTGTACCGGTTTGCCCTGTACAATCTGGGACAGGAAGAGGATGCCCGGGATGTGGTCAGCGATACGGTGCTGGCGGCTTTTGAGGGCATTGGGAAGCTGCGCAGCGCGGAGGCGTTCCGTGGCTGGATTTTTCAGATTTTGCTGAATCAGTGCCGGAAACGGCGACGGCAATATATGCATAAGACAGAAGAACTGACAGAGGAGCTGAAGGAGCGGCTGCCGGACGAGAGGATGGATCCCTGTGAATCCATGGATGTGCGCCGGGCATTTCAGACGCTGCCGGAAGAAGACCGGATGATCGTATCTCTGTCGGTGCTGGGCGGTTACAGCAGCGGGGAGATCGGTGCGCTTCTGCACCGGAATGCCAATACCGTGCGCTCCCGGCTCAGCCGTTCCATGCGGCGGATGCAGGTGCTTCTGGAAGGCTAGGAAGGAGGATTGTGCAGATGGAAGAGAAAGACAGAATGAGAAGAGAAAACGTGCAAAACAGTGAGAATGCGTTAAAAGATACATATGAAAAGAAGTTGTCAGAAGAGCAGGTGGAGCAGGATGAGGTCGGAATAGATGAAGAAAAACTGACAGAAGAGCAGATGAAAGAGATCGGCGCAGTTATCCGGGCGGCGGCAGAGGATACACCGATCCCGTCGGAGTTGGAGCCGGAAGCCATCGAGGAACTGCTGCGGAAGCATCAGCAAGGCCAGGAGAGCACATCAGGTAAGGACGGAACGCCTGCAGGCCAGACCAGTGCATCTGACATAAACGGAACGCATGTAAGAGAGGCAAATACTTCTGATATAGATGAAACGCATGTAGGAGAGGCAAGTACTTCTGGTATAGATGGAACATTCGCAGAAGCGGATCGTGCATGGGAAGAAAATGGTGATCGGCGAAGTAAGAAAAAGCGGCCGAGTTTTGTCCGTCATGCCAGAATCTACATCGGAGCAGCTGCTGCTGCAGTATTGGTGATCACGGCACTGTGGCGGTTCTCTGGTGGAGTTGATAACGGTTATACAGGGGATGAGACGACGATGGCGACCAGTGAAAGTGCGGAGGAATACGCAGAAGAACTGGCGGAAGGTGTCGTAGGAGAAGATACAGCGGGCAGCGCATATGCTGCGGAAGGCACCACGGGCAGTGCAGACACAGCAGCAGATCAGGCAGATACGGCCCGGGCGGCAACCGGTGACGAGAGCATAGAGCGCATTCGAATCGCGAAAAGTTATGAGGAGATTTATGATCTGCTCAAAGAAAGCAATCTCACCGTTGATACCGGGGTGTTGTATTCCGTGGGAATCGATGCTGCGGGAGTTATGGAAGAGTCTGCGGCGGAAGATAGTGCCGCAGGCACCGGAAGCAGCGGAGCTGCCAGACAGGACACTTTGCGCAGCAGCGGCAGTGGAGAGACAACAAAGGCAACAGCGGTGGAAAGCGCAGAAGCTTCTGCAGATTATTCTGAGACGAATGTCCGGGAACAGGGCGTGGACGAAGCGGACATTGTAAAGACGGACGGCACTTATGCATATGTGGTTTCCTCCGGCAGCAACCAGGTGAACATCATCCGACTGGCAGATCTGACTGCCTGCGGCCGGGTGACTGCGGAGAACGGCGGCCGCATCCAGGAGATTTATGTGGAGAACGGGCGTTTAACCCTGCTGACGCAGGTGGAGACCACCGCTTTGACAAGACGGGCAGGCGTCGCAGCGGGAAGTGCTGGGGTGCAGGACAGCGACGGCAGCATATCAGGTGGCACCACAGGAATCACGGATCAGGACATACAGGAAACGCCCCAGGTGGACGTGATCTATGGCTCGGACTATCAGACGGAGAGCCGCCTGACGGTGTACGATATCTCAGACCCGGCACGTCCGGTGAAGCTTGGCGGCATTTCCCAGGAGGGCAGTTACCGGACTTCACGCATGGTGGACGGTTATGCATACGTATTTACCGACTGCTGGAAGGATTTTTCAGAGGGTACTGACCCTACAGCATATATTCCCGAGGCCAACGGGCAGAAACTGGCCAGCGGCTGCATTTATCTGCCGCAGACAGATGTGACGGGACATTATATCCTGATCAGTTCCGTGAATATGGAGGAACCCTCGCAGGTGAAGGAAGCCAAAGGCGTGCTCTGCGACGGAGACGAGTATTATATTTCCACAAACAATATGTATATCACCCAGATGCATTACAGTGCAGCGGGGGATGAGAGTACAGAGATTTTCCGGTTCGCTTTCCGGGATGGTGTGATCCGCGGTGCGGCGGTGGGTACCGTGCCGGGATACGTAAAGGACAGCTTTTGTCTGGATGAATACGACGGCCATCTGCGGCTGGTGACGACCCGGTGGAACCGTGGCTCCCAGATCAGCAGTCTCTATGTGCTGGATGGTGATCTGGATACGGTAGGCAGCCTGGAGGATGTGGCGCCGGATGAAGAGATCAAGTCCGCCCGATTTGTGGGCAGTCAGGGCTATTTTGTAACATTCCGTCAGACGGATCCTCTGTTCTGCGTGGATCTGTCCAGGCCGGAGGATCCCAGGATCGTGGGCGAAGTGAAGGTCAGCGGATTTTCCTCCTATCTGCATCTGTATGGGGACGGACTGCTGCTGGGCATTGGCAGTGAGGCTGACGAGGACACCGGACGGGAGACGGGAGCCAAGATTTCCATGTTTGATATCAGTGAGCCGGGACAGATGACAGAACTTGACCGCGTGGGCATGAAGGACATCAGCCTGTGGAATATCAGCGATTACCGTTCTCTGCTGGTGGAGCCGGAGAAAAATCTCATCGGTTTTTCCACAGACCGGTGGAAGAAAGGAAAAGAGGAAGCCGTTTACCATCTTTACCGCTGGGAAGAGGACAAAGGCTTTGTGGAGCTGCTGTCCTATGAGATTCCCCAGAAGAACGGCACAGATATTTCTCGCGTCAGAGGATTCTACGCAGGCAGTCGCTTTTATGTGGTCAGTGAGCGGGAGATCGCAGCATTTGACATGGAGGACGGGTTTTCTCAGTCGGGGACATTTTCTTTCGATTCTATTAAGAAGTAGTAAAAACTCTTTCCAAGCTGCCGGAAATATGGTTTAATAATACTGTTAAATAACGATCGTGCAGAATGAAATTTCGTTATGGTTCGTAAGTGGCATCTGCAAAGGTGTATCTTTCACAGATACGGGTAAAATGTAACAAATCTTTCTGCATGTCAGAGGAAAGGATCTATTATGAAGAAACAGACAGTATTTATGGCAGCAGTGCTGGCCGCCGTTGCTCTGGTGACCGGTTGTGGAGCAAAGAAGAGCGAAGTAAAGACCGATTATGTGGATGATTTAAGCAAATATGTGACCCTTGGCGAGTACAAGGGACTGGAATATGAGGAGACCTCCACGGAGGTGACAGACGAGGATGTACAGGCGGAGCTGGATTACCTGCTGGAATCCAAGGCGGATGTGGAGAAGATCATGGACGGCACCGTTGCGGATGGCGATACAGTGAACATTGATTTCACCGGTATGAGAGACGGTGTGGCATTCGACGGCGGCAGCGGTACTGGTTATGACCTGACCATCGGTTCCAACTCTTTCATTGATAACTTTGAGGAACAGCTCATTGGTATGAAGCCGGGTGACACGAAGGAGATCAACGTCACCTTCCCGGATCCCTATCCGAATAACCCGGATCTGGCAGGCGTACCGGTTGTGTTTGAGGTGACTGTGAACTATATCTGCGGTGAGAACATCATCCCGGAGATGAGCGATCAGTTTATCGCAGACAACACCGATTACCAGACGGTTGACGAGTACAAGGAATATGTGCGCGGTTACCTGAAGGATTATAAGGAGTCCACCGCAGACTCTGACAGAGAACAGGCACTGTGGCAGCAGGTGATGGACAACTGTACGTTTGCAGAGCTTCCGCAGGATAAGGTAGACGAGGAAGTAGAGAATATGTACAATTCCTACGAGCAGTATGCAGGCTACTACGGTCTGGAGATGGCTGATTTCCTGGAACAGATGGGCATGAGCGAGGAGGATTTCCGTACAGAGCTCACTTCCTATGCAGAGAATCTGGTGAAGAGAAATCTGGTGTTCAATGCCATCGTGGAGAAGGAAGGCCTGACTGTCAGCGATGACGAGTACGAGAAGACCGCAGAGGAAAAAGCCACTGACTATGGATATGAGTCCAAGGACGCCATGGAAGAGGCGCTGGGTGCAGATACCATCCGTGAGGATATCCTGTGGGATAAGGTGCTGACCCTGATCGCAGACAATGCGACAGCAAAGCCCGCTTCTGATACCACAGATGCAGCAGATACCTCAGACACCACAGAGGTAGTCAACACAGATGTCGAAGCAGAGTCTGCAGATACCGCGGAGGAAGCAGATACCGCTGACACAACAGGTGATGAGACACCGACGGAAGCAACAGAGGAAGAAGGAGCAGAAGAGAATAATTGGCTCAAGTCATCAGACAAATAATAAGTAAAGCAATATTTGAGACCGCAGACCCCGAAAAGGGCCTGCGGTTATCATAAATTATAGGGGGTACGGCTATGAAGGTATTGAATTTCGGATCACTGAACTATGATTATGTGTACGACGTGGATCATATCGTACAGCCGGGGGAGACCATCAATTCTCAGGGCATGGGAACCTTTTTCGGAGGCAAGGGTCTGAACCAGTCCATTGCCCTTGCCAAAGCCGGTGTCGCTGTGTACCAGGCCGGTCTGGTGGGCGAGGACGGCGCAGATTTTTACAGAGTGTGCAAGGAAAACCATGTGGACACTACATATCTGGGGCAGGTGGACGGCAAGAGCGGCCACACCATCATTCAGGTGGACAGGAACGCCCAGAACTGTATCCTGCTTTACGGCGGAAGCAACCGGCGGATGACGAAGGAATACATCGACAGCGTGCTGGATCATTTTGAGGCGGGGGACATCTTGGTGCTGCAAAATGAGATCAACTGTCTGGATTATGTGATCGACCGGGCGTATGAGAAGCAGATGACCATTATCCTGAACCCGTCGCCCTACGACAGCGGGCTGGACAGCTGTGACCTGACGAAGGTGTCTGTATTCCTCATCAATGAGGTGGAAGGACGGCAGATCTCCGGCTACGCGGAACCCCAGAAGATTCTGGATGTGATGCGGGAAAAGTTCCCGGCATCGAAGATCGTGCTGACACTGGGCGGAGACGGTTCTGTGTACGCAGACGGTGAACAGCAGATCAGGCAGCCCATCTACAAAGTAAAAGCAGTGGATACAACAGCTGCCGGAGATACGTTTACCGGATTTTTCGTGGCAGGTCTTGTGAAAGGACTTCCGATGAAGGAAGTGCTGGATCTGTGTGCAAAAGCAGCGGCCATCGCTGTTTCGAGAAAAGGTGCTGTGGCATCGATTCCGACCATGGATGAGGTACTGCACACCGAGCTGTAGGAGAAAAAGATGACAGATAAGATCCTGATTGTGATACCGTCCCTGGAGCCGGATGAAAAGCTGGTGGAACTGACCGGGGAACTGAAACGGGAAGGATTTTCCCACATTTTGATCGTGAATGACGGGAGCGGCCCCGCGTATGATGATATCTTTGCCCGGGCGGTGGCAGAGGGAGACTGTCGGCTACTGACCCACAGTGTGAACCAGGGAAAGGGCCGTGCCATGAAGACGGCGTTCAATGAATTTCTGCTGCACCCGGATGGATGTGAGGGCGTTGTGACGGTGGACTCCGATGGTCAGCACCGGCCTGCGGATATCCGCAAATGCTGTGAAGCACTGCTGGCGCACCCGGACAGCCTCATTCTGGGCAGCCGGAATTTTGATGAGAAGGGCGTGCCGCTGAAAAGCAGCTTCGGTAATAAGCTGACCCGGAAGATTTTCGGATTCTTAAGCGGCATCCACATCCGGGATACCCAGACCGGGCTGCGGGGATTTTCACCGGCACTGGTCCGACGGTTCCTTTCTACGCCGGGAGAGCGGTTTGAGTACGAGATGAACATGCTCATGGATTGCCGGGAGTACAACATTCCGGTGCTGGAGGTTCCCATCCAGACCGTGTATCTGGAGGGCAATGCCTCCACCCATTTTCACCCGGTGCGGGATTCCATCCGCATTTATGCCATTTTCGGGAAATTCCTGGCCACGTCGCTGTCCTCTTCGGTGATCGACATTGTGCTGTTTACCGTGTTTTCCGGAATTTTACAGTGGCTGCACCTGGGGCATGTGATCCTGGCGGCGACCGTGGGTGCCCGGGTGGTTTC
This sequence comes from Oscillospiraceae bacterium Marseille-Q3528, assembly GCA_018223385.1. Classification (GTDB taxonomy): domain Bacteria; phylum Bacillota; class Clostridia; order Lachnospirales; family Lachnospiraceae; genus JAGTTR01. The sequence goes on from JAGTTR010000005.1 coordinate 76,242, forward strand.
TTCTATTTATAATTTTCTCATGAACAAGGGCGTAGTATTCCGGTGCGAAGGAAAAATCCAGAGCACGTTTTTCAAATACTATGCACTCTGTATCGTACAGATGCTCTGTTCCGCAGGGCTGGTGGCGTTGTTTGTGAAGCTGCTGGGTATCCATGCTACCATTGTGAAAATCGTGGTGGATACGCTGCTGTTTCTTGTCAGCTTTCGGATTCAGAAGGAATGGGTATTTAAAAAATGACGATATTTATTGCGATTGGAATTGTGGTCTGTCTGGCAGGCCTGTATACGAGAGTGGGGGGCAGACGGTTCGAGGAGGTTCTGCCCCTCTCGCTGTTTTCTGTGGTGCTGATGCTCTATGTGGCCGGTATGGCGGGGCAGCTTTTCATGGGCAGAAATGTGGTTTTGGCTGTCGGCGTGGGCAGCGGTCTGGTCTGTCTCTATTTTCTCATCCGGGAAAAACGTACCTTTCTTGACCGGGTACTGACACCGGGCTTTGCGGCGTTTGTGCTGATCACCCTGTTTTTCTGGTGGAACAGCGAAGGCCGGGTGTTCATGCAGTGGGACGATTTTTCCCACTGGGGACTGGTGGTAAGAAACATGCATTTCTTTGGAAAGCTGGGAAATGTGGCGGAGGCCACCACCAAGTTCAAGGATTATCCTCCGGCCACCTCTCTGATGGCTTATTTTTTCACCAGCTTTGGAAGCTTCAACGAGACAAATGCCATCCGGGGGCTGGGCGTCATGAGCTATGGCTGCATGCTGCCGTTGCTGCGAAAGGTGGAGTGGAAGCAGAAGCAGTCCGTATGGGGCGGCGCTTTTCTGATGGTGATTGCGTTTCTTCTGCCCACGGCGCTGCACAAAAATACCTACGTGGGACTGTATGTGGATGCCTTCCTGGGCGTGCTCTATTTCTTCGTGGTGTACGCCATCGTCACTTATGAGGCAGGATGGTTCCGGGCGCTGAACGTGGCGGCCGGCTGTATGATGCTGGCGCTGACGAAGGCTTCGGGAACCGGGCTTGCAGCCATGGCAGTCATATTCGTTCTGGTGCCGTTGCTTTTGACAGCAAAAGACCGAGCAGAGCGAAAAGCGCTGCTGTGTGACGGTGTTTTCGGTGCGGCGGGTATTCTCCTCGGAAAAAAATCCTGGGACATTTATCTGGCTTTGTCCGGGACGGAACGGGCGTGGAGTGCTTCGGAGATCAGCCTGCCGGGCATTGTGGATCTGTTTGTGGGAAAAGCTCCGGAATATCGGATCATCACAGTGAAAAGGTTCTGGCAGTTTTTCCTGACGGAGCCCATGGGCGGCTGGATCGTCTCTTTCCCGCTGGCGGTGTGGTTCCTGCTGTTTGTGATTTTTGCGGTGCTGTTCGTGTATCTGTGCAGGCCGGAAGACCGGAAGCGGTTCCGGGCCGTGTTTGCTGGGCTGATCGTGGGATTTGTGGTATATCTGCTGTTTTTGCTGGTGTTGTATCTGTTTTCCTACTCGGAGTACGAGGCCATGCGGCTGGCGTCCTGCGCACGGTATACGAACACGTATCTCATCGGCATGCTGGGCTCCTACATCGGCATTTATGTCTGGTATTTCCACAGGGAGGAAAAACAGATGATGCTTGTCCCGGCGCTGGCGCTGGTGGCCACGGTTCTGTGCATGACCAACTATGGCGTGAACGATGTGCTCATTCATCCGATAGAGGCGGCACAGACGTCCCAGAAGCTGAAGGATGGCTATTACGGGGCACTGCGGTTCCAGAACAAGCTGGATTATACGAAGGACCGGGTATATGTGATCTCCCAGAACAGCAATGGGCTGGACTACTGGGTGCTGCGCAACATGTTTACCCCTGTGCAGATCAATGCCAATTATACATGGAGCATCGGCGTCAAATATGGAGACGGGGATGTGTTCACCGCTTATAAAAATATTTACAGCTGGTCGGATGACCTGCAGCAGTTCGATTACGTGTATCTGTTCCGGGTGGACGAGGCGTTCGCGGAGCAGTTCGGCGTACTGTTTGACAATCCGGCGGATATCGGCAATGACCGGATGTACCGGGTACGGCACGAAGGAGGAGAACTGGTACAGTTAAGCTTTGATGCGGACATGAGTAGTTACTAAAGGAAAGATCAGTCTGTCCGGTTCAGCCGCGCCATTCGCAGAATCGCGCATACCGCGCTTTCCGCTGCGATGCAGCTTACTTCTGCTCATGAGATGGCGCTTTGCTCATGGGCTCTCGTGATTCGCTTTTCATGCGAGCATGACAGCTCATCCACGAGATCCCATGACTGAACTGGTGGAAAAATAATTGTTTTTGTGGTAAAATATCAGGAAAAGTTTTTCTGTGGAAAACGGGAGGAAGAAGAGATGGAATACGTAACACTTGGGAAAAGTGGACTTCGCATATCAAGACTGGGCTTTGGCGGCATCCCGATCCAGAGGATCGACCGGGAGGGCACGAGAGTGCTGGTAGATCGTCTGGTGGAGGACGGCATCAATTTCATTGACAGTGCCAGAGGCTATACCGTCAGCGAGGAGTATCTGGGATACGCGCTGGAAGGCAGAAGGGAGAAATTTGTTCTGGCAACGAAATCCATGGCCCGGACGAAGGAAGCCATGGAGGCTGATATCGAGAAGAGCCTGCACAATTTCCGGACAGACTATATCGACCTTTATCAGGTGCACAACCCCAGTATGGAGCAGCTGGAGCAGGTGATGGCGCCCGGCGGTGCGCTGGAAGCGCTGATGGAAGCCAAAGAGGCAGGGAAGATCGGCCATATCGGCCTGACGGCCCACGCGGAGGCGGTATTTGAGAAAGCACTGGAGCTGCCCTGGGTGGAGACGATCATGTTTCCTTATAATATTGTAGAAACCCAGTGCACGCATCTCATTCATGCGTGTGCGGAGAAAAATATCGGCTTTATTGACATGAAGCCGCTGGCGGGCGGCGCCATCGAGGATGCCGACCTGGCCATGCGTTTCGTCTGTACGAATCCGGATGTGACTGTGGTCATTCCGGGCATGTACAATCTGGACGAGATCACACAGAATCTGCAGGCGGTACAGCGTACAGAAGCGCTGACTGCCGAGGAACAGGAAAAGATTGAAGCAGTCCGTAAAACACTGGGCAGCAATTTCTGCCGCCGGTGTAATTACTGTGCTCCGTGTACGGTTGGCATCCCGATTCCCAGCGTCTTTCTTTTCGCAGGATATCTGGAGCGCTATGGACTGGGAGACTGGGCGAAGGATCGGTACGGCAGCCTGAAGGTGAAGGCTAGTGCCTGTATCGAGTGCGGCGCCTGTGAGCCCCGGTGTCCGTACGAGTTGCCCATCCGGGAGATGATGAAGCGGGCTGCCGAGGAATTTGGCGAGTAGGAAGGAAGTAACAGAAAAAGAATGTCAGTGGTAGATAAGTTTATTGATTACGTGCATGACGAGGTGGTGGAGCACCCGGAGAAAAGCTGGGAGAAGATGGTGTTCGGCTTCCAGGCCAACAAGCTGAAAACCCGGATTTTGCCGAAGAAAAACCTGTCGAAAGGCTATCAGAAGCTGGAGACAATGATGATGGCACTGGTGGCGGATGCGCTGAAGGATCAGGGAAGCTACGTGTGGGGCAATATTTTTGCGCCCTGTGAGATCATGGAGGCACTGGGCCTTCGTACCCTTTCCATTGAGTGCCTGTCCTGCTATTTTTCCGGTTATCATCTGGAGGACTATTTCATCGACCGGGCGCAGAACAGCGGCATTGCACCGACCCTTTGCTCCTATCACAAGACATTTATCGGCGGCGTGGAGAGCGGCGCGGTGAAACACCCGGAATATGCGGTGACCACCTCCCTGTCCTGTGACGGCAACCTGAACACCTTCCGTTATCTGGAAAAAAAGATCGGCGTGCCGTACACGTTCCTGGATGTGCCGTACGCGGACGATGAGGCATCGGTGGACTATCTGGCAGAACAGCTGAAAGAATTTGCGTATCGTCTGGCGGAGCACTGTGGAAGAACCTTTGACGAGGAAAAGTTAAAAGAGATCATCCGCACGGAAAACGAGACGAGAGATCTGCTGGAACAGTTTTTCCAGCTGCAGAAGGATCACTGGTATCCGGGAGAGCTCATCAGCCATCTGTATCTCATGATGGGGACGCACCTGATGATGGGTACCAGGGAACTGCGGGATCTGGCGGCTTTTCTCGTGGAGGATATCCAAAAATATCCGGCCTTTGACGGCAAGCGCATCCTGTGGGTGCATCTCATGCCTTTTTATCAGGAAACGCTGAAAGAATATTTTAACGAAAATCAGAAATACCAGATCATTGCTAGCGATATGGAGCTGGACGGCCCGAGACATCTGGATGAGAATGCCCCGTTCCGGGCGCTGGCACAGAAGATCATTGCCAACCTGTTCAACGGTTCCTATTCTCATAAGGCGAAGGTCATCGGCGATCTGGCGGAGGAATTACAGCCCGATGCGGTCATCCATTTCTGCCACTGGGGCTGCAAGCAGGCGGCGGGCGGCAGTATTCTTCTGAAAGAAAAAATGCAGGAGCTGGGCATCCCCATGCTGATCCTGGACGGGGACGGCATCGACCGGCGCAACAGCCATGACGGACAGATCCGCACAAGGCTGGAAGCATTTCTGGAAATGCTGGAGGCGGAGCAGAAAGTATGTTAGGTTATATTTGTAAATACACGCCGGTGGAGATTTTTGAGGCCATGGGCATCGAGACGAAGCGGATCGAGCCGGAGGTGACCAGCTTCGGGCAGGCCGATCTGCGCATGCATCCCAACATCTGCAGCTTTGCCAAGGGGGTGCTGGAGGATGTGATGGCTGGGGACTATGACGGCCTGATCCTCACCACCTGCTGTGACAGCATCCGGCGGCTGTACGATGTGCTCAAAGAGCAGTACCCGGAGAAATTTATCTATATTCTGGATGTGCCGCGGATCACCAAGGAAGCGGGCATTACCCTGTATGAGCAGCGCATCCGTGCCATGATCAGAGCCTGCGAATCCTATTACGGGAAAACTTTTGAGGAAACGAAGCTGGCAGAGATCCTGGCGGCCAGAAAGGACAGTGCGCCGATTTCCGTCAGCCCGAACCGGGCCAAAGGAACGCTGAACATCGGCATTGCCGGTGCCAGGGCCGGACAGCTGCTGAAGGACATTCTGGAGGAACAGGGCGTGCACACGGCCTTTGACCTGACATGCACCGGCCTGGATCGGAAGGTTCTCTATGAGCCGGAGCAGGTGCTGACCGGCTACACGAGAGGGCTGCTGAGCCAGTTCCCGTGCATGCGGATGGAGGCGGCGTCCAACCGGGATGAGCTGATCTTACGCTACGCGGACAGTGTGGACGGCATCATTTACCATACGGTACAGTTTTGCGACAATTATGCTTATGAATACGCCTGGCTGAAAGGGATTTTGAAGAAACCCATGCTGCTGCTGGAGACGGATTACACGAAACAGAGCAGAGGGCAGGTGCTGACAAGAATTGAGGCTTTTCTGGAATCGCTGGGCAAGGCGCGGGGAGGCCCGAGAGACATCGGAGGGGAAGGCATGAAATATGTACTTGGCGTGGACAGTGGTTCCACATCCACCAACGCGGTCATTATGGACAGTGACCGGCATCTGCTGGCGTCTGCGGTGGTGCGCACCGGTGCCAAGGCCGGGGAGAGCGCAGACCGGATTCTGACGGAGGTGCTGGAAAAAGCGGGCCTGAGAAGAGAACAGCTTTCCTGGATCGTATCCACCGGGTATGGACGGGTCAGCATTCCCTATGCGGATGAAAATGTGACAGAGATCAGCTGCCATGGCCGGGGTGCCCACTATTTTAACCCGGATATTCGGACGATTCTGGATATCGGCGGGCAGGACAGCAAGGCCATCCGCCTGAAAGCGGACGGCGAAGTGGCGGATTTCGTCATGAATGATAAATGTGCGGCGGGCACGGGGCGTTTCCTGGAAATGATCGCCCGGACGCTGGAGGTGGACATTGACGATCTGGGGCCCATTGCCCTGAAGTCCACGGAGGACATCGAGATCACCAGCATGTGTTCGGTATTTGCCGAGTCCGAGGTGATTTCCCTGATCGCCAACAATAAGGAAAAAGCAGACATTGCCAACGGCATCTGCCGTTCCATCGCGGGCAAGGCCTGGTCGCTGATGAAGCGGGTGGGCATGGAGCCGGGCTTTATGATGACCGGCGGCGTGGCCAAGAATCCGGGGGTGGTGAAAGCTGTGGAAGACCGGATCGGCGCCAAGCTGTATATCTGCCCTGAGCCGGAGATCGTGGGCGCGGCGGGAGCTGCGCTGTATGCGCTGGATCGAGTGACAGGTAAGGTGTAAAGTGATGAGCGCAAAAGAAAAGGAAGCGACGTCGAAGACGGCATTTACTTTTCTTGCGCCATCAGCGAACGAACTATCTGCAATAGCAGATGATAAAGCGCGTCAGCGCGGGTTCGTGAGCCTGAGTTCGTGCTACACTGTGAAAATAAGCACGGAAGTGTGAATGATAATAAAAAAGCGGAGGGAAAACGATGAACAGCAACAATCCAAAGTATGTGGGAAAGAAGAGAAAGACCAGCCCGGTGCCGTATTTTGCGGTGCTGGCATTTCTGATCCTGGCTTACCTGATTTCCTCAAAACTGCGAAGCTCCAGTCAGGAGGAGCGTCTGTCTGACATCAAGGTGGAGAAGGAGGTCAGTGTGCTGCTGACAGAGCTGGGCTATCCGGGGGATGATCCGACGGTGGCACCGGCTGACGGCTGGGAGTGGCAGGAGGACGAGGATCCCCAGTGCTGGCTCAATCCGGAGACCGGCGGCAGAATGGTGCCGGTGCTGAAGGAAGACGGTACGCTGGATCACTGGTATTATTTAAGCTCTCACGGCAAGACATACATGATCCAGGAAGATGGCACCTACGTGCCGGAGGAGTAATTCACAAAGATGCAGTTAATGTATGAGATCCCGGACAGCTTCTGGAGCCTGTTCCGGTCAGTCAACAGGGCCGCCTATATGGAGGCCCTGTTGATTCTGAATGAAGAATATCAATATAACAATTATTTTCTGAGCAGGGATGTGTGTATACAGATCCTTGGTGATTTTTATGCAAAAAAACGGGTGGCCCTTGCCCGGGAGGACAACGAGAACGACCAGGAGGCCAGCGAGCCCCCCGCGTCCCGGATCCTGAACTGGCTCATCCGCACGGGCTGGCTGCGGCGGCAGGAGGATTATGAGAGTCTGACGGCAAACATCGTCATTCCTGATTACGCGGCGGTATTTCTGGAGGCCTTCGAGCGGCTCACTCAGGAGGACAGCGGCGAGACCGACATCTATATTCAGAACATTTATGCCACGCTTTTTTCCTTTCGCACAGCGCCCACGGCCAACGAAGGCATGCTGAAAACAGCGCTCATCAACACGCGGCAGCTGAACCGGTCGCTGCAGACGATGCTTCACAGTATGGAGGGGTTTTTCGGGCGTCTGCTGGAACAGACCGATTACGGTGCCCTGCTGGGTGAGCATCTGAACGGTTACGTGGAGGATGTGGTGGGTCAGAAATATCATATCCTGAAAACCGGGGACAATTTTTACCGCTATAAAACGGATATCAAAAAATGGCTCCGGGAAATGCGGGAGAACGAGGACTGGCTGGCAACGCTGCCCCATGCGGAGGAGACGCTGGATCTCGTCGATGCCATTGAGCGGGGGTTTGACGATATCGAGCACCGGATCGAGAGCATTGACCGGGAGCACAGCAAATATGTCCGGGCCACGGTGACGAGACTGGGGTATCTGCTGAACCGGGAGGAGGACATGAAGGGCCTGCTGGTGCAGCTGATGACGGCCATTGGCGGGGAAAATATGGATGAGCGGCTTGCGGAAGCCGCCGGGCGGATGAACCTGTCCAGTCTGGACATTCTTTCGGAAAAATCCCTGTACAAGCCGAGAAAGCTCCGGGCGGATTTCATCAGCCAGATGGAAGAGCGGGAGGAAGAGACGCCCCAGCTGTCTACCAGAGAGGTGCTGCGCCTGAACCGGATGCAGGGCCGCTACAGCCGGAAAGAGATCCGGGAATTTCTGGACAGCCATGCCAAGGACGGCGTGTTCCGGCCTGACGGCGATTCTGTGCGGACACCGGCGGATTTTGAGAAGCTCATTCTGGCCTATGACGACAGCCTGCGCCGGGACAGCCGCTATGTGGTGACGGACACCGGGAAGCGGATACAGGCCAATGGATACAGTTATCCGGCGCTGATCTTCACAGAAAAGAAGAAAGAATCTGCCTCGAAGACCGGTGATATTACGGATAAGGATAACCAACAGATAGAGGTCGAATGGGATGAGACTGCGAATCGGGTCGGCCAGCTGAATTGACAGGTTGAAATCGGGAAGGCAGAAGGAGACATGTGATGATAGAATACTACGAGCAGCTGATGAATGAGGAGCAGCAGGAGCTGACCCGCATCATCAAGCTTTTATTCCGGCAGACGTTTTTGCTGGAGCATAAATATGAAAAAAGAAGCGGCCGGTTTGTGCCCAGCCAGGACTTCCGCATTGCAGACCGGCATCTGGAATTTCTGAAAGCTTATTTTGCCGTGGCTGGCATCCAGGTGTGTGAAAACAGTCATATGGGGCTGATCTATTTGCAGGGAGAAACGATTGTGGGGGAGAAGCTGCCACGGCTGGCCAGCATTTATGTGTTGGTGCTGAAGCTGATCTATGACGAGCAGATGGCAGCGGCGTCCTCCAGTGTGCAGGTGCATACAACGCTGGGTGAGGTCAATGGCCGGGCCGGTGAGTTTGGCCTGTTGAAAACCACCCCGTCCCCCACGGAGCTTCGCCGGACGGTTACCTTGCTGAAACGGTATCAGATCGTGGAGCCGCTGGACGTGATGGAGGATCTGGGGGCGGAGAGCCGACTGGTCATCTATCCCAGTATCCAGGCCGTGCTGCTGGGTGACGATATCCGGGCGCTGCTGAAACTGTACAGTGGCAGTACCGAAGACAGCGAGGAAACGGTGGACAGCAGAGAAGCCGAAGAAGAAGTGGCGGAAGATAATGATGAGGATACAGCAGATAGCAGTGAAAACGACGGAAAGGAGAATTCGATTGGAGAATCAGAAGACGACGGAAGAGAAGCCCTTTAAGGCGCTGTCTCGGATCTGCCTGAACAACTGGCATTACATCGACAAAAAAGTGCTGTCTTTCCGGGACGGCATTAATTTCTTTACGGGCCATTCCGGCAGCGGAAAATCCACCGTCATTGACGCACTGCAGGTGGTGCTCTACGCCAACACGGACGGCCGGGCATTTTTCAACAAAGCGGCGGCGGACGATTCCGACCGAAGCCTCATCGAGTACCTGCGGGGCATGGTGAGTATCGGCGATAACGACGAATTTTCCTATCTGCGGAATCGGAATTTTTCCAGTACCATCGTGCTGGAGCTGACCCGGACGGACACCGGGGAGCGGGAGTGCATCGGCATTGTCTTTGATGTGGAGACAGCCTCCAACGACATTTCCCGGATGTTTTTCCGCCACAGCGGGCCGCTGCCGGAGCATCTGTACCGGAAGGAAAAGCGGTGCATGGCGGCGGCCGAGGTGCGGGAGTGGATGCAGACGAATTTTTCTGCGGAGGATTATTTCTGCACGGGACACAATGAGCGGTTCCGCCGCCAGCTGTATGAAAATTATCTGGGCGGTCTGGATATGGAAAAATTCCCGCTGCTGTTCAAGCGGGCCATTCCCTTCCGCATGAACATCCGGCTGGAGGATTTTGTCAAAGAATACATCTGTATGGAAAAAAATATCCGCATCAGTGATATGCAGGAGAGCGTGCTCCAGTATGGCCGCCTGCGGAAAAAGATCGAGGATACCCAGGCGGAGGTGCGGGCGCTGGAAGAGATCTGTGACGGTTCTGCCAAAGCGGCGGCACTGGAGGAAAAAGAGGGACGGCTTTCCTATGCTCTGGGCCGTCTGTCGGTAAAACGGCAGCGGGAGCTTTTGACCTCCCTTTCTGCCCAGCGGGACAACGCGGGCAAGGATGTGGCGCTGCTCAAAGAAAAAGAGACGCAGCTGCAGGAACAGATCACAAAGGAGCGGACAGAACTGGAGGAGATCATTGGCCGCCAGAAAAGCAGTGGCTGTGAGGAAATTCAGGCGCAGCTGGAGGCGGTGCGCGAGGTCATCCATCATCTCCACGGCAGCCGGGAGCGGTGGCAGCGCACCAGCGAGGCCCTTTCCGGCTGGGAGGAACTGGAGGATGCGCCCAACCAGATGCTGTGGGATATCGAGAAATTCCAGGAGCAGTCCATCACCGAGGAAGAACTGCAGCGATTGAAACAGGCCATTGCCGATCTCCTGAAGGAAAAACAGGAGGAAGAGCGGGAACTCCGGGGCCGTCAGCGGGAGCTGAAACGGCAGAGGAAGCAGACGGAAGAAGAGTTAAAGGAATTAAAACAGGGCCGGAAAGCCTACCCCAGGGAGCTGCATGAGGCACAGCAGCTGCTGCGCAAAGCCCTGCGGGAGCAGGCCGGAAAACCGGTGGAGGTCCATGTGCTGGCGGATCTGCTGGACATCCGGGATGAGACGTGGCGGAATGCGGCAGAAGGATATCTGGGTAACAACCGGCTGGCGCTGGTGGTGGAGCCTGCCTATGCGGCGGCGGCCATGGAGATTTACCGGAACATGGATCGGAAGAAATACTGCCGGGTGGCGGTGCTGGATACCGAGAAAATCGCAGCCGGTGGTTTCCGCATCCAGGAGGGCTCTCTGGCGGAGGAACTGGTAACCGATGTGCCCTACGTGAAGGACTGTATTGCTTTCCTGCTGGGACGGGTGCGCAAATGTCAGACCGTGGAGGAGCTGCGGGGCAGCGGCACCGGTGTGACGCCGGATTGCCTGTGTTACCGGGGGTTCCGGCTCTGGCACATGAACCCGGAGGATTACACCCGCCGGGCGTACATCGGTGAGGTCAGCCTGCGGGGCCGGATCCGGCGGCTGGAAGAGACGCTGGAAGGGCTGGCAGAGCAGGAGGCAGAGACCCAGGAGCAGCTGGCAGCGTATGAGCAGCTGTTTTCCCTGGAAACGCTGTCCTATGCGTCTGCAGATTACATGGGCTGGCTGGCAGACATGCGCCAGATCAAAGGAAAAGAAAAGGAACAGCAGGCGCTGGAAAAGCGGCTGGAGCAGCTGCGCACCTCTGACCTGCAGGCGCTGGAAGAGCAGAAGCAGGCCTGTGAAGAGCAGATCCGGGACAAGGAGGCAACGCTGCGGGGTATCATCGGTGATATCCGCAGCCGGGAGGATGCCATTTCGGACATGAACCGGGCGCTCATCGACGAGAACGTGCAGCTGGAAGAGCTGAACCGGGCATTCCCGGTGGATGCGGCCAAAGAAACGGCGCTGCGGGAACATCAGGAAGCGGTATCGGAGCAGGAGGGCTTTGAGGCGGCGGAAAACCGGCTGAACCGGGAAATCCGGCGGCTCCGGCAGAGTGCTGAGGAAGCATACGCGCAGCTGACAGAACAGAAGACCGCCTACCTGCGGGCCTACCCTAACCGGAGTTTCCCGGCATCGGATAAGGACTGCACGCCCTACGCGGAGCTGTTGTCCCAGCTGTCCTGCAAGGATCTGGAAACTTTCCGGAAGAAAGCCCAGGAGCAGGCCCGGGCATCGGCAGAACATTTCCGGGACGATTTTATTTTCAAGATCCGCAGCGCCATCCGGGAGGCCATCCAGCAGAAAGACGAGCTGAACCGGGTCATCCGGCGGCTGAATTTCGGAAAAGACCGTTACGAATTTATCATTTCTAAAAATAAAGGAATGGACGGCAAGTACTACGATATGTTCATGGATGATGCGCTGCAGATCCAGCCGTCAGGGCTGCCGGATCAGATGGAAAACCAGTTGAACCTGTTTACCATGGAGCACGAAAGCCAGTATGCGGACGTGATGAACGAGCTGATCTCCATTTTCATCCCGCCGGAAAATGCCACACCGGAGGAGCTGGAGGAGGCCAAGCGAAATATGGCGAAATACTCCGACTACCGGACATACCTCTCCTTCGATATGCAGCAGATCGTGGCAAACGAGGACGGCAGCGTCATGAAGCTTTCCTTAAGCAAAATGCTGCGCAAAAACTCCGGCGGCGAGGGGCAGAACCCCCTGTATGTGGCACTTCTGGCAAGCTTTGCCCAGGCGTACAGGATCCATTCTCCCATTCAGGGACGGCGGATGCCCACCCTGCGGCTGGTGGTGCTGGACGAAGCCTTTTCCAAGATGGATGCGGAGAAGGTGGCCAGCTGTATCGAGCTGATCCGGGGGCTGGGCTTCCAGGCCATCATCAGCGCCACCAACGACAAGATGCAGAACTATCTGGAAAATGTGGACAAGACCTTTGTGTTTGCCAACCCCAATAAGAAGAGCATTTCCATCGAAGCCTTCGAGCGGGAAGAATTTGCGGAACTGCGTGGCACGTTAGAAGATTAACAGCCTGATTTTTTGGAACGGATTCCGGACAACCAAAATTTTTAAAAGAGAATCTCGTTAAGAAAGTGTAAAAACAGGGAGAGAACAGGAATGTACAGAAAAAAGTACATGATTGTTCTCTCCTTTTGGTTGCGAAATGCGGGAAAAGATGGTATTATATGTTCGTTAAATAACAAACAAGCAAAAACAACAATAACAAACAGGAACAACAAACAAAAGCAGACAAGCAAAGGAGAAAAAGCATGAGCAGATTTACATTACCCAGAGATATTTATCACGGAAAAGGATGTCTTGAAGAACTGAAGAACCTGAAGGGCAAGAAGGCTGTCCTCGTTGTTGGCGGCGGTTCCATGAAGAAACAGGGCTTCCTGGATCGCGCAGTTGCATACCTGAAGGAAGCAGGTATGGAAGTACAGCTGATTGAGGGTGTTGAGCCGGATCCGTCCGTTGAGACTGTTATGAAGGGCGCAGCTGTGATGAGAGAGTTCGAGCCTGACTGGATCGTATCCATGGGTGGCGGTTCCCCTATCGACGCAGCAAAGGCTATGTGGGCATTCTACGAGTACCCGGATACCACCTTCGAGGATCTGTGCATTCCGTTCAATTTCCCGGAGCTGCGTCAGAAAGCAAAATTTGCAGCCATCCCGTCCACTTCCGGCACGGCAACAGAGGTAACTGCATTCTCCGTAATCACCAACTATCAGACCGGTGTGAAATATCCGCTGGCTGACTTCAATATCACCCCGGATGTGGCAATCGTTGATCCCGATCTGGTTGCCAACCTTCCGGTAAAACAGGTGGCTTACACAGGTATGGATGCGCTGACTCACGCCATCGAGGCATACGTTTCCACCCTGCATTGTCCTTTCACCGATCCGCTGGCACTGCAGGCCATTGAGATGGTACTGGAAGACCTTCCGGCTTCCTACAGAGGCAATATGGATGCCAGAGAGCAGATGCACTACGCACAGTGCCTGGCTGGTATGTCCTTCTCCAACGCTCTGCTGGGAATCGTACATTCCATGGCACACAAGACCGGCGCTGCCTTCTCCACCGGACATATTCCGCACGGATGTGCAAATGCTATTTACCTTCCGTACGTAATCCGTTATAATGCAAAGGAGCAGACCGCTGCATCCAGATATGCAGAGATCGCCCGCAGAATGGGACTGGACGGCACATCCGAGAAAGCACTGATCAACAGCCTGTGCGAGAAGATCGACGACTTCAACAGACAGCTGAACATTCCGAAGACGCTGAAAGAGTTCGGCATCAACGAGGAAGAGTTCAAGGAGAAGGTTGCCAAGATCGCAGAGCTGGCCGTTGGCGACGCCTGCACCGGTTCCAATCCGAGAGCCATCGATCCGGCAGCAATGGAGAAGCTCCTGACCTGCACATATTACGGAACAGAGGTGGACTTCTAATCTGATTGAATCAAAGAGGAGGCACAAGCAATGAAGGAATTGAAAGCCGGCATAATCGGCAATGATGAAGTGATCGTAACAGAGGCAAACACAGCAGCAGCCATGGGAAGCGGCACCCTCCCGGTATTTGCCACACCGGCACTGGTGGCACTGATGGAGAAAACCGCCCAGGAAAGCGTACAGGATGCGCTGGAGGAAGGCTGCGGCAGCGTGGGAACCATGATCTGCGCCAAGCATGTGAGCGCTACCCCGGTGGGCATGAAAGTCACCTGCCAGAGTGAGCTGGTGGCAGTAGAAGGCCGGAAGCTGGTGTTCAAGATCACAGCCAGCGATGCCTGCGGTGTTGTGGGAGAAGCTGACCATGAGCGCTTTATCATCCAGAATGAGAAATTCCTGAAAAAAGCCAACTCTAAAAACGAGCAGTAACTTTTTCATGCTTTGATACGAATTTCCATAAAAATAGAACATGTAAACCAGAAGAGGGTATGTGTTCGGCCTTTGGGCCGGGGCATACCCTCTTTTGAATCTCTTAACATTCTTTTGGACAGAGCTGTGATTATTTCAGAGGCAAGGGACAGATTTCCTTAGAATTCTTATCCACGGTATACAAAATCCCGTTATAAATATCGCACTCATAAGAAGCATCATAATCCCCTGCCGCTGTCACAACCTCAGGCTGTGCATCACCGGAAAGGGTCAGTTTCATGAGCGCATTGTCTTGTTCAAAATAGATGGCGTTTTCATCTGCATTGATGAGCCGGATGGAAAGCGGTTTGTCGGAAGTGAAGAGTTCCCGATCATGATTCCTCTGTAAATCGCACAGGTGGAGGGTGGATTCGTCGCTTTGATAAACGATGGCATTATTAGTAAAGAGACACTGTTTTCCGTAAATATCAGCAATATGCTGTCTGGCTTCTCCAAAAAGCGGTGTGAATGTCAGTTCGTTGAAAGCTTCATCCTTGTAGCAGACTTCATAGAGCCCATGATACAGCTGTGCCGAGGCAGCACAGTCCAGTGCCGGAGCCGGGGTGCCGTTGGCAAAGGCGGTGGGATCGCTGTCACACAGGTCACTGTTTTGGTAGAGCTGCGCGTAGGAATTGGAGGCGTCCAGCGGCATTAGACTGCCATCATCCTGCACCTCATAGGCGGCGGTGCCATCGGAAGAGCTTCCCGTTACGAATAAGATATTGTTCAATGCATGTACGGTGAAACTTTTGCCTTCCAGCAGACAGGTGATGCCCGTTCCGTCAGCGTTCATCCGGTATAGTTTATTTTCCAGAGTAGGCTGGGACGTCTCTGCCGAAGTTCCCATTTTGGTATAGAAAAGAAAGCCGTTAGATGCGGTCATACTGAAAATGCTGCCGGATTCCTCCGTGGTTCCAAGCAAACTCCCGCTGGTATCCCGTATCTGTAAGCCAGAGGATGGATCCCGGAGGCAGAGTTTGCCATCCAGGACAACCAGACTGCGGTTGTAGGGGTTGAGTGCCTGAGCAGATGACGCTTCTTGTGTCGATGCGTTATTTTCACCGGAGAGGGAGGCGCTCGCAGAAGAATTTCCAGATGCGTCTGCCCCATTTTTTGTGGTATTAGTGTCCCCATCTGCTATTGTTGCGCTATCTGCGTTTTCATCCGTTATTGCTGCGGAATCTTTGTTTTCATCGGCTGTTCCTGTAGCATTTCCCTCTTCATCGGTTGTTTCTTGGGAAGCCTTTGTCTGTGTATCTGCATTTCCTTTGTTACCGCATCCGGTGAACGCAAAGGCACATGCCAAGATCAGCAGGGAAAGGGAGAGAAATTGTTTGAGGATTTTATTTTTCATATGCTTCGCCTCTTTTCTGTAAAATAAAAATCAAGATTCTTTCCCTGTATTTTACAGGATAAGCAAGAAAAAATCATTATTTTTGAAATATTTCAAATAAAAAGTTGCAAAGAAAGTCACCTGTTCTTTTCACGAGGAACAGAGCGGCCTGCTTATTTCTGATATTCAGCCAGTTTGGTGAGTTCTTTGGTTCGTTTGAGGCATTCCTGCTGGCCGGTGGAATTTAGCATGTGGAAATAAGCCAGAAGTCTTGTTTCCTGGGAGGAAAGATGCTCTGCGTAAGTGTGGGTTCTTTGAAGCATGTTTTGAGATGGTTCCTGATTGTACAGGGATAACGGGCTGATTTCCAGAACGGCAGCGATTTTTTGAACAGTGCTGTTATGAGGGTTGGAATTTTTCTTTTCAAACTGGCCGACCGCGGCAGCAGAAATGCCGAGTTTTTCGCCCAATTCTTTTTGTGTGAGTCCGGCATTTTTCCGGGCCCGGCGGATATTTTCTCCAATGTTCATGATGGGTACTCCTTTTGTATTGACAGATTTAAAAAAAATTCTTATACTATATTTAACAAGACAGCCGGAAGATAGATGAAGCCTATCCGTCCCGGCGCAATAAGTTGCTAAGTAAGCTGCCTATTCTTTTTGCGGGGAACAGGGCGGCTTACTTATTTTTTAAATTCAAAATTGCAACGATTAAGAGACCAAATGTCAGAATAACCATGAATTCCTCATATGTACTCATAAGCATCACATCCTCCTGTCAAGAATCAGAACGGATGACATGCACGCCCTCCCGGCTGCCCGGGTAAATATATTATTTATAATGATATTCTTTATTTGAAAAATTTCTTATACTCCTCCATTGTGTCGGTGATTTTGTCCAGAAAACAGGGCGCCGACTCGAATCTTTCAGAAAATCTTTAAAAAATCTTTAACCTTTATAGAGGGGAAACTTATACTTTGCATGTTATCGTAAGAACAAGAAACGAGGGATGCAAAGTGAAAATCTTACTGACAAGTGACTGGTACGAACCGGTCGTCAACGGCGTGGTGACGTCTGTGCGCAATCTGAAACGGGAACTGGAAAAAAAGGGACATGAGGTGCGGGTGCTCACCTTATCGGAAAACCGGGATTCCAGGAAAGAGGGGGATGTTTATTACATCCACTCCCACAGCGCAGGGCTTGTTTATCCCAATGCCCGGGTGACGCTGCCTGTTGCCCATCCGTATGTGCAGGAGCTGATGGACTGGAAGCCGGACATTGTGCATTCTCAGTGCGAGTTCACCACCTTCTGGTTTGCAAGGCGGATCGCTTTCCGCACCGGCGCACCGCTGATCCACACGTACCATACCATCTATGAAGACTATACCCATTATTTTTCTCCCAATAAAGCAATGGGAGCTGCGGCAGCCCGCCTGCTTTCCAGAAAAGTGCTGGATCAGACGGACGCCGTCATTGCGCCCACGAAAAAAGTAAAAGCGATCCTGGAGCGCAACATGGTGGAACCGGCCATTTTTACGATTCCTACGGGCATCGATCTGGCTCCGTTTGCCGATGGCGTCCGGGAAAAACAGCTGCGCACGCCCGTTGCCGATGAGGCGCCGATGCTCATCACCGTGGGGCGGCTGGCAAAAGAAAAAAATATCGAAGAAATTCTGGAATTGCTGGCAGACGCGCGGGGACAGCAGTACCGGTATCTCCTGGTGGGGGACGGCCCTTACCGGGAAGTGCTGGAAGCAAAGGTGCAGGCGCTGGGGCTGACCGACCGCGTCACCTTTGCCGGGATGGTTTCCCCGGAACAGGTTGCTTCCTATTATAAAAAGGGTGACATTTTTGTCTGTGCCTCCGGCAGCGAGACCCAGGGGCTGACGTATATTGAGGCGCTGGCTTCCGGGCTGCCGCTGG
Source organism: Oscillospiraceae bacterium Marseille-Q3528 (assembly GCA_018223385.1). Lineage (GTDB taxonomy): Bacteria > Bacillota > Clostridia > Lachnospirales > Lachnospiraceae > JAGTTR01. The sequence goes on from JAGTTR010000005.1 coordinate 93,877, forward strand.
TGTGCCATAAGGATGCCTGTCTGGAGGATGTGCTCACGGACGGGTATAACGGCTGGCAGTATGAAAATGCGCAGGGATTTTTTGACGGCCTGGAAAATCTGTGGAAAAGCGGGGACAGCTACCGGGAGGCTTCTGCCCATGCGGCAGAGCAGGCCCATATTTTCTCCGCGGCACATTTTGCAGAGCAGGTGGAGCACGTCTACCGGCTGGCGCTGTGGAGCGAAAAGGAGGCGGAGCAATGGAACGGGAACAGCTGCGCGGCAATCTGATAAAACTGCTGACGGCGGTGGGCCTTGTGCTGATGTGTGGCTTCGTTGTCTACGGGATCGCTGCGGGGCTTTTCACCTCTCAGCAGAAAATGGAGGTATTCTTACGGCCCGCAGGACTGTGGGCGCCGCTGCTTTTCACGGCGCTGCAGGCCATCCAGGTGGTGATCCCGATCCTGCCCGGCGGCATCGGTTGTCTGGGCGGCGTGCTCATGTTCGGGCCGGTGATGGGTTTTCTCTATAATTATGTGGGCATCTGCCTCGGCTCGGTGGCGGCTTTTCTGTTATCCAAGCGGTACGGGCAGCCTTTTGTCCGGTCTGTGGCGGGGGAGCGCACCTATGAAAAATACGCCGGGTGGCTGGAAAAGGGAAACAGGTTTGACACCTTTTTTGCACTGGCGATTTTCTTCCCGGTGGCGCCGGACGATTTTCTCTGCTATCTGGCGGGGCTGACCCGCATGAGTCTGAAAAAGTTTTCAGCTATTATTTTTCTGGGAAAACCGGCGTCCATCGCCCTGTACAGTCTGGGGCTGCACAGCATCATGGCGCTTCTGGCAGCCCAGAGTGTTTAATATATATAGAAGGGATGGGGCGGATATGAAACTGTTGCTGTATACAGGGGGCCGCAGCCTGGTGGAAAAAAGCGGTATCGGGCGGGCCATTGCCCATCAGGAGCAGGCATTTGCGGCAGGCGGCCTGGATTATACGGAAAATGCGAAGGATGCATACACGGAAATTCATCTGAACACGGTTTTCCCGGATTCTCTCTGGATGGCGAGAAAAGCCAGAAAACAGGGGAAGCGGGTGATCTATCACGGGCATTCCACGCGGGAGGATTTTCGCAATTCCTTTGTAGGCTCCAATCTGCTGGCGCCGCTGTTCGGCAAGTGGCTCCGGCTGTGCTACAATTCGGCGGATCAGGTGGTGACGCCCACACCCTATGCGGCAAGGCTGCTGGGCACCTACGGGCTGAAGTCATCGGTGGAGGTCATTTCCAACGGGGTGAATGTATACAAGAGCAGCAGTCTGGTGCAGTTTCGGACGATGATGGCGCGGATACTGCAAAAGGAAGCACCTGACCTGACGGAAGCGGGCTTTCGCACGGCCGCGGGAAGAGATATCCATGTGATCGGGCAGTGTTACCGGCAGCTTGCCGCGTGTCTATGATATCATTTGCAAATTCCCTCTTCCATTTTTGCAAAGAATGTGTTATGATTTTCCTATCAAATGCGATGAAAAGGAATAGTATCTCTGAACCTGATTGCAGAAAGCTGCTGGGTGATGCGAAGCAGCAGCCGGAACAGAGGGAACTCGCCTTGGAGCAGCTGCTCGAAATCCTGCGGGAGAGTAGGTGTAGACGGAGGCCCACCGTTACAGGGGAAGAGCATACGATATCAGGAATGATCGACTGGCCGGACAGAAGAGCAGGTCAGTGGGGAATGGAACATTCGGTATCCGTGCTTACAGAGTGCATGAGATTGATCATGAATTAGAGTGGTACCGCGTAAGACATAGTCTTTCGTCTCTAATCGCTTCCGGGCAGTGAGATGAAGGGCTTTTTTATTGTCTGTACAAGCGGCCTTCGCAGCAGCCGGAAGTATCACTTTGTGTGGATAGTTTGAACGAAGAAAAGGAGAGAATGAAGATGCAGAATTACAAAAAGTATCAGAGAGGTTATTTCCTGCCCCCAGTACCATCCAATGAGTGGGTAAAGAAGGATTACATTGAGAAGGCACCCATCTGGTGCAGCGTGGACCTGCGGGACGGCAACCAGGCGCTGATCGAGCCCATGAGCCTTGACGAGAAGATAGAATTTTACAAAATGCTGCTGGAGATCGGTTTCAAGGAGATCGAGGTAGGTTTCCCGGCAGCCTCCGATACCGAGTATCAGTTCTTAAGAACACTGATCGAGAATGATATGATCCCCCAGGATGTGACGATCCAAGTGCTGACCCAGGCAAGAGAGCACATCATCCGCAAGACCTTCGAGGCCATCAAGGGAGCACCCAACGTGGTGGTACATCTGTACAATTCTACATCCGTGGCACAGCGGGAGCAGGTATTTAAGAAGTCCAAGGAAGAGATCATGAAGATCGCTGTGGATGGCGCCAAGCTTCTGGAGGAGCTGGCCCAGGGCGAGGAAGGCAACATCACCTTCGAGTACAGCCCGGAGTCCTTCCACGGCACAGAGGTGGACTATGCCCTTGATGTGTGCAACGCCGTGCTGGACGTATGGCAGCCCAGACCGGACCGGAAGATCATCGTGAATATTCCGGCAACGGTGGAGACCGCCATGCCGCACGTATTTGCCAGCCAGATCGAGTACATCAGCAAGAACATCAAATATCGTGACAACGTGGTACTTTCCATCCATCCGCACAACGACAGAGGCTGCGGCGTGGCTGACGCAGAGCTGGGCGTACTGGCGGGCGCAGACCGGGGAGAGGGGACCCCGTTCGGCAACGGCGAGAGAACCGGTAACGTGGATCTGGTAACCGTAGCCATGAATATGTATGCTTACGGCGTGAACCCGGAGCTTGACTTCTCCAACATGCCGTCCATCGAGGCACGCTACGAGCGCCTCACCAGAATGAAGGTACATGAGCGGCAGCCTTATGGCGGTTCTCTCGTATTTACCGCCTTCTCCGGTTCCCATCAGGATGCCATTGCCAAGGGTATGGCTTACCGGGAAGCACAGGAGCGGGATTACTGGACCGTGCCGTATCTGCCCATCGATCCCGAGGATGTGGGAAGAACGTACGATTCTGATGTTATCCGCATTAACAGCCAGTCCGGTAAAGGCGGCGTGAACTATATCCTGAAGCAGAGTCATGGCATCTCCCTGCCGGATAAGATGCGTGAGGAGATGAGCTACACCGCGAAACGGGTATCCGACCAGGCCCATCAGGAGCTGACACCGGAGTGGATCTACCAGATCTTCTGCGACAACTATATCAATGTGGACAAGAAGTTCCACATCACCGAGTGCCACTTCGTTCAGGAGGACGGCATTCAGGCCAAGGCAACGGTGGAGAGCGAAGGCCGCACCGCCGTCATCAACGGACAGGGCAATGGCCGTCTGGATGCGGTGAGCAACGCCATCCGCAGCTATCTGGATGTGGACTACGAGCTGGTGGACTACGAGCAGCACTCCCTGACCAAGGGTTCTTCCTCCAAGGCTGTTTCCTATGTGTCCATCACCAAGGACGGACAGACCTTCTGGGGTGTGGGCATCGACGAGGATATCATCAAATCCTCCTACCAGGCACTGGAAGTGGCGGTGAATAAGATTCTGGACTAATCTGTTCATAAGAATATTCGAGTGAACTGTTTACAAGACTTTTACAAAAACAGAGTTCTGTTTTAAAACAAAAAGAATATGCTTTCCTGCAGGGGAAACCGGGTTTCGGCCCGGTTTCTTTTTTTTGTTGCGTGAATGGCGCGGCTGAACTGTTTTTATTGTAATGAGAAGGAGGAAATCATATGCTGACAGATAAACAATTATTTTTATTTGATATCGATGGAACGCTTTGCCTGGGGGATATGTGGATCGACGGCGCCAGAGAGCTGCTGGCGCTTTTGAAGGCCCAGGGGAAGCACTATCTTTTTCTTACCAACAATTCCACCAAAAGTCAGCTGGATTATGTGGAAAAGTTTCAGAAAATGGGGCTGACTGTGGATAAAGAAGAAATCCTGACGGCATCCATGGCCACGGGCATTCTCCTGCGGGATCTGTATCCGAACCGGAAGTTTTACGCGCTGGGTACCCGTTCCTTTGAGGAAGAGATGCGAAGCTACGGGGTGGAGCTGACCACGGACCCGGCGGAGGCAGAAGGGCTGCTGGCGGCTTACGATGCGGAGCTTACCTATGGCAAACTGGTGGACGCCTGCCACATTTTACAGCGGGCGGAGCTTCCCTTCATTGCCACCAACCCGGATCTGGTGTGCCCAGACGAGGTGGGCTTTGTGCCGGACTGCGGTTCCATCTGCCAGATGCTGGAGAACGCCACAGGCCGGAAACCCCGGTATGTGGGAAAGCCCAGTTCTTTTATGGTGAAATATGCGCTTCAGAAGCAGAAGATGCACAAGAGCCAGGCGGTTTTTGTGGGCGACCGGATGTACACGGACATTCTGTGCGGCGTCAAGGCAGGGGTGGACACCATCGCCGTGCTGACCGGAGAAGTGCAGGAAAAGGATCTGCCGCAGTACGAATACCAGCCCATCTATGTGTATCCTTCTGTAAAGGAGGTTTACAAAGACCTAACAAGAGGTTTACCGGGAGATGTAGCTAATCTTTACAAAAGGGCAGTAGGATAGCACTTGTAACGAGAACACAACAAAATGAGGAGACAGAACATGAAAATCAAATTTGTGAAAATGACAGCAGCCGTTCTGGCAGGCATGATGCTTCTGACAGGCTGCGGACAGAGTGCAGATTCTACCGGCGCAGCAAATGACAGCGCAGCACAGGGAACGGAAAATACCACAGCGGATGCCGCAGCAGACAGCACGGCTTCCGGTGATAAAGTAAAGATCGAGTACTGGCACTGCAACGCAGAGACCCAGGGAGGGCTCACCGTTGACGAGCTGGTGAAGCAGTTCAACGAACAGAACGACCACATCGAGGTTGTGGCAAAATACAATCCGGATATGTACAAGGGATTGATGCAGAACCTGCAGGCCGAGACCGCAGCAGGCAACACACCGGCGCTGGTGCAGATCGGCTGGGCGTTCCTGGATTACTTCTCCAACAACTTTTCCTACACCACACCCCAGCAGGCCATCGACAAGTTCGACACCGAGGACAAGAATTTCCTGAGTGACAATTTCCTGCCAAACGTGCTGGATCTGGCAGTGAACAGCAACGGCGAGCAGGTGGGCATCCCCTATTCTTTAAGCAGCCCGGTACTGTTCATCAACCGTGATCTGTTAAAAGAGGCAGGCCTTTCCGAGGATGGCCCGCAGACATGGGAAGAGGTGAAGCAGTTTGCAGAGACTGTGAAAGAGAAGACCGGAAAATACGGCTTCTACATGCAGGAGCCCGCAGATTTCTGGGCACAGCAGGGCCTCATCGAGAGCAACGGCGCCAGCATGCTGACCACAGACGCTTCCGGCAAAGCCCAGGCAACCTTTGCTTCTGACGAGGGTGTGGAGGCATTCCAGCTGTACGCAGACATGGTAAAGGATGAGAGCGCCCTGCACATTTCCTGGGAAGAGGGCTGCCAGAGCTTCATCGACGGCAACGTGGCCATGATGTATACCACCATTGCCAGACGGGCAGCCGTACAGAAGAGCGCCCAGTTTGATGTGGCAACGGTGAAATCCCCCACCTGGGGCGACAAGGCCCGCAAGGTACCGGCAGGCGGCTGTTTCCTGGCCATCACCGCCCAGAGCGACGAGCAGATCCAGGCAGCATGGGAGTTTGAAAAATACCTGTACAGCGTAGAGTCTATGGCAGCATGGACCATCGGCACCGGCTATGTACCGCCGAGAAAAGATGTGGCAGACGCAGAGAATGGCCTGAAATCCTTCCTGGCAGAGAACGAGATGATGAACGCAGCCATCGAGCAGATGGACGGCGTGGTATCCTGGACTTCCTTCCCGGGAGACGCAGGACTGCAGGCAGAGCAGCTGCTTCTGGACATGAGAGACCAGATCCTGGGCGGCCAGGTGAGCGTGGCTGATGGTCTGAAAAATACACAGGATCAGATCAACGCCCTTCTGGATGCACAGTAAGGCAGAAATAGAAGGAAGATTACATGGAAGAATTCCCGCAGACAGCCGGAACCAGACCGGGGCCTGCGGGTTCTCTCATACAGGAGGCCTCTGATTTGAACGAAAAGAAGAAAAATACCGTGCTGGGATATGTGTTTCTCATCCCGTCACTCATCGTCTTTGCAGCGTTTATGTTTTATCCGCTGGCGAAAACCATTTACTTAAGCTTTTTCGACTGGAACATGATCAAACCGGTGAAAAAGTTCGTGGGACTGGCCAACTACAAGCTGATTTTTGCCGATCCCAACACGTACAAAATTATTGGAAATACCGTGGCTTATATTCTGATCCTGCTGGTGGTGAACTTCATCGCGCCGTACATCTTATCCTTTATCCTGTCGGCGGTGATCAAAAAGGGGAAAAATTTTTACAAGGCAGTCTTTTTCCTGCCCAGCGTGATCTCCCTGGTGGTAGGTTCCATCCTGTACACCTGGATCTTAAATCCCATCTCCGGGCCGGTGGCCATCATCGCCAAAGCCTTCGGCATCACCCTTCCCATCTGGTCGAAAACCGAGGGCTGGGTCATCGCGGTGCTCAGCGTTATCACCTCCTGGAAGGTGTTTGGCTATAACTTTATCGTCATTCTGGCCGGGGTGTCCGGGGTATCCACAGAGGTCATCGAGGCGGCCCGGCTGGACGATGTGCCCAACTGGAAAATCTTCCGGGATATCGTGGTGCCCATGAGCTCCGCCACTGGCATTTACGTGTTTATCATCACCATTGTACAGGGGCTCCAGTATGTGTTTACCCCCATCAAGGTGGTGACCCAGGGCGGCCCCAACTATGCCAGCTCCAACATGATCTACCAGTCGTACCACGAGGCGTTCACCCTGTACCGCACCGGCGTGTCCTCGGCAGTATCCGTGCTGACCATGGCGCTGTTCATCGTTCTGCTGCTGTTGGAATTCCGGTTTGTGGAGAAAGGGGTATACTATGAAAACTAATCATCGACAGATCGGCTGGCATATTTTGCTGTGCATCATCGTATTTCTGCTGCTGATGCCCATTATTTTTGCCGTATCCAATTCCTTCAAGACGCTGACGGATGCGTTCAACACCGTTTTCCAGGTGATCCCGCTGCATCCCACGCTGGAAAACTACATCCATGTGTTTGAGAAGCTGCCCTTTGTGCGCATCACCCTGAACACCTTTGCCATCGCGGCGGTGGTGACCATCTTCAAGACCATCACCAGCCTGTTTGCGGCGTACAGCTTCGTTTATTTTGATTTTAAGGGAAAAGGGCTGCTCTATTTTATCATGCTGGCAACCATGTTCATCCCCTTTACGGTGACCATGATCCCCAACTACCTGACCATCTCAAAAATCGGTCTGGCGGATACGCTGTTTGGCGTGATGCTGCCCCAGCTGGCGGATGTGCTGGGTATTTTCCTGCTGCGCCAGTCCATGCGGGGCATTCCCAAATCCCTCATTGAGGCGGCCAAAATGGAAAATGTGGGAAACTTAAAAATCATGCGGGACATTGTGATCCCCCTGGTGAAGCCGTCCCTGATCTCCACCGGCATTATTTTCTTTATCAATTCCTGGAATGAATACGTGTGGCCGGTGCTGATCCTGAAAACCAAGGAAAACTACACCCTTTCGCTGGCGCTGCAGATGTATATCAGCTCCGAGGGCGGTACGGAATTCACCATCGCCATGGCGGTGTCTGTCATGACCATGCTCATCCCGCTACTGCTGTACATCGTGTTCCAGCGCTATATCATCAATACCTTTGCCATGTCCGGCATCAAGGGCTGACGGGGAAATGGAGGATTTTATGAAAAATATTGTATTTGACCATGTGGATAAGGCCTATGGGAAAAACGTGATCGTCAAAGATCTGAATCTGGAAATCAAAGAAGGGGAGCGGCTCATCCTGCTGGGACCTTCGGGCTGCGGCAAATCCACCACCCTGCGGATGATCGCCGGGCTGGAGGACATTACGGCGGGCACCATTTCCATGAACGGCGCGGTGATGAATGAGGTGCCCAGCGGCAAGCGCAGCGTGTCCATGGTGTTCCAGAACTACGCGCTGTTCCCGCACATGACGGTGGAAAATAACATCACCTACGGATTAAAGGTACATAAAATGGACCCGAAGGAGATCGATACCCGGCTGGAGGAAGTGCTGGAAATGCTGGATCTGAAGGGACTGGAAAAAAGAAAGCCCAAGGATCTGTCCGGCGGCCAGCGACAGCGGGTGGCCCTGGCCCGGGCGGTGGTGAAGCGTTCTGATTATTTCCTGCTGGACGAGCCCCTCTCTAACCTGGATGCCCAGCTGCGCCTGCGGGCCCGCAAGGAGCTGGTAAAAATCCATGAGCTCTATCACCAGACGTTTGTCTACGTGACTCACGACCAGATCGAGGCCATGACGGTGGGCCACCGGATCGCTCTGATGAACCAGGGGAAATTGCAGATGCTGGATACGCCATCCAATGTATACAACCGTCCGGCCAACGTATTTACGGCAAAATTCATCGGCTCCCCGTCCATGAATATCACCGAGAGTACCTATATGGACGGTCAGCTGAAAATCGATGGTCAGCGGATCGAGCTGCCGGATATGTGGAAGGAGCTGGCGGCCAGACAGTCATCCAACCGGCTCTATTTCGGCATCCGGCCCGAGCATGTGAAGCTGTCCACGGAGAGGCTGGACAACGCGCTGGCAGGTACCGTGAAGTATGTGGAGGATTATGGCAACCGGTTCGGCGCCTATGTGGATGTGGGCGGCGTGGAGTTTATCGCTGTGGGGGAGGAAAAGATGCCTCCTGCCGGAGCGAAGGTGTACTTCCGCCCGGATTTTGAACGGATCCATTTGTTTGATTATGAGAGCCAGGAATCCATTGGATATCCCAGCCGTCTGAATAAGGAGAAAATCGATGGAAATATTAATCAGTACGAATATGTATCAGGCATGTGATTTTGCAAAAGTATTGGAACTGACGGACGCTTTTTCCCAGGAGCGGGTGGGTGTGGAGGTATTCTCCATGTTCCACGATCCCGTATTTGCGGATGTATTGCGCGCTTCGGAAGAAAAACTGTCCACTCTGCCCATCAGCTTCCACGGGCCTTACGCCCAGACCGAGCATTCCCGTCCCAAGGGAACCCCGGCCTATGAGCGGAGCATGGGCTTCTACCGGGAGATGCTGCCCTTTGCGAAGCGGCTGCACAGCAGCTACGTGGTGTTCCACCACAACAACTGCAAGGTGCTGGATGTGGATCGGGAAGCCATGTTACAGACTGCCGATGAGAACCTGCGGGAGCTGACCGCCCTTTCCGAGGCGGAGGGCATCCCGGTGGCGGTGGAAAATGTGGGCATTAAGTCCATGGGCAATGTGCTCATGAACCAGGAGCAGTTCATTGTGGAATGCCGGAAGCTGCCCAACCCGGTGCTCATCGACATCGGCCACGCCCATGCCAACGGCTGGGATCTGCGGCACGTCATGGAAGCGCTGCAGGACAAGATCATTTCCTACCATGTGCACAACAACGATGGCGTCCATGACTGCCACCAGCGCATTTATAACGGCACGCTGGACTTCAATGCCTTCCTGTACGATGTGCGGGAGCTGACGCCGAAGGCAGACCTGGTGCTGGAGTATGCGCCGGATGTGGCGGCGGATCAGGCGGGGATACTGAAGGATGTGAAGACCCTCTGCCAGTTCCGGGAGACGGTGTAGGAGGAAGCTGATCTGTCCAAATTCCCCTGCGTTGATGGAATATGTATACAAATATAGAATATCCCGTGGAATTGACCGAATCTTTGAGGACGGTTTTCCCACGGGATATTTTTTGTATCAGGTACCTTGGCATTGTATGCCCTAGGCGAAGTGGCATCATTTACTTTGCCTTTTGTAATAATTCATCAATGCTCCGCAGCCCGTCGATCTGCGCCCATCCGGTGGGGGCGTATCGATCCAGCTCGGACAGGGTCATTTCCTGGGCACCCAGGCGGACGCCTCCCGCAAAATCGATCCGCCCGGCAAAGGGCAGGTCAAAGGGGGCTTCCTCCATGGCCCGGGTAAAGTTCTCCCAGGTGGGTGTCTCCCCGTGGAGCCGTTTCAGCGCCTCACAGAACACATAGGCCGCCATCCAGCCGCAGTGGGCATAGGCGTGGAGGGCATAGTCGCCCAGCCACTCCGAGGCCTCCTCCAGATTGTGCAGGTGTTCGTTCTGATAATCCACCCAGCTGGGGGCGTACAGCCGGTATTGCCCCAGCACATCGTCAAAAATCTTAAAGGCTTCCGTGATGATCATATTGACATAGCTGGTGATGGCCGGGCGGGTGTTCTTCTGTCTTGCCAGTTCCAGTGCCGCCGGGGCAAAGGCCGCCCGGGAGCAGGCCAGCACAATGGCATCCGGGTTGTGGGACAGCACCTCTGCCACCACCTCCGGCAGCGCCTGTTCCAGCGCCTCCGGCGCAATGGAAACGCCCCGGGCCGTGCAGGGGAGAGAAAGCTTGCCGCACTGACGATGGATGCCGTCCATGATATCCCGGCCGGTGTCATCCTCCGAGTAAATCACACCGATGGAGGAGGCGTGCAGGTCGGAGACACACCGGGCCACCAGCCCGCGGCCCTCGGTCACATAAATCGTCTGAATGGGAAAACAGCGTCTGCCCTCTGCCGGGGTCTGTACCTGTTCCCCGTACAGATCGTGGATGGCGGTGAAAAAATACACCACTGGCATGCCGCTTTCTTTTACTCGATCCAGAGTGGCCGACACCACCTCTGAGCCAAAATGGCCGATGTATGCAAAAACCTCGTCAGAGAGAAATTTTTCCAGAATCTCCCTCCCTTTCACAGGATCGTTGCCGTCGTCCTGATGAAGAAAGCGGATCTTTCTTCCGTCGATGCCGCCGCCGGCATTGACCATGTCAAAATAAGACCGGATCCCGGCGTTCATCGGATCGCCGCTGGCAATGTAGGGGCCGGACATCGGCGCACTGTTGGCGACGATGATTTCTGTATCAGTGATGCCTTTCATTTATGCATCCTCCCTTGTCTTTATAGTTGATTCCCCGGACGAAAGCGCGTCGATCAGCTCCCGGATCTGCTGGATTGCCGCCGTTCTGGCATAGGAGTGGAACTGCCGGTACTGGATTGTCTGGTTCAGATAATCCCAGAACGCGGAAACCATGTTGGATTCCGTCACCTCAAACAAAATGGGCGGGTCATCCTCCTTCAGGATCATGACGCCGTTTTCTTCGTTGCAGTACAGGGAATAGCCCTCCGCTTCATCCGGCGCGATAAACACGTTGAAATTCTCATATAGGGTCAGCAGCCGCAGAATGTTCTGCAGATGGTCAATGTACATCTCTGCGGTGTAAAACATTTCCATATCCCGGGCCGTGCTGATGCTGCCGATCTGTACTTTGCCGGAGAGAATGTCCGTCGGTTCCGCCAGGCGGATGATCTGGAACACGGGATCGGTTTTCAGCTTCTCCTCAAACCGGGCGGCATACCGGGAAAAACTTTCCAGGAAATCCTCTGTCACCTGATCTGCCAGTGTGTGGGAAAAGCTTTCCAGCACCCGGGGCGGCAGGGTGATCAGGGACGGGGCATCTGACCGGGAGATCAGGCTGCCGCCTCTGCCCTCAAAGGCAAACAGCTCCGGCAGCACCAACCGGATATTTTTTGCCGGATGGATCCTGATCAGCGGCTTGCACAGCGCCAGATAGCTGTAAAATTCATTGGTAAAGGAATCCACCGTCAGCTTGTCCGTGGACATAAAGTTGGCGGTCGTCTCCATGCTCTCCCCGATGGAGGTGGCGAATACGGCTGCCTTGCCGGACACCACCGACAGCGTCCGCTTGTACACGCCGTCCCGCAGCCGGGGATAATAATAGGGCTCCACCGCGCCGCTGGTGTAGAACGGCAGCCACTGGTGGATAACGTCCAGCATCTCGTCGATATCCCGGGTCACCTTGTGGATGACCTTGATCTTGTAGCCTTTCAGGATCAGCTGCCACAGCAGCGTAGACCACTCCTGGGCAAATGACGAATTGTCCAGCATCCACTTGGAGTTCTCGTCCGAAAACAGCAGAAGCGTCCCGGGTGCGGGTTGCTGCAGCGCCAGATTAAACAGCGCGATCGTCGCCTGCCGCCGTCCCTCCATGCCGTAAAACATCCGCAGATCCTGGCCGTCTTTCTTCGCTGCTTCCCGCTCGGCTGCCTGCCGCTTGGATGCGTTGGCCGAGGATGGTTGGGACAGATCGGACAGCAGTGTTTCCAGCCGGGAACCCGACGTCTCCTCCTTTGATTCCAGCCACTGGAAGAGGAGCAGAGACAGTTCATCCACATCCTGCATGGATGAGATTGCCGGCTGGTTCATGGCCGTTGCCAGCGCTGATCGGATATATTCTTCGGTACACCGTCTGGCAAAAAAAGAGGCGATGGATCGCAGATAGTCTGCATGCGGCACGCTGCGCTCTCCCCTGCGCAGACGGCTGATGTAAGACGGATCCAGGGAAAGATGTTTTGCCAGCATATTGTTTGGCGTGTTTGTTAAATTAAGCAAAAAGTTCAGTTTCTCTGAAAATTTCATGTAACCCTTCTTCTTTCTTCCTTACAGTACGTTGTATAGCTGTTGCTTACAGTATATCAGACGAAAAGAGCAGATTCAACGTTTGTCACGGAGCGTGACAAGGGGAGGCATTGACAAAGAATAAAAAAACTTTACAATAAAATTATAGAAAAAAGATTGGGGCGGGCCAGTCAGCCATAAAATTTGGCTCCGGAATCATAAAAGGGGAATAAATGGAACAGGCACAGGGTGTTTTTGAGGATAAAATCATCGTCGCCAACAGTGCGGCAACCACCGGGATTTTTGCGACAACGGGAGATCCGCTGAACGCAGGCATCCGGGCATATTTTGACATGGTGAATGCGGGCGGCGGCATTGACGGCAGACGGCTTGTTTTTCTGCATGAGGATGATGCTTATGAGCCGAGCCGGGCCCGGGCAGCGCTGCATCGGTTTATGCAGGAACGGAAGGTATTTGCTTATGTGGGACATTTTGGTGCCCCTGCGGTGCAGGCAACGCTGGCGGATATCCACGCATCCGGCATGCCGGTGGTGTATTTTGCCACAGGTATCGGGGAATTATATAAGGAAAAGGCAGAGACGGCAATGGACGGCGCCTGTTGTTTCCCAATCCAGCCCATCTATATCACCGAAGGCCGGGTGATGGTGGCCCGGGCGGTGGGCAATTTTGGCGCCAGAAGCATCGGTGTCATTCAGACGATGGACGATACGGGGAAGGATCTTGGTGCAGGTGTGAAAATGGCCTGCGAGAAGCTGGATCTTCCCTGTGAGATTTTCCAGATCCGGGCAGACGCCTGGGATGCGGATCGGGCAGCGGAAGGGATCAAAGCCCGTCAGCCGGATTTTGTCATTGTGGCAGCGGCGCAGGCGGCAGCGCCGGAGATTATCCGTACGCTGGCGGCCCATCATGTGAGAATTCCGGTATTTACCACCTATCTGAATATGGTGCTGACACTGGCCCAGCAGATTTTGCCGGTGACAGAAGGAATGTTTCCGGTGTATGCCTCCGGCTGGCTCAACTATGAGGAAGAGCGGGGGAAAAACCTGGAAGCAGCCTCAGAATGGCTGGGGGATTATGCCATGAACACGTATGCGCACTGCGGCTGGATCGGCGCCCATTTCCTCTGTGAGGGACTGCGGCGGCTGAAAGGACATGCGGTGACCTGGGAGAGCTTCCGGGAAGCGATGGAGGAGCGACCCATCATGAATCCCTTTGGCGGCATGATCGATTATGCCAGAGGCCGGCGGCTGGGAACCCAGGAGATGAGTATGTGGAAGCTGGATGAGAAGGCGCTGATCGGCTGGAAAGAGGTGGACGGCCTTCGTTCCATCGGTGAGATCTTGCGGGGAATCGCATAATAGGCTATACTGGAAGAAAAGAACCGTTGCAGACTGATGTGCGACCTGCAGCGGTTCTTTTTGTACAATAACTGTATAAGGAGTAAAAGTTAATTGTCCAGGAATTCGCGGACTTTCTCAGCAAAGAGGTCTGTCCGTAAAATACCGGCCATGTGACCGTAGTCACTGTCCAGAATGTAAGACTCGGCATTGCCTCCCAGCGTGTTGATGCGGTCTGTCACCCAGGTGATGAACTCCCACGGGTGCAGGGCATCCTGTCTGCACGGTACGGCCAGTACCTTTGCGCGGATGCGGGATAATGCTTTGTCCAGATCGCCGCCGTAGGGGCGGGATACGTCATAATTGATGCACATACGACAGGTGTAGATCCAGTGGTTCAGATCTGTGTACGGAACAGACTGCATGACAACCGCGTTTAACGCTTTTTCGAAGGTGGTCTGTCCGGTGACACTTTCCAGGTTTTCCTGATCCTTCATGGTCTCTCTCGGGTAAACCCGTTCAAAGAAACCGGCGTGGAAAGCGGCTACGTTCATCATCTGCATGGCCAGCGCCAGACTTTCTGTGGGCTGTTTTTCCTGGTCGTAGTAATTGCCGTTGTTCCAGAGCGGATCCAGCTGTGCCACACGGATGCCGTGCTGCAGCGGGCTGAAGGAGCCGTATACCGGATGTCTCGGTGTGCCGATGACCGGAATGATCTTGTCCATCATATCCGGGTAGGCAACCGCCCACTGCCAGGAACACATGGCACCGAAGGACGGGCCCATGACTGCTTTTAAGTGGGTGATCCCGAGAGATTCCAGCAGAAGCTTCTGGGTGTTGACAACGTCAAGCACTTCGGGAACCGGGAAATCCAGTGCATACGGTTTTCCTGTGGAAGGATTGAGGGTCATGGGGCCGGTGGTGACAACGGTGGGATTCTTGGGCCCGCAGTTGCACAGGTTATCCGAACAGATGACGAAATATTTATCGGTGTCAACGGCTTTGCCCGGGCCGATGAGGCCGTCCCAGAAGCCGCTTACAGCGTCGTCCTCCGCATATTTTCCGGCACAATGGCTGGAAGCGGAAAAGTAGTGAGCAACAAGAATGGCATTGCTCTTGTCTGCATTCAGCGTGCCGTATGTCTCATAGCCCATCTGGACCGGGAGTGTGCGGCCGTTCTGAAAGGAAAAGGAATCAATATGAAATACTTTTTTTTCTGCGATCAAACTCATAGAACTGTTTTCCTCTTTTCCTGATGAAATAAATGTTAAACGATACCTGCCAGTGCCATGATGATGCAGAGGATGGTCAGGAAGATCGGCATGATAACGGTCAGCGGGAATACGTGCTTGTAGGATCCCTTCGGGGTTACGCCGCATACGGTACACATGGTGATGAAGGTTGCGCAGTGCGGCAGGGTATCCAGGCCACAGCAGGCAATAACCATCAGACGGTGGAAAGCATCAGGGTTGATGCCTAAGTTCAGGTAGCTCTGCAGCATGGAGTTTGCGAAAATCTGCAGACCGCCGAGGGCTGTTCCGGTAATGCCGGCAACAACATTTACAGCAACGGCTGCGGATACGTAAGGGTTGAAGGTATTGGAAAGTCCCATGGCAAAATCCAGGAAGTACTGGAAACCGGGAGCATTCTGTACAACGCCTGCAAATCCCATTACACCGCCGGTCAGCATCAGAGCTGTGATGGAAGACCAGAAACCGGTGCAGAAAGTGGAAAGAACTTTTCCTTTCAGGGTAGAATAGTTAAATACAACAACAAGTACGGCTGCAGCCAGCAGGGAAGTATTGATGCAGTCGATGGTTCCCATCTTCTCTTTTAAGAAGAACATCATTAAAATAACGACGATCAGCGGAAGGATGGAAGACCAGAACGGAGGCAGGTTTTTCTCACCGGTCTCCTCTGCAAGGTCGGTACCGGATACCACATAGCCGTTGCCTTTCTCCTGTTCCTTCTTTGCTGCGACAGTCACGTATACGCAGGAAATGACAAGACCGACGATGCAGGCGATGGTTCCCATCACAGGTGCTGCGTAAGCGTTTGTGCCAAGCGCAGTCTGTGTCAGGATCGCATTGGTACTGGTGGGGTTGCCCGGCAGGCAGAGGCAAAGGGTAACGGATGCGCAGAGGAAAATACCGGGCATCAGTTCCTTGGTAATGTTTGCCTTACGGAACATGGGGGCTGCAATGGGGTATACTGCAAATACGATAACGAAAGCAGAGATACCGCCCATTGCCATCAGCAGGGTAACCACGATGCAGGCTACGGGAGCCCATTTGGTGCCGAAGAATTTGAACAGCTTATTGGCAACCGCTTCCGCAGCACCGCTGATCTTCATCAGTTCGCCGTATGCTGCGGCCAGACCGAAGATCAGGAAATAGCTTCCTGCAAAGTTTTTCATGCCTGTTGCATAGGAATCAGAAAACGTTCCCCAGAACGGCATACCATTTGTAATGATGACGATTGCCGCTGCGATCAGGGAAGAAACAAACGCGTTGACGCCTTTGTAACTGAGAACGATCAGGGCGGCGATGCCAAGGAGCAGACCAACTACACCTAAAACACTCATAAATAAAACCTCCTAATAAATTTGATAAATAGATTGTAAACGAAATTAAAAATAAATAAAATATATCTAAAGGGTTTGTCAATGACTGGACAATTGTCATAAAATATGACATGATCTGACAAAAAATATATAAAATATAGATGAAAGTGGAGAGGACAATGGAAAAAGAAAATACAATCGGAACCGTGAAAAACAGAGGGAAAGAACTTTTTCTCGATATTTTTTATGACATTGCCGGGTCTTTGCTGATGGCCATCGGTATTTTTTGCTTTATAGAGACCGCGGATATTGCGCCGGGCGGCGTATCGGGTGTGTCGATTATGATCAAGTATCTGTTCGGCGTGCCGGTGGGCTTTATGAGCCTGTGCATCAACGTGCCGCTGCTGATCCTGGCATGGAGATACAAGGGACGGGCCTTCACGATCAAAACGCTGAAAACGCTTTTGTTCAATACCATCATTCTGGATCTGGTGGTGACACCCTATTTTCCCCAGTACACCGGTGACCGGATGCTGGGCTCTATTTTTGGCGGCCTGTTTATGGGCGCGGGGCTGGCGCTGATCTTTATGCGGGGCAGCACCACCGGCGGCACGGATATTTTATCGTATCTGCTGGAGCTGAAATTTCCCCATATCCCCATCGGCACCATGCTGATGTTCATTGATTTCGTGATCCTGTCGGCTTCGGTGATGGTGTTCGGCAACATTGAGACAGGCCTGTTCGGCATGGTGGCGCTGTTCTGCCAGACAAAGGTCATTGACGGCGTGATCTACGGTATGGACAAGGGAAAAGCGGTTATGATCATGTCTCCCAGAAATCAGGCCATTGCCAACCGTGTGCTGGAGGAGATTGACCGCGGCGCCACATTCCTGAACGGCAGAGGTGTGTATTCCGGGAAAGACATGGAAGTGCTCTATGTGGTTGTCCGGGTGCCGGAGTTTCACCGGTTGAAGGAGATCGTCCGGGAGGAAGATCCGCGGGCGTTCATGACGGTGGCCGACGCCAGCCAGATACTGGGAGAGGGATTCCGGGAGCTGAAGAAGGATTAGGGGGCTGAACTGTTACAGAATTTTTATAGCGCCCATTGCATTCCTGCGGTATAATGGTATATGATATGATATACGCAAAAGAAAAGGGAGCGACGTCGAAGACGGCATTACCTTTTCTTGCGTCATATCATTGAGTGAACAGTCTGCGCAGCAGACAGTAAAGCGCGACAGCGCGGGTTCGCGAAATGGCACCAGAAGGCGAAAGAACTTAGGACGCGCCCCGGCATGAGCATAAAAGTGAAGCGATAGCTTCACGATATGCGAATGATGGGAGAATTGCGGGAGTGCGAAGCACGAAGCAATTCGTAGGGTGTCACGTGACCAAGCGCGATATTTTATTAAAGGAAATGAAAAAGGGAACAGGATATGAATGTAATTATTGTTGGATGCGGACGAGTGGGTTCGACCCTGGCCGAACAGCTGGGGCAGGAAGGCCACGACGTGACCGTAGTAGATGAGGATGGCGCCCGTGTGCAGAAGGTGCTTGCAGATAACGACATTATGGGCGTGATCGGCAACGGCGCCAGCCACAGTGTGCTGATGGATGCGGGCATTGAGCAGGCGGATCTTCTGATCGCCGTGACGGATTCGGATGAACTGAACCTGTTGTGCTGCCTGCTGGCGAAGAAGGCGGGAGACTGCCAGACCATCGCCCGGGTCAGAAATCCGGTGTACAGCCAGGAGGGCGAGTTTATCAAGAAGAGCCTGGGGCTTTCCATGATCATCAACCCGGAGCTGGCAGCGGCAGCGGAGATCGCAAGGGTGCTGCGTTTCCCGAGAGCCATGGAGATCAACACCTTTTCCAGGGGCCGGGTGGAGATGTTGAAATTTCGGATCGAATCGGGATCGATCCTGGAGGATTGCTCTCTGCTGGAATTCCGGGAACGGATGCACTGTGAGGTGCTGGTGTGCGCGGTAGAGCGGGGTACGGAGGTATTTATTCCGGATGGCCGGTTTGTGCTGAAGGCGAAGGACCGGGTGTCCATTGTGGCAACCCCGCAGAATGCGGCTGCTTTTTTCCGGAAGATCGGTCTGGACACGCACCACGCCAAGGACGTGATGCTGATTGGCGGCGGAAGGATTGCCTTTTATCTGACGAAAATGCTGCTGGAAACGGGTATTCAGGTGAAAATCATCGAGCAGCGCCGGGAGCGCTGTGAGGAGCTGTGCGTGCTGCTTCCCAAGGCTATGATCATCAACGGTGACGGAACGGACAAGGAGACACTGGTGGAAGAGGGCCTGGAACGGGCGGGCGGCTTCGTGACGCTCACCGGCCTGGACGAGGAAAATGTGCTGCTGTCACTGTTTGCCAAGACGTGTTCCAAGGCAAAGCTGGTGACGAAGATCAAGCACATCAATTTCAATGAGGTTATCAATGAGCTGGATCTGGATACGGTAATCTATCCGCAGAATATCACGGCAGAATATATTTTACAGTATGTCCGGGCGAAACAGAATGCCCAGGGAAATAACGTGGAGACGCTTTATAAGATCATTGAGGATCGGGCGGAGGCGCTGGAGTTCCGTATCCAGGGCGAGGGCCCGGTGACCGGAATGTCCCTGGAACAGCTGTCGCTGAAACCGAATATTCTGATCGCCTGCATCAGCCGCGGCGGCCAGGCCATCATCCCCAAGGGCAGCGACTGTATGCTGCCGGGCGATTCGGTCATTGTGGTGACGACAAATCACGGATTGAAGGATATCAGTGATATTTTGAAGACTGTTTAGACTGGAGATTGGGAGAAAAATGAATTATGCAATCATAAGGTATCTTCTGGGCTGGGTGCTGATTTTCGAATCGTGTTTTCTGACGCTGCCCTGTATCACGGCAGTGATCTATCAGGAGCGGGAAGGCTTTGCGTTCCTGGCGGTGCTGGCGCTCTGCCTGGTGCTGGGCATGCTGCTCACCGCACGCCGGCCGAAGCGGGATACGTTTTACACCAAAGAAGGATTTGTGGTGGTGACCCTTGCCTGGGTGCTGCTCAGTGCCATGGGTGCTCTGCCATTTGTGTTTAACGGCGATATCCCCAGCTTTACCGACGCACTGTTTGAGACGATTTCCGGATTTACAACGACCGGCGCCAGCATTTTAAGTGATGTGGAGGCGCTGTCCCGGTGCAGCCTGTTCTGGCGGAGCTTTACCCACTGGATCGGCGGCATGGGCGTGATCGTGTTTATCCTGGCGGTGCTGCCCATGACCGGCGGAAGCACCATGAGCCTCATGCGGGCGGAGAGCCCGGGCCCGTCTGTGGGAAAACTGGTGCCCAAGATCCGGCAGACAGCTATGCTTCTGTATAAGATTTATTTTTTCATGACGGTGGTCGAGATTATCATCCTCATTGCAGGCGGTATGCCGGTATTTGATGCGCTGACGACGTCGTTTGGTACAGCAGGCACCGGAGGTTTTGGTATCAAAAACAACAGCATGGCCGGTTACAGTGATTTCCTCATCAATACGGTGACGGTGTTCATGATCCTGTTCGGCGTGAACTTCAACGTGTATTACCTGATTTATGCAAAAAAATTCCGCAAGGCGGCAGCTTGCGAGGAGATGCACTGGTATTTCCTGATCATCGCGGCGGCCATCGGTGTGATCACCATCAATATCCGGGGCATGTTCGGAAGTCCGCTGCAGGCGTTGAAGCATGCGGCATTTCAGGTGGGTTCCATCATTACCACCACAGGTTATTCTACGACGGATTTCGACATGTGGCCCCAGCTGTCCCGGACGATCCTCGTGGTGCTCATGTTTATTGGGGCCTGCGCAGGCAGCACCGGCGGCGGTATGAAGGTGTCCCGTGTACTTGTTCTGGTAAAGACAGTGAAAAAGGAGCTGGATTCCTTTGTGCACCCCCGGCTTGTAAAGAAAATCCATCTGGAGGGGCGGCCCATTGAGCATGAGACGTTACGTTCCATCAACGTGTTCACCATTTCCTATCTGGTGATCTTCGCTGCTTCCGTGCTGGTCATTGCGCTGGATGAATTTGACCTGGTGACGAACTTTACCGCGGTGGCAGCCACGTTTAACAACATCGGCCCGGGACTTTCCAAGGTGGGGCCGACGATGAATTTCGGCAGCTTTTCCGTGCTGAGCAAATATGTGCTCATGTTTGACATGCTGGCAGGCCGACTGGAGCTGTTCCCGGTGCTGTTGTGTCTGTATCCGTCCACCTGGAAAAAGTTCTAGCAGAAATATTTTATGTGTATAGAAAAATTTCATAAATTTCTATAATATTTTACAATTTTTAATTTCACGATTCTTGTATTTCTGACAGGATTGTCTTATGCTATAGAAATATAGATTACAGTTCACGCATGTGTTCCTGCGGACTGATTTCATGCTCGCATGAAAATCTGGACGCGGGAATATATGCAGGGAACGCCGCGGTATGAGCAAAAGTGAGCTGCAAAGCAGCGGAGAGCATCAGGGATGCGGTTTTGCGAATGGCGTGTGAACTGTAGGGAGTATTAGGAGGCGTGACGGCGCATGGGCAAGATCATAGGAATTGACCTTGGTACAACGAATTCCTGCGTGGCTGTAATGGAAGGCGGACAGCCGACGGTGATTGCAAATGCAGAAGGGTTTCGGACGACTCCGTCAACGGTGGCATTTACAAAGGACGGTGAACGGCTCGTTGGAGATGCGGCCAGACGGCAGGCGATCACCAATGTGGACAGGACCATATCTTCCATCAAGCGACAGATGGGAACGGATTACAAGGTTTCTATTGACAAGAAGAAATATACGCCCCAGGAGATTTCTGCGATGATCCTGCAGAAGCTGAAGAGCGATGCGGAGAGCTATCTGGGAGAGCCGGTGACAGAAGCGGTGATCACGGTGCCTGCGTATTTTAACGATTCTCAGCGGCAGGCGACGAAGGATGCCGGACGGATTGCCGGTCTTACGGTGCAGCGGATCATCAATGAGCCGACGGCGGCCGCCCTGGCCTATGGACTGGAGCATGAGGCCGAGCAGAAGATCATGGTGTATGATCTGGGCGGTGGTACCTTCGATGTGTCGATCATTGAGATCGGCAACGGCGTAGTAGAAGTGTTATCCACTTCCGGGGATAATCACCTGGGCGGCGATGATTTTGACGAGCGGATCGCCAGTTATCTGATCCGCGAATTTAAAAATAAAGAGCATATCGACCTTTCCAAGGATCAGGTGGCGTGCCAGCGGATCCGGGAGGAGGCGGAGCGGGCGAAGAAGGAGCTGTCCTGTGCGTCCAGCGTGCAGATCAATCTGCCGTTTATCGCCATGAACGAAGAGGGCGGCAAGCATCTGTCCCTGACCCTGACCCGTATCGTGTTCAATGAACTGACCCACGATCTGGTGGAGCGGACGGTGATCCCGGTGCACAATGCGCTGCGGGATGCCAAGATTTCTGCATCGGATCTGAGCAAGGTGCTGCTGGTGGGCGGCGCCACAAGAATTGCTGCGGTGCAGGAGATGGTACACCGGCTGACCGGCAAAGAACCGGCGAAGCGGCTGAACCCGGATGAGTGCGTGGCGCTGGGCGCTGCGGTGCAGGGCGGCAAGCTGGCCGGTGAAGCGGGACTGAACGACATCCTTCTGCTGGATGTGACGCCACTGTCCCTCTCTATTGAGACGGTGGGCGGTGTTGCGACCCGACTGATTGAACGTAATTCCACGATCCCAACAAGATACAGTAAGATTTTTACCACGGCCATGAGTTTTCAGACGGCGGTGGAGATCAAAGTGCTGCAGGGAGAATGCCCCAAGGCCAGAGACAACAAGCTCATCGGCAAGTTCCGGCTGAAAGGCATCCGCAGAGCGCCCAGGGGCGTGCCGCAGATCGAGGTGTGTTTTGACATTGATGCCAACGGTATCCTGAAGGTGTCCGCCAAGGATCTGGGCACCGGACAGGAGCAGCACATTGTCATCACCTCCACCACCAACATGTCGGAGAAAGACATCCGACAGGCGGAGCTGGAGGCAGCGGATTATGAGCAGAAGCAGAAGTTCCTGCGGCAGAAGAAGGCCGAGGACGGCGGACGCAGCGCCAAGGCTGTGTCGCGAGCGTAAGAGAATAGGAAAAGCAATTTACCCCGGAGGTTGTCTGACTTCCGGGGATTTTTTTGCAGGTCACTTGTATGTTTGCGAATGGAGCAGGGAAACCGGAAAATTTTTCTATGCAGCTTGATTCTGTCTTGGGGTATTGTATAATGATATTAAAGATAAAATGCTTGTACAAATAGATGGCAGTTTAGGTTTTTGACATGGGCATGGTATGATGAAAGGATAGAAGACACGCCGGGGAGGGAATGCTATGACAGCACGGGAAAGCCGCGAAAGCGGACGGAAAGAACAGATACTGGAAAGTGCATTGCACCTGTTTTTGGAAGAGGGATACGACAGCACCTCCATGCGGAAAATTGCGGATGCGGCGGGCTGTGCGGTAGGTCTGGCATATCATTATTTCGAGACGAAGGACGAAATGTTTGCGCAGACGCTGGACTATTTCTTTCAGCCTTACGAACAGGAAATGCGGGTGCTGGCGGCGCAAAAGGACAAAGACCTGTATGGGCTTCTGGAGGACTGTTTTTCTTATACTGTGAAACAAATTTCTGCATTTCGGAAAAATCATCCGGGAGAACTGCACTGGACGGTTCGTCAGGCGCTGCGGGAACGGGTGCTGGAGCTGCTGGAACAGACCGTGATGGACATCCTGAACGGGGATGCGGCAGATGGTGTCTGGCTGGCGCTGCCGGTGGAGGACGCGGCTGCCTTGCTGGGACAGGGCCTGGGAAGTCTGCTGCTGCAAGAGAGTGCCGTGCGTGGAGCTTCCCTGGGGAGTGCGGGTGATTCCCATGCGTCGAAGGAATCGCAGCTGGTACAGACGGCTATGCGGGCAGCAAGACAGATTCTGGGAGATGCGGTGGAAGTCCCGAGAACATCACAGATTTTGAATCCTTCGATGGAAGATCCGTCCAGGCGACCGGCGAAAAGGAATGAGAATGAAGCCAGCGGAAATAAAAAGGAGAAGGGAAAGAAAAAGAAGAGTAAGAAGAATAAACAGGGAAAATAAAAATAGAATGATACGAGGAGGGCGTGTACAAAATGGATGCGATTGTGTATACATCAAATACGGGATTTACGGAAAAATATGCGAAGCTGTTGGGCGGGAAGCTTTTCCTGCCGGTGTACTCCCTAGAAGAAGCAAAAGGAAAACTGGCAGCCGGGGCGGAGATCATTTATCTGGGCTGGCTCATGGCCGGGACGGTGAAGGGCTATAAGCCGGCGGTCAGGCGGTACCGGATCAGCGCAGTAGGCGCGGTGGGGATGGCTGCCACCGGGACGAACACGGATCAGGTGCGAAAATCCAACCATCTGCCGGAGAAGATTCCGGTATTTACCCTGCAGGGCGGGTATGACAGTTCCCGGCTGAATCCGGTGCACAAAGCAATGATGAAAATGGTGGAAAAGATGTTTGTCCAGAAGCTGGAAGATAAGCTGGATCGCACGCCGGAGGAGGATGCCATGCTGGACATGCTGCTGCATGGCGGCGACTATGTGCGGGAAGAGAATCTGGCAGAGCTTTTACAGTGGTACGAGACGCGATAGAGACAAAATAGAGAGTGATCGAACTTCATTGCACAATAGGATACGATAAAAAATCACAAAATCCCCGCTGTCAGTTGCCGGAAATCATTGGCAATGACAGGGGGATTTTTGTTTAGCCCAGGTGTCGTAGCTACAAATTAAAACTGAAAAATAATTCCGACCACAGCGGATGCCACGATGTAAACAATCGGGTGCTTATCAAACTTTTTGATGGTAATGTAAACCACGATCGCCAGAAGGATGGCCTTGTAGTTGAGCACCGACGGAATGGATGCCAGCCCGGTGAAGTTCTCTGTGTGGAACAGTGCCAGCAGTGCCACGGAAATACCGGCGGAGGCGATCATGGCTGTGGAAGCCGGACGCAGGCCGGAGAAAATATCAGACACCAGCTTGGATTCCTTGAAGGCGTCCAAAATTTTGGCCACGATAATGATGACAATGATGGACGGGAGCACCAGCGACAGGGGCGCCAGGAAGGTGCCGATGACACCGAAGGAGGTAAAACCCACGTAGGTGGCCATGTTAATGCCCATGGGCCCCGGCGTGGACTCGGAAATCGCGATCATGTTGGAAATATCGGTGGCTGTAAACCAACCGGTCTTGGCTGACATGGCGTAGAGGAAAGGCAGGGTAGCCAGACCGCCGCCCACGGAAAACAGGCCGGTTTTGAAAAATTCCCATGCAAGTCTCAGATAAATCATGCCTCTTTGCCTCCCTTCATCGTTCTCATACCGTTCAGAGCGCCGAACAGACCGGCCAGGATAACCAGCAGCGCCGGAGACAGATTGGTGAACAGTGCCAGCGCCAGAATGACGACAAAGACGCCGATGGCGGTCTTGTTGATCAGGGATTTTTTACCCAGCTTGACCACCGCGTTAAAGATCAGGACACAGACACAGGCGCGGACACCGGCAAAGGCGTGGCCTACAGCGGGGATATCCGCGAAGCCCTTGATAAAGGCGGCGATGATGGTAATGATGACCATGGACGGGGCGATGACGCCCAGGGTTGCCACGATACCGCCAATCACACCCCGCAGCTTATAGCCGATAAAAGTGGCCGTATTCACGGCAATGATGCCGGGGGTACACTGGCCGATGGCGAAATAATCCACCAGCTCTTCCTCTGTGGCCCAGTGCCGGGCTTCTACGACTTCTTTCTGCAGCATCGGGAGCATGGCGTAGCCGCCGCCGAATGTGAAGCCGCCGATGCGGGCGAAGGTCACAAACAGATCCCATAATTCTTTCATAACAAACACTCCTTCTAAAATCATTTCTGAAATATTGCGGGAACGCTTGCGGTTCCCACGGACTACTGGTATCATAACACATAGAAAACCATATGAAAAATATTTATTTCCTATACAATTTATTCGAAAATTATATAGATAGAAAAATGAAAGGTGAGGTAAGAACGATGGATATTCGACAGCTGCAATATTTTGTGCGGATCGCGGACGAGGGAAGCATCACCGGGGCGGCCCGGAGCTTACACATGTCTCAGCCGCCGCTGAGCATGCAGATGAAGCTGCTGGAGGAAGAGCTGGGCGTGACGCTGTTTGACCGGGGCAGCCGCACCATCCGCCTGACGGACGCGGGAAAGCTTCTGTACAATCGCGCTCAGGGCATTCTGGAGCTGTCTGGCGCGACCGTTCGGGAGTTGAAGGATTTCGGCAACGGTCTGGCAGGAACATTGCGGCTGGGCCTCATTTCCTCGGCGGGCACCGGGGAGATCGGGCGGCGGATGCGGCGCTTTTCTAAAAAGTATCCCGAAGTGCGCTATGAAATATCCGAGGGAAACACCTATGAATTGCTGGAAATGCTCCGGCAGGGGCGCATTGAGGTGGCGCTGGCCCGGACGCCGTTTCCTACGGAAGGATTATCCTGTGTTTATCTGGAGGCGGAGCCTATGATGGCAGTGGGGGATGGCTCCTATTTTAAAGACATTTCCGAGGATGAGATTTCCATCGGACAACTGGCCGGGAAGCCGCTGATCATTTACCGGCGCTGGGAGCCCATCATTCTGGGGGCTTTTCATGAGTGCGGCGCAGAGCCCGAGATTTTCTGCAAAAATGATGATGCCAGAACGACAGCCATCTGGGCGGATGCCGGTCTGGGCGTGGGCATTTTACCTTATACGGCGGCTCTGCGCGGCTGGTCAGAGGAGATCGTGCAGAAGAAGCTGATGGATGAAAAGTTAAATACAAGAATGGCAGTGGTGTTCCGAAAAGACCGGTATGTGTCCGGGATCGGGAGAAAATTTGCGGAGGAGTTTTAAAAGAAAAACCAGGGCCGGTACAACCCTTGCGGATTCGTACCGGCCCTGCTGATTTCTTATGGCATTAGAAAAGATTTCAGATTAGTCTTCGAAAGGAATAACAGCTCCGTCGTAAGTCTCGTTGATGTAGTTCTTGATATCATCAGACTTCAGAGTGTCTACCAGCGCTTTGATAGCGTCTGTGTTCTCGTTGCCCTCTTTGACTGCGATCACGTTTACATATGTTTTGGCAGCTTCGGAATCGGATGTCTCGTAAGCGAGAGCGTCTTTTCCTACAGAATAACCGGCCTCCAGGGCATAGTTGCCGTTCAATACAACATAGGCGGTCTCGTCAACGACACGGGCAACCTGTGCTGCCTCAAGCTCAACGATTTCCACGTTCTTCGGGTTTTCTACGATGTCGGTCTTGGTTGCCGTCAGGCCTGCACCATCTTTCAGCTTGATGATACCGTTGTCCTGCAGTAACAGAAGTGCTCTTGCCTCGTTGGTGGTATCATTGGGAACTGCGATGGAATCGCCTTCAGCCAGTTCGTCCAGGCTCTTCTTTGTTCCGGGATAGATACCGAAGGGCTCATAGTGAATGCCGCCGGCATTTACCAGATGTGTACCTTTCTCTTCGTTAAAGCTGTCAAGGTAAGGAATGTGCTGGAAGTAGTTGGCATCGAAATCGCCGCTCTCTACAACCAGGTTGGGCTGTACATAATCATCAAAAACTGTGACCTCAAGATCATAGCCCTGTTCAGCCAGAAGCGGTTTCGCCTGCTCCAGGATCTCAGCGTGCGGTGTTGCGGATGCGGCAACCTTGATGGTAGTCAGCTCGCCGTCAGCAGCCTTGGCAGTGTCAGCAGTGTCCTCTGCGGCATCTGTGGCCTCTTCCGTCTTGTCTGTTGTGTCAGCAGCTTTGTCGGAAGAAGAGCTTCCGCAGCCTGTCAGTGCACTTACTGCAAGGGCACCGGTTAAAAGAAGTGCTGTTAATTTTTTCATAATGTTCTCCTCCTATTTTCGTTTATCTAAACGGCTGGCAAGGAAATTGCCAATCGTCTGGAACAGTTGTACAAGGACGATCAGTAAGATAACCGTCACAATCATGATGTCCACCTGGTAGCGGTAGTAGCCGTACCGGATGGCGATGTCTCCCAGGCCGCCGCCGCCGACCGTGCCGGACATGGCGGAATAACCGAGGATCGTGCCTGTGGCAAGGGTTGCGCCTGCGATGAGGGAGGTTCTGGCCTCCACCAGCAGTACCTTGCAGATGATGCGTAAATTGCCTGCGCCCATGGAGCGGGCAGCTTCAATGACACCGGCGTCCACTTCCTTTAAAGAAGTCTCAACCATACGGCCAATGAAGGGAACCGCAGCGACAACCAGCGGAACGATGGTGGCTGTGGAACCGTAGCTCTTGCCGACGATGGCTCTCGTCAGCGGAATGAGCAGGATCAAAAGGATCAGGAACGGGATACTGCGGACAATGTTGGCGATGGCGTCCAGCACCTTGTAAAGCACCGGATGCGGCGTTAGGCCGTCTTTGTCGGTGACTGCCAGCAGCACACCCATGGGAAGACCGAACAGGTACCCAAGCGCTGTAGACACCAGGGTCATGTAAAGCGTCTGCCCGATCCCTGTAATAATCATATCAATAATTTCACTCGTCCACATAATCGTCAGCCTCCTCCAGGTCCAGTCCGTGTTCTCTTAAATAAGCTTTCATTTCTTCAGCGTGTTTGCTGTCGGCAGGGATCTCCAGGATCATCTCGCCCTTGGCAACGCCACCGACATTCTTTGTATCTGCCTTCAGAATGTTCACAGGCTCTTTAAAAGTCAGGATTAAATTGGAAATAACAGGCTCGAAAGCGGAATTCTCGGAAAATACGATCCGTATCTTCTCTCCGCTCTGGATCAGCGGCCGTGATAACATCGCGTCGGAATCCACATCCTGTCCGCGGTCTTTGCGGATCAGCTCCCGGGCTACCTGAGATCTGGGATGTGTGAAGATCTCAGAAACCAGACCTTCTTCCTCTACCACGCCTTCCTTCATGATGGCCACGCGGTTACAGATTTCGCGGACAACAGACATCTGGTGGGTGATGATCACGATGGTAATACCAAACCGGCGGTTGATATCCTTCAGAAGCTCCAGGATCGAGGAGGTCGTCTGGGGATCCAGCGCACTGGTGGCCTCGTCACAGAGCAGGATCTTCGGGTCGGAGGCCAGGGCTCTTGCAATGGCAACCCTCTGCTTCTGACCGCCGGAAAGCTGTGACGGATAAGCATTTACCTTGTCTTTTAAGTCAACCAGTTCCAGCAGCTCAATGGCGCGTTCTCTGGCTTCTTTCTTTTTCTTTCCCTGTATGTAAAGCGGGAAACAGACATTTTCCAGAACAGATTTCTGCATGAGCAGATTGAAGTGCTGGAAAATCATGCCGATCTGCTGGCGCTGTGCCCGGAGCTCCTTCTCGGAAAAATCAGCCAGGGACTTGCCGCGGATCAGCACCCGGCCCGAGGTGGGAACCTCCAGAAAATTCATACACCGTACCAGGGTACTTTTTCCTGCGCCGGACATTCCAATGATACCGAAAATATCGCCCGATTCAATGGAAAGACTGATGTTTTTTAATGCATTTACCTCTCCGTATTTGGAGTGGTAAGTTTTGCTCACATTTTCAATAACAATTTCAGACATGTCTTCACCTTTCTAACTTTGCTTGGTGCTTTTTTAATATAGCACGTTGTTTCCCAAAATGCTAATTCAAAAAACTTACAGCTGGCTATAGGATAAAACTATAACAAACCTTTGTCGCGGAATTTGGAGATTTCCGCCAGATACTGCTGGCCAATGCGGCTGATCTTGGTGCCCTTGCGGGCCAGGTAGCCGATGGTCATGACCTCATTGGAATCCAGCTTTACGGCACAGTAGTCCGAACCGTTGAGCTCCTCGCAGATGATGCCGGAGCACAGCGTGTAGGCGTTCAGGCCGATCATCAGGTTCAGCAGCGTGGCCCGGTCGTTGGCCTTGATGATCCGTTTGTATTCATAGGTGCTCAAAACCTCTTCCGCAAAATAAAAGGAGCCGTGAGCGCCCTGATCGAAGGACAGGCACGGGTATTCCCGCAGATCCTCCAGCGAGATCAGCTCCTGGTTGGCCAGCGGATGGCCCTTCCACAGATATACATAAATGCCGCAGCGCAGCAGTTCGTGGAATTCCAGACCGCAGTCCCGGAACAGCTTGTACAGCACCTTCTGATTGAAATCGTTCACATACAGAATGCCGATCTCGCTGCGGAAATTTTTCACATCGTCGATGACGTCATAGGTCTTTGTTTCATGCACGGCGAATTCATATTCATCCATGCCGAACTGCTTCACCAGCTCCACGAAAGCGCTGACTGCGAACGTATAGTGCTGCATGGAAACGCTGAATTTCTTTTTGGTTTTTTCCTTGGCGATGTATTTGGATTCCATGAGCTGGTACTGTTCCAGCAGCATGCGGGCGTAGCCGATGAATTCCTCGCCCTCCGGTGTCAGGGCAATGCCCCGGTTCGTCCGCAGAAAAAGCTCCGTGCCGGTCTCGTCCTCCAGCTCCCGGATCGCCGCAGACAGGCTGGGCTGGGAGATGAACAAAAGCCGGGCGGCCTCGTTCATGGAACCGGCTTCCGCCACCGTCACCGCATATTTACATTGGGTCAGAGTCATAGCATTCCTCCCTTAGCACACGTTTTATGGGAAAAGGATTTTTCCTAGGTACGGGATCTTTTTCACAAGTAAAACCACCGCCAGCGCGATGAAGTACACCGGGATCTCGCCAAACAGCTGCCAGCCGTAAGAATACGTTTCCACGCCGGTGACCATACCGAACAGCTCCATGGTCAGCATGTGGATCAGGTAAACGCCGAAGCTGGCGCCGGACACCACCGAGAGGATCTTCCGCGCCCGGTCATTGTCCAGCAGCCGGAACTGCCGGTTTCGGAAAAATAAAAACACAGTGATGGCAAATCCGTAGCTGGCGAAAGACTGGTAGTCGATGAGGTCTTTGTCCAGGCCGCCCTTGATGGCAGACATGGAAATCGTTCCTCTATACATATAGAAGGCACAGGCGATGCCCACCGCATAAATGCAGGCACACACCGGCCCGGAAAGCTTCCTGTTGGCCAGATAGTAACCCAGCAGCGCATAGGGCAGGAACCCCATAGCCATGGGAAAAATAATATGCTCGCTGTAGCCTAAATTGATCTGATCGGCAAAAAACGGGAAAATTGAGGTAAAGAAAATCCCCATGCCTGCCAGATAGAGAAAATACTTGTCATTCTTCCTGCCGCCCTGGGCGATCAGGGACAGCACCGGGATGCAAAGATAAATGGAAAACAGCGGGAAGAAAAACCAGTACACGGTCTCGATGCTGGACGTCAGAAAAAGAAATACCACATGCTGAAAATCCTCCAGTTCCACCAGACCCTGGCTGCACTGTTTGACAAGCAGGATGCCGCTCCAGATCAGCAGCGGGATCAGCGTCCGCAGAAACCGGCGTTTGATAAATTCTGCCGTGGAATACTTCTCTCGGTAATTCATCAGGTTTGCCCCGGAGATCATGAAAAAAGCAGGCACTGCGAAGTGACAGATCACCTGAACGAACAGGCTCAGACGCCACAGACCGGCTCCCGGATCGTAAGAATACAGAACCGAGTTGCAGTGGAGCCAGATCACACAGATGCAGGCCAGAATATTCAAAACATCAAAATATAAAATTCGTTTCTGAGGCATGAAGGATTGATCCTTTCCGCTGCTGCGCAGCTCATTTTTGCTCATGAAAAGGCGCTGGTTTCGTATATTCGTGTATTGCAGAAATCATCACAGTTCACACGCGCCATTCGCAAAACCGCATCTGCGATGCTCTCCGCTGCTGCGCAGCTCATTTTTGCTCATAACAAGGCGCTCCCTTCGTAGATTTACGCAGACAAATTTTTATGCAAGCATAAAATTTGCCCGCATCAATCTACGAGTGAACTGTATCCCTAAATATACCATGAATACGGGATTTTTACAAGGTTTTCAGCAGCTTTTCGATGGTCTGAGCGACCCCGTCTTCTGCGTTGGAGGCAGTGACCATATCCGCGATCTGTTTCAGGATTTCCGCCGCATTTCCCATGGCAACTCCGATACCGGCAAAGGACAGCATCTCCGCATCGTTTTCCGCATCGCCGAAGGCCATAACCTGGGCGGAAGTAATGCCAAGCAGCTGCGTCAGTACCCGAAGGGCACTTTCCTTGGAAGCTGATCCTGCGGCAAATTCAATGAAATGGGGGGCGGAGGAGGTTACATACAGATCAGGAATCTTTCCGGCTGCTTCCCGCAGAGCGGCTCTCGCTTCGGGGGCTGTCAGCACGGCACTGATCCCTTCGACCGGAGCAGAACTGCTGCGGATCAGCTGCCCCATGTTCGGGCAGGGGCGACGGGTGGCCTGCACGTAGGCGCAGGAGCGGGGCGGCAGGTGAAAGGCCTCCGGATTTCCCACGTAATCCGCAGAGGCATAGGCAATGCCGTCGATATAAGCCTCAATGGGGCAGGAAAAAGTATCCAGCAGCGGCAGCAGCTGCTCCAGATTTTCCCGGCTCATGGCGTTGGTGTAGATGCGCTTTTCCTCCGGCATCTGGTAGATACCCGTGCCGTTGGAGGTGATGATATAGCTGATGGCGGGAAGTGCCACCACATCCGCAGGCAGCGCACAAAAGGCCCGCCCGGTGGCGGCTGCGATGAAAATGCCCTGTTCGTGGGCGCAGGTAAGCGCCCGGGCTGACCGGGAGGTTAAAAGTCCTTTTTCATTTAACAGTGTACCGTCCAGATCCAGGGCGATGAGGCGGATGTCGTGCGTCATAGAGATGGCCTTCCTTCTATAAATAAGTATATTTATTTTACTGTAGGACAGAGGAACGGGGAATGTCAAGAAAAGGATGAGAATGTCGGAAGATGTTTGTCATTTAATACAACTATACAATCAGCAAAAAATTGGCTATACTGTAAACATGAGAACCTGAAAACAGAGGGGATGGATTGTTATGAATGTGATGCCAATTCCGGAATTGATCGCGCGGGTGACAGAAATTTGTAAAAGGAATGGAGTAAAGCGTCTGGATCTGTTTGGCTCTTTTGCGACCGGAACTGCACTGCCGACCAGTGACATTGATTTTGTGGTGTATGGCTGCAAGGATATCCTGAAGCTGGAAAAGGATTTGGAAGAAATTGACACGCTGCGTAAGATAGATGTATTTGATTTTGATCATATTCATAATGAATATCTGCTGGAGGACATCAGAAAATATGGAAAACAAATATATTAACCGATATCATACTTTTTGCAAAACGTTGAAGAATCTGGAGAAAAGCCTTACAGCAGATCCAAAGGCTGATTTTGTGCTGGAGGGGACGGTTCTGAATTTTAACCTGACATTTGACATTGCCTGGAAGGTGATGAAGGATATTCTGGTGAAAAAGATGGGAATCCTGGATTTTGCGACAGGTTCTCCCAGAGAAACTTTGCAGCAGGCGTTTACCAACCGGCTGGTTGATGATGACCGGTGGATGCAGATGCTGCGGGACAGAAATCAGTTGGCGCATGACTACGATGGGAGTTTTGCGGAGGAGAGATTTCAGGATATCATCCAGGTCTATTATCCGCTGATGGAGAAATTTCGGGAGAGAGCGGCAGAGTATTATTGATTCAGGTACGTTTACAAAATTCGACAAGCTGTGTAAAATAGAGCCAGAGATGTTTTTCAGGAAGGATTACGAATGATGGAACTGACATTTGCAGAGCAGGTAAAAATACTCCTGAAGCGGAGGAAGATGACGATAAAGGATCTGGCGGATCTGATCGAGGCGCAGACCGGGAAAAAAATGTCCCGGCAGAATCTGACGCAGCAGCTGGGCCGGGATAATTTTCAGGAAAAGGATATGCGCATGATCGCAGGGGTGCTGGGATGTGCCATGCAGATCGCGATCATCAGCGACGATCTGGGAACGGATGGCCAGGTATCCTATGTGCCGCCCATGGAATATGGCGTAGCGTCCGGTTACGGGCAGCCGGACTATGGCCTTTCTTCCGGTTATGGAGCGGCAGGCCGGGCACCGGCGGCGGAGGTTACCACGTCCCGGGACGGCAAGGTGGTGACCACGCTGATGAAGCACAACCACCGGAAGAAGCCGATCCTGGGAGAGATCAATCCGCTGACCGGGGAGGAATACAGCAGCAATACGGTGCGCACCCATCCGGTGCTCAGCGGGTATGTACAGGTGTACGATGACACCGAGCACAAATGGACGGATCTGGTGGAGGCGGATTTCCTGCGGTTCCAGGAGGAAAAGCACGCCATGATGGGCAAGGACTACGAGCCGCCTATTTATATCGACTGATCTTCTGCAGCTTCGGTCTGCTCTTCCTCCAGTTTTTTCAGATCCCGGAAAAACCGGAGCAGAAACGGAATGCAGCAGGCAACGGTGAGCAGGTCAGCCAGCATCTGTGTCATCTGTACGCCGGTCAGCTGCCAGTATTTGGGCAGGATCAGGATCAGCGGCAGGAAGAAGATGCCCTGTCTGGCAGAGGACAGGAAGGTGGCTGTCCAGTATTTCCCGATGGACTGGAACAGCATGTTGGCCATGACACTGATGGGAAGCAGCACCAGGGATACGCACTGGCAGCGCAGCGCGAAAGCGCCGATCTCGATCACCGCAGCGTCATCGCTGCGGAACAGCATCATGATCTGAGGCGCCAGCAGGAAACCGACAGCAGACAATACGGCAAGCATACAGATTCCTACGGTCAGAGAGAACCGGAAGGATTCCCGCACGCGGCCGTATTTTTTTGCGCCGTAATTGTAGCCGACCACCGGCTGGAAGCCCTGGCCGAACCCGATCAGGGACGAGAAGATGAGCATAAAGCATTTGCCCACGATGGACATGGCGGCCACGGCAGCATCCCCGTAGGCAGCAGCGTTCACGTTCAGCAGTACGGTGGAAATGCTGGCGAGTCCCTGGCGGAACAGGGACGGCAGGCCGGTTTTGATGATGAGCAGGTAGGTTTCTGCGTCGGTGGCCACTTTGCGGATATGCAGGCGGATGATGGTCTTTTTGCGCAGAAAACAGGACAGCAGGATGAGAAAACTGATGAGCTGGGACAGGACGGTAGCGATGGCAGCGCCGGCAATGCCCAGATCGAAGCCATAAATGAAGATCGGATCCAGAACGATGTTCAAAATGCCGCCAAAACTGATGCCGATCATGGAAAAGGTGGCTTTGCCCTCTGCCCGTAGGATATTGTTCAGCACATAGGAAGCACACATGATGGGCGCACCCATGAGGATATATCTGGCATAATCAATGGCATATGGCAGGATGGTGGGCGTGGCGCCAAGGGCGGTCATCAGGCCGGAAATGTAACGCAGGCCAAAGATGGTCAGCAGCAGGCCGAGAAACACAGAGGTATAGAAGGCGGTGGCGGAGAGTACCTGCGCCCGCTCTTCATTCTTCTGGCCCAGCAGCCGGGAAATATTGCTGCCCGCGCCCATGCCCAGGGCAAAGCCTACTGCCTGGATCAGGGCCATCAGGGAGAATACGATGCCCACGGCACCGGCGGCACTGGTGCCGATCTGGGACACGAAATAAGTGTCGGCCATGTTGTACACCGCTGTCACCAGCATGCTGATGATGGTGGGAATGGCCAGGCTGGAGATCAGCCGCCCCACCGGAGTGGTGGTCATTTTGATGTACTGCTGTTCGTTTTTGGTATCTGTATGCATGTGAAATCCCCCTCTTATTTTTTCCTAAAAAACAGCTGCCTTCGAAGAAAAATGCATTTTCTCCAGAAAGACAGCTGTTCATAAGCATTCTTATGTGTTGTACGCTGTATGCTCCTTGCAGTTATACCTGCGCCAGCTTGCGGATGGCGTCGGTATCGATCATGCAGGAAAAGTGTTCATCCAGATATTCATCGGTCTGGTACGGCTGCCGGATGCAGGTACCATACTCAGAAAGAATGTTGCAGGATTTGTTGAAGTCCTCCAGCGGAGTACTTCCCCGCTTGATCCGCAGATAGTATGTCTGCTCGGCCGGATCCTTGTAAAGGCTGCTGGGGCCGGTAAAAAAGGTATCCAGCACATGGGAAGCGTCGATGACGTGATCCAGGTTTCCGAAACAGAACAGACGGATCAGTTCTTCTGCCTTCTTCCGGTTCTGACCGGTTCTGGAGGGCGCTTTGGCCGGGCCTTCGGAGGTCTGGGAAGCAGTCTCATCCTCCTCCTGGGCAGCTTCCGCTTCGGAGACCTTCTTCTGGAACATATCCAGGATCTCATCCGCACGCTCGGACAGGCCGATGGTGCTCAGACCGAGGATCTCATCCATCTCATCCTTCAGATGCGGGGCAAACCTGGAAAAACGGGTGTCCAGTTCTTCCGGATCCTCCACCTTCGTGACGAGTAGCACGACAGAATCGCGGGATACGGGAATTGCTTCTATCATCAGCGGAATATCTTCTGCCTCAAATCCAAATTCGGAAAACGCCTGCTGCATCATATCGCGGAACAGTAATTTGGCCTTGTCGGTGCCGTAGGCAAGCTCACTGAGCTTAATGTGCCGTGTCTCCAGATCTTCTCTGGTGAGCGTGCACTTGATCTGGTTGTCGCTCACTTTCTCAATTCTCATATTATCACATCCTTATAAAAGAATAGAAAACGCAGTTGTTACTATAGTATAAACAAAAACGGGCAGGATGTAAAGAATTTTGGACGGGGAATCCATATCCAATACGTGAAAAAAATGTGAAAAAATGATGAACACAGGATAAAAATGGAAAATGGCTTGTCAAGGTATCGGGCTGCGGATAAAATAGCAGTCAGAAAGTTTTTTCGGTATCGGAAAGGAGCGATGAGGGGAGCATTTTCCGAAACACCGTTCATCTATTCTATTTTATGCAGATCTAAGGAAATCGTTTCAGACAGAAAATGCACACTGTCTGTCTTATGGGAAGGAACACAGCCTGTCGTTTTGCCCCATATCCGGATCCTTTTCGGATCCAAACAATCATCAGAAACAGACGATATAGTTGGAAAATGCGGGAAAGAATACCGGAGAGACCTTCTGACTTTCTGCCAAAAGGCAGCATCACATCCGAAACTGCACGGCGACGCGCCGGAAACAAAAGGAAGCTGTCTGCTGTTTATATATCACGAACGGGCGCGGAGTAGCTGCAGAGCCGGGTGAAAAACAGAGGAGGTGTATATTGAAGGACGACAGGAGAAGGGAAGCAGAGGAAATGACTGCGGAACTGAAGGGGTATGTAAGAGAAGGGGTTTCCCTCTGGCTGGACGGTCAGCGCTGCAGTCCGGGAAGGGCGGCATCTACGTGTCTTCTGCGGGAAGACAGCTGCTATATGCGGGATTACGTGTGCGATGAGCAGAACCGGGTAGTGGCGATCCATTTTGACCGGGTGGAGCCGGAGGAAGAACGCTCCCTGCCGTATGGAAGGGGCTATGCCGGATTTTCCGGCAGCCGCAGAAATCAGGGGCCGGGAATGCCGCCGAGAAGATACGGGAGAAACTCCCGGGACGGAGCCCTGCGGTAAAACAAAAACAGGAAAACACGAAATACTGGTAAGAAAGGAGAGCGCAGACCGGAACGATTCCTCTGTTATGCGGACTGCGCCCGGAGCAAAAACAAAAAGACGCCGGGAGTGCCCTTACATGGGGCACTCCTTTTGCCTGGAAAATCAAAAACGATTTGCGCGGATACTTGCGAAAACAGAAAAAATGTATTATGATAAACAGACAACATCTTTTTCAAGGAGGAATGGGTCATGGCACAGGTGACAAGAGATACGAACATCGGCGATCTGCTGAGAATTGATATGGGAGTTGCTCCGATCCTTATGGGAATCGGCATGCACTGCCTTGGCTGCCCGGCTTCTCAGGGCGAGTCTATTGCAGAGGCTGCTATGGTACATGGAATCGATCCGGATGCTCTGGTAGACGAGATCAATAAATTCCTGGCAGAGAAGCACTGATTTTTACCTGCAAAGGTGGATGGCGGGCGTTCAGCATGTGTTGGATGCTCGTTATTTTTACACTTTTTTAACCTTAAAAAGCCTGTTGAAACTTTCAGAATAATTGACAGACGGCGGCGGGAATGATAGTATAAAAATCGATCAAAGCATATACTTTTTCATTAGCTAAGGAGGAAATGCAAATGAAATTATTTAGTGTAAAACCGGATCTGTACAAATATGCCACAGCGGCAGAATTTGCAAAAGAATTCGAGATCGGAAAAGGAGACCTGGTCATCACCAACCAGTACATTTATGAGCCTTTCTTTGGCGCTCTGAACCTGGGCTGTGACGTGATCTTCCAGGAGAAATACGGCGCAGGAGAGCCTACCGATGAGATGGTAGAGGCGATCTACGCAGACAGCCAGAAGATGGGAGATCATAAGAGAGTGATCGCCATCGGCGGCGGCACAGTCATCGATATTTCCAAGCTGTTCTCCCTGAAGAACGTAAGCCCGGTAGATGATCTGTATGACGGCAAGCTGGAAGTCGTAAAGGACAAAGAGCTGGTTCTGGTACCGACCACCTGCGGAACCGGAAGTGAGGTTACCAACATCGCGATCCTGGCACTGCTGAAGAAGAACACCAAGAAGGGCCTGGCTGTCGATGAGATGTACGCAGATCACGCAGTACTTGTTCCGGAGCTTCTGAAAGGACTTCCGTTCAAGTTCTTCGCAACGAGCAGTATCGACGCGCTCGTTCATGCAGTAGAGTCCAGCCTTTCCCCGAAGGGCAACGAGATCACCCGTATGTTTGGCTACAAGGCCATCGATATGATCTTAAATGGCTACAAGAAGATCGCAGCAGAGGGACAGGATGCAAGAATTCCGCTCCTGGGAGATTTCCTGGCTGCTTCTACATATGCAGGTATCGCATTCGGCAACGCAGGATGTGCAGCTGTTCATGCAACCAGCTATCCGCTGGGCGCAAAATACCATGTGGCACACGGTGAGTCCAACTATGCCATGTTCACAGGTGTGATGAATAAATATATGTCCATCCGTTCCGACGGTGAGATCGCAAAGCTGAACGCTTATATCGCAGGCATTCTGGGATGTGATGTTGCAAACGTATATGAGGAGCTGGAGAAGCTGCTGAACCACATTCTGCCGAAGAAAGCGCTGCATGAGTATGGCGTGACCGAGCAGGATCTGGAGGAGTTTACCGATTCTGTACTGGAGAACCAGCAGAGACTTCTGGCCAATAACTTCGTACCGCTGAGCCGTGAGCAGATCCTGGAGATCTACAAGGTTCTGTATTAAAATAATGGCGACTGGTTCACTGGATCGGTGATTCACAGGCAAATAAAAGGACGGGAACCCGGGAATGTATCCGGGACCCCGTCCTTTTTCAAAAACTTTTTTTCAAAAATGATTATGCCTCGATCCGTATTTCCACGCGGTTGCGCTGCCTCTTGGCCTCGTAAAGCATATGGTCTGCCTCGTCGATCTTGTTTGTGGCAGGATTATGGGAGTAGATGCCTCCAATACTGATGGTGGGATGAAGATCCGGATATTTATCCATAGAAATCTCACTGACATCCCGGCGGAAGCGCTCCAGCTTATCTTTAAAAATGTCTGTAGGGATATCCCCACCGAAGATCACGAGAAATTCGTCGCCGCCGTAGCGAATGACATAATCCGTAGAGCGGACGGTAGATTTCAGCTTCTGTACGATGCGCTGCAGCACCGCGTCCCCGGCCATATGGCCATAGGTGTCGTTGATGACCTTGAAATGATCCACGTCGATCATGGCAACCGCCGGATTGTCCTCGCCGGTGAGATAATGCTCCGTGTAATAGCGGCGGTTGTAGGCGTTGGTCAGCGGATCGGCATAAATCTGCTGGATATAGTCGGACAGTGACTGGGCAAAATTCTCCCTGCCGCTGGCACCGAAAATGCTGTCTTCCTGGATGTAAGCCACCAGCTCCAGGGCAAAGGGCTTTTCGTCCACATCGATGCACATGGAGATGACATGGCAGACCTCGTGGCCGATGACCTCGAATTTCTCTATGCGTGTCTTGTTACAGCAGGCGCGGGCGGAAATGCAGTTGTTGCACACCTGATCCCGGTTCCAGACCGTATAACATTTGTAGGGAGAGGGCTCCAGCTCGTTGGCGTCGTTTAATGTATATTGTGTGTTGTTCGTGATATCGACAAGACGCACGATATCAAAAACAAGATGTAATTCCTGAATAAGGGAAATAATTTTCTGATGTGTCATAATAAGTCTCCTGGCTTTTCTCTTTTATTATACATGATTTGCCTTAGACTCAGGTTCCCCGCGCGATCGCGCTCTACTGTCTGCTGTCGCAGGCGGAATCTTCATTAATGGCTCGAGAAAAACAAATGTCTGCTAACGCAGCCGCTTGTTTTTCTCTTCGCTCATTATATCATAAATTATGCAAAAATGAGATGGGTTAAATGAGATTTTGGCAGGATTTTTGAAAAATAAAGAAAAGTTTTGAAAAAATGGAAATAAAAAGGGCCGGGCATCTGCTTTTCACAGATGCCCGGCCTCTGAGGGGGCAAAAATCATCAGCCTTCGATGGCAATGTGCCGGTTCTCTTCTACCGCTTTCGCAGGTTTCTTCGGAACAGACAGTCTCAGAATGCCATCTTCGAATTTGGCATGAATGTCTTCCTGGCGAACATTCTCGCCCACATAGAAGCTTCTTGTCATGGCGCCGGCATAACGCTCTCTGCGGATGTAGGTGCCCTTCTTGTCTTCTTCGTCTTTATCCAGACCCTTTGCAGCCTCGATGGTCAGATAACCATCCTTCAGGGATGCGGTGATCTCATCTTTCTTGAAGCCCGGCAGATCAATGTCTACTTCGTAGCTGTCTTCGGTCTCGCGGACATCGGTTTTCATCATATTTTTCGCATGTTTTCCGTAAAGGGGATTCTTTGTACCAAAGAAATCTTTCTCAAACGGGAAATCCATCCAATCATCAAATAAGTTTTCTCCAAAAATACTAGGCATCATCATAAGTCATGTCTCCTTTCATTGACTTTCAAAAACCATACAGAGCAATCGCACGTTCGGAGAAATCCGAGGTGTATCATTTTGCGGAACGCAGATAAAAGATATCCGGAAACTTTTTGGAAGCTCTTTTCAGAAGCTTCTTTTGGAATCCTCTTTCGAAGATCCCTTTCCGATCTCCCTTCCTTTGTTCTATATGTAATATAACATCTATTATTAGCAATGTCAAGAGGAGAGTGCTAATTTTTTGTGAACTTTCTGTGAAATCTATGCGGTTTTCTTCCTTCGCTGGGAGATGATCAGACCGATAAAGATCAGCACCGATCCGGTGATGGAAGCCGCCGTCATCCGTTCTCCCAGGACAAACATGGAAAGGATGACAGTGACTACCGGGGAAACGTAGATGTACACGATGGTTTTCACGGCGCCGATCCATTTGGTGGAAATGTTCCACAGCAGGAAGCCTAAGGCGCTGGCGCCCAGTCCCAGGAAGAGAAAGTTGGAGAAGACCTCCGGCTTTTTCAGAAGCGCCGGTTTCCAGGAAGCGTGCTGTTGTATGAGCACCGGCAGCAGAAAGAGCATACCGTAAAAATAAATCCTGCGGGTGACGGCGATCATCGGATAATTCCACTCGCCGATTTTTTTCACCAGAGCGGAATAACAGCCCCAGGAAATCATGGCGAGGAATGCCAGACCGTCGCCCAGCGGGTTGATGTTCAGGTTTTTCTGGCCGCTCATGCTGATGAGAATGACACCCGCGATGGCGACTATGAAGCCAATGTAAAAGTTGGCACCGGATTTTTCACTGGGGAAAAAGAACCCCACCATGACGGCGACGAAAAAGGGCGCGCAGGCGACGATGATGCCCACGTTGGAGGCATAGGTCATGGTCAGTGCGGTATTTTCCAGCATAAAGTACAGGACAAGGCCGAACAGACCGGCTCCGGCGAAGGTCAGTTCCTGCCGGGGATCTTTCAGCTTCAGATGGTGCGGGTAGAAGAGGAGCAGTGCCAGAAAGGCCAGCACCACCCGGGTAAACAGTACCTCTACGGGCAGAAAATAGGTCAATAAAACTTTGGTGGATACGAAGGTGGCTCCCCACATCATCTGGGTGCCGCAGGCAAGTACATGCCCGAAAATCTGTTTTTTGTCGTTGGTCATATTGGGGTCCTCTCTTATCGGTCGGTGTGTTTTGTATCAGGCACATATCTGCCACCTGGTGTATGCAGGACGATACGTGTGAGTAAGTGTATGTTATTTCCTGAGCAGTTTAAGTAAGTCATTCGCTTCCTTAAGAAATGCTTCCTCAGTTTCCCAGTGCGGATGCTCCGCAAAATCCGGGACGGATGCCAGCGGGATCGGCGGCAGCGCCCGGGTGGAGACGATCATTTCCCGCAGTTCACCCCGCAGCATATCGTCGTCGATCTGCTTCCAGGCAGCATTTTCCTCCGGGGTAAGGTCGTGAAGGCCGAAAGATTCCAGGATAACGGCCATGATCCGGTCTTCGATTTCCCGGTAATTGTCCAGATGGATTTTCACCGGACGGATGATATCAGAAATATAGGCTTCGCTGGCATCATGGAGCAGACAGGCCAAGACAAGGCGATCTGACCAGCCCCGGGCGCGGGCCTCTCCGGCACAGTTGATGCAGTGCTGTCCCACGGAATAGAAGCGATCCAGATGACCGCCGCCGCGGCAGAGCAGGCTTAAGGCGTGGGCGATGTCCTCCAGGGAGACATCAGACGGCTGCATGTGCAGCGGATCAAACTGGCGGCCCGTCCAGGTATTCATCACATTGGGGGAAGGATTTTTGATATTGTTCATGGAAATACTCCTTCATAAATTTGAATCGTTTGTTATCGTTCGCCCATGTGGTTCGCAAAACCGCAGGAATCTACGAATGGACGATAATAACATATTGTACACCAAGGGAGGAGGGGTTGACAACAGGCACGATCTGGCACATAATAAGCAAAGAAAGATATACCCGATGGGGTATCGGGAGGTGTAAGGAATGAGACAGTGTATGGATGCGGACAATCTGCACCGGCGTCTGAAGAAAATCATCGGACAGGTACAGGCCATTGATCGGATGATCGATGAGGATGTGCCTTGTGAGGATGTGCTGGCCCAGATGAATGCGGCAAA
The DNA here is from genome assembly GCA_018223385.1 of Oscillospiraceae bacterium Marseille-Q3528. Lineage (GTDB taxonomy): Bacteria > Bacillota > Clostridia > Lachnospirales > Lachnospiraceae > JAGTTR01. The sequence continues at coordinate 136,509 of JAGTTR010000005.1, forward strand.
ATCAGCCATTCATAAGTGCGGGCAGATCGTGCTGGAAGGACATATCCGGCATTGCGTCAAGGATGGTCTGGAGCACGGAGATCCGGATCGGACCATCGAGGATTTCACGAAAGCGGTGGAACGGTTTGCCAATATGGGATAAGCGGAAAGATGGACATCCCATAACCCAATATATATAAGCTGAGAAGAACTCTGTGTAAAGCAGGGTTCTTTTTTCGTAGGAAATTATGCCGACTAAATATAATATGTCAGCTAAAGCAGACGATACCTGATGCACAAAGTGTTGAAGAGTTTGAAACGGACTTGTCTGTTTTTTATGCATGCAATACTGCGTCTGAGGAGCAAGGGTGGAACAGATGCAGGATATGGAGAAAAAGCAAATGATAAAATATATCAAGTAGAATATTGACAACCAATACCCCTATAGGTATATTATATACACATACCCCGTTGGGTATAAATGAGATAAAACATGTGTATATAGAAAGGGGATCTTTGCGTATGAAAGCGCTGATGGAGAAGCTGGAAGGGCTTCTGGAGATTGGAGGAACAAAGAAGGATATCGCATTTCTGGCTGTTTCTGCCGTTGCACTGCTGTGCAGTATTTTTCACGTGGTATCATTGCCGTTTCAGCTGGATATGGCTTGGGTGGCCATCATCCTGTGCGGTGTGCCGATCATTCTGGAGGCCATCATCGGCCTGGTGACGGCGTTTGATATCAAAGCGGACGTGCTGGTGTCGCTGGCGCTGATCGCGTCCGTGGCCATCGGGGAGATTTTTGCGGCCGGTGAGGTGGCTTTTATCATGCAGCTGGGCGGTCTTCTGGAGGAGCTGACCGTGGCGAAAGCCAGAGCCGGGATTGAGAAGCTGGTGCACCTGACGCCACAGACAGCCCGGGTCATCCATGGCGATGCGGAGAAGATCATCCCCGCCGATGAGGTGCAGGTGGGGGATCTGCTGCGGGTGCTGCCCGGGGAGATCATTCCGGTGGACGGGGTGATCACGGCAGGACAGACGGCGGTCAATCAGGCAGTCATGACCGGAGAATCCCTGCCGGTGGATAAGCAGGCGGGGGATGAGGTGTCTTCGGGAACGGTCAACCAGTTCGGCGCTTTTGAGATGAAGGCCCAGAAGGTAGGAGAGGACAGCTCCATTCAGCGGATGATCCGCCTCATTCAGTCTGCGGACGCGGGAAAAGCAAAGATCGTGGGCATGGCAGACCGCTGGGCCACATGGATCGTGGTGACGGCGCTGACAGCGGCATTTCTCACCTGGCTGATTTCCGGGAAAATTATCCGCGCGGTGACGATCCTCGTTGTTTTCTGTCCCTGTGCCCTGGTGCTGGCAACGCCCACGGCGATCATGGCCGGGATCGGCAATGCGGCAAAGCACGGGTTCCTTGTAAAAGAGGGAGATGCGCTGGAGCGGCTGGCGACCGTGAAACGGATTGCTTTTGACAAAACAGGTACGCTGACCTACGGAAAACCGGAGGTGATCGCGGTGCGCGGCCTGGACGGCGGGATGGATGAGGATACGGTATATCGTCTGGCCGCCGCTGCGGAAAGTCTGTCCGAGCATCCGCTGGGAAAAGCGGTGGTGCGCTGCTACAGAGCCAGCCATGAAGGGGCGCTTCCGGCGGTGGACAATTTTGCCATGATCCCGGGACGGGGCATCGCTGCAGAGGTAGAAGGTTTCTCTGTGCTGGCAGGCAATGAGTGGCTGCTGAAGGAGCATCAGGTGGATCTTGGTGCGGATCTGGAGCAGGAGGCAGCCGGATATATGGAAAAGGGTGCCACGGTGATCTATGTGGCGGCCCAGGGAAAACTGCAGGGCGTTCTGGCACTGGCGGACACGCTGCGGGAAGAGAGTGCACAGATGATCCGTGATCTGAGTGCTGTGGGCGTGGAGCCTGTGCTTCTCACCGGCGACCATGAAAATGCGGCTGGTTCCATTGCGGGACAGCTGGGCATCCGGGAAGTGCACTGGGAGTGCCTGCCGGAGGATAAGCTGAACTGGATCGAACAGTACCAGAAAAAAGAGCTGCCGGTGTGCATGATCGGTGACGGCATCAACGATGCGCCCGCTTTGAAAAAGGCAGATGTGGGCATTGCCATGGGCGGTGTGGGAAGCGACATTGCCGTAGATGCGGCGGATATCGCGCTGGTGGATGACCAGGTGGCAGAGATACCGCATCTGATGGCGCTGTCCAAACGGATGATGCGTACCATCCGCCTGAACCTGACCTTTTCCATGACACTGAACTTTGTGGCAATCATTCTGGCCATCACCGGCATCCTGAACCCGGTGGCCGGGGCACTGGTGCACAACAGCGGCTCCGTACTGGTTATCATCAATTCGTTTTTTGTGCTGCGATATCAGTGGAAGAATGAAAATAAATGATGTGGGATAACAAAAAATGCGGGGGCTGCATTATGCAGCTCCCGCATTTCCGTAAGGGCTGGAAGCTTTCATGGCTTCCTCGAATTCCCGTAATTTCTGCCGTGCCTGTGGGCTGACGCTGGTCGGTACCTGGATCTGGACTTTGACGTACAGATCGCCGTGAACGGAAGGGTTCTTCATGGAGACGATACCCTTGTCTTTCAGACGGATCTTGGAACCGGACTGAGTGCCCTCCCGGATCTTGCACAGCACGGTGCCGTCCAGGGTGCGTACCGGTACCTCGCCGCCGCACACCGCGGTGGTGAAAGGAATGTTGACGGTGGTCTCCACATCCATGCCGTTTCTGGTAAAGCCAGGCTTGTCGGCCACATGTACCTTCAGCAGCAGGTCACCGGCCGCACCGGAACCGAAGCCCGGATTGCCCTTGCCTTTCAGGCGGATGCTCTTGCCATCGTCGATGCCTGCGGGGATGTGTACCTGCAGGGACTGTCTGCTGCCCTTCGGGTCATCTGACCGGGACAGGTGGATGATCTTGTCACATCCAAAAGCCGCTTCATCGAAGCTGACGGAAATATCCGCGTGCAGGTCTTCTCCCTTCTGGCTGTAGGAATTGCCGCCGAATCCATCAAACCCGCTGGCGGAGCCATTTCCAAAACCGCCGAATCCGTGAAATCCACCGGAAGAGCCGTGGAAGCTACCGGAGCGGCCGCCTGTACTGCCGAAGCCTCCGTTTCCGAAAATGTTTTTCAGAATATCGTCCATGTCTCCGCCTTCAAAGTGGAATTCCTGATAGCTGCCATCCGGGCTTCGGTAGGCGCCGCTCCTGCCGGAACCGAAACCACCGAATCCGCCAAAACCGCCGCCTGCTGCACCGTCGGCACCCATACTGCCGTCCAGTCCGGCGTGGCCGAACTGATCATAAATCTTTCGTTTCTTCTCATCGCTGAGCACCTCGTAGGCCTCGGTGGCCTCTTTGAACTTCTGCTCTGCTTCTTTATTGCCCGCATTGGTGTCCGGGTGGTATTTTTTCGCCAGTTTTCGATATGCTTTCTTCAAAGCCGCGGCATCGGCAGTTCTGTCAACGCCCAGTACTTCGTAATAATCTCGTTTATTTCCCATGACTGCCACCTCCTCTATGACTGTCAGATCAAAAATCAGGATCACCCTGAAAATAATATACAAAATAGCAACAGGTGCTGGAAGATACCAGCACCTTTGTTATAACTGTAATATAACATATGTTCTTTGCGATGTCAAGCGGAGGACACATATTTTTGCAAAAATTTTCTACTTGCGGATGACAGGGATTTCTGTGGTGTCCCGCTCATCCAGGTGAGAGAGGTAATGCTTCGTTTCTTTGGAAATGACACCGGACAGTAGCAGGATGGCGATCAGGTTGGGGATTGCCATGAGTGCATTCAGGGTATCGGCCATATCCCACACAAGATTCAGACTGATCAGTGGCCCTGCAAGCAGAACGAGGATGTACAGGATGCGGTAAACAGGGAAGGCTTTGCGTCCAAATAAATATTCTACGCACCGCTCACCGTAATAGCACCAGCCGAGGATCGTCGAGTAGGCGAAGGTGATAATGCCGATCACCAGGATGAAGCTGCCTATATAGGGTAGCTGCCGGAAGGCCAGAGTGGTGAGATCGCCGCCATCGGTAATGCCGGACACATCAATGGCCGGATTTTTCATGATGCTGGTGACGAGCACCAGGCCGGTCATCAGGCAGACCACAACGGTGTCCCAGAAGGTTCCGGTGGAGGAAACCAGTGCCTGGCGGACAGGGTTGCGGGTCTGGGCAGCAGCGGCCACGATAGGAGCGGATCCCATACCGGATTCATTGGAGAAAAGGCCACGGGCGATACCGTAGCGGGCCGCGGTCATCATTCCGGAACCGATAAGTCCGCCTGCAGCTGCGCCGGGGGTAAATGCCAGCTGACAGATGGTCTTAATGGAAGGGATAATATAATCATAGTTGAAACCGAGGATGATGATACAGCCCAGCACATAAAAAATAGCCATGAAGGGCACCAGCTTTTCACATACCCGGGCGATGGATTTGATACCGCCGAAAATAACCAGGCAGGTAAGTGCTGCTACCAGGATGCCGGTGATCCAGGGGGCAATCCCGATGTTGGTTTTCACAATCTTGGCAATGGCATTGACCTGTACGCCGCAGCCGATGCCAAAAGAAGTCAGTGCTGCCAGAAAAGCGAAGATGATACCCAGCCATTTGGCATGCAGACCCCGTTCCAACGCATACATGGCGCCGCCCATCATCCGGCCATCTTCCGTTTTTACCCGGTATTTAACCGCAACAAGAGATTCCGCATATTTGGTGGCAATGCCGAAAACGCCGGTGAGCCAACACCACAGAACAGCGCCGGGGCCGCCAAGAGCAATGGCTGTGCCCACACCGATGATATTTCCGGTGCCGATGGTGGAAGCCAGCGCTGTGGTCAGGGCGCCGAACTGGCTGATGTCGCCGTGGGCGTCAGGATCTTTCGTAACGGACAGCTTGATGGCCGTGAAGGTTTTCTTCTGGATAAAGCCGGTCCGTACCGTCATAAACAGATGGGTGCCGAACAGAAGGATGATCATGGGAGGCCCCCACAGGTATCCATTGATAAAGGTAATAAAGGTTTGCATGGCGTTCAGCATAGACAGTCCTCCTTAGGCAGCCCCGTCAGACGGTTTTGCATTTTTGTTTTAATGTATGAGAGTTTACCACATAAAATGCAGAAATGTCTATATAAAAACGGAAAATACCTTTAAATTTCTGGGTAAAATAAAAAACACAGAAAATCAAACGGTTAAAGCGGAAAATGACCAAAGAGGGGGACGGTGGGAGAAGAAAAATACAGAGATTTTTCCGGTGAAAACCGGTCAGAAGTTTTACTTTTGGGTGATTTTCAGGTATGATAAGAGCAGAATGAAGAAAAAAAGAAAGAAAATGAGGACGATTTGTCTGATGACGATGCTGTGTATGGGGCTTTCCGGCTGCGGAAAACAGCAGGAACCGCTGACGGCTGCATTTCTGAAGGTGGGGAAAGCCGATGCCATCGTGATATCCCGGGGAGAGGAGGCACTTCTGATCGACACCGGGGAGGAGGACGATGGAGAAAAGATTCTGGAATACATGGAAAGTCAGGGCATCCGTCAGGTGCAGACGATGATCCTTACCCATTTTGATAAAGATCATGTGGGCGGCGCGGATCATATTTTACAGGGCATTCCCGTGGAACAGGTGTTGGAACCGGATTATGCAGGCAGTGGGAAACAGTATCGGGAATATGCGGACACGAAGGAAAATGCCGGAGAGGTCAGGGCTGTGACGGCGGAGGAGACGTTCTCCTTTGCCGGGGCGACGGTGACGGTATATCCGTCGGCACTGACCCTGGAAGACATTCTGGACTCCGGGGAAAAGGAATATGACAATGACCTGTCGCTGGCCGTGCGGCTGGTGGACGAGGACAATACATTCTGGTTCCTGGGAGACGCCAAGGTGCTCCGTATCCGGGAACTGCTGGATACGGAAGTTCTGACTGGCGGCTGCCAGGTGCTGAAGCTCCCCCATCACGGCAGATACAGTAGCGAGACGCGGCCTCTTCTGGAGACGGTGAAGCCGGACAACGTGGTGATCTGCTGTTCCGGGAAAAATCCGCCGGAGGAGGAGACACTGCGGGAGCTGGAGCGATTGGACATTCCGGCGTGGGAGACTGCGGATGGGAATGTGTATGCCGTCAGCGACGGGAAAACCGTGCGGATGCGGCAGGGCAGGTAAAGCTCGATGAGAAGAGACCGGTAGACCGCCGAACGAGTGGCGTTCTGCTGCTTCAGGAAAAATTCGCTGGAGGAAGAGATTCTGCGGGAGCTGGAATGCCAGAAAATCCCGGTGTGGAGACCAAGAATGGAAATAAAAATGAAGAAGAAAGAAGGACAGAACATGAAAGAACCAACATTAGTGATTATGGCAGCGGGAATGGGAAGCCGTTACGGCGGCCTGAAACAGATGGATCCCATGGACAGCCAGGGACATATCATCATGGATTTTTCCATCTATGATGCGATCAGAGCCGGTTTTCAGAAAGTGGTATTTATCATCAAGAAAGAAAACGAGGGTATTTTCCGGGAGCGGATCGGCAGCCGGATAGAGAAAATCATGAATGTGACCTATGTTTTTCAGGAGCTGGATGCGCTGCCGGAAGGGTATACGGTACCGGCGGACCGGGTAAAGCCTTGGGGAACGGGACACGCGGTGTTAAGCTGCCTGGGCGCAGTGGACGGGCCGTTTGCGGTGATCAATGCCGATGACTATTACGGCCCGGAGGCATTTTCTCTGATTTACCAGTATCTCACCACCCATCCAGACGATGAGAAATACCGCTATGCCATGGTGGGCTACATTCTGTCCAACACGCTGACGGAGAACGGTCATGTGGCACGGGGCGTGTGTGAGACGGATGCGGCAGGGTATCTGACCTCCATCACCGAGCGCACCCGCATCGAGAAGCGGGGGGATGGCGCAGCCTACACTGAGGATGATGGAAAGACATGGACGGCGCTGAGCCCGGAGGCTACGGTGTCCATGAACCTGTGGGGCTTCCATGAAAGCTTTCTCGGAGAGCTGAAAAACCGGTTCCCGGCATTTTTGGATGAGGCGCTGGTCAACAACCCGCTGAAGGGAGAATATTTCCTGCCGTCGGTGGTGGAGGCATTGTTGGAGGAAGGGAAGGCAACGGTGCAGGTGCTGAAATCCGCAGACCGCTGGTACGGCGTCACCTACAAGGAGGATAAGCAGATGGTCATGGATGCCATCTGTGATATGAAAAAACGGGGACTGTACCCGGATGCGTTCTAAAGAAGGACAGAAAGACGGATAGCAGGAAGGATAGAAGGTTCTCCTGTGAAAGTGGCAGGAGGATCACCTGCCAGAATAGGAAACTGATTAAAAAGTATTATATATAGAAGAAACACGATCGTCACCATCGAAATTCTCTGACAGGAAAAGAAGTAAGAAAAGGCCCGCGGCACTGTGGAAGTGTCACGGGCTTTGTGTATCAGCTGCGCTGTATCCGGCAGCGTTATTTCTGGCTGTTCTTATTTTCCAGGGCGGCCGCGATGAAACCGCGGAACAGCGGATGCGGGCGGTTCGGTCTGGATTTCAGCTCCGGATGCGCCTGGGTGGCAACGAAGAACGGATGATCCGGGATCTCGATCATCTCCACGATTCTGCCGTCCGGGGAAATGCCGGAAAGCATCATGCCGTTATCGCTCAGCGCCTGTCGGTAATCGTTGTTGACCTCGTAACGGTGTCTGTGGCGCTCATGGATGACTTCTTCACCGTAAAGGGCATAAGCCTTGGAATCCTTATTCAGGACACAGGGGTAGGAGCCCAGCCGTAAGGTGCCGCCGATATCCTCCACGCCGTTCTGATCGGGCATCAGGTCGATGACCGGGTGCGTCGTCTTCGGATCCAGCTCGATGCTGTGGGCGTCGGTGTATTTCAGGACATGTCTCGCATATTCCACAATGGAAAGCTGCATGCCCAGGCAGAGGCCCAGGAACGGGATATTGTGGGTGCGGGCATATTCGATGGCCGTGATTTTTCCCTCAATGCCGCGGCTGCCGAAACCGCCGGGAACAAGAATGCCGTTCACATCGCCCAGAAGCTCTGCCACATTATCCGGGGTCACCGTCTCGGAATCCACCCATTTGATGTTGACAACCGAGTGGCTGGCGATGCCGCCGTGCTTCAGTGCTTCCACCACACTGATGTAAGCGTCATGCAGCGTGATATATTTTCCGACCAGGGCAACGGTCACTTCGCTGGTGGGATGCTTCAGGGCGTTGACCATGCTCTTCCAGTCTTCCAGATCCGGCTCCGGGCAGTCCAGCTTCAGGCACTCGCAGGCAACCTGGGCCAGGTGCTCTTTTTCCATGGCCAGCGGTGCCTCATACAGATATTCCACGTCCAGGTTTTGCAGCACGTGAGAGCTGGGCACGTTACAGAACAGGGCAATCTTGTCCTTGATGCTCTGATCCATGGGCATCTCTGAACGGCAGACGATGATATCCGGCCAGATACCCATGCCCTGCAGCTCCTTGACGGACGCCTGGGTGGGCTTCGTCTTCATTTCCCCGGAGGCATGCAGGTAAGGGATCAGGGTAACGTGGATCAGGATGGCATTCTCATGTCCCACCTCATGCTGGAACTGCCGGATGGACTCCAGGAAGGGCTGGCTTTCGATATCACCTACGGTACCGCCCACCTCAATGATGGCGATGCGGGTGTCTGTGTCAGTAAAATTGCGGTAAAAGCGGCTCTTGATCTCGTTGGTGATGTGAGGAATGACCTGTACGGTGCCGCCGCCGTAGTCTCCCCGCCGTTCTTTCTGCAGAACTGTCCAGTAGACCTTACCGGTGGTCACATTGGAGTTCTTATCCAGGCTCTCATCGATAAAACGCTCATAGTGTCCCAGATCCAGGTCTGTCTCGGCACCGTCATCGGTGACGAAAACTTCTCCGTGCTGGATCGGGTTCATGGTGCCGGGGTCGATGTTGATATAAGGGTCAAATTTCTGCATGGTTACCTTGTAACCGCGGGCCTTCAGCAGCCGGCCAAGGGAAGCAGCGGTGATTCCCTTACCCAGACCGGACACAACGCCGCCGGTTACGAATACGTATTTTACTGGCATAATCCATCCTCCTGTGTTTGAATCAATGACTGGTCTTCTTATAATCATGGTATTATACAACCAAAGAATTCAGAAATCCACTTTTTTTTATGAAAATTTAAAAAACGTAAAATGAAATTTCACATTCCGCTTATTGATTTGTGGAAGAATTATCTCTATAATATTAGTATTGCAAAACAGGAGGAACACTATGGATAATAATAACAACAGGAAAAACAGTCCCGGCGGGGGCCGTAATCCGAAGAATAGAACGAATATGCTCATATTCATGATCCTGGCAGTGATCGTGCTGTCATCCATGTACTTTATGCGCAGTATTTATTCTGACGCCACAGAACAGGAGGTTCCCTATTCCGAGTTTGTAGAGCTGGTGAAGGACGGTAAGGTAGACAGTGTTGTCATGAAGTCTGACCGGATCACCTTTGAGATGAAGGAGGATGCGGATAAGAAGGAAGGCTCCGGGCTGTCCGGTGCCCAGGTGACATATTACACCGGTGTTTTTCCGGATGAGGATCTGAAAAACATGCTGGCGGAGTACGGTGTGACGACTTACTCCAGGGAGGTGCCGGATACAACGGGCGCCGTGCTGTACAGCATCCTGAGCTATCTGATCCCTATCGTTCTTATGGTGGGCGCATATGTGTTTATCATGGGCCGCATGTCCAGAGGCGGCGGTATGATGGGTGTGGGCAAGAGCAAGGCCAAGGTTTACATGCAGAAGGAGACCGGTGTGACGTTCAAGGATGTGGCCGGTCAGGACGAGGCCAAGGAATCCCTGCAGGAAGTGGTGGATTTCCTGCATAACCCCGGAAAATATACAAAGATCGGTGCCAAGCTGCCCAAGGGCGCGCTGCTGGTGGGCCCTCCGGGAACCGGTAAGACCCTGCTGGCAAAAGCGGTGGCAGGAGAGGCCAACGTGCCCTTCTTCTCCCTGTCCGGTTCTGATTTTGTGGAAATGTTCGTGGGTGTGGGTGCTTCCCGTGTCCGCGATTTGTTTGAGGAAGCCAAGAAGATGGCGCCCTGTATCATTTTCATTGATGAGATCGATGCCATCGGCAAACGCCGCGACAGCGGACTGGGCGGCGGCAACGATGAGCGGGAACAGACGCTGAACCAGCTGCTGTCCGAGATGGATGGTTTTGACACCTCCAAGGGACTTCTCATTCTGGCGGCCACCAACCGGCCGGAAGTGTTGGATCAGGCGCTGCTGCGTCCGGGACGTTTTGACCGGAGAGTTATCGTGGACAAGCCGGATCTGAAAGGCCGTGTGAATATCCTGAAGGTGCATTCCAAGGATGTGCATCTGGACGAAACCGTGGATTTGGAAGCGATCGCGCTGGCAACCAGCGGTGCGGTGGGCTCCGATCTGGCAAATATGATCAATGAGGCGGCCATTTTGGCAGTCAAGGCCGGAAGAAACATGGTTTCCCAGAAGGACCTGTTTGAGGCCGTGGAAGTTGTTCTCGTTGGTAAGGAGAAGAAAGACCGGATCCTCAGCAAGGAAGAGCGCCGCATCGTTTCCTACCACGAAGTGGGACATGCGCTGGTCAGCGCCCTGCAGAAGGATTCCGAGCCGGTACAGAAGATCACCATCGTGCCCCGTACCATGGGCGCTCTGGGCTATGTGATGAACGTGCCGGAGGAAGAAAAGTATCTGAACACGGAGAAAGAGATCCGTGCTATGCTGGTGGAATTTGTGGCGGGCCGTGCGGCGGAGGAGATCGTTTTTGATACGGTAACCACCGGTGCAGCCAATGATATCGAGAAGGCCACCCGGATCGCGCGGGCCATGGTGACCCAGTACGGTATGTCGCCGAAATTTGGCCTGATCGGTCTGGAGACGGTGGAGAACCAGTATCTGTCCGGCAGAACCGTGCTCAACTGCAGCGATGAGATGGCGGCAGAGGTTGACCGGGAAGTCATGCAGATCCTGAAGGATTCCTACGCGGAGGCCAAACGGCTTCTGACGGAGAACCGGGAAGCACTGGACAAGATTGCGGCATTCCTCATTGAGAAAGAGACCATCACCGGAAAAGAGTTTATGGAAATTTTCCATCAGGTACGCGGCGATGTGACCGAGGATGCGGAGGGCGAGAAGTCCCGAATAGCTGAGAAGCAGACGGAACCGGCGCAGAGCGGGCAGACAGAGGATAAGGCTGACACAGGCGAGCAGGAGGATGCTATGACAGAGCAGACAAAGCCGGCTGTTTCTGATATGTGAAAATGAGAATTGGATAATTGCGTGTAGAGCCCCGGGGAGTCATTCCCCGGGGTTTTTGGATGTTAAACAGCTTTCCTGTTTGACAGACGGTCTTCTTTTCGTTACACTTGGGGGTAGAAAATGGCATGACCGGGAGGGGTGCATATGGAAAACATGGCCTGGCTTTCTTATCTTCGCGAACTGAATCTGTTGTCGTTGACGCTGCGTATTGTGCTGGCAGTGTTTTGCGGTGGAATCATCGGTTATGAGCGGGGAAAACATCAGGAGGCAGCGGGGTTTCGTACCCATATCCTCGTCTGCGTGGGTTCTGCCTGCACCATGCTGGTGGGACAGTACATGGTGACGGTGCTGGGACAGAATACCGATCCGGCCCGTATCGGCTCCCAGGTGGTAAGCGGCATCGGTTTCATCGGCGCGGGTACGATCATTCTCAACAGCCGCCACCAGATCAAGGGCGTGACGACGGCGGCAGGCCTCTGGGCGTCTGCTGCCATGGGGCTGGCTGTGGGTGTGGGCTTTTATGAGTGCGCCATCATCATGTGCATCGTTTTGCATTTTACGCTGAAACGGCTGAACCAGATGGACGATCAGTATGTCAAGCTGACGACAGATGCCAGGATTTACATGGAATACGAGAAAGATTTCCATTTCAGTCAGGTGGTCCGTGCCTTGCGGGAAAACGGCTGGCGGATCGTATTTCTGGAGCCGGTAACGGAGGAAAGCGCCGTGGGCGCATCCGTGCAGTTTATCATGCGCGGGGAGGAAGACAAAGGCGTTTCCAAAGAAGAAATGCTGGAAAAAATCCGCAAAATGCAGGATATCTGGTATATAGAAGAGCTGTAGGAGGAAGAGAACATTGGAACTGCGATTTTCAAATCAGGATCTGAAAAAGCTGATCATTCCGCTGGTCATCGAGCAGGTGCTGGCGATCTCGGTGGGCGTGGCCGACACGGTCATGGTATCCCATGTGGGCGAGGCGGCGGTGTCCGGGGTGTCTCTGGTGGACATGATCAATGTCCTGTGTATCCAGCTGTTTGCAGCACTGGGTACCGGCGGCGCGGTGGTGTGCGCTCAGTTTATCGGACAGAAGCGCAAAGAACCGGCCTGCCAGTCCGCAGATCAGCTTATTCTTATCTCCGCAGTCATCAGTGTGATGGCCATGGCGGTCTGCCTGGCTTTTGGCGAGCCCATCATTCGGCTGGCTTTTGGAAAAATTGATGCAGATGTGATGGAAAATGCCAGAATTTATCTCATGATCACCAGTCTGTCTTTCCCGTTTGTGGCCGTTTATAACTCCTGTGCGGCGCTGTTTCGGGCCATGGGTAATTCCCGGATCTCCATGCTGACCTCCCTGGTGATGAACATCATCAACATCAGCGGCAATGCCATCCTTATCTTTGGCCTGCACTGTAAGGTGGAGGGCGTGGCTATTCCCTCAGTGGTTTCCCGGGCGGTGGCGGCGGTCATCATGCTGCTCCTTATTCGCAATCCCAAGCTGCCGGTACATACAGGCCGGAAAATCTGCCTGCGCTTTGACCGGAAAATGATCGGCCGGATCCTGGGCATCGGCGTGCCCAGCGGCATGGAGAGCTGTTTTTTTAATCTGGGAAAGATCGTGGTGCTGTCCATCATCTCTGCCTTTGGCACAACGCAGATCGCAGCCAATGCGGTGGCAAACAATGTGGACAATGTATGCTGTATCCCGGGAAATGCCATGGGCCTTGCCATGATCACCGTCATTGGACAGTGTGTGGGTGCCGGGGACGTGGAGCAGGTAAAATATTACACGAAAAAGCTGATGAAAATCACCTATGTCACCATGTCGTCGCTGATCATTGTGATCCTGCTGTCCCAGCCGCTGATTTTCCGCATGTATAACCTTTCGCCGGAAACCATGGCTCTGGCAAAAATCCTCATGAGCATGCATAATATCACGGCGCTGTTTCTCTGGCCGCTGGCGTTTACTTTTCCCAACATGCTCCGCTCCTGCAACGATGTGGCCTACACCATGGTCGTTTCCATCGTGTCCATGTGCGTCGGGCGGATTTTGTTCGGATTTATCCTGGGAAAATATATGGGCTACGGTGCCATCGGCGTGTGCGCGGCCATGCTTCTGGACTGGGTGTTCCGCCTGACCTTTTTCCTCATCCGGTATTTTCGGGGCAACTGGAAGAAAACCATGTTCCGGTATGCGGGGTAACTGGGCCGTCTGTCTGGATGGCGGGCGGAATTTTTGGAAACCCCTTGTAAATAAAGAGGGGTTCCACTATAATAAAAAACAGTGAGCAACACAAAAATTGTGAGAGAAAACGAAACAAAGGAGGAACTGCCGTGAATAAGGAAATGGTGATCGTGCTTGATTTCGGCGGGCAGTACAACCAGCTGGTTGCCAGACGTGTCAGAGAATGTAACGTATACTGCGAAATATATTCTTACAGAACCGATATAGAGAAGATCAAAGCAATGCATCCCAAGGGAATTATCCTGACAGGAGGACCAAACAGCTGTTATGAGCCGGATTCACCGACTTACACAGAGGAGCTTTTCAAACTGGGGATTCCGGTGCTCGGTCTCTGCTATGGCGCACAGCTGATGTCTCATGTGCTTGGCGGAAAAGTAGAGCGCGCAGAAGTAAGAGAGTATGGAAAGACAAAAGTTCTGATTGATAAAAAGACATCCAAGGTATTCGAGGGGGTATCTCCTGAGACCATCTGCTGGATGAGCCATTTTGACTACATTTCCAAAATCGCGCCCGGCTTCGAGATCACAGCCCATACGGCGGACTGCCCGGTGGCAGCCGCTGAAAATGAGGCAGAGAAGCTGTATGCGATCCAGTTCCATCCGGAAGTACTTCACACCGCAGAAGGCACGAAGATGATCAATAACTTCGTAAAAAATGTCTGTGCATGTGCAGGCGACTGGAAGATGGACGCCTTTGTAGAGCATACAGTAAAAGAAATCCGGGAGAAAGTCGGAGACGGCCGGGTACTTCTTGCCCTGTCCGGCGGTGTGGATTCTTCCGTTGCAGCGGGCCTTCTTTCCCGGGCCATCGGAAAACAGCTGACCTGTGTATTTGTGGATCATGGCCTCCTTCGTAAAAATGAAGGCGACGAAGTGGAAAACGTATTTGGCCCCAATGGACAGTTTGACCTGAATTTTATCCGTGTCAACGCACAGGAGAGATATTACAAGAAACTGGCCGGTGTCACCGAGCCGGAGGCAAAACGGAAAATCATCGGCGAAGAATTCATCCGTATTTTTGAGGAAGAGGCAAAGAAGATCGGCGCTGTGGATTTCCTGGCGCAGGGAACCATTTACCCGGATGTGGTAGAGAGCGGTCTTGGCGGAGAATCTGCGGTGATCAAATCCCATCACAATGTGGGCGGCCTTCCGAAGAATGTTGATTTCAAAGAAATCATCGAGCCCCTTCGTGATCTGTTCAAAGACGAAGTGCGCAAAGCAGGTCTGGAGCTTGGCATCCCGGAGAAACTGGTATTCCGTCAGCCCTTCCCCGGTCCGGGGCTTGGCATCCGCATCATCGGCGAAGTAAATGCAGAAAAAGTGCGGATCGTACAGGATGCAGATTACATCTACCGTGAGGAAGTTGATAAAGCAGCGGAAGCCTATAAGAAAGAGCATGGCATCGCTCCCGCATGGATGCCGAACCAGTATTTCGCAGCCCTCACCAACATGCGTTCCGTTGGCGTTATGGGTGACGAGAGAACCTACGATTACGCCGTGGCACTGCGTGCCGTCAACACCATCGACTTTATGACTGCTGAGTCTGCTGAGATTCCCTTCGCAGTTCTTCAGACGGTGATGAGCAGGATCATCAATGAGGTGAGAGGGGTCAATCGAGTATTCTATGATCTCACCAGCAAGCCGCCGGGAACGATTGAGTTTGAGTAACAGACAGAACCCCGGAAATGCTGATAAAATGGGCATTTCCGGGGTCAATTTATGTCTTTTGGCTCTAAAATGGCTCTAATTGTTTTCTGTGCAGTTATTTTCGGAATAATAGCGGAAGGCTTTCACAATATATTCGCTGCTTCCTGCACCATGTTTTGTGTCAAATACTTTGCTAAGATAATCATTAGAATAAGTGTCGATCATCATCCGGCAATAATTTTCTGCACCTCCGATCAGAAGTTTTGGGGCAGTGGCCTGAGCGTTGGCTATGATTTCCTCTACAATGCTTTGAACCGGTTCCGAAGCTACATCTTCCCCTTTGTGAGAAGCCAGCTTAAGAAATTTGTCTTCTGTCCGCATTTCTTCCGGTATCTGTGAATACCAGTTCTCCATAATTTCAGAAAAATGCTCCAGATTATGCTTCATTTCTTCGGTATATTTTTCAATACTGCCAAACTGCTGGATGGCGAGTTTTGCCATATG
Organism: Oscillospiraceae bacterium Marseille-Q3528; assembly: GCA_018223385.1. GTDB lineage: Bacteria > Bacillota > Clostridia > Lachnospirales > Lachnospiraceae > JAGTTR01. Next base: position 152,229 of record JAGTTR010000005.1, read on the forward strand.
TTCTTCATCATCTCTGATTTTCTGGATGAACATATCAAAATTTTCAATGCTTCCCCAGTGTTGAATGACAGTTTCGGTCTGATTGGATTTGAAATCTTCCAAAGCGTTGATGTAATCCGACAGATCAAATTCTTTAAAGCTCATACATTGTTCTCCTTTCTCAAGACGTTCGAGAAGCTGTATAAGCCGGTCAAGGCGATCCCGTTTCAGCAGGAATAGTTCTTTTTGCTTTTTAAAAGCAGCAATCCTGTCAAAATCTGGTTTCTCCAAAATCTCTTTTATTTCTTTTAGTGGAAATCCCAGCTCCTTAAAAAACAAGATTTGTTGTAAGATCTGCAATGTGTTATCGTCATACATTCGATAACCGGCTGCAGTGAGTTCACTTGGTTTCAGCAGTCCGATTTCATCATAGTATTGAAGTGTACGTATGCTGACGCCAGTCAGCTTTGCAACCTGACTTATACTTTTCATCAAAACAGCTCTTCTCGTTACAGGGAAAAACAGGAATGAGCGCCCACATCTGTTATTCCTTGAGAAAAGAATACAATATCACGCAACGTGAGAGTCAAGAGAATTTGACGATTATTTTTCAGGATATACTTTTACATCTATTCCAGAAACGCCTTTTTTGACGACAATATTTGTATCAACTAAATGCTGTTTGATTTGCTCACAGGTTTCGTTCATCTGTGCCACTTCCTGCTGGAATGCTTCTTCACTTGGAAATGCGTCTTTGGAGGCAAGCAGATTTTCCTGCCATTTCTTTGTTTTAGCAAATTTAGCCAGTCGGTCATTGATTGCCGGGTGCTTAAAACGGATATAGATTGTCTCTGGAATGATATTTCCGTCCTCATCTTTATTTCCGTCAATCTCCATATCTATTTGATCGTCCATTTTAAAAAGTAAGGTAAGCACATCAGAAGCAGTTTCTATATCAAAATCCGTAAAAACATTGATACTTACGCCTAAAGCGTTTGCAATTTTTAAAAGCTGGTCAGGCTTGGGATTACGGCTGCCCAGTTCATATTTACGGATCGTGGTTCCGTCTATGCCCGCCAGTTGTCCTAACATATTCTGTGAAATTCCTCGGATGTTTCGGAATGTTTTAATCTTTTCTCCTACTGTCATAAGGTGACTCCTTTCAGAGTGAATATAAATAATAGGGACATTTGTATTCTATCACATTCAAACGAAATAGGGAAGAAAAATTTAGGAACTATATTGACAAGGCACAAAAGAGCCTATATAATGAGGATGAAACAAGGCACAAATGTGCCTAATAAAAATAAGGAGGACACTGAATGGAGAAAACAAGAAAAATGTATGTAACAGCGGAAGAAGCAGCGGAGATACTTGGCGTGTCAACAGGTTATGCCTATAAGATTATACGGGGATTAAACGAAGAATTAAAAGAAAAAGGTTACCGGACGATCTGCGGCAAAGTTCCAACAAAGTATTTTGAAGAAAAGTTTTACGGTTTGACCGTAACAATGTAGAGAGGGGGTCTTTTATGCCGGCAACAAGAGACGGTAAGATGTGGCGCAGTCAGTTTTATTACAAAGACTGGCAGGGAGTGAGTCATAAGAAAAACAAGAGAGGCTTTAGAACAAAAGCGGAAGCAGAACAATGGGAGCGAGATTTCCTTCAGCAACAGCAGCGCAATCTGGACATCAATTTTGAAAACTTTGTTCAGATTTATTACGAAGATATGGAACATCGGCTGCGTGAAAATACCATGAGGACAAAGAAGTTTATCATTGATCTGAAAATTATTCCTTATTTCAAAAATAAGAAGATGAATGAAATTAAGGCTTCGGATGTACGAGCATGGCAAAATGCTCTCATGAAAAAGGGATATTCGCAGACCTATCTGAAAACTGTAAACAATCAGTTATCTGCTATTTTTAACTATGCAGTAAAATATTACGATTTGCGGGATAATCCATGCAGAAAGGCTGGAAGCATAGGGAAAAGCTGCGCCGGAGAAAGACAGTTCTGGACGAAGCAGGAGTTTAAACGATTTCTTGCAACTGTAGAAGATAAGCCGGAAGCAAGGATGGCTTTTCTACTTCTTTACTGGACAGGCATGAGGATTGGAGAATTACTTGCGTTGACCTATAACGATATTGATTTGGAAAAACGCACAATTTCAATCAATAAATCATATCAGCGTCTGGACGGCAGGGATATTATCACACCACCCAAGACTCCAAAAAGCAAACGTATCGTGACGATACCGCCATTTCTTGCAGAAGAATTACGGGATTATATGTCTCATCTATACGGGATTATGGCGGATGAGAGAATGTTCCGATTTACAAAGTCTTATATGGAACATGAAATTATCAGAGGGATTAAGGCTTCCGGTGTAAAGCGGATAAGGCTGCATGATTTACGCCACTCACATGCTTCTCTACTTGTGGAAATGGGCTTTACTCCATTGGCGATTGCGGATCGGCTGGGGCATGAGAAAATTGAAACCACGCTAAACACCTATTCGCATTTATATCCCAACAAACAGGGAGAACTTGCGGACAGACTGGAAATTGAAAATAACAAGGAGGACGAGGAATGAGCGGAGTTCATAAGTATCCGACAATCAGCTTTCGGATTTCAACCAGAGAAAGAGAAGAAATTGAAGCAAAGATTTTAGCAAGTGGAATGTCAAAAAGAGATTATTTTGTACGTTCCTGTATTTATAACCGGGTATGCGTAGTTGGAAAGAAAGAGCTGATCTATCGGTTGGTAGAGGAATTAAAGATTATGCAGACAAATATTCGTGAAGTGACAGATCAGTTTGAACAGGCAGAAATAACACTGTCAGAAGAAGGATTGCAGGACATGAAAAATGACTGCTTGGATATGCTGAAGGCGATTATCTGGCTGCTGGATGGCGCAAGTTACCTGTGGCAGGACAAAGAAAAAAGCCCCGACAGCGGCAACTGTTAGGGCTGTGATAACTGGGAAATTTCTGTTATCAACTATCACAATACGAGTATAACAGAGGTTCCCATTTGTGACAATCATTTTTTACAGTGGGAGGTTGAAATGCAGAATAAAAAATCAAAAACTGAACTACGATTGATTAACATGGAAAACGTAGCGGTAGAGCAGGTGGAATGGCTGCTCTATCCATTCATCCCGTATGGGAAAGTCACAATCATACAGGGAGATCCTGGAGAGGGGAAAACAACAATGGTGTTACAGATCATAGCAAAGCTGACAAAAGGCGAGCCTGTGCTGCCGATAAAAGACGGAGAGGAAGAACCCGCAGAAAAGGCAGACGAGCCAGTCAATGTGATCTACCAGACTGCAGAAGACGGGCTGGGAGATACTATAAAGCCCCGTCTTCTGGCGGCAGGGGCAGACTGTTCCAAAGTGCTTGTCATTGATGATAGTGAACAGCCGTTGACAATGTTAGATGAACGTCTGGAACAGGCAATCCAGCAGACAGACGCCCGTCTTGTAGTCTTAGATCCGATTCAGAGTTTTCTTGGAGCGGAAGTAGACATGCACCGGGCAAATGAAATCCGTCCACTGATAAAACGGGTATCTGTGCTGGCGGAAAAATATCACTGTGCGATTGTCCTGATTGGTCATATGAACAAGAACAGCACCGGAAAATCTTCATACAGGGGGCTTGGCTCCATTGACTTTCAGGCTGCGGCAAGGAGCGTTCTGATCGTAGGGCGTGTGAAGAACGAGCCGGAAACAAGAGTAGTTTGCCATGTAAAAAGCTCCCTTGCACCAGAGGGAAAATCAATCGCCTTCCGTTTGGACAAAGAAAACGGATTTGAGTGGAGCGGGGAATATGACATCAGTGCGGACGATCTGCTGAACGGCAATAACCGTGGACAGAAAATAAAAGAGGCGAAAGAGTTCCTGCTGGAGATATTGGCGGAAGGGGCAGTTGAACAAAATGTAATCCTTAAAGAGGCGGCAAGGCGTGGCATTAAAGGGAAAACACTCTGGAATGCGAAGAAGGCTCTAGGCATCCAGTCGATAAAACCCGGCGGACACTGGTCGTGGGTATTGCCGGAACAATAAATCAACATGGCAAGATTACCATTTCTCTAGGAATGGGTAATGTTGCCACCTTGAAAGGAGATTTGGATGAAACAGGTACAGATACCGCAGGAATTGTTTGTACAACTGATTCATTATCATCTGATGGAGGACAACAGCCATGAGGGTGAGATAAAGATAGGATTGGAGAAAAAACTGGATGCACTGGTGTTACGTGAGTTATATGGGAAGTCTAAGACTGCGCCAACAGAGGAAGAACGGGAGAAAGCTCGGCAGGAATATCTGGACAGGCGGGGGATACCGAACAGTTTCCGCTGGTAAAGTTTTCTTTGATGATATAAGACAGGAGCGTGGCACGCTCCTGTGATAGCGGACAAGGCGGAAGGAGGGATTTTATGATTATCCAGCCGGAACGTGGAGCACGGAATGTCAATGAAAAATTTTATGAGATGGAGACGAGACAGATTGCTATGCTCAATGAAATTTTTGGAGAGATTGAACTGACAAAAGGAGAAATGCGGACGTTGGTATGGCTTTCAGGATGGGAGGAAAGCACAGTGGCAAATGTGGTATCCGCAATACGAAAAGCGATAGCAGCGGGAGCAGGGCGGCAGGAACAGCCGCTCCGTCCATAGGACGGAAAAGGTCTACGCTCCGCTTCGGTCGGTGCAGAACAGACGTCCCCCGGACGTCTTGCCCCCCCGGAGGGCGCAAAGGCAGCTTTTGATGGACGGAACGGCTGTCAAAAGTGCTTTTACGTTACTTTCGGCGAAAGTAACAAAGCCTATGCGCCGTATCCGGCGCTGATTACACCCGAACAGGGAGAGAGGAGAGTTATTGAAGAGAACGATCAGTTTTATGACAGGGAAAGGTTCTGTCAACCATAACAGCAGAAAATTCCATGCGAAGAATACAGATCCAGAGAGAAGTTATCTGAATGTGGAATACTGCAATGAAAATATCAAAGACGTTTATCATGAATTATTTGATGAAGCTTTAGCCCGTTATAATGAAAAACAGACGAGGAACGACCGCCGGATTGATGACTATTATGAAAAAATCCGCGCTGGGAAACAGGAGAAGCCATTTCATGAGATCATTCTGCAGATTGGCGATAGGGATACAATGGGAGCGGAAACAGAAGAAGGACGGCTGGCGGCAAAGATACTGGGTGAATATATGCAGGATTTCCAGAGAAGAAATCCTACATTAAGGGTGTTCTCGGCTCATCTCCATATGGACGAGGCAACGCCCCATCTGCATATAGATTTTGTGCCATATACAACTGGAAGTAAACGTGGGCTGGATACGAGAGTATCTTTGAAACAGGCATTGTCAGCCCTTGGTTTTAAAGGTGGAACAAGACGTGAGACAGAATTAAATCAGTGGGTGGTGGCTGAAAAGCAGCAGCTTGCCTCAATTATGCTGGAGCATGGGATTGAGTGGGCGCAGAAAGGCACACATGAAAAGCATCTGTCTCTATTGGATTTTGAAAAACAAGAACGGGCAAAAGAAGTGTCTGCGCTTGAGAAACAAAAAGCTGAGTTAGAAGAGCACAATGTTATCATGCAGGAAGTCAATGCAAAATATCTTGATCAGTTGGAGAACGTTGAGAAAGATATCTTTTCAGCACAGGAGAGCCGTGAAAAAGCCGATAAGCAGGCAGAACAGGCAAAGAAAATGGCGGCACAATATGAGAAAAAGCTGACGGAGATCGCCCCTATGGTAAAAGAGATGGAGCGGTTTGCAGAGAAATATACTGCTGATCCGGAAGAGGTATTGCCGGAGGCGGGAACGCTGGAAACGGGGAAATCCTATAGAGAGAAAAAGGCAAAGCCGCTGATTAAGAAGATTGTGACAGTACTGCGGTCGATATACCGGGCTTACCTCGATCTTGCCAGAAGATTTAGTGATATGCAGAGGTCATACGAGAGGGCATGGAGTAAGGTTAATTCTCTTACAGATCGTGTAGAGGAACTTTGGAATGAGAATAGGGCACTGAAGGAAAGACTGGGAGATTTTAACCGGGTAGAACGGGTGTTAGGACGAGATACCGTTAAATCGATTGTTCAAAAGGAGAAAAGCCTGGAAGAAGTACAGAGAATGCAAAAGCAGAGGCAGAAAAGGAAGATAGACAGAGGGGAGAGATGAAGAAACATTTAGAGTACTTTCGTGGTTTGATTCTTGTGGATAATAAGTTGATTATGTGGTAAAATCAAAGGGCAAAGATAAAAACGCAATGTAAGAGATAATCTCTTATAGAGTCGGTAGGTAGCCCGGCCGCACCATCTGGTGTAAGTAACCCTCCCTCCTTAGGGTCGTCCGTTCTTTGTTCATCACAATCATTTAAGGAGGAATTGTCATGGACAAAGTATCAGGCAGATTGACAGTATTTTTTGAAGACTCATTTTGGGTAGGTGTTTTTGAATGTATATCGGATGGAAAACTCTCTGTATGCAAGATTACGTTTGGGGCGGAACCAAAAGACTATGAGGTATATGATTTTGTCTTGAAAAAATACTATCAGCTAAGATTTAGTCCGGCTGTGGCAACTGATGTAAAGGAGACTGGGCGTAATCCAAAACGGATACAGCGAGAAGTTCGAAAACAGGTACAGAATACTGGAATAGGTACAAAATCGCAGCAGGCTTTGAAATTGCAACAGGAGCAGTTGAAAACTGAGCGCAAGACTGTGAGCCGGGAACAACGAGAGGCAGAGAAACAGCGGCAGTTTGAACTGAAACAGCAGAAAAGGAAAGAGAAGCATAGGGGCAGGTAATATCTGTTCCTATGTTTCTAAAAAATATTTGTGATACGAGGTGATTTTGCATGGAAAATTATTTACCGTACATAGTTTCAGTAGTTTGTGCTTTGATTTCTGGATTTACAAGCTATGCAGTTGCGAGAAGACAGAGTAAAGAAGATATTAGGAAACTCGAAAAAACTTATGAGTTAGATTTGGAAAATGAAAAAGAAAAGCATAAACTGGAAATTGATAAATTAGAGTTGGAGCATAAACATCAACTGGAATTACAACAAAAACAATTTGAAAATCAATTGGGCAGTGATATGATGAATACACTCATTTCAGAGGCAATGAAGATGCCAGAGGTTAAAAAACAAATTTCTCAAGGTATGAATATTACGGGTAATAAGAAACGTTAGTTTTTAGTGTAAAAGACAAATATATAGTTGAAGATTTTCATAAAAATTTAATTGAAAGTTATGTGTCAGAATGGCCTAATAACTTGCGACGTCATATGTTTTTAATTATAATATTTTACCATATAAACTTACTAAATTTGTTTTAAAACGGAACTAAAGGTTATAGTAACATTGTTACTATGCCATGTTAAAGCAGAGTTCATATTTAGGAATGGAGGAAAAATTATGGCAAATGTATCGGATGTGATTTTTTGTCTTAGAGCAACGAATATTGAAGGCCAAGGAGCCTGTGCTACGACAATATTAACTGCATTAACTCCTGAATATATACCAGGACTGTTTACATTTTCTGTTATCATTACTTTGTTGGATATTGATTCTTCTTCGGGGCATCAATTGATGGTAGATTTTGTAAGCCCTGCAGATGAAAATGTAGTACATGTAGAAAGTCCACTTCCAGCGATGAATGAAGAAAGTAATTTGCCGCAAAAATATAAAGGTATAAATATCGCTATGGATTGGAATAATGTTAATTTAAAAGTTTCTGGTGAATATAC